>NZ_MZGV01000033.1 GCF_002029235.1 Clostridium oryzae
ACTCCAATATTTATTTTTAAAATCCTGATACTTATCTACTAATATTTCTTTTACTGTTATTTTCTTATCTACCATAATACCTATATTTTACACACTTATCCACAACCTTGCAATTACATAGTTTCCTATAGAATAAAAAATGGTTACACCCTATGTCGGCTAGCTTCACTGCATCACTGTAACAGCATGTACAAATCACCAACATTATTATGAAACATATCATATGCATTATATATGCTAACTAACCTTCTGCATAGTTTTACTTATTCAGCTTCACCAGCAGTACTTCAAACAAAAAAACAACGAGGCAGAAATCTAAAATTTCTGCCTCGTTTTCATAAACTATTCTACTGTTTCTAATACATCGTCAAATAAATTATCAACTAGTTTTTCTCTATCAACTCTAGTGGTTGAAGAAAAGAAATATAATTCCTCTTTGTCAATTTTAAGAGTCTCTCTAATGATTGACTCGTTTTTCCTTAGCTCATTCTTGGTAAGTTTATCAATCTTAGTAGCAACTACAGTTACATTATATCCATAATGTCGTATCCAATTCAGCATTAATATATCGTCCTCAGTAGGTTTATGTCTGCTATCTACCAAGAGAACAACCTTTTTAAGATTCTCCCTTTGTGTAAGGTATTCTTCTATTATTTCTCCCCACTTTTTTCTTTCGACCTTCGAAACTTTAGCATATCCGTAACCAGGAAGGTCGACAAGATAAAATTCATTATTGATTAAAAAGAAATTTATTAACCTAGTCTTTCCTGGTGTGTTTCCAACCTTAGCCAGGTTCTTTCTCATCGTAAGAGCATTTATTATAGAAGATTTACCTACATTAGATCTACCTACAAATGCAATTTCGGGTCGATTGTCTATAGGATACTGAGTACGCTTTACCGCAGAAGTAATAAATTCACACTGCTTAATTAACATTATTAGTATCCTCCAAGAGTGCATTCTTCAGTACAAAATCTATATCAGATGCAAATAAAAACTTAAGTTTTTCCTTTATTGCCTCCGGTATTTTTTCAACATCCCTCTTATTATCCTTAGGAACTATTACAGTGTCAATGCCAACCCTATGTGCTGCTAAACATTTTTCTTTCAAACCGCCTATAGGAAGTACTCTGCCAGTTAACGTAATCTCCCCTGTCATAGCTACATTATGTTTAACCTTTTTTCCTGAAAGAGCCGATACAAGTGCTGTTACCATTGTAACGCCGGCAGATGGTCCATCTTTAGGTACAGCTCCTTCAGGTGCATGAATATGTATATCCTTGTTCTTATAAAACTCATTGTCTATACCATATTCATAAGCGTGAGCTCTTACATAGCTAAATGCAGCTCTAGCGGATTCCTGCATCACATCTCCGAGTTGTCCTGTAAGTTCAAGTTTCCCGTTACCATCCATTATAGAAGCCTCAACAGGTAAAGTATCTCCACCATACGCTGTCCATGCCATTCCTGTAACTACACCTACTTTATCGTCTTTATCTATTTTATCGTAAGTGTATATTTCACTTCCAAGATATTTCTTAACTAAGTTTGCAGTTATACTGCAAGTTTTTTTATCATTTTCTAACATGTCAGTAAGGGCTTTTCTTATTACTGAGCCAATTCTTCTTTCCAAACTTCTAACTCCAGATTCTCTAGTATAACTATCAATAATTAACTTTATGCCTGAATCTGTAAATTTGATTGATTTATCATTTATTCCATTTTCCTTAAGTTGTTTTGGAACAAGATGATTTTTAGCTATGTGAAGTTTTTCTTCATAAGTATATCCTGATACCTCAATTATTTCCATTCTGTCAAGAAGTGGTCTAGGTATAGTATCCAAGGTGTTAGCAGTTGTTATGAACATAACATTGGACAAATCCATTTCTAACTCTAGATAATGATCCCTAAACGTGCTATTTTGCTCCGCATCTAAAACTTCTAACAATGCATCGGCAGGATCTCCTCTAAAATCATTACTCATTTTATCTATTTCATCTAGAAGGAATAATGGATTCTTAGATTTTGCCTGTTTCATACCGTATATTATTCTGCCAGGTATAGCTCCTACATATGTTTTTCTATGTCCTCTTATTTCAGCTTCATCTCTCAATCCACCTAATGACATTCTGACAAAATTTCTATTCAATGCTTTAGCTACTGAACGTGCAATTGAAGTTTTTCCGACCCCTGGAGGTCCTACTAAACATAGAATAGGTCCTTTAAGTGACTCATTCATCTTTTTAACTGCAAGATATTCTACAATTCTGTCCTTTACATCTTTTAACCCATAATGTTCATCATCTAATATCTTTCTTGCCTTCTTTATATCATAGTTATCTTCTGTCTGATTATTCCAAGGCAAATCTATAATCCAATCCAAATAAGTTTTTATAACATTACCTTCAGCAGAATACCCTCCTGTACCTTTTAATCTCTCTAGCTCATAAAGTGCCTTTTCTTTAACGTATTTAGGCAGCTTTGCTTTATTAATCCTACTTTTATATCTATTTACTTCTTTTTTGTCTTCGTCGTCTTCTCCAAGCTCTTCCTGTATAGCCTTCAATTGTTCTCTTAAATAGTAGTCCTTTTGCACTTTGTCAATTTTGTTTTTAACACGCACGCCTATCTTTTTCTCTATTTTTAATATTTCTATCTCATTTTTCATTAATATCAATAATTTATCAAGTCGTTTATCTATTTCATAAGCCTCTAATAACTCCTGCTTTTTATCTTGTCTAAGCACAAGATAAGAAGACACTATATCTGCTAATCTTCCTGGACTTTCTATATCATCTAAAGTAAGCAATATATCTGCAGGCATAGTACCAGTAAGTTTTATGTATTCGTCAAAACTGTCTTTGACTGTTCTTATCAGCGCCTCACATTTTTTATTTGGGATACTATCAACTTCATCAATGATTTCTACGTTTACTTTATAAAAAGGATCCTGCTGTATATAGCTACTTAGTTTTGCTCTCTTAACTCCTTCTACCAATACTCTTACTGTATCTCCTGGCAATTTTAATAATTGCTTTATATTGCATACAGTTCCTATTGTAAATATATCTTCTGGTTCTGGTTCTTCCATCCTTGCATCTTTTTGAGTAACTAAATATATTTCCTGTCCATTTAACATAGCTTCCTCTAAAGCTAAAATGGATTTCTGTCTTCCAACATCAAAGTGTAGAACCATATAAGGAAATATAGTTATCCCTCTCAATGGAATAAGTGGAAGTTCCTTAAACTCTTTTTCCATTCTTAACCCTCACTTTCATTTCGTCATAAATTCTAAGTGCATATCAGATAGCTAGTAAGCTTAACAAATTGAAATACGAATTTTCAACCTATAAATATTTAGTCGCTATATTTTTTCTATGTGTTATTAGCTGTTAAACTATACATACTATCTAAAATAAATATTATTCATCATAGCCAATTATCCACTGCTCATAAATTAATATCCAAGATTGGCTGTCTATAACTATTTAATATTAAATTTATTAGTTAGTCAATAGTATAAATTAAACATTGTATATATATATCCGAATTTATTCATATAAGATTAATCAATCTATGCTGTTTCACCTTTAGACGCAATTACTGATACTTCATCTTCATTATTATCTGATGAATTGTCAGTCAAACTCTTTCTTAGAAAAACTTCATCAATTAGTTGATCTATGTTACTTACTGTCACTATTTCTATGTCACTAATATTGCTAAAACTATCTTGCCAATTTTCCGAAGGAATTATAATCTTTTTTACACCTGCTTGCTTTGCTGCCTTAATTTTAATTGGTACTCCACCAACCGGTTTTACATAACCCTGAAGTGATACCTCGCCAGTCATAGCTAATACATTGCTTACTTCTAACTTCATTATAGCACTATATACCGAACAAAGTATCGCTGTACCTGCGGAAGGTCCATCTACCGGCACACTTTCAGCGAAATTAATATGTATATCATACTTATCACAATCAATATTCAATCTATTTTTTAACACCGTAAGTACATTTTGTACAGAGCATAGAGCAGTGCTTTTTCTTCTTATTTTTTTATTATTTACTTCTATGGTCTCTTCTTCTATAATTCCTGTAATCTTAACGGATCCTTTACCAAATTTTCGAATTACAGCAGAAGCTTCAATTTCTAATATAGTGCCATTATCTCCATCTATTACCGCTACACCATTTACATAGCCTACTAGAGGATTTTCCCTTATACTCTTTTCATATCTTGGAATGTATCTTCCTACATCTAATACCCACTTTATGTCCTCTGCATTTAGTTCATATCGTTTATCCTGCAATGCTACACCTGTGGCCAGTTGAACTAAGTTTATTGCTTCCCTTGCATTACTACAGTACATACCAATAAGCTTACATGCATCCTTAGTAATATTTCTTCCTATCTTGAGAACAGCTTTTTCTGCTATTTCACAGATCTCGCTGCTATTTAAAGCTGTAAAGAAAATTTCTACACATCTGCTTCTTATAGCAGGTGATATTTCCTCTGGTCTTCTAGTGGTGGCTCCAATTAGTCTAAAATCAGCAGGCAGACCATTTTCAAATATATCTTTTATATAGGTTGGTATATTGCTGTCATCTGAATTATAATATGCGCTGTCTAAAAATACTTTCCTATCTTCCAATACCTTAAGCAATTTATTTAACTCTATTGGATGTAATTCACCAATCTCATCCAAAAATAGGATTCCGCCATGGGCTTTGGTTACAGCTCCTGGTCTTGGCTGAGGTACTCCTGCCACTCCAAGGGCACCCGCTCCTTGATATATAGGATCATGTACTGAACCAATAAGAGGATCTGCTATTCCTCTATCATCAAATCTTAGTGTTGTAGCATCAATTTCAACAAATTTGGCATTTCTGCCAAATGGGGAATCGTTTTGAAATTTAGTATATTCTAGTACAAGTCTCGCTGCTGCAGTTTTACCAACTCCTGGAGGGCCATATATTATTACATGTTGAGGATTACTTCCGCACAATGCTGCCTTTAATGCTTTAATACCATCCTCCTGACCTATTATCTCGCTAAAATCATTAGGTCTGCTCAATTCTGAAAGTGGTTTCGTAAGTTTAACCTCTCTCATTTTTTTTAGCTTCTCCATTTCCTTTTTATTATCTCCAGTAATTAAGCTCCTACTATTCTGTTGTGTTTTCAATGCATTCCAAAAATATAAACCTATAACAATAGTAAAAAAAAGTTGAATAACCATAACTAAACTTGCCATAATTTTAATAAGGAATAATCAAAATTATTCCTTTCCTCCATTCTTTAGATATCATCTCTATTCTTAACCAATTTAGTTAGTGGTATTCAGTCCAATTTATTTTTTGAAAAAAAAGATTTGCCATAAAGTTGTTACAAATGGCAAATCTTTTCATGCTTATTTGTTTTTAAGCCGTTTCTATACCTTTTCTATTCTTAGACTTTTTAGACTTCATTGGAAGCCTCTTTTGTCCTTCAGTTATAATCAATTCCGGTGTCTTTGATACCAGTGTATCCTTATTTATTACAACTTTAACTATCTCTTCATTTGAAGGTATATCAAACATTATACCATTCATCATTTCCTCTATTATGGCTCTAAGTCCTCTTGCTCCTGTGTTCCTCTTAAGAGCTTCATCAGCGATAGCTTCTAACGCCTCAGGCAGAAATTCGAGTTCCACGTCATCCATCTCAAATAATTTCTTGTACTGTTTAACTAAAGCATTTTTAGGTTCTTGAAGAATATTAACCAATGCTCCTCTATCCAACGCATCAAGTGTTACAACTATAGGTAATCTTCCTACAAACTCTGGTATAAGACCAAATTTTAGTAAATCGCCAGGCATAACTTCCTTGAGTAGTTTTCCAATATCTTTCTCATTTTTAGATTGAATGCTTGCTCCAAAACCCATAGAACTAACTCTTGTTCTTTTCTCAATGATCTTATCTATTCCATCAAAAGCACCGCCGCAGATAAATAGTATATTAGTAGTATTTATCTGAATAAACTCTTGATGAGGATGCTTTCTGCCTCCTTGAGGAGGTACAGAAGCTACTGTGCCTTCAAGTATTTTCAAAAGTGCTTGTTGAACTCCTTCACCAGATACATCTCTAGTGATGGATGGATTTTCTGATTTTCTAGCTATCTTATCAATTTCATCAATATAGATTATACCCTTTTCGGCTCTCTCTATATCATAGTCTGCATTTTGAATCAACTTAAGCAATATATTCTCTACATCTTCACCTACATAACCTGCTTCTGTAAGTGTAGTAGCATCTGCTATTGCAAAAGGAACATTTAAAAACTTAGCTAAGGTTTGTGCTAGCAAAGTTTTTCCTACTCCTGTAGGACCTAAAAGTAAAATATTACTTTTCTGCAGTTCTACTTCAGAATCATTAAGATTGCTATTTATCCTTTTGTAGTGATTGTATACAGCTACAGCTAGAGACCTTTTAGCTCTATCTTGGCCGATTACATACTGATCTAAGTAATTTTTTATATCTAAAGGTTTAGGCAGCGTATTCACATCCAACTGAACATTATCCTCAAATTCGTCAGCTATAATCTCAGAACAAAGTTCTATACATTCATCACAAATATACACACCTGGTCCTGCTATTAACCTTCTCACCTGATCTTGACTCTTTCCACAAAAGGAACATTTAAGTTGCTTTTTATCATCATATTTTACCATCATTACACCTCGCTAAGGGTTTGTTTAACCAATAACCTGCAATAAATACTGTAAACAACAGTACTATTAAATTCCCATAACTACACTTAACCCAATATATAATATTGACAATTGTACTATATTTTATGCTTTTCTATAACTTCATCAATAAGGCCATATTCCTTAGCCTCTTCTGCACTTAAGAAATGGTCTCTTTCAACATCCTTCTCCACTTTTTCCAATGGCTGACCAGATCTTTCACTCATGATTTTGTTCAATTTCTTCTTTATGCTGATTATTCTTTTAGCATGAATATCTATATCTGTAGCTTGACCTTGGAAACCTCCAAGAGGCTGGTGAATCATTATTTCACTATTAGGAAGAGCAAACCTCTTTCCTTTAGCGCCTGCAGTAAGCAGGAATGCTCCCATAGAAGCTGCCATTCCTATGCATATAGTACTTACATCACATTTTACATACTGCATAGTATCATATATAGCCATTCCGGAAGTTATAGATCCTCCTGGGCTATTTATGTAAAGATATATATCTTTATCTGGGTCTTCACTTTCCAAAAATAGTAATTGTGCTACTACAAGACTAGCAGTTACATCATTAACTTCTTCACTTAGCATAATTATTCTGTCTTTAAGCAGTCTCGAATAGATATCGTAAGATCTTTCACCCCTATTAGTTTGTTCAACAACAACAGGTACTAAACTATTTCTCATGAAATTCCCTCCTCATACAATCATTTCATATAAAATATCTTTATTTAGTATATGCAAATTGATTTATTTTGACTTAATTTTGTAAAAGTAATTGCCAGAAAATATATCTCTGGCAAATATCTTATCTCAATATTAAGCAACTATTTTAGAATTGTCAACTAACAATTTTATTACTTTTTCGTTAACAACATCGTTTTTGATGTATTCACCTTGAACTTTAAGTAATAAATCCACTGTTTTCTCTATGTCCTTTTCTCCATACTGTTTTGCCAATTCTTCTGCTTTTGCTTTAACTTCTGCTTCTTCTGCAGTTATTTCTTCCTTCTTAGCTATTTCAGCAATAACTAAATCAGTCTTTATTTTCTTTTCTGCTGATTCCTTCATATAGTCTCTCATGCCTGCTTCTGTTGTATTAGTATATTTATAATATGAAGGCAAGTCTATTCCCTGATACTTAAGTCTCATTTCAAGATCCTTAAGCATGTTATCAATTTCCTTTTCAACCATAACATCAGGAATATCAATTTTAGCGTTATCACAAACAGCATTTATAACACTTTCTTCAAGTTCTCTCTTTTCTTTTGCTTCATTTGCTTCCTGCATTTTGGCTTTGATGTCTGCCTTTAATTCTTCAAGCGTATCAAATTCTGAAGTATCTTTTGCAAATTCATCATCTAGTTTAGGAAGTTCCTTAACTTTTATTTCATTTACAGTAACTTCAAACTTAGCAGCTTTACCGTTAAGATCTTCTCTTCCATAGTTTTCAGGGAAAGTAACATTAACTTCCTTTGTTTCTCCCTTTGCCACTCCTATAAGCTGATCCTCAAATGTATCAATAAAGCTTCCTGATCCTATTTCAAGAGAATAATCTTTTCCTTCTCCGCCTTCAAATGCTTTTTCATCAACATATCCTTTGAAATCTATAACTGCAATGTTTCCTTTTTCTACAGTTCCTTCAGCTTTTGTTTCAATCCTTGCATTCTTTTCCTGTGAAGCCTTAAGTTGATTAAGTACATCCTCGTCAGTAACAGGATATTCGATTTTTTTAACTTCTATGTTCTTATATTCTCCAAGTTCAACTTCTGGCATAATAGTTACAGTTGCTGTATATATTAAATCCTTATTTTCTCCAATTTCCACTATGTCTAATTGTGGATAATCTACTGGCACTATATTATTGTCTGCAAGTGCCTGTGGATATGTTTCATCACAGCATATATTAACGGCATCTTCGTAGAAAACACCTTCTCCATACATCTTTTTAACAATGTTCATTGGAGCTTTGCCCTTTCTAAAACCAGGTATGTTAAACTTCTTAACATTTTTAACATAAGCCTTTTTCAAAGCTTCATTAAATTTTGAAGCTTCAACTGTTATTTCAAGCTTTACGGTATTTTTTTCGATTTTGTCACACTTAACGTTCATCGCATTTCCTCCTAAATTAAATACAACCTTTTTCATTCTACACAAGTAACTAAATCATTATAACACATTTCGAAATTTTATTTCAAATAGATTTTCAAATTTTATTTACTTTACTATTGTTCCTTTAGAGCTGATATATTCTTCGTTTCCATCTACAGTCATTTCAAGTCCCTTCTTCGTCAATTTTCCAAAGGTTATTTTATTTCCCTGAACCATAGGAATCCTTACATGACTATTAGTTTTTATATCTACAGTATATACATATTGAGTAGTTCTAAACCATGGCATTTGGGTTACATAGGCTACCTTACCATCACTTATAAATCTAGGATTAGAATGCCAGATAAAATTAGGCTTCATTGAAAGGTAAGAATCCTTTACAATAACACTTCCTCTTGTACTTATATATTTATCTTTAGTTATAGCAGTAACTTTTCCAGTAAGATCTACAACGTACATATTCTGTTTATCATCTAATATGACAGCTTCATCAGCACTTTTACTTATATTAAAACTGATTTTATCACTACCTCCAGACACAACTGAACTAATTTTTTTAGTTTCTCCATTATCGATACAATCTACTTTTACAGTCTTGCCATCGGGAAATTTAACATTAATTGTGCTTTTATTCTCTGTAGGTTTCTGCTCCTCTTCTTTTTTGTTTTCTGCGTCTTTTTGAGTTTCATCACTCTTTGTTTTCTTTGTATTTGTGTTGGTATCATTAACATACTGCTTCTGATTGTTAGTTAATTTATCAGCATTAACCTTAAGCCAATTTTGCACATATGCCCTCGTTAACATCACTAATATGCCTATAACTAGAACTATTATCGTGATGATCTGTAACCTTTTCCTATTTTTCATTTTTCTATCATAATCTTTACTAAATATGCTTGGCTTGCTCAAGTTCACTTCCTCCTAACAGACTAACGTACACTTACTTATATAACGTTCCCACAATTTCCATAATATATTATATCATTTAATAAAAATAAATACAGTATGCATGAAAAGTAATAACCTAAAAAATTAATTTTTTTCGCAGAAACATATACATTTTTTCCCACAAGCAATTACATCAACGCATAAAATAACTGATACAATAAGACTTGCATCAGTTACTAATCTATTCTTAAATTATATACGTACAACTTGTGAAATGTGAGTCATTAAAATATCAGAAGTAAACTTGCTAAATAAAATGCGAACCAAAGTAAGAGAAAAGTGTAAAGAGAAAAGAGAAAAGTGAAGGTTAAAATTCAGCCATGCTGAATTTTGATTGTATAGATAATACTAATTATTTTAATAGTCCTTTTGTAATACTAGGTATAGTCTTAGTTTTTAAAAAGTTATCTCAGATAATCAGATTTAAATTCTCAGAAATTCTGCACAGCAGAATTTCTTCCTTCACTTTTCTCTCTACTCTTTTCTCTTTACTCTTAACTCTCATACCTATTTAATGCGCTTTCTTTAAACTATTCCGTCTACAGCATTTAGTTCGCAATATATTTAGTTTATTCTGCTAGGTACCAGCTCAAATCATTATATTCAATAATCTCTTTACTCCTCTTTACGTTTATCGCTCTTATGAATATTTTAAATGTATCTATACAAGTAAATGTAGGTATTCTGTGTTCTGCCGCTTTTCTTCTTAAATTAAAGCCTTCACTTCCTATACCGTTACCCCTCGTTGGAGTATTAAACACCATGTTAATCTTTCCCTGTGCAATATATTTACATGCTTCATCAAAATCTAGTTTTGTGCATTCAATATTACTTTTAACAAAATATTCATAAGTTCCTGCAGATGCATAAATTTTATAGCCTAAATTCAAATATTCCTTTATAACCTCGCTGCCTTCCTGCTTATCAACATCTTTTAAAGATACATAAATGCTTCCTTCTGTAAATATTTTTATTCCCGATGCCTTAAAAGCTTTATAGATAGCCTTATCTAAATCTTTATCTATTCCAAGTACTTCTCCTGTAGATTTCATTTCAGGCCCTAAATAAGTATCGGCATCTGTAAGTTTTTCGCCGGAGAATATAGGTGCTTTAACAGCGTAAAAATTATTGTTCTTTTTAAGTCCTGTACCATAACCAAGTTCCTTAAGTTTTTTACCAAGCATCAGTTCAACAGCTATGTCCACCATCGGAGTATCTGTAACCTTACTTAGTATAGGCACAGTTCTAGAAGCTCTAGGGTTTACTTCAATAACATAGACATCCTTTCCGTCATAAACATACTGTATATTTACAAGTCCAACAACACTAAGAGCCTGTGATATTTTCAGAGTATATTCTTTAAGTTTTTCTACAACCTGTTCGCTTAATGTTATATATGGATATACCGTAATGCTATCTCCTGAATGTACTCCTGTTCTCTCTATATGCTCCATTATCCCCGGCATAAGTATATCCTCACCGTCGCTTATAGCGTCTACCTCTATTTCAGTACCTCTTATATATTTGTCCATAAGAATTGTATGACCATTTTTAAGACTCAATGCTTCCTTCATATAGGTTTCTAACCCCTTATTATCATACACTACCTCCATAGCTCTCCCGCCTATTACATAAGACGGTCTTACTACCACTGGATAACCAAGCACAGCAGCTTGATCCTTAGCATTTTCTACACTATATACTGCTATACCTCTAGGCCCTGGTATCTGAAGTTCTTCTAACAGCTCCCTGAATTTTTCTCTATCCTCAGCCAGATCAATAGCATTGAAACCAGTTCCTAATATCTTAACTCCTCGCTTGTATAATTTTTCAGACAAATTAAGTGCCGTTTGACCTCCAAATTGTACAATTACTCCTTCAGGCTTTTCCTTTTCTATTATATTCATAACATCATCAATATACAGCGGCTCAAAATAAAGCTTATCAGAAGTATCAAAGTCTGTACTCACAGTTTCAGGGTTATTGTTAATTATAACAGACTCATAGCCTAATTTTTTAATTCCCCATACACCATGAACGCAGCAATAATCAAACTCTATTCCCTGTCCTATCCTTATTGGGCCTGAACCTATAACTACAATTTTTTTATTTGGAGAAACTACTGATTCATCTTCAGTTTCATAGCAGGAATAGTAGTAAGGAGTCTTTGCTTCGAATTCACCACTGCAGGTATCAACCATCTTATATACAGGATACATATTTTCTTTTTCCCTGATATCCTTTAAAAGCCCCTCCGTCAGGTCTGTCAACTCACATATCTCGCCGTCCGTAAAGCCCATCATCTGAGCCTTGAAAATTGTTTCTCTATCCTTTGGATTTTCTTTTAAACTATTTTCCATATCAACTATAGTTTTAATTCCATTAATAAACCATGGATCTATCTTAGTTATATGAAATAATTCCTGTTCACTGACTCCTCGTCTCAACCCTTCTGCTATAGCAAATATTCGTTCATCATCCTGAAGTTTTATTTTTTCAATTAACTGTTGTTCCTTAAGCTCCGAAAGTTCGTTGGATCTTAATCCTTTAGGCATACCTTCTACTGAACTTACTGCCTTTAAAAGAGCACTTTCAAAGGTACGGCTTATAGCCATAACCTCTCCAGTAGCTTTCATTTGAGTTCCCAAGGTTCTTTCAGAACCCCTGAATTTATCAAATGGCCACTTGGGTATCTTTACAACAACATAATCCAAAGTTGGCTCAAAGCAAGCACTGGAAACTTGAGTTACGGAATTTTTAAGTTCATCAAGGCTATAACCTATAGCTATTTTGGCTGCAATTTTTGCTATAGGGTAACCTGTAGCTTTCGATGCAAGGGCACTTGAACGACTTACCCTTGGATTAACCTCTATAACTATATATTTACTGCTGTTAGGATCAAGTGCAAACTGAACGTTACAGCCTCCCTGAATTTTGAGGCTTCTTATTATATCTATAGAAGCCTTTCTAAGCATCTGATATTCCTTATCGCGCAGTGTCTGGGATGGTGCAACAACTATGCTGTCTCCTGTATGAACTCCAACAGGATCAATGTTTTCCATATTGCATATTATAATACAGTTGTCCTTGCCGTCCCTTACAACTTCATACTCCAGCTCTTTCCATCCTGCAACGCTCTGTTCAAGCAATATCTGTCCTATTGGACTCATCTCAATTCCTCTAGAACAAATTTCTATAAGCTCCTCCATGTTTTCAGCAATTCCACCACCTGTACCACCTAATGTATAAGCTGGTCTTATTATTACCGGAAACCCGTACTCATTCACAAAATCTGTACATTGTTTAAGTTCAGTAGCTATAATACTCATAGGCACAGGTTGATTTATTTGAAGCATTAGTTCCTTAAAGGCTTCTCTATCTTCGGCCTTCTTTATAGATTCACTGTTTATACCAAGAAGTTTTACATTATATTTCTTTAGTATTCCCTGCTGTTCTAAGTCTATAGCAAGATTCAAGGCAGTTTGTCCTCCAAATCCTGCAAGAACGCCATCTGGTTTCTCCTTTTTTATTATCTCTTCAATGCTATCCACAGCTAAAGGTTCTATATATACCTTATCTGCAATATCCATATCGGTCATTATCGTAGCTGGGTTGCTGTTTATTAATACTGTCTCTATTCCTTCTTCTCTAATAGCTTTGCAGGCCTGAGTACCAGAATAATCAAATTCAGCTGCCTGACCTATAATTATTGGACCTGAACCTATGATTATAACCTTCTTTAACGTTTTGTCTAATGGCATAAAAAAATTACCCCCTCATTTTATGTCTATACTGATTTAGAAAGTGAAATAAACTTATCAAACAAATAATCTGTATCAGTAGGTCCTGCCGCTCCCTCTGGATGAAATTGTACTGAAAATACAGGCAGCTCTTTATGTCTTATCCCCTCAACAGTATCATCATTAAGATTCCTATGAGTTACTATTATTCCTTTATCTTCAAGTCCTTCAGGTTTAACTGCATAACCATGATTCTGTGAGGTTATATAAGCTCTATCTTTTTCAATATCGTATATTCCGTGATTGCCGCCCCTATGACCAAACTTCATCTTATAGGTATCTCCCCCTAATGCAAGTGCAAGAATCTGATGTCCAAGACATATTCCAAAAGTAGGTACTAAATTGATAATTTTCTTTGTGAATTCTATTCCAGAAGTAACCGTTTGGGGATCTCCAGGGCCATTACTGAGCAAAACTCCATCTGGCTTTATTTCCATTACCTGTTCTAGATTTGTATTATAAGGAAATATAGTCACAGCACAGCCCCTTTTTCTAAGGTTTCTTATTATATTGTTCTTAACTCCGAAATCCATAACTGCGATTTTAGGTCCGTCACCTGGAATATGAAGTATACCTTTTGTACTTACTTCGTCCATATAAAAATCAGTTTTGTCTTTTTCTCTCTCTATTATCTGTTTTATATCATTCTCACTAATCTCTTCATTTGCTATAACACATTTAAGAGCTCCGCCTGTCCTAATTTTTCTCGTGATGCTTCTTGTATCTAAATCGCATACTCCGACTACTCCCATTTTCTTTAACATTTCATCAATACTATCTTCACTTAAATAGTTTGAGGGATTATTGCAAGCCCTCTTTACTATAAATCCTCTGGCATACACATCTGAAGACTCTTTTTCAAAACTATTTACACCGTAATTTCCTATGAGCGGATAAGTCATAGTTATTACCTGTCCAGCATAAGACGGATCAGTTAATATCTCCTCATAGCCTGTGATTGATGTATTAAAAACCAGTTCTCCACTGGAAACTCCTCTTTTGCCAAAACCTTTGCCCTTATAAATCGTTCCATCCTCCAGATAAATAATACCGTCCATTATCGCACCTCTTTCAAAGCATTGAATATTTATTCACTTTTAGCTTATATTTATACATAACATTATCATATATATGCCTAAAAGTCAATATGGCTAAGGTGTTTGTTCTTTACATAATGAGAAATTAAATATAAAATTTAAACTATAAACATAAAGATAGGCGGGATTAATCATGAACAATAGCAAAAACTTAAGACTTGCAACTTTAGATGACTGTACAGAAATACTGAATATATATGCTCCTTTTATTACAGATACTGTTATAACTTTTGAATACGATGTGCCTACTGTTGAAGAATTTAAAGACAGGATGAGAAACATTCAAGCAAAATACCCATGGCTTGTATATGAAGTCGATGGAAAGATTGCCGGATACGCCTATGCTTCCCCATTTCATGTGCGTGCAGCTTATGACTGGTCCGTGAACTTTTCAATATACATAAAACCAGAATATCACGGAAGGCATATTGGCCGTACTTTATATAAAGCTTTGATTGAAATACTTAAACTACAAGGATATTGCAATGCATATTCATTAATAACAATGCCAAATGATAAAAGTGAAGGGATACATAAAAACTTTGGTTTTACAACGATGGGACTATGCAAGGATGTTGGATATAAATTCGGACAATGGCATGACGTTAAATGGTATGAATTGCAGATGCAGCCGCACCCAGAAAAACCGGAAACTCCAAAACTTATTGAAGAGATTGTTGATACTTATGAATTTAAAAAGATAATGACAGGTCAGTAAAAAAGGAAATGTTGTGGCACTACGGAGATTGATCCGTTCATTAAGCACTTGTAGCACAAATTTTATGCACTAACTTCAAAATATATTACTGTTTCTTTTTAACTTCTTCGTAAACATGCTGTACCGTTTTTTTATTTAGCAACCACCTTTTTTCCTATTTAGTGGTGTATCTTGATATTAATTAAAAGTTATCCACAATTGGCAAAATAAATAAATTCTCAAAGAGAATCAAAATTGATTCATAGGAATTCAGTGCAGCTGAATTCCTACCTTCACTTTTCTCTTTTCTCTCTACTCTTTACTCTTCAGCATTCCTAATTCTAAATTATTGCTGCTCCTCTTATCTCGTTTATGTCCCTTATTCCTTCTCTGTCCATAAACTCTTGCATCTCGTTTATGATGTCCATGCATATGTCAGGCTTAATAAAGTTTGCTGTTCCAACCTGTACTGCAGAAGCACCTGCCATAATAAACTCTAGTGCATCAGTTCCATTCATGATTCCGCCAAGTCCAATTACAGGCACATCTACCGCCTTACATACTTCATATACCATTCTTAAAGCAACTGGCTTAACCGCAGGCCCTGAAAATCCTGCAAATATATTTCCAAACACAGGCTTTCTTTTTCTAACATCTATAGCCATTCCTTTTAATGTATTAATCAGAGACAACCCATCAGCTCCTGCCTTAACACATTGCTCTGCCATATCAACTATATCCTCTGCGTTTGGAGAAAGCTTAACTATAAGAGGTTTCTTACAGCTTTTTCTTACTTCACTTACTATCTCATAAGCAGTTTCACCTTTAATACCAAAAGCCATTCCTCCGCATTTTACATTGGGACATGATATATTAAGTTCAATCATTTGCACAGCTTCAGAGTTAAATCTCTCAACAGCTTCTACATAATCTTTTATTTCTGATCCGCCCACATTAGCTATAATGGCTGTATTAAGCTGTTTCATATGAGGAAGTTCATTCTTTATAAAGGCTTCCACACCTGGATTCTGAAGGCCCACGCTGTTTAACATTCCGCCCCTAGTCTCTACAACTCTTATGCCGTCATTTCCTTCTTTCCTATTTAACGTCAATCCCTTTGTACATATACCACCAAGCTTTGATACATCGAAAAAGTCCGCATACTCTCTCCCAAAGCCAAAGGTTCCTGATGCCGCTATAACAGGATTTTTAAGTTCTACTCCGCAAATATTTACTTTAATCATACAGCTCACCTCAATCTATAACTATTTCGTCGCCGTCAAACACCGGACCGTCTTTGCAGGTTCTCTTATTTCCGCCCTTAGTCTTGCAAGTACATACAAGACATGCACCTATTCCGCAGGCCATATGTTTCTCCATTGAGACGTAAATCTTAGTTCCAGCTTTTCTGCACATATCCACTACCTTAAACATCATTATCTCAGGTCCGCAGCAAAGAACTGTATCATATTTTTCTGCGTCAAAAATTTCTGTAACATATCCTTTGTGTCCAACTTTTCCGCTCTCCACAGCAAGATTTATTTCATTTACATATTCCTTCATATCATCAACAAGATATACATCTTCTCTAAAACCTGCATATAAATCAGGTTTATTTTTTAGGTGTTTACTAAGCTCAAGCATTGGAGCTATACCTATTCCACCGCATACAAGAGCAACTTTACCCTTAGCACTTTCTATATCAAAACCATTTCCCAACGCTCCCATAACCTCAATTGTATCTCCTGTTTCAAGTGCAGCAAGAAATTCCGTTCCTTTTCCAACTTTGGCATATATAAATACAAGCTCATTTTCCTTTACTTCTGCTATGCTTATTGGTCTCCATAATATCGGTTCACTTTTCCAGGCTCTAAGCATGAAAAATTGCCCTGGTCTCACACCAATAAACTTGTCATTCTCTACACGCAGCTTATATATTCCATTGCTTATTTGCTCATTAGTCAATACACGAGCCTTTTCACATTGTGCCATATAAAATTACCTCCATATATAATGTATATCTTTATGCATTAAGCTTCTTAACTGCTGCTGCTATTTCATCTCTCATTCTTACTGTCTCAGCTGCTGCGCACTCATCAAAATGCTTCTCACCGTTTTCCTGCTTTCTATATGCAAGAAGTATTCCCCTTGAAGAATTTACAACTCCGCCGTTTCCATCCTTTAAATATAAAGCTACATCCTCAGCTTTACCGCCCTGAGCTCCATAACCAGGTATAAGGAAGAACATCTTTGCAAGTCTTTTTCTAAGCTCTAAGCCCTCTTCAACATGAGTACAACCCATTACTCCGCCTATAGAACTGTAGCCGCAGTTTCCCATATGCTTTTCTCCCATTACATAAAGTTTATCTGCAACCTCATCGTATATCATCTTTCCGTTTTCACTCTTTATGTACTGAATGTCTTCAGCACCTTTGTTGGAGGTTCTCACAAGAACGAATACTCCCTTTTCCTCGTTATCTATATATGGGAGATATGGTTCTATACTATCAAGTCCCATATACGGACTAAGTGTTACAAAATCGCTTTCGAAGTCTCCAGTAAAATGTGCTTTAGCGTACATCTCTGCAGTTTTAGCTATGTCTCCTCTTTTTATATCTGCAATTACAACAGCACCTTTCTCTCTAAGATACTTAAGAGTCTTTTTATATGCCATAAGCCCTGCAATACCATAAGCCTCATAGTAAGCTATCTGTACCTTAAAGCAGCCTGCTGCATCAAAAGTCGCATCTATGATTCTCTTATTAAAGTTAAATAATGCATCCTCTATGTTCTCAAAACTCTTTAAAAATTCAGCTGGCAGATAATCAAGTGATGTATCAAGTCCTACACATACAACTCCCTTTTTATCTACGCTCTCATATAATCTATCTATTATCATTAATTAACCCTCCGTTTTACTGTTATCGTCTATAAACAATCTTGCCTAATTTTATTGTATAGTCCACTCTTCCCTTAAGTGTCCATCCATTGAATGGTGAATTTTTACCTTTGGATTTAAACTCATTAACGTCAACTTTATATTCATCATCAAGATTAACAAGTACTAGATCGCCCTGATATCCTGGCTCAATCCTTCCTTTTTTAAGTTTCATAATATCCGCTGGTCCTTTAGACATAAGCTCCGATAATTTGCTTAGGCTTATTATGCTCTTATCCACTAACGTGCTGTAACAAATTCCAAAGGAAGTCTCTATTCCGCTTATTCCCGGAGCTCCCTTTTTCTTGTCTTCTTCACTGTGAGGCGCATGATCCGTAGCTATAGCGTCAACGTAACCCTTCTTGATTGCTTCTATCAGTGCGGCTACATCTTCTTTTTCTCTAGTAGGCGGATTAACTCTATACTTCGTTTCACTATCCAAAGCCAGATGATGCGGCATAACTTCACAGGTAACCTTAGCGCCTTTTTGTTTAGCTCTTACTATACATTCCATGGCCTCTTTTGTGCTGACATGTGCCATATGAAGTCTTGCTCCAATGCTCTCTGCTAAAGCAACATCTCTGAAGGTCATCATATTTTCTGCAAGTCTCATATCACTTGAGCTGAACTCCGGATCCTCCGCATGTGATATTATAGTTACATTCATTTTCTTTGCCTTGTTTAGAGCATCATACATTACTTTATCACTCTTTACTCCTTTTCCGTCATCAGAAAGGAATCTAACTATGCTTGTATCTATGTTATCTAAATGGCTTAAATCATCACCAGAAAATTCATTAGTTATGGACACACATTGATGTACCTCTATTAGTCCTACCTCTTTTGCCTTATTCAACACATAATTTACCGTATCCATGCTGCTGCATACAGGTTTTGTATTTGCCATAAGATTTACTGTTGTATATCCTCCGGCTGCCGCTGCTTTGCTTCCTGTTTCTATATCTTCTTTATAGGTAAGTCCGGGATCTCTAAAATGTACATGAAGATCTACAAACGCCGGCATAAGCACATAACCCTGAGCTTCTATTACTTCATCGGCTCCACCAATAATATTTGAATTTGTGCCTATTGTTTCTATAATCCCGTTATTTACATACACATCTCCAAGGAAATCACTGCTATAATCTACAATTCTTGCTCCTCTTATTAAAAGGCTCATTATTCTGTGCTCCTTTCTATAGATAAACCACACGCTATCGACCGCTGTTTATAATTATCTATATTTCTTCGAATCTTTCTATATCATCACAATATTCGCATCTATATTCCCTTTTTTCCTCATTTACCAGATGAAATATATGCGGTATATACTTTTCCACCGAAGTTACACATCTAGGATTCTTGCATTTAATAACATTCTTAACCTTCTCCGGAAGACTAAGCTTTATTTTATTTGTTATCACTTCGTTCTCTATTACATTTATTGTTATGTTAGGATCTATAAGGCCGAGTACTTTATAATCAAGGTGTATCTCATTTTCAATCTTTATTATATCTTTTTTCCCTATCTTATAGCTTGGAGCATTCATGATAAGAGCTACAGTAAATTCTGCGTCATCCAACTTAAGATATTTGAATATTTTTATTCCAAGGCCTGCACCAATATGATCAATAACAAGACCTTTCTTTATACTATTTATAGTAACCATTAATTTTACCCCCTATCTTACTCCAAGCTGCTTTGCCATCAATGCCATTCTCACATACATACCGTTTTTAGCCTGTTTGAAGTAATATGCTCTCGGATCATCATCAACTTCATAGGCTATTTCATTCACTCTTGGAAGTGGATGAAGAACAAACATATCTTTCTTTGCCAGCTTCATCTTTTCTGCATCCAATATATAGCTGTCTTTAAGTCTTATATAATCCTCTTCATTAAAGAATCTCTCTTTCTGCACTCTAGTCATGTACAAAATATCAAGCTTCTCCATTACATCTTCCAGCTTTTCAGCCTCTTCATACTGTATATTATTCTTTTCTAAAACTTCATTAATTATATATTCTGGAACCTTAAGTTCCTTTGGGGATATCATAACGAATTTTACATTTTCATATCTGGACATAGCTTTGATAAGAGAATGAACGGTTCTTCCGAATTTAAGATCTCCGCAAACTCCAATAGTAATATTTGATAGGCTTTTTCTGACTAATTTTATCGTAAACAAATCTGTAAGGGTCTGAGTTGGATGCTGATGCCCTCCGTCTCCTGCATTTATCACCGGTATATCAGAATACATGGCAGCGATTTTAGGAGCACCTTCTTTAGGATGTCTCATTGCTACAACATCTGCATAACAGGATACAACTCTTATTGTATCAGATATACTTTCACCTTTTGAAACAGAGCTGGAATTTGGTTCAGAAAATCCAATTACATTTCCACCAAGTCTAAGCATAGCAGCTTCAAAGCTGAATCTTGTTCTGGTACTTGGTTCATAAAATAGAGTAGCAAGTATTCTGCCTTTACAGATTTGAGAATACTCTTCTGGATTGTTTTTAATAAGATGAGCTAAATCAAAGATTTCGTCAAGTTCCTCTGTTGAAAAATCCATAGGGTCAATTAAACTTCTTCCTTTTAACACGTAATCCTCTCCTTCTTAACCTCTCTGGGCTAAATTTAAAGGTAAAGAGCCATATATTTAATGAAAGGATGCACACCTTAAGGTGATGTTCCTAGTTAAATAAAAAAGCCTTCCACAAAGGAAGGCATAGTTATCAAAATATAACAAGCACGTAACTATATGACTTCCTTACTGATCTCTCGGACCAATTTAAAGGTTCACACTTTCTAATCAATAATACCATAAGGCAAATATGGTGTCAATTTTTATTTTACTGATAAAAACGTTGTTATATATTATAATTTAATCTATAATAATATTTATGTAATTTAGATAAATTAATAAAATTAATAAGAGCTTTTTATTTATTAATTTGTAAATTAATTGTTCTATAAAGGAGGAGAAAATATGGATCCAATGACTATTATTGTCATAGTTATAATGGCTATTTTCGTAGCTGGAGGAATATATTTAAACATAGTTGCTTCCAAAACTGGTGATAAAAAAAACAATAAATAATCATATATTAGTTAAATAAGCATTTTACTAGTAGCTAAGACTGTTATAGATTGTAATTTGGTCTTTTCTGATTACAAATACTGTGACAGTCTTTTTATATGCGGTTATAATCTTATATAAAGATTACTCACCTTCCGTTTCACTAAAATGTTGGTAGAAGGAGGTGTGCACTTATTTTTTATTAGGCGTCTTCTTTGTTATACAAAAGTGTTGGTATAGATTGGGCGTATTTTATGTACAAGCTAAAAAATTTCTTTAGATGATTAAATTTCTTTTAGATGTCAATAATCTAAATGAGGTGACCTATATGAAGTTTTTATTACACAAATCATCTATTAAAATATCCAATGCGAAAAAAATACCTTCTATTCAATTAAATAATTTTTTTATAAACTTACTGAAGCATGAGCTTGATAAAACTATTGATATGTGTCCTCACTGCCATAGTACTAACATAATTAAGTATGGTCACTTTTCAGAAAATAAGCAGAGATATAGATGTAAGGATTGCAGAAGAACTTTTAACAAAGTAACAAATTCAATATTAAGTTATACCAAAAAAACTCTCAATGATTGGGTACAATATTTAAATTGTATGAACAATAAATTCACTATAAGAAAAAGCGCATTTCAACTTAAAATCAGCAGTACCACAGCCTTCTATTGGAGGCATAAAGTTCTCAAGGTACTTAATGATAACCTTCCTAATGCTTTAAGTGGTGTTATTGAAATTAAGACCACCTATATCAATGAAAGTTTTAAAGGTAAAAGATATCCAGATGGCAGGCGAAAAAATATTTGTATTGGGAAAAAAACTAATGATTTTAGCGATATAAAAGATCGTAGAGTATGTGTACTATGTTGTCATGATAATTTAGGAAACACTTTTGCCAAAACGTTGTGCAGAGGTTCAATAAATTATGCCAAGGTTTCAGAGACTTTAAAATACAAAATACCTAGCAACTGTGAAATATGTACTGATAATAATATGGCTTATGTTAGCTTTGCCAAAAAGAATAACCTTAGACTTCATAAAATTACATCTATCAATCAAATTATAGAAGGAAAATATCACATAAAAGATGCATATAATTTTAGTAATAAACTTAAAACATTAGTGTCAAAATGCAGAGGAGTATGCACAAGATATCTAAACTTTTATATATCTTGGACAAAATGGCTGTACAAAAGCAGTAAATATAATTCTATAAAGAATATCATCAATATATTAATGATAAATAAAGTAAACTTTATAAATAGAGATTTAAATAGTATAGGAGAACTTGGCTAGATTTGCAAAAGCTTGTACTAATCTTAGTTACCTAATAACAACACTTATGTGAAACATTGGCTTACAGCTTATTTATAGATGCTCTGTTCCTTCACTAAATATGTATTACAACTTTGCCAACTTATTTTTTCTTATCCCTTATAGACCAGAAAAATACAATAGCAAGTACTATCATTCCAAACACAGTATACACTACAAGTCTCTCATCTGTACTCATAATTGTGCCCCTTCCAGTATTGTTGAAACTCAAAATAGCTTTGTCTTAACAATAATTAATATTAGCTATGGAGCTTTGTTTTATTCATACAGTTAAAATAATATTCTATTTCCATATATCTTCGGATAGTTTTTTGATATATGTTTTACGCTTCTGAGTTTCTTTCAAATCTAAAATTATTTTATCTCCATTCTTTTTTAGCACATCGCCTTCTTTAGCTTCTTTGGGGATTCGTTTCAATTCAATATTTATCATTTTTCTGTTTTCATCTTCACAAACTGCATAATCGCCTTCAAACCTATCAATTATAAACACCATATAAAATTATTCCTCCTTAAGACTTGTTTTCCTGTTCATCTTTTCCTGCCATAGGGCTGATATCTGTATTAATAAAACCTGCTCTGAATATAGATTTGTTACCAAACTTTTTTCTTATTTTATCTATAGCACTATCTATGTTTTTATTCTTTTCATCCACTTTATTATTCTCTAATAAAGAAAGTTGATTGAACCGTTCAAAACAAAGACTCCCCACTCTTACTTCCAGCAGCCTGATCGGTTTTCCATTCCAAAGTTCCTTTAACAATCTGCAGCTTATATCAATAATATCATTTGTAGAATCAGTAGGATTAAGGAATTTCAGTTGTTTTGAGCTTTTCTTAAAATTGCTGTCCTTAATCGTTACTGCCACTAACCTGCAGCAATACTTACTTTCACGAAGACGAGCTGCTACAGTTTCAGCTAAAGACATTATTACTAATCTTCCATCATTATAATTTGTTATATCAATAGAGGTAGTAGTAGAATTGCTTATGCTTTTTAAGTCTTCAGGTTTTTCTTCTACAACAGGAGAATCATCTATACCATTAGCATACTGCCTTATCATAATACCGTACTTATGAAATTTTTCTTCTAATATATCAGCATCATAATTAGCTAGATCTTCTATAGTATGAATATTGAGTTTACTAAATTTAAGCAGTGTAGCCTTTCCAACCATAAACAATCTTTCTATAGGTAGCGGCCACATTTTTTCTTTTACTTCCTTTGAAAATAGTGTATGTACTTTATTAGGTTTTGTAAAATCAGATGCCATCTTTGCTAACAATTTATTATCTGCTATTCCTACATTCACGGTAAATCCAAACTGGGAATATACCTTATCTTTTATATCATATGCAAGTTTGAGTATATCAGGATATATTCGTTCCATATTAGTAAAATCTAAAAAGCATTCATCTATAGAGTACTGCTGAAACACAGGCGTATACTGTTTTAGCATATTCATAAGCTCTTTACTTGCCTTTGCATATACATGATGCCTTGGAGGTACTACCACCAAATTATTGCATTTTCTCCTTGCTGAATAAAGCGGCTCGCCGGTGGTTACATTAAACTTTTTTGCCTGCATAGATTTTGCAAGCACTATCCCATGCCTGCTCTCCTCATCTCCTCCGATTACAGAAGGTACAGTTCTTAAATCAAGTTCCTCTCCACGTTTTAATCTATCAACAGCCTCCCAAGATAAAAAAGCATTGTTAACATCTATATGGAATATGATTCTATTGCCTTGGTTCATCATATATGTTCACCTCGTACCAAACTAATATATTTAGTATACAGAACATGCGTTCTTTTGTAAATAGAAGCATATTTCTTTTTCTCCTATTATATAAACACTGAACAAAACATATACATATAAATAAGATGTAATTTTAGAGGTGATTTAATGTATAACCTAAAACCAGAAAAATATAATTTTGGTTCCGTAAAAGGCATGTCAAAGGAACAATTAGATGAACATTATAAGCTCTATGTAGGTTACGTGAATAAGCTAAATGAAATATGGAATAAAGTTTATATTCCTGCTAATTATACTGACAGTAATCCTACGTACTCAAATATGAGAAGTTTAAAATTAGGAGAAACATATGCTTTAGATGGCGTAAAGCTTCATGAACTGTATTTTGAAAACATGACTAATGGAAATACTCAGCCCTCTGGACACTTACTAAATTCAATCAAAAGTCAATTTTCTTCATATGATAATTTTATTTCATATTTAACAAATGTTGCTCTATCAGTAAGAGGATGGGCTATCCTTACTTTAGATTCAATAGATAGTAAACTTCATATAATAGGAAGCGATGCACATGATGTAGGAGCTGTATGGATGAGCTGCCCTATATTAGTCCTTGATGTATATGAGCATGCCTACTTTATGGATTTTGGAACAAATAGGAGAAAATATATAACAACATTTATCAATAACATTAACTGGAAAGTTCTAAACGATAGATTTGATAGGTACCTTGCTTCGATGGGTTCAATAAAGACAAATAATTATGAATTTGTAGATTCTAGATCAATAAATAACTAATAAAAAAGGGACGTATAAACTTTGTAAGCAAAATGCCTTCTAAGATTATACGTTCCCATACTCTACTTTTCGCTATACTTACTTAGTAATTTTTGTAGTTCCTGAGCATCTAACAATTTTTGCTTTATAATATCCTCTACTGTCAAGTCCATTCCTATACTCCTCTATATAAATGATTTAGCCTCAAGATTATTTTTCCCGTGTACAAAACTTTTATTCTTTTTATATCTGTTGATTTTCTATCTTTTCGCACCAGACTTTCTAAAAATAAATAGTTTGCTGAATACATAATTAAGAATAACTACTCCTACATTAGCTATTACTTTTGCCACAATATCATTTAAGTTCAGAATTGATATAGAAACAACCATGACTGCAAGATCAAAGAAACCAGATAACAATCTGCACGAAACGAACGATATAAATTCTTTAGTTATTCCTTTTATCGTCCTCTCATCACTGTAAAATACATATTTTCTATTGGTAATATAAGCAAAAAGTACAGATAATACCCAAGCGATTGTATTACTAAATACATAATTTAAATTAATTACTCTCTCCAAAAGTCCATATGTTACAAAGTTAACTATTGTAGTTGCAACACCAAAAAATAAATATGCTATAATTTCCTGATATTTAGTCATTAGTTTCATTATTTGCTTATACATTTCATCTTCCCTTCCTAATGCAAAAATAACCTTATGGGTTAAGTTATATAGGGATTTTCCTGTATAATTATAAGCATATAGCCATATGCTGTCAACAACCAGCATATGAAGGCCGTGTTATTTTCTAAATTTATTTTAATAAAGGGTAATACAGTTGGTAAGGGTGGTAACCAACTGTATTATATATCGTTTTACAGATATAAAAAGCTTATGAACTTATAATATCTAATATTTTTGTCAACTATATGACAGTTTTGAGTATTATTTGTTAACGAATCAAAAACTTAAAAATTTTAGTATAGTTTATTCACTATAAACTTATCGCAATCATATGTTATTACTATAATAATCTTTATTACTTAGAAAGAGCTTGATACAACTACCTAATACCAAACGTGTCTCATATAGTATGAGCATTTGTATATAAGTTTATATAGTATAAGCAATAAAAAAGAAGGTGACCATCTTGTCCATAGTAACAAACAAGGCTACTGCTAAAGGAACAAACACTCTTTTAGCAAGCGGAAATGCAGCAGTTACAGTAAATGATGCTGAAACAACATTAAACGTAACCAGTAGTGTTTCACCTCTTGTGCTATTAGTAGGTGAAACACTTATATATACTATAACTGTTACTAATACAGGCGATGCAACAGCTACGGATGTCATAGTTGAAGATACTGCTCCTCCACAAATCAGTTTTAATTTTACAAACGCATCTACTACTGCTGGAACTATTGATTCATCATCAAACACAAACTATATAAAGGTTAATGTCGGCGACTTAAATTCAGCCTCTTCCGCTATAATAACAATACCTGCTTCTGCGATATCAACTTAGTGGCAATAAAAACCCCGGGGTTAAACCCGGGATATAAATAAAAAAAGGAATGAAGTATTTATGAGTAGTTCTTCTATTTGTGAAAATCTTAGGATTTTGGCTTCCGGAGTTAAGATAAAAACTAATGTTGGTTCCTCTAATGCTGAAAGAGTTAATAACCCAGATCCTATTATCAGTATCTTTAACTCACCATGTCTTGTTATTGTCCAATGCATAAACAAGTGTATATTTAGGGTAAATGAGAATTTAACATATAATATTCGCATCATAAATAGAAGCTCGATAGATATAACTGATTTATGCCTAATAGACATATTACCTAAAAATACTAAGCTAGTATTCTGCAATGCATCAAGTGGATATTCCGCATACTTAAGAGATAAATTATTCTTTAAATTCTATAAAATAAAAGCTCTTTCAGCCCAGGAAATCACAATAACAGTCTTAGCAACTAAAACTGGAATGATAGAAAATTGTATTTATATTAAATCTCAGCAGCACAATAGAATATCCATTAATAACCCATCAAAGCAAATGAATATTATAGTTTCGTAAAATAATTATTATGAGAATAAAATCTCGATATACTGGTAACACTAATAATACTCCTATTTAGATTTGGCACCTTCGGGTGTCTTTTTTGTACTATTCAAAAAGTTCTTCCCAAGTTTTTATTTCAACTATACCATCCATCTTTAACCCTCTTACCTTTTGAAAACTTCTTACAGCAATAAGTGTTCTAATGCCAAAAATACTGTTAATTATAGACTTTAAATATCCTAGTTTTATTAACCTCTCCTTAAGAATTAGAACATTATTATCTTTCTTAAACAAATTAAATTTTAATGCATGTCCAGGATATTTAGGTGCGTCTTTTTTAGGTTGATCTATATACTCTATAAACGGGCACTTAAACCAGTGTGTCCACATCGTAGCTCCTGTTCCTGCAAGCGGAGTCTTTATCACTCCGTATTTTGTACCATGAGCCTCTATGACATTCCCATTTCCTACATATATGCCAATGTGCCCAGGCTTCCATACACATACTCCACATAGTTCAGGTATAGTAGATATTACTCCTCTTTCTCTAGCTTCACTATACATAGTATCAGCAGATACATCTGTACTGGCTTTATATTTACCACCCCAATAATAGCTTTTTATCAGTCCAGCACAATCCGCAGTTGGCCTTCCAAGCCAGTTACCTTTTATATAGTCAACATATTTTCCTACTGATTCAGGATATTGCTTAGCTTTTTGCATTAGAATTTTTTCTGTAAGGATTTGTCCAAAAGTTCCCCATACATAGCCCCATTCCTCTGAAAGTGCTTTTTCAGCATGGTTTACTAGTCCTTTATTGTCCATGATTATTCCCCCAGATCATCTTTAATTTTTTTAGTAAATTTATTCTTCATATAAAATGCAACACATTATACAGCACTAATTAAGCAAACTTATATAGAAATAAAGAAATTAATTTGGCTTTTTATGCTTCCTCCTGTACTAGTTATATTATTTTAATTTTTGAATGATGCTACAATAAAAAAGGAAATGTTGTGGCACTACGGAGATTAATCCGTTCATTAAGCACTTGTAACACAAATTTTATGCAAATTTTCTAATTGGGGCAAACTCGGCTACGCCTCAAACACTGCCCTAATCTTAACGAAAATTTGCATAAAATTTGCTAACAATTGCTAAACTTACTCTATATCTCCTTCGTGCCACAACATTTCCTATGCCCTGACTCTTAATATTCACAAAATACTCTTATTATACTGCTTCTGTTGCCTTCTTATCTTAATTGACTAACTTCAAAATATATTATTGTTTCTTTTTAATTTCTTCGTAAATATAATGCAACATTTCTTTATTTAGTACTCATTTTTCTTATTTTTAACAAAAGTATGTCTTAACATTATCCAAAAGTTATCCACAATTGGTAAAAAACATAAATTTCTTGTATATTATGTAGTTACACCCTTTTAACGAAACCGGTAAACTACACGGTGTTAATGTAAAAATTCAAGATAGCTATATGGTTCGAAACCATTAGCTTTAACTGTTTCAATCATGCTGTAGACTACTGCGCTAGCTTCAGCTCCTTTGGGATTTCCACTGAAAAGCCAATTTTTTCTACCTGCAGATATCATATTTCCAAAGAGGTATACTCATGACTACGGATTAGACACACTGGATTCCCTTATTATTAATTTAGGAGATACAAGAGTCATTTCATTTTGCAGATTTGGGTTTTCTATTTTCTTCATTATAATTTGCGCAGCTAGTTCTCCAAGTTGAAAGGTGTCTACATCTAGACAGGTTAACGCCGGAGTTGTATAGGCAGAAAAAGGTTCGTTGTCAAAGGTTACAACCCCTATATCCTTCGGTATAAATAATCCTTTTTCCTTGAGCGCCTGTAGTGCTCCAAAGGCAACAAAGTTATTTACGCATATAAGAGCATCAATTTGAGGAAAATCTGTAAGGAGCTCAAGCGTTAAGCCATATCCGCTTTCTTTATCTGAATTGCCTTCTTTTATACAGTAATTTGCTTTATCAAAATCTAATCTGGATAACACGTTTCTATAACCCTGCAGACGATTAAAAGATATAATTTCATTGGATTTACCTCCAATAAAGGCAATGTTTTTATAACCTTCGTTTATTAAATGAGTAGTTGCAAGTTCGCCGCCTACTGTATTATTTACATCTACCCAGCTTACATCAGCAAAGTTTTTAGGTTGACCTATGAGTACATAAGGAAAATTTAAATCCTTAAGTTTGCAGATAATGCTTTCATTTATAATAGAAGCAGGTATTATAATTCCATCTACTTTTTTGCTGTATACTAATCTATTTAAAAATTCCTCATTGCTTTCAAGTGAATTTATATTCGAAATTGTTAACTCGTAGTTTTTTTCACCTACTACGTTTTCAACACCACCAATGATGTTGTAAAAAAAGGGATTTAAAAAGTACTCTCTTTTTTTAACATCTACTAATAATCCTATGTTAAAGCTACTTTGATGAGCTAATTGTCTGGCTAAATTATTAGGTATGTAATTAAGTTCCTTCATAATGTCTTTAACTTTTAATTTGGTTTTTTCAGATATACTTTGATCGTCATTAATTACCTTTGATACTGTAGATTTGGATACATTTGCAGCTCGTGCTATATCATTTATAGTAATTTTCATTTAAATCCCTCCACAATTAAGAAACTGGTTTACTAAATATTATAAAGCATTTGTTATGTTTTTTCCATATTAATATTAAAATAAATATATGAAAGTAAAATATGTACAATTAAATTTCAGATGGCAGTGAATGCTGTAATTATAAGCATTTTCAATGATATTATAAATTATAATGTTAATAAAGTAATACTGAAAGTTATTGAATTTATAAATAAAATGCAAAAAATATTAGCAGTAAAAGTTTACAAAAAGCCTATTGATTTTTGTAATAATTGGTATTATACTTTGATTAGTAAACCGGTTTCTTAAAAAAAGAATGAATGGGGGAAAATTTTAATGAGTAAAAAATTTTTAAGTTTATTATTAGCCGGAAGCTTAATTACAACTGTATTTGCAGGTTGCGGATCACAGGGAGCTAATGCTAGTAAAACAAAAAAGTCAAATGAGCAGGTTACTATAAAGGTTTGGCACATGTTGGAACCTAAGGTAGTAGATACTATTAAGGAAGCTTTTAAAGATTTTGAAGATAAAAATCCTAATATAAAAGTAGATTTTCAGCGTCAGGAAAACTTAGGCGATAAGGTAACTATGATTGGAAATTCTAAGAATGATGTAGACCTTGTAGCTGCTCCTCATGATTGGGTAGGTAAATATGCAGCTATGGGAGTTATGAGTGATATAACAGATAAAATAGATAAAAAGGTGTTTGACGAAATAATTCCTTCAGCAGTAGATGCAGTAAAATATAAAGGAAAAGTATATGGAGTTCCATCCACTGTGGAAACTGTTACCCTTTTATATAATAAGGACATGCTACCAAATCCTCCTAAAACTACAGATGAGCTTTTACAAATTGCAAAAACTATGACTAAAGATGGAAAATATGGATTCTTAACTGTTCCCAATGATGTATATTTTAATTCTGCATGGATTTACGGATTTGGAGGCAAAATTTTAGATGATCAAGGTAATTCAGTATTAAATAGTGAAGGAACTATAGAAGCCTATAAATTTCTTCAAGAATTAGCACAATATTATCCTAAAAATTTGGATGCAGGTATGGTAAATGACTTGTTTAAAAATAAAAAGGCTGCAGCAATAGTAGCAGGACCATGGTCTATTAAAGATATTAAAGCAGCAGGTGTAAATTATGGTATTGCAACTTTACCTGTAATCAGTAAAAATAATCAAAAACCTACTCCTTATATGACTGTGCAAACTATGATGCTTTGCAAAAATAGTAAGCATAAGGATGCAGCAATTAAAGTTATGGAGTTCTTTGCAGGAAGTAAAGTTGGAGAAGCTTTAGCAAAATCAGCAGGATCTATACCAGCTAATACAAGGGCTTATGATTCTCAAGAGGTAAAGAGTAATGCAGAGGTTATGGGTTATATGGAACAAGTTAAAACTGCTATAGCTATGCCTAATATTCCACAAATGGCAGCTGTATGGGAACCAGTTAAAAATTCATTAACTAACAGTGTAGTATTAAAAGGAGATCCAAAGAGTGCTATTGAAAAAGCTGATAAGAAAATTCAAGAAGATATAAAAAATATGAAGTAAAATACAAACGTTTGTACAAATTTAAGGAGGGTGATTATGGTAGAGCCAAAGACTAAGATCATTTCAACCAATAGCAGGAAAAACAATTTAAACATATTTTCTAGAGTTAACAGAGAAAAAGGAGCATATTTCTTTACTTTGCCAGGTAATATTGTTTTGTTGATAACAGCCATATTTCCCGTTCTGTATAGCTTCTATTTATCTTTTTTTAACATGAACGTTTATCATTTTAGCAATTTTAGTTTTGTAGGATTAGAGCAGTATAAAAAAGTTTTTTCCCAATTGGATGTTGGTTTCTTTACAATTTTGATTAGAACTATAGTTTGGACTATTGTAAATTTATTACTTCAAGTAATACTGGCATTGTTTCTTGCTTTACTACTAAACGTAAAGGATCTTAAGGGAAAAGGCATATACAGAACCATACTTATATTACCTTGGGCAATACCCTCCTATATTTCAGCATTAATATGGAAAGGAATGTTTAACTATGACTTTGGTGTAATAAATATTGCACTAAAGTCCATAGGCTTAAGAGGTGTAGAATGGCTGAACAACCCTATTTGTGCCTTCTTTGCTTGTGTCATAGTAAATGTATGGATGGCTACCCCTTTTATGATGATTGTAATATTAGGAGGACTTCAAAGCATAGATACAGAGCTGTATGAAGCAGCTAAAATAGATGGAGCTACTCCTTGGGATTCCTTTAAGAACATTACTATTCCTCTTTTAAAACCAGTAATGTTTCCAGCTGTGGTACTTACCGCTTTTATTACCTTTAAGCAGTTTGATATCATTTACCTTATAACAGAAGGAATGGGTGGAAAAACTGATCTTATCATTACTTATGCTTATAATACCTTTAAAACTAATAATTATAGTTTAAGTGCAGCCTTTTCTATAGTTATATTCTTAATTTTGGTAGGTCTGACTATTGGAAACATGAAATTTTTAAAGGAGAAGAAATAGTATGAAATCAAATAAAAAAGAAGTGTTAAAAAATTTCGTAATACATGTAGTGTTGATTATTTGCTGCATTATAAGTATATTTCCTATACTTTGGATTTTTTCTTCATCAATAAATACTAACAATAGCTTAGTAAGCACTACTATAAGGCTTATTCCTGAAAAACCAACCTTAATGCATTATAAGAGTATTCTTTTCAATGGGCCTTTCTTAACATGGCTTACTAATAGTAGCATAGTTTCTATAAGCACTACTTTATTATGCTTAGTGCTTGGAACAACATCTGCTTATGCTTATTCTAGGTTTAGATTTATGGGAAGAAACTTAGGACTTAATGTATTTTTAATACTTAATGCATTTCCTAATATATTATCAATTGTTGCTTACTATAAAATTTTAAAAATATTTAATCTTTTAGATAACCAATTGGGTTTAGTCATAATCTGTACAGGTTCTCAATTAATTTTTACAGTTTGGAATTTAAAAGGATACTTCGATACTGTACCAGTGGAAATAGAAGAGGCAGCAAAGATAGATGGAGCAACTATGCTGCAAATGTTCTGCAGGATAATTTTACCGCTGTCTAAGCCTGCTTTAGCAGTTACGGCTATGTTTGCTTTTATGGCTGGATGGAACGAATATGTACTGGCAATGACATTTCTCATTACCCCAGAAAAGTTTACTCTGCCTGTAGGGCTTTGGTCACTGCAGCAGAATTCCAGTTCTTATGCTACTAACTGGCCTTTGTTTTCTGCGGGTTCTTTAATTGTAGCAGTACCGGTAGCGGTAGTATTCTTACTATTACAAAAATCTTTAGTATCAGGGCTTACTCTTGGAGGAGTAAAAGGCTAGAAGGAGGAGCAATATGTTAAAGGAAGCAGTATATCATATGATGGATTCAAATTATGCTTATGCTTTGGATATAAATACATTAGTTATTCGCATAAGAACAAAGAAAAAAGATATAAAAAGATGTATTCTCTTTTATGGGGATAGATGTTATGAAAAAGAACCTATTCTAATGGATAGTGTTGAACTCAAAGTAGTTGCAAGTGATGCTTTTTTCGACTACTTTGAAGTTGAGTTTAAAACAAAGTGGAAAAGGGTATGCTATTATTTCCTATTAGATGATGGCAAAAATACATTGTACTACTATGGAGATGAGTTTCATGAAAAACTAGAGCATCAAAGGTCGAAGTATTATCAATATGCTTATATTAGAGAGAAGGATATCATAGATGTTCCAGTATGGGCCCAGGATTCCGTTATGTATCAAATTTTTCCTGACAGTTTTGCTACAAAGAAGGGGGTTATCCAAAAGCAGAAAAAGACAATTCAACTTGAAGGTGGTATTTGCTGCGAGTCAAATTTAGGAGGCAGTTTAGTAGGTGTTACAGAAAACTTGCCATATATAAAAGAATTAGGAGCTAATTGTATATACTTAACCCCTATTTTTAAGGCTATATCTTTTCATAAGTATAATACTATAGATTATTATGAGATAGATCCTTGTTTTGGGACAAAGGAAGATTTTAAGGAATTAGTAAATGAGTGCCATAAATTAGGCATAAGAATAATACTAGATGGAGTATTTAATCATACCAGCCCATATTTCTTTGCCTTCAAGGATATATTAGACCATGGAGAAAAGTCTAAATACAAGGATTGGTATTTAATAGATAGTTTTCCGGTTAAGGTTTCTTATCCGCCTAACTATGAGGCTTTTGCTTATGTGAAGGATATGCCTAGGTTAAATACTGCCAATGAGGAAGTAATTAATTATTTTATGGAAGTAGGTAAGTATTGGATTAAGGAATTCGACATAGATGGTTGGAGACTTGATGTGGCGAATGAGATTGATCACGATTTTTGGGTTTCTTTTAGAAGAAATATTAAGTCTGTAAAAAAAGACGCTTTACTGGTGGCAGAAATATGGGAAAATGCCCAAAGTTTTCTCTCTGGAGACCAGTTTGATTCCAGTATGGATTACAATTTTATGAATGTTTGCGAAGAATTTTTTTCAGCAGGTAAAATTAGCGTAACAGAATTTGATCAAAGATTGGCTAATCTTAGAATGAGGTATAAAAAGCCTATTCAAAAAGTTTTAATGAATCTCTTAGATAGTCATGATGTAAGAAGATTTCTTTATACTTGTGGCGGTAATACTGAAAAATTAAAGCTATCTTCCTTTTTCCAAATGACTTATGAAGGAATGCCTTCTATATTTTATGGAGATGAAGTTGGATTAAGTGGAGTAACAGAATTAGAGTATAGAAGACCTATGGAATGGGAGAAGGAAAAACAAGATAAGAGTCTTTTAGAACATTATAAGAAATTAATAAGTATAAGAAATGGACATGCTGCTCTAAGAAGAGGAGCATATAGAACAGAAGTAATAGATGAGATGAAAAAAGTTTATGGTTTTACAAGAATTTATGAGAATGAAAAAGTTTTAGTACTTTTAAATAACAGTGAATTTGAAACAGAAATCAGTATAGCTATAGATTCAGATAAGCTTTTCTTTATGGATTTATATAGCAACAAGGAAATAAGTAAGGATGAAACTGGTAATATTTCAGTAGTTCTACCTGCTTATTCTGGTGCTGTTATACCTATGTAGTTCTCACAGAGATATAGCTGAAGAATACATTTCTTATGAGCATTCGATTGGCTTCAGGTTTTGATGTGATGACCAAAAGAAATGTAATTTTCTTCTTAACTATATCTATAATAATTCAGTGTCCAGAAGATTTCACACCCTATATATTCTCGAATGCTTAAAAACAGATAGAGAAGCGCAAGCATTTATGATAACTGCTCCTATAAATACGAAAAACGCTATTAAAGATATAAAGCTTCCAGGCAACAATCCGGGAGTACAATAATCAAGTTCAATTTGGTGTTTACCTAGTTGAATGGGTATAGCCATATACATAATGTTAGCTTTATAAATGCGGGCGCTTTTCCCATCAACCTTTGCTTTCCAACCGCTGCTGTAAGGAACAGCTAAACAAAGTAATTTATTTGACTTCAAATTCACTTTTCCAGTTATACGGCTGCCAGATACTTTTATATTCCTCATTGAATTTTCTTTGAGTTCTTTTACTTTGCCTGCATAGCTGTTCATCGGTACACTAATAACCTCCATCTTGTCATAAGACAGCTTTCCCTTTGCATCTGTGTAAACCACAAAGTTTGATATACCTTTTTTATAATATCCAAGATTAATAACAGCATCTTTTCTGCCATAATAATAGATTTCAGATTTATCATAAAACTTTGCAAATTTGATAATATTTTTTGTTTGAGCTATTACATTTACTCTTGAAGCTCCACTAAATCTTACGTTCTTAAGTAGTAAATAAGTTTCACTGTTAGAAAAGGGCTTCATGGTGTACTCATTTTCTCCATAGTGCTTTTCATACTCAGGCTTTATTGTTTTTTCACTGCTTTTTCTGTATCTTACATCAACCGTTTCTGAAGTGTAATTTCCTTTTTCAATACCGCTTATATCAGTATTTTCTGTCAAAATAACATTGCTAAGCATAGCCTGCTGTTTATCTATAGGATTAAGCTTTTCAAAGTCTTTCGTATCCATACTAGTACTATAGCCATAGCCTAAGGGCAGCGCATACCTATTTTTATACAGCTTAGCTTTCTCACGTTTTGAATTTATATTTTTAATAAACTTGTATCCATAGGGAACATCGCCCTTTTTTTCTTTCATTTCTATGCTGTATTTAACGGATGCCAATTCATTTAAAACTGTCCTATTATCTAAATTATATATTCTATGTGGACTAAGCACCCCTATTATATCCAGCTGCTGAATATAATTCGAGTAATTAGAATTTATAAGACTAAAGTAAGATGCTAAACCTTTATATCCAAGCAGCATGGATTCATTACTGCTCAGTTCCTTCAATTCTCCAGCATTATCATAAGTATATCTATATGTATCTGTTCTAAAAAAGGTAGAGTCTTTTATATGTTTTATTGCCTTTAAAGATGAGTTTCTAAGATTATTTCTATATTCATCTCTATAGCTGTATTCATTAATTATATTACCGAAATGTTTATTATAAAACAGATTTCCATTTATACATATGCTTATTATCGTTAACATAACAAAAGTATAAACAAATATGTCATTTTTAATGTATTTCCTGCACCTTTCAACTATAAACAGTATTGCAATAAAGCCGGCTGATATTGATATTCCTATAAAATCCTTATGGTAGCCCATTATTATACTGATAGTATTTACTGCAAATATTGCTGCAACCCATAGAGCACTTCCAAGCCACACAAAATTCGAAATACCTTTTTTTAGCGAAGGAATTACTAGTGTGAAACTAAACGCTATGACAAATGCAAAGCCAAATATCCAGCGATTAGAAACATATGCAAAGCCGTTAAACACATAGCCTGCAGCAGGTATGCATATAAAACATAAACCTGCTAAAAAACCGAATTTAACAGACTTCAATTTTTTATTCTTGCTTACAAATAATAATATTATTACAAGCACAGCAGTGGCAGCAAAACCCAAACAACTCCAATAGCTGTCCTTGGTTATAGTATTTTTTACAGCATCAGCATGATCCCAATAATTTTCACTGGCAATGTAGGTAAAGCTTAAAAACAGCCTTCTGAAATATTCTAGAGGATAAAATAAAAACACCCCTGTACCGCTCTCAGCGTAGCGAGAAGTTTGTTTCATTACCATAGCAATAGGAACCAATATAAAGGCAGCCATAGCTGTGCCAAGTATATAGCTTATAATTCCTTTACCCATTACTTGAACGAGATACTTTATGTTTCTACTGATATCCTCAATACAGAAGCACCTGATAACTGCATAAATGAACGTCAGGATAGTCAGGATAAAGAAGAAATAAAAATTGCTGACAGCAGAAAGAAAAATCATCATTATAAATAAGCTTGGTGATTGTTTTTTCAGTATCTTTTCTACACCAATAAACAGTATTGGCATATATATAAGCGGATTAAGAAAGAAGGGATGTTTAATATAGGTAAGCGAAAAGCCGCAAAACATATAAACAAAAGCCCCAGCAAAAGCAGCTGTCTTATCTTTTTTCTGATAAAAACAGTATGCTGAAAAGGCTAATCCACTAAGATAGAGTCTAAGTATAACCAAAAAATCATAGCAATTAGTCATATATTTTTCAGGAAAAAGCACGACTAATAATGCCAGCGGATCACCTAGGCAGTAGTAGTGGAGTGTTGTTATTATATCTGAACCTTGTCCTATTTTGAAGTCCCACATAGGAAAACTTAGTTTTCCTGTAGTAAGCAGATGTTTTATGATACTTCTTAAATAATGAGAATAATATATAAGCGAAGTATAATGCTGGTCGGTGCCATCGGAAATCCATATAAAACTTTTATTTTCAATCATAAATGGCATAAACACTATACAGGATACTATAGTGAATAGACATGTAAATATTAAAATATAACTGGTATTACTGTTTTTTATAGCTTTTCTATTTGTCATTAGTAACATACTCTTCTTTTTCTATGTATATAGGTCTATGCTTGCTTTCCAAATATGTCTTTCCCGTATATTCACTTAATATCCCTATGCATAAAAATTGAAGTCCGCCTATAAATAATATAATACTTATTATCAATATAGTTTTGGATGGGGAATGTCCCAAAATAAAACTTTCAAAAAACATTCCTGCCAATGCTGTAAGGGAAACCACTGTAAAAAGCACTCCTAATACTGAGGATATAATTAACGGAAATGTAGAAAATCCCACAATACCTTCTATAGCATACTTAAACAGTGACCAAAACGACCATTTGCTCTCGCCTGCAATTCTTTCTCTATTCTCATACTCAATCCATTTTGTGTTAAATCCTACCCAACCGAAAATTCCTTTAGTAAATCTGTTATTTTCCTTCATTTCCAAAATAACTTCTACCATCTGCCTTGTCATAAGTCTAAAATCTGATGCTCCATCTACCACTTCAGCCTTTGAAATCTTATTAATAATCCTGTAAAATGCTCTTGCAAACAGAGATCTGATAGGAGGCTCTCCTGCTCTTGTAACCCTTCGCGCCGCTACACAATCATATTCACCATCTATAATGCCGTCATACATCTGTATTATCATTTCCGGCGGATGTTGTAAATCGGCATCAATCAGCGTTACATAGTCGCCTTTTGAATGCTCCAGTCCTGCATATATTGCAGCTTCCTTTCCAAAATTTCTGGAAAAGGACACATATTTTACTCTATAATCCTTCATTGATACCTCTTTAATGTAATCTAAAGTTCCATCTTTAGAGCCATCATCTATAAACATGTACTCAAAATCTACTTTGTGCTTCATTTTCTCATATATCTCATTCATCTTTCTATAGAAGAATGGCAGCACTTTTTCCTCGTTATAACATGGAATTATAATCGTTAATAGTTTCATTATATATTTGCACTTCCTCTTTTACTAATACCCAAAACTGCCTTTGTAATTACTTTAGAAAACTTATCAGCAATTTACCATTACAATAGTATACCATATAATTGTTTGATGTCAATTATATGGATTAATGGTCTATTTATGTCACATTGTATTATGATTCCATGTTAATTAGTGTTGGAAGTTCTGTGGTCTAGAAAATACGCCAATGGTTAAAGGTCTAAATGACCTTTATCTGCTATACTACCTGCTTTCAGCTATAAGCTTGTCCTTTTCAATGATATGCTCACCAATCCAGTTAATGATGAATTCTATTATAGACAGCAGATATTCATCCTGGTTCATATCAACCTTTTCCAGATCTACACTGTTAATTTTCTTGATAAATTCATCATGTTCAACCTTTTGAGAAAAAAAACGCTTATACCCAATCTTAGTCATATAGCCCTCTTCCCATTTGAAATGAAAAGCGGCATATTCTCTTAATTCATTTATTACGGCTATTATTCTGTCATATTTGTCTATGTAAATTTCATTTTTTAGAAGCTCATATGCCCTTTCACCTATTTCAAATATCTTTTTATGCTGTTCATCAATCTCCGTAATTCCAACTAAATATTCATCTTTCCACTTTATCATCAACCGCACCTCCAAAATTTTTGTCTTAATCTATTATTAACAAATTATGATTCTTTTTTCAATATAAATACAAATAATTTTTTGCAATTATTTCTTTAGAAATAGAAAAATGAATAAAATGGAAGCTCCTATAGATATAGCTGCTCCTGTTTTTAATCCAGGCGTACAATAAGTCAGCTCAACATTATAATTACCCTTTTGCAATGGTACAGCCATATACATTATATTGGCTTTATATATAAGCGCATTTTTCCCGTCAACTTTCACCTTCCATCCACTGCTGTAGGGTATTGAAAGATATAATATCTTATTCTGCCTGATAGTTATATTTCCAGATACTGTATTATTAGAAACACTTATGTTTTCTAACCTTTCATCTTTAAGTACATTTATCTTGTCAGCATAGTCATTCATTGGTACACATACAATGTTCATCTCATCGTAGGACAACTCTCCAGCCTTGTTAACATAAAGCATGAAATCGGATATGCTGTTTTTAAAGTAGCCAAGATTGATTACAGCATTTTTTCTTCCAAAATAATAAGCTTCGCCCTTGTTATAAAACTTTGCAAATTTAATAGTATTATCAGTTTCAGCAATCAAATAAAATTTAGAAGCTCCGGTAAATTTAACATTTTTAATCACAACATAAACTTCACTATTGGGTACTGTTTTAAATGAATAATTATGGACATGGTAAGGTCTATAATATTTAATATCTATCTTTTGATTTCTTATCTCTTTATAGGGCACCTTTATAACTTTTGAAGAATATAGCTTCTTATCATTTCCTCCAATATTGATATCGTCTTCTAAAATCACCTTTTCCAGCATCACCTGCTGCTTATCTATCAAATCTAATTTTTCAAAGTCACTAGCCTTTATAGATGAAGTATAGGTATATCCCAGCGGCAGAAAATATTTATTTTTATAAAGCGTAATCTGATCCTCAGCCAAATGCATTTTTTTTATAGGTTCGTATCCGTAAGGAACAGCTGAATGCTGCTTCGCGGACGAAAGAAAATATTTTACAGAAGCCAACGCATTGAGGGTTGTTCTATTATCCAAACTGTAAATCCTGTTAAGGTCTAAAATCCCTATTACATCTAATTTATTAATATACCTTGAATAATTAGGATTTATCAGGCTAAAATATGTAGAAATTCCTCTATAGTTTAACAGCATAGCTTCATTATCACTTACTTCCCTTCTCTCACCTGCTTTTGTAAAGCACCATCTATAGGTATCAACTCTAAAGAAATCTGAATCTTTTATCTTTGCAGCAAGCTTCATCGGTGAATTTATTATATTTTTTAAGTACTCATTTTTATAGCTAAACTCGTTTATTACCTTTCTATATCTTCTGTTATATAATAAATTGCCGTTGACACAAATACTTATAATTGTAAGCGCCGCAAAAATGTATTCAAACCCTCTGTATCCAAAACAGCTTCTATATTTATAGGCAAAAAATACAGCTGCGCTGCTTACTATCAATGCCGCAGCCGGTATATATTCTCCTTTATAGCCAATAAGCCATATAAAAATATTTACATCCAGCAATAGGACGATCCAAACTGTCACCGAAGCCCAGGTTGATTGATTAATATGATTTTTTAAATGGGGCTGAACCACAGCAAAAACAAGTGCTGTAACAAATGAAAATCCGAAAATCCATCGGTTAGAAACATAAGCAAATCCGTTGAATAAATATGCTGCTGCAGGAATTGTAAAGCAAGCTACGCCAATTATAAAAGCTATTTTAAGCTGCTTAAAATTAGGCGATTTACTGTGAAAAAGACTTAAAACCACAAATACGCCGGTTGCCGGATAACCTAAGCAGCTCCAATAATTGATTCTTGGTATATAAAAAAGGCTGGAAAACACCTCCGAATAATATTGAATTGGATAGATGCAGATTAACCCTCCTCTGCTTTCACCAAATCTTGAAGTTTCTTTCATCACAAGAATTATGGGCAGTAAAACAAAAGCTGCCATTGCAATACCCAGCATATAGTACATGAAAGCTTTGACTGCAGCAACCAGAAAATCCTTCAGCCTTTTTGACGTCTCATCGATATAGAAATAGCGTATAACAGCATAGATGAACACCTGGAGACTAAGCATATACAAAAAGTAAAAATTGCTGATTGCAGATATGAAGACAATGCCGACAAAAATAAAGGGTTTTTCCTTTTTTAGTATCTTATCTATTCCAAGAAATAGTATTGGAAGATATATTAACGGATTAAGAAAGAAAGGATGTCTTAGTGCCAGCAGTGCATAGCCACAGAAAGTGTAGACAAGTGCACCTGTCAGCGTTGACAGCTTTGACTGTTTTATGTAGAAGCAATAAGCCGAAAAACTTAGGCCGCTGAGGTAGAGTCTAAGTATTGTAAGAAAGTTATAACACATTTCCATTTTAGCTTCATCGAAAAATATTGATAATACCGTCAGCGGATCACCAATGCAATAATAACTTAACGTAGTTAATATATCAGAGCCCTGTCCAATCTTAAAATCCCACATAGGTAATTCAAATTTACCTTCAATAAAAATTTTCTTTATGAGGTTTCTTAAATATCGTGAGTAATATATTAATGAAGTATAATGCTGGTCCGTCCCATCTGATATCCAAACGAAGCTTTTATGTTCAGCTATAAACGGAGAAAAAATTATTAAACCCATTAGGGCAAATAAAGCTGAATATATTAGTATATATCTTAATTTCTCATTAATTCTTGCTTTTATCGTTATCATAGCTGCTCTCTTCTTTTTCAATATATATTGGTCTGTGTTTACATTCCAGATAGGCTCTGCCCACATACTCACTCAGGATTCCAATACAGAAAAACTGCAGTCCGCCGATTAAGAGTATAACACTAACAAGCAGTGAGAGGTTTGATTTAAAATGCCCTAAAGTCATATATCCAAATATCTGTATAACTAGTGATATAAATGAAATAACAGTAAATAAGATTCCTAATATTCCAGCTATAGCTAAAGGCAGCATCGAAAAATCCACAATAGCCTCTATGGCATAGTTAAAAAGAGACAAAAAAGACCATTTGCTCTCTCCTGCAATTCTCTCTACATTCTCACATTCAATCCATTTAGTATTAAAGCCTACCCATCCAAATATTCCTTTTGTAAATCTATTACTCTCTTTCATAGCAAGGATTACTTCAACCATCTGCCTTGTCATAAGCCTAAAATCTGATGCTCCTTCAGCTAAATTTGTGTTAGATATTTTATTGAATACACGGTAAAAGGATTTAGAAAAAAAAGACCTTATAACAGGTTCTCCAGTTCTAGTAACTCTTCGTGCAGCAACACTGTCATAGCCGCCTTCTATGATACTGTCATACATCTCAATTATCATTTCCGGCGGGTTTTGAAGATCAGCATCAATAAGTACAACATAGTCGCCTTTTGAATGCTCAAGTCCTGCATATATAGCTGCTTCCTTGCCAAAGTTTCTAGTAAACGAAACATACCCAACTCTCCTATCCTCTGCTGCAAGCTTCTTAATATACTGAAGTGTGTCATCCTTTGAGCCATCATCAACAAATATATATTCAAAAGCGATTTTCTCGATCATTTTTTCGCTTATTTCATTTATTTTTTTATAAAAAAAGGGTAATACCTCTTCTTCGTTATAGCATGGAACTACTACAGATAATAATTTCATCGTCTCAATCTCCCGTAATTGTGTCGTTCCTATACCCAATCTTTATTTAACATACGGAACTCTAAATAAGTTTTGAGCTTTTTAATTTCCACATAAATAGCCAATATTATTATCTGCAATAATGGCCGTACTATTCTACCTTTCAATATTGCTAATATGATATTTTTGCAAGCTTTTAAACTGAACATGTTTCTTAGATATGCCAAGTGTATTGATAAATATAAATGTTAACTTAAATACGGTCTCCAAAACGTTTATTTCACTGTCATCCAGAACTATCTTTGTACCGCTTTTCTCAAACTGCAGCAGCATTTTATTGAAAAAATCCAACGATACTTTAACCTTTTCTTCTATAGCTGAAGCAGAATCAACAGCCAGTGCATAGCTTACCGCACGTAAAATCACACTCATTATTGAATTTGCCTTCTCATTGTTAAACCCAAGCTGAAGCAGTAAATTCCTTGCAAAGGTAACTATACTTTCAGCAGTTTTTATATATTTTATTCCAAACTTTTTAGCAGTAAAAAAGGCAAGCACAGCGATTATGATTACAAATAATGCTGTACCTGCCGTTAATAGAACATTAGAATTAATGAACATACTTGTTAAATCTTTCATGTAAGATTCCTCCTTATTATATTTTCTTTATGTTTTTCTAAGTAAATTAGAGCATTGCAGCAACTACAAGGTTTGAAAATTGAATTTTCTAAGCTAATAGTTTTGACCAGGTAGCAGCACCAACTATACCATCCGTCTGTAACCCCTCAGCTTTCTGATAGCTTCTTACCCTGCTCTCAGTTAAGCTTCCAAAGCTCCCATCTGCCCCATAAGGTTTTAATCTGCAGCCTTTGCAAATTAGGAGTGCTTGAAGCAGGAATATCATGTTACCCTTCATACCTTTTTTAACAACTATAAGTTTACTTCTGGTAGCTGGTCCAAAAACGCCATCCACTTTTAGCTTAGCCTTATATAGTTTGTTAAGTTCTATCTGCAAGCCCTTAATGACCGCTTTTAGTGTCTCATGCCCAAATTTATTATCAGCTTCAATATGCAGGCGATATAATAAGTTAAGTCTTTCCTGTATATCCTTAACTGATAATATGGCTGGAGAGTTTTTAATTTTGCAAGATTTATCATTATGCTGAAGGGCTTTAGCAGGCTGCTTTAAACTGACAATATCTGTACAGAGGTAGTTCATATCAACATGTCCGCTTATACCAGCTACGCTGCCAGAGCTTGAGTACTGCCAAATATCATATCTTCCATCATAGTCCAGTGTGTCATTATATCTGGCAATCCATATTTTATGTGCCATGAGCCTACTCGCATCCAGTTTACTGTCATACCAGCTCTTGCTGGCATAAACCATAGTAGTAAAGCCTGCTTCTGCTACTGCACTTAAAAATGTATTAGTTATGTCAGTCAACGCAGCTTTGGTTAGTTCTGCAAGAGACTTGTCTTCCATGTCTACAACCAGTGGATATTCAAAAGTTTTACCCATAACCGCTGAAACAAAACCAGCAGCTTCTTTTTTCGCCTCATCTGTTGACTTTGCATAGCAGTAATGGTAAGCTCCCACTGCTATACCTGCCTTTTTAGCACCTGAATAATTCGATTCAAACGCTGGATCTTTATGGTCTTTGCCATAGCTTGCCCTTATAATTGCAAACTTGATTCCGTCATTTTTAACCTTGTTCCAGTTTATTGTTCCCTGCCATTTTGAAACGTCAATTCCTTTAATTTTACTCAAACTAATCACTTCTTTCCTATTCTTCCTTCTCTAATATGTCCAGCCGGTGATGAGCAGATTTTGTGCTTTCTTCAACCTTCACAAGCCTTTCAGTGATATCCTTAATCTGCCTTCCTTGATCCTTTATATCCAGCCGGATATCATCGACGCCCTTTGACACATAGTCCAGTTTGGTTTCAACTCTTGTAAAATCACCAGACTCCTTTTGAGTATCCTGCCTGAAATAACGCGAAACTGTGTAAAGCGTTGCAAATACACCTGCTATAGAACATATTATCCCGATAGAAACATCAATCATAACACACCCCCTCTCTGAAAAAGGCTGCAACAATACCGCCTTATGCTGTAACCTTCTTATTCTCTAACTTCTTTATACGCCAATCTTCAAAAAAATCACATTTTGGGGTAGAAAAAAGGTATGCTACTTTAAAAATCAGCATACCTTTTACAAATATTATTTAGTTGTCGTGAATTAAAGTAAAACACCTAATGCACAGTTCATTCTTTTAAGCCAATCCATAAATCATCTTCCCTTCAATAAAAAGTATAGAAGAAATACTATCTTATGTCACAACAATTCCTGAGCAAGAAATGTTTAGTGGTAAGCAGCGAATTGAAGCTAAGGAAATTTATAGACCATGGGATCTGTTAAGTATAATACCTCTTGATTTTTAACAACTATCTAGTACCATAATTAAAATTGATCATTTTAAATCTGCATATGTTATAAAATTAGTACAAATTAAATCTACGCCGCTTTTTAAAAGTTTTTGTGCCGCATTCACATCGTCCACAGTGTGAGTTAATACACACATTCCATTTTGTTTAACTTCTTTTATCATTTTATTGGTTATATCGCCTTCAAATATTGATACTACAGCTATATGCTTACTTTTACACCACTTAATTATTGAAGGAATATCTTTAATTTTATCGCTCTCAACAAAATACTCATAATATTTGAAATGATATACACTGTTTATTCCTTCATACATCTCCTTGCTGCCGGCTTGTATTAAAACCCTGTCAAGCAGTTCTTTATCGCTGTTAAATGCTTGTACGATTTTTTCAGTAGTCTCAATAGCAGTTTCCCTATCTAAAATCCTCAAATCCAAATTAAAATAAACATCTTTATGTTCTTTCATATATTCTACTATAGTTGATGCATCTACAGTTGTATACTTTCCTTGAATTTTAGTATTCATAAATTGGTCATAGGTCATAATAGGATTTTCTGCATTATAAGGCACCCCTGTCTGTGTATAACTGAACTTGCTCCAACCATGTGAGCAAACTAGCCTATCATCAGCAGTTAGAATAATATCTGTTTCAATAAACTTATAACCGTTTTTAGTCGATTGTTCTAGCCCCTCTAACGCATTGCTGTAGGTATATTTATTTTCTAAACCTCCTAGTGCGTGTGCAACTAACTTGTACTTAAACGGTTCAGGAACATTATTTACCGTCACTGACCAGTTATATTTATAGTCTTTATTTCCTATTTTATAGCTGCAGGTTACGTCAGTCTTACCAATCGATACCGCTGTAACTTGTCCGTTTTTATTCACCGCTGCAATTTTACTATTAGCTGAACTCCACTTTTCGTTACATATTCTTTTCGCTTTAGGCAGCTGTAATTGTGATACTTCTTCAACAATAAGTGACAATTTGTTCTGAGCTTTGCTTTCGATGGCTAAAGTTTTAACATTAATTATTGAGATTTGTAGAATAATTAAAATACATATTAGTAACAAAGATGCTATTTTTTTCATGATTATCCCCTCTTGTATGAAAAATTTACGCTATATACAAGTATATACCAACTCATTGCATATAAGAAGAAGTTTTTACAAATATCACCGTTTACTTTATCGAGATATTAGAATAATATAAGTATGGAATTAATACATATAATTTACTAGTCACATTATAAAATTAGGAGGTTCCCATGAAAAATCATCTAAAAATTAATACTACTACATTTTACAAAAGTATCTCACTGCTTTTGCTGTCAAGTATATTCTGTTTAACAGCAATCTTAGTTAACTTCAGTGCAATTAATGTCCGTGCAGCTTCAAAAAAATATACAGTATATTATCACATCAATAAATTTACTCAAAAAAATTCATCAAGGTATCTTACTGTTGATAAACTTTATTGGGTTTCAGATTCCCATCATGCTGACGACTATTATATTATCAATAAAAGCAAAAAACTAAGAACTTACAAGGTTTCAAGCAAAGTAAAGTTTTATATAGTATTCAAGGACTATAATGTTATTCCAGAAACAAAAGTAAATTACAGTGAATTTAAAAAGTATGTTATGAAAGAACCAACATATTACATTATCCAGCTTAAATTTAAAGGAAATGAAATAATAGAAGCTCGTGAAATTTATACACCATAAAAAAATTCCATCCAACGTAGGCTAGAATTCATTCATTACGCAATTACACCCTTGCTATAAGAAAAAATTGAGAGACTTACGTTGGAATAATATCTTCTCCGTTCACTCAGCCTTAAGCATTTACAAAGGATTATTTTATATAGTTTGCTTGCAAATTTTTCATTTCTTTCTTCATATCTTTCTAATAGGAAGCCATAGTTTGAATCCAGCTAATCCCGCATCACCAATATTAGGATCTTTCCACCATTCATTTGAAAAAATCTGTTCTTCCCTGTGCCGCCTTTCTTCTAAATCAAATTCATACCCATCCATTTCTTTTAAGCATTCAGATATAACTTTAAAAGCTGTTTGCATAGAAGAACCAATATCTATATTTCCATCGTCATGAAATTCATTCAATGCAACGACGAGCAGTATAATCACTTAAGTTGTTAATAGCCCAGTCTCGTAATAAATCTCCAGCAGCACTCTCTGGGGCTTTACAGTTTACAAAGAAAGAAACCACACGGTCATTGCTGTGTTCCTCAATATGGACCAAAGATTTCATGTTCAAATTAAAATTTCCTCCATTAATTTTAATTTGAAATGAAATGCGCGGGTAGTCAGTATATATACCAAGTTTTCGAGTAATTGTAGGAGGAACACCATGAAAAGTCTGAAATGCTCGCGTGAAGGCTTCAGGAGACTCGTAATTATATTTTTGCGCTAACTCAATTATCTTTATGTCACTATTCAATAAATCATTCGCTGCTAAAGACATTCTTCTGCATCGTACATATTCTGCTAGCGTAACATCCGTAACAAAATAAAACATACGTTGAAACCTAGATAGAGAGCAACATGCTATTTCAGCTACTGCTAAATGGTTTATTTTTTCTTCAATATGTGCTTCAATGTAATTAATGGCTTCATTCATTCTTTCCGACCATTCCATTTTATCTCACCTCGTATAATATGTTTATAGCCAAGTAAAACTGGTTATAAACTTATCTTTTTTGTAGTATAGAGGTAGGAGACATCTTTGAGGAATTCTCCCTCATCCTATTTTCATCTATACAATTAATATTT
>NZ_MZGV01000034.1 GCF_002029235.1 Clostridium oryzae
TGCTACAATGCTGTGATATTGACGGTTATATCTCTCTGTTTTTGAGTTCCTTCGCCGTTAATACTTTCCTCACTGCATTAATTTGTCATGCTGTCAAGGGTGGCGACTTCTTCCTCCTACCTATTTTTCCTTGCTTTTTTTCTTCTTTTTCGCTTTTCAATCTTACTTTTCTTCTCTAAATTTTTTTCATAGCAAACTTTACACTATCAAATAATGATAGCATTTTATTAGTTGTTTTTCTCGATGATTCTTATCATGTTTTCTATTAAAAAAATCAAATATAACAGGGAATAGTAGTATGCTATGATGGAGTAAACCAACGTAAATTTAAAGTTGTTAAATCTACGTTGGTTTTAATAATTTCCTTGCCGTTTATGAAATTATCAATTCATGTATATTATATTGATAAAAAGCTAAAATAAAGAAGAATAATTTTATTAGAGGTGATAGCATGAAAAGGAGACTTACATTAGTTGCTCAACTACTAATTATAATTCTATTAATGGGTTGTAATGTAGGGAAAAATCAAAATTCTATAAAATCAAATAATAATCCAGCTGCTACTTCCACTAAAACTAATAAAGAGGAAGCGGATGTAATTAATATACCTGATAATATAAAAGACATGGGGAAAGGGTCGATATCGATTTCTACGCCTTCAGGAAGTTCTGAAAATGGAAAGGTACCTTTTATCTACAATAATAAAGATGCTACCATGGAGCAGATAGGATTGAATACTAATAACATTGATGGCAGCAAATTAAGTTATGTACTTGTTGATGGTATAATAAGTGACAAGGATCAATTAAGCGATAGTCAGTCTACATTAACTTTACAGGGTGATCATCTAAAAGCAGGCAAACATAAGGTAGAGTTACTTCAATTCTCTAATGATAAGCCTACAGGCAAAATCATTACTTATAAAACTGCTAATTATGAAGTTAAATCGAAATAAAACTATGTTTTATTTAGCAATATGAATTTTAATCTAATATATTATTTTTGATTTAAAATAACATTGTACATGTATTGTGGTAGCAGAATACGCTCAGCGAGTGTTTCTGCTGCCACAAAAATTTTAAATAATCATAGGAGCTAGGAATTTAATTTAAACATCTCTATTTTTTCTTTAAGATCGCTTGCCATGTTCTCTAAATCTACAGCTAGGGAACTGATCTGCTGTATAGTTGCATTTTGCTCTTCTGTAGTAGCAGATACTTCCTCAGCAGCAGCAGCAGTTTCCTCTGCTATTGAAGAAGAATTTTCTATTACAGATAACAACTTATCTCGTGTAACAATAATGTTTGATAGATTGGTATTCATATCATTTATCTTTGAAACGACATCACTTATAGCTGACCCTATCTCACTTAATGTATCATTAGTATTATTAACTGCTTCATTCTGTTCTACTACAACCATTTCTGCATCTTTCATAGTAGTTTTAGCAAGTTCAACATCTTCTTGTATTAGATTAATAATATCTTTTACGTTCAAACTAGATTGAGATGTACTTTCAGCTAATTTTCTTACTTCATCAGCAACTACTGCAAAGCCTTTCCCTGCTTCGCCTGCGCGGGCTGCTTCAATAGCCGCATTCAGTGCCAGCAGATTAGTCTGCTCAGATATTGATGTAATAGTTTCTGCTATCGTACCGACTTCATTTGCTCTATCGTAAAGATCATTTATTATTTTAGCTATATTTTGAGAAGCATTGCTGCTATCTTTAGTCTTTTCTTTTAGTATGGACATAGCGTTAATACCTTTTTGATTTGCAAGTGAAATTTTGTTTGAAGAGTTCAGTCCATTTTGTATGTGTGTTGCTAATACATTCAATTCATCCGATAAATTAGAGGAAACTTCTACTCCTTCTAAGGTATCAGTTACTTGGCTGCTAGCGCCTTCAGCTACTTGTGAAATTGACTTTGCGACCTCGTCTACTGATGCTGCGGTTTCTTCAGTGCTGGCAGAAAGTGTTTCTGACGACGAAAAAACAGAATTCATAGTTTTGCTAATATCATTTAATAAAGCTTTTATATTTGTAATCATCAGATTAAAACTTTCACTGAGCTGTCCTAATTCATTTTTTGATTTATAATCGCTGTATACTGTCATATCTCCTTTGGAAGCACGATTCATAAGCTTCATCATGTTTACAATAGGCCTAGTGATGACATTGGATATAAAATATACAAGCACTACTGCAAGTAATATTAATATTGCTGCGCTAATGATATTTTTTTGTTTTATCTGATTTGCAACAGACATAGCTGCGCTCTTCTTCTGTACTGTAATAACTGCCCAGTTATCAGACTGCCCCCTAAGCTTAATAGTGTGATAGGCACTGATAACTTTCTCATTGTTTTGATCAGTATATTCAGCTGTTCCAGACTCGCCGTTTAAGGCTTTCTCTGTTATTTCTCTTAGAGTAGAAGGTACCTTGATATTCTGTTGTTTGGTTTTATCATTTCCATTATCGTCTTTAATTGTATTTCCGCTACTATCTTTAAGTAATATAGTTTTCTTTAAAGTTTTATAGTTATATTCATTCTGAACTTGCTTTTTATCAGGATGGGCAATAACTACACCCTCACCATCGACAATAAATGAGTAACTTCCTTCACCAAGATTAGTTTTTTCAACCATCTTTTGAAGTGCATTCAGTTTTAAATCTGCGCCCATAACTCCTATCATATTTGATTTGCTATTGTATATAGGGAGTATTATGGATGTAACTGGCACGTTTCCTGTCAACGAAAAATATGACTTTGATACAAAGGGTTTCTTATCTTTCATAATTTGAAGAAACCACCAGCGGTCTGATCTATCACCAAGGTCTCCTGATGTTTTTGCTGTCTGCATACCATTTGTTTTCTGCACATATAACAAATCGAAGTAAGAATTTCTTTGAATGGAACTGGAGAGTACTGCCTTTTGTTTTTCAGCATTAAAACTTATTACATCAGAATTGTAAGATAGCTCTTCAGCTAGAGAATAAGCTTTATCTACTAGCTCACTTACATTATTTGATATAGATGCCGCGAAGGTTTTGTTGTTGGTTTTAAGATAAATTAGAAAACTATTTGTTATAAAGAAAGAACTTATAAGGTTAGAGACTATAAAGGGAATAAGTACAAGAAGTAATGTTATTACTATAAGCTGCTTTTTAATACTTTTCATTTGTGATCTCCTTTATTTCTTAAAATAATTAATTATCGAATGTATTATTACATAACATTCTAGTATTCTACATAAATGCCTAAAATCCTGCAAAATAAGCGGAAACAATAATTAGCAATGCCATAAGTTGTGACAAAACACAAGGCTTAGTAACCTTGCGTTTTATTTGATATACTCTGTTTATTGATGTGGTCCATTCCTTTGCTTTTGAGAAGGATAATTAAAACATAAATGAGAAAACTAAAGTAGATACATTAGTTGAAAGGCATATTGATTTTAGTTAATTTCACAAAATATGATAATAAATAAAACTCGATGAGATAATATAAAGGAAGTGAGAAAGTGGCTTTACAAACATATTTATATTTTAAAGGTAACTGCCGCGAAGCTATAGAATTTTATTCAAAGGTTTTTGAAACAGAGGAGCCTCAAATTATGCTGTTTGGCAATATGCCAGTAGATGATGACTTCGCACGTAATGAAGAAATGGAAAATCTAATACTACATGCAGAGCTTAAAATAAAAGATAGCAGGATAATGCTTTCAGATGTTCCGCCGGGCATGCCTTTTGTCATTGGAAATAATATTAGTCTGTTTGTTAGCAGCAGAGATATGGATGAAATTAAGCTATTTTTTAATAGATTAAAAGTTGATGGAAATGTTATAATGGAGCTCGAAGAAACTGCTTGGAGTAAGTGCTATGGACTTGTTGAGGATAAATTTGGTGTAAGATGGCAGCTTAGCTATGATAAAGAATAACATGTAAAAATTGCTTAAGCTTGATAGCACTAAGCAATTTTTATCTTTAGCATTTTTGTTTCCTGTAAATCAGAAAGTGGGAAATAAGAGCTAGACCTTGAAAGATAAGGCCTATTGCACAGACGCCATGCCATCCAAAATTTTGCCAGCAAAGAGTACCAAAGAAAGAACCAGCTGCACCACCGATAAAATAAGAGAACATAAAAACAGTATTATTACGACTGCGGGTTTTATCTCCTAAACTCTGTACTCGTGCTTGATTTGATATCTGACCACACTGGTTGCCAAGATCAAGAATGATTGCCCCTAACATAAGTCCCCACAGGTGAAAACCGAAAATAAGAAAGCATATGTAGGCAATGGTAGAAAGTATTATACCTATGCCTACTGTAAATTTAGGACTTTCTTTATCAGCGGCTTTTCCAACTAGAGGTGCAGCTAATGCACCGGCTACTCCAAAGAGTCCAAACAGGCCAGCTTCTTTTGTGCCCATGCTATAGGCAGGAGTTTCAAGCAAAAAGACAAGTGAAGTCCAAAATATGCTGAAAGAGCCAAACATAAAGAATCCATTAACCGCTGATTCACGCAGTGTAGGCTGGGTTCTTATCAAATCGGGTATTGATTTTAACAGCTCACCATAAAAGATTTTTTCTTCTGGTTTGTTTTTTGGAAAAAGTTTATAAATAAAGACAAATAAAATAGCAATGAATACAGCTGCAAAAATGTACACAATTCTCCAATTAAAAATTGATCCTACAATTCCACTAAAGGTACGTGATAACAAAATTCCTATAAGCAGTCCACTCATAACGGTTCCTATAACTTTACCTTGCTGGCCTTTTGGGGAAAGGTGGGCAGCATAGGGAACAATAAGTTGAGGAACTATAGTTGTAAGTCCAATTATAAACATTGCTGCAAGCATAAATAAATAAGCTGGTGAAAATGAAGTGCAGATTAGTGCTAAGGTTATTAAAACCAGCATACGCAATATAAGAGAACGTCTCTCGCACATATCGCCCAGAGGTGTTATAAATAAAAGTCCTAAAGCATATCCAATTTGTGTAACTGTAGCAGCTATTCCAGCTGAATTCTGTGATACGTGAAAAGTACTTACAATCTGCGCTTCCAGAGGTTGAACATAGTATAGATTTGCAACACAAACGGCACAGGCAACTGCCATTAGCAGTGTCAGTGATTTGGTTAAAACAAATTTCTTATATGTTATAGTATTATGCAATTAAATGAATCTCCCTTCAGAAAAATAATTAAATATAATTTACAGTGTATACGTGGTATACACTGCGTGTATAGAGAATTTTCACTTAAAGAAGATTCTCTAATTGTTCTAAAAAATAGTAAATGGTTTTTATGTCTTGTTCTGATTTACCTTGAACACAGGAAAAGATAGTTTTATTAATATTTTCATGATATTTTTTATGTTCACTATAGGCTATCCAACCCTTTTTTGTTAACGAAACGATGGTTTGAGACTTATTTTCCGGATTTAAAGCCTTAACAATAAGTTTTTTATCCTCCAATCTAATTAGTGTTTTTGAGATGGCACCCTTTGTAACGCTTTTTTTGCGTGCTATCTCTGATACAGAAAGCTTTTCATTATCACCTATAAATTCAATTAGATGAATCTCTGAAAGATGAAGTGTTTCATCCGTACCAAAGTTCCTAGCTTTACTATCAATTTCGTTAAATCGGTTTATGACATCAAGTAGTTTTCTCGGTAAATTATCGATTTGAAAATTTTTATCCATAACAATAATTGTATACCTGGTATACACTACTGTCAAGTATTATAATTAGAGTAAAGAGTTTGGATATAAAGTCGATGAATGTATTTTTGTTAATAATAAGGAAAAACACGTTATAAATTTATTATGAGGTAATAATTTACATGGTGATATTAACCTAAGTGGTTTTTTATACGTATACTTAAATGGTAAAAAAATCTTAAGAAAGGTACTGAAAAAGAAAAAGCCAAGGGAAATTATATTATTAGGAGGAAAATTTCTATGAAAACGAGACCTATATTAAAAAAGAGTGTAGCTTTTCTTCTGCTACTCACATGTGTAATTTTTTTACATCAGCCACTTGTTGTAAACGCAGCTTCAACAACAGAGAAAAAGGCATCAGTTAAATTTACAAAAGCAAAAATTAGCGGTTTCACAAAAATATCTACATTAACGAATGTGGATAATTACCTTGTAGCACTTGGGAAAAAGGCTAAAAGCAATACGTTAGCCTATAGCAGAGATGGTATAAACTTTAAGAATATTTCATTAGACTCTGCAGTTAATAAAAAATACAATAATGAAAAAATTAGCAGCATTGAAATGGGTTCATATCATCCTTACTATGTAAGGAAAAGAGGAATTATATTTATCTTAGGCTCAGCAACAACAAGTAAAGGAGAAATCCACCACTTTATTGTATCCATTACTAAGAGCATGAAAACTGTAAGTATTATTTCTTTAGATTCAGTTGTTAAGAAATTGAATTCAAAAGCAAAGGATATGTATGTTGATGACTATGCTAATTGTAACTATGAAAAAGGATATATTACAATAATCGGAGCCTACTATAACACTAATAATTCTAAAGTCCCATTTTATATCCTATCAAAAAATGGTTCAACATTTACTGCCTACAAAACACCAAGTACTAATGCCGCATATATTGATTTTATAGGAAATTATTTGGTTTCTTATGGGTGGCCACTAGATAAGGCAAGTAATGGACGTGGAGCTTTCTACTATTCAAAAGACTGCACAAAGTGGATTAAGGCTACTACACCTAAGCATTCATCATCAACTTCTTGGAATAGGTCTTTTTTCAAATGGGATAACTTTTGTACATCACCTGAAAATAACTCTTCTAATAAATATAAATTATTTTATACAAAAAACATGAAGGATTATAAAAGTATTAGCAAGGATTATGTTGTAAAAGATAACCATAGGTCTATGAATTTCGATGAATATGATAATAAATATATTGCTGAAGAGCATGGATTAGGAAGTAAAAATCAATTAGTTATTTCAGAAAGAAGCAAGCAGTCGGGAAGTAGATGGAAGGTACTGCTTAACTATAAACAAAAAAATTTCGGAGATTTCTACTATAACTCGCTAACTAATATGGATGGTGGAGTAGTGATTATCAAAGATGGAAATACTAAGAAGATTTATACACTTAAAAATAGAAAGAGTTATGGAACAACTATTGATGTTGGAAAGTTAGATATGTGCTATTTTACATCAACTGAGGCGTACGGAGGCTATGATAAGCAGTATATATTAGCTACCAAGAATAGTTTTACGAAAAACTATTTATTCAAAGCTCCAATTAAGTTCAATAAAATAGAAGAAAGTTCAAATAATAAATTTGGAGAAAGAATGTATGTTTATTCTGATTCTGCAGTATATTTTGTAAGTAAGACAGCTTTAGAAAAGGCAATGAAATAAGATAAAGCGGTTGTCGCACAGCAATTGAAAATTGCTGTGCGACAACCGTTTATTTTAAAAACTTTTAATTACAATATGCTGAGTATATTTAAATTATCTTTTAGTTTTCTTAAAGGTATTTTCAGCATTAGTTGAATCGCTGGTAAATGCTTTAATACAAACATTAGTATTCTTACACTCATCCTCTTTGGTCAAATCATACCAAACTATTCCGTCATCGCTTATATAGCTTTCATCTGGGTTAGCCGTAGCTCTGCTTGAATACCCATCAATCGGATCTTCAATAGGTAGCGGATATTTACTACCTGGTGACGTAAATTTAATTGAAACGGCAAATTCTTTGTTTTTTTCAAGCTGCACACCTGTATCTAGTTTGATAGTATGGTATCCTCCATATTCTATTGTGCCTGATTTTGTTAATTTAAGATCCGTAAAAGAATTTCCATTTACATTATTATATATCTTTATTTCATAAGAAGTATCCTGGGTTTTAGTATAGAAGGCTACAGCTGATATAACGCTGTTTGAGGTTGCAGTAAATACATTAGCAGCATACGCAGTATCTTCCTCATACCCATACCAATCTGTTACTCCAAGTGGATCATATGAATATTCTGAAGTATAGTTATCTGTGTCTTCAGCATCATTGAATGCAACATTTTCGGTAAATGCATAAACATCCTCATAAGAAATGTAGAAATAACCGTTATCACCCCAGTCTTTTCCCCAACTGTTTCTGACAATAAACGCACCATTGTGAGAAGGTTTCTTTCCACTTGGAGATTCGAATTTATTCCTGCTAAAATTATCATCCCATCCAACTATATCCACTTCATGGTTGATATAGTATTTCTTTTTTTTATGGTCACAATAATATGAATAATGTTCATCATCATAATATTTATCTTCATTCATATACATACCTGTATCAATAGCTCCAGAAGTAATAATAGCTTTTTTAATATTGGCATATAAACTATCTATATCATTTCCTGTAATGTAATCCGCATTTTGAATATGTTTCTGTGGCTGTAAATTTGAAGGCGATCTTTTTATTTTACCTGTATATTTATCCTCTTTTTCACTTACAGGACCATTCCACCTGCTCAGATAAGCAATTGCCATTCCAGGATATCCACCATCATTGTAGTTATTATCAAAACCACTTTTATTTATAAGATTGTTTTCTGAAAAATCTTGCTTTTCTTTAGGAAGCAGGGTTGATTCCAAAGATCCATATGCAGCAAATGCCCAGCATGTCCCCAAAGTTCCTTGATCTCTTATTGGCGTAATTCTTTTTAATTTTCTTAGATCATATTTAGCCGGCAAACCTTCAGCTTTGGAGAAAGTAAATTTATGACCTTCTTTTGGAAAATAGTGAGTATTATTACTAGGCGAAATTATATGTCCATAATTTTTTTCATGCTTGTCATCTGTTTGATTTGAACTCTTCACAATATTCTGTTTCTTATTTTGTGTATATTTTATAAATTCATTACTTAATGGTTCCTTTTTAAAATTCAACCTGCTTTTTTGTGCATATACCGTATTCCATGGTATGACTAAAGTTTCAAACAAAAATACTAAAACAGTTATTAACGGAAGCATTTTTCTCTTCAATGTTTTTTTCATTAGGATTCCCCCTTTTACCCATAATTTCATAAAGTTATATAATTTCTGATATTAAGTATTTATTTACAGCTTGGTTCCATTATATCACGAAAGTGGATTATTATTACTAAAACCTTATTGAAAATTCTGCGAGTACACATGTGGTTAATCCATTATGCAAAAAGGCTGCAGTTGAAATAACTGCAGTCTTTGAAAATTCACTTGAATCCATATTGTGTTTGCTATATTCATTATATCGCATCAAAAAAGCATAGTTGATCGCTTTCAGGAAGGCCTTTTAAGCAGCCAAAGTTTCTAAGCAGCTCTATTCCTGAATTACCAATCTTAGCACGTTTTTTTACATCTTCGACGGAACTAAACGGCATTTCTTGTGCAGCATTATATAAGCTTTCTGCTGCCACATTACCCATACCAGCGATACTGTTAAGAGGTGGCCTTAAACCTTCCTCCTCAACGAGAAATCTTGTAGAATGGGACTTATATAAATCAATCGACAGGAAATTAAAGCCCCTTTCATACATTTCAAGAACAATTTCCAAGTCGTCGTACATATCTTTATCCTTTGGAGAAGCTTGATTGCCCATCATCTGGATTTCCTTCATCTTCATCTTAACCTTTTCTTTTCCAAAGATCATAAATTCACTATCGAAGGCCTTGGCTCTGATGGAAAAGTAGGCTGCATAGTAAGCCTTTGGTATATGAACCTTAAACCAAGCTATTCTAAAAGCCATCATTACATAGGCCGCAGCATGGGCCTTAGGAAACATGTATTTTATCTTTCGGCAGGAATCTATGTACCATTCCGGAACTTCATGTTCTCTCATTAAAGCTTCATATTCTGCCCACTTTTCAGGATCCTTTAAAGCCTTTCCCTTACGAACAAGCTCCATTATCTTAAATGCAGTATTTGGAGGCAGACCTTTCTTTATAAGATAAATCATGATATCATCTCTTGTACAAACTGCTTCACTCAGCGTTACTATTCCCTGATCGATCAAGTCCTTGGCGTTTCCAAGCCAAACGTCGGTACCATGAGAAAGTCCAGATATACATAGCAGCTCTGAGAAAGTCTTTGGCATTGTATCCAAAAGCATTCCCCTAACGAACTTAGTTCCAAACTCAGGGATACCAAAGGTTCCAACCTTTGAATTTATCTGTTCCGGCGTTACTCCTAAAGCCTCAGTTGAGGAAAACAAAGACATTGTCTCCTTATCATCCAGCGGTATCTTATGAGGGTTTACTCCGGTTATATCCTGCAGCATTCTTATAACTGTAGGATCATCGTGCCCCAGTATATCCAGTTTCAACAGGTTCTGATCTATAGAGTGATAATCAAAATGCGTCGTTATGATATCTGAGGTTGGGTCATCCGCAGGGTGCTGTACAGGGCAGAACTCAAAGATTTCTCTTCCCTTTGGCACAACTATTATTCCTCCTGGATGCTGACCCGTGGTTCTTTTTATACCTGTGCAGCCTTTTGAAATTCTAGTTATCTCAGCTTTGTTTATAGGAATGTTCTTTTCCTCATAATATTTTTTAACATAACCAAAGGCGGTTTTTTCTGCTATGGTACCTATGGTTCCAGCTTTGAATGTTGTACCTTTACCAAAAATAACTTCTGTATATCTATGGGCTTTTGCCTGATATTCACCAGAAAAGTTCAGATCTATATCTGGTTCTTTATCACCATTGAAGCCAAGGAACGTTTCAAAAGGTATATCCATGCCATCCTTATCCAATTTTTCACCACATTTAGGACATACTTTATCCGGTAAATCGAAGCCGTTTTTAACGCCGTAATCCGCAAAGTCAGAGTATTTGCATTTAGGGCATCTATAGTGCGGCGGCAGAGAATTAACCTCCGTTATACCTGTCATATTTGCAACAAAGGACGATCCAACAGATCCTCTGGAACCAACCAGATAGCCATCTTCATTAGACTTCCATACCAGCTTCTGAGCGATGATATACATAACTGAGAAGCCATTCTTTATAATGGATTCCAGCTCTTTATCTAGTCTAGCCTGAACAATCTCAGGAAGAGGATCTCCATACAGTTCATGAGCCTTATCGTAAGCAATATTTTTAATGGTTTTCTCACAACCATCTATATGCGGCGGGCACTTTTCCGGGGAAATAGGGCTGATCTGTTCGCACATGTCTGATACTAGGTTCGTATTTGTAACTACAACTTCATAAGCCTTTTCCTCTCCTAAATATGAAAACTCCTTAAGCATTTCCTCAGTGGTTCGCAAATAAAGAGGAGCCTGATTATCTGCATCCTTAAAGCCCTGGCCCGCTTCAAGAATACGTCTGTAGATTTCATCTTCAGGGTCCATGAAATGTACGTCTCCCGTAGCTACTACTGGCTTATGCAGTTTTTCAGCTAAAGCTATTATCTTTTTATTAATTTCTATTAAGCGCTCCTTATTAGGTACTTGTTCTGACCTTATTAAGTAGTCATTATTTCCTAGAGGCTGGATTTCTAAGTAATCATAAAAATCTGCGATAGCTTCAATTTCCTCATCAGATTTTCCAAGCAGTATAGCCTGATACAATTCGCCTTCACTGCAGGCACTGCCGATAATAAGACCTTCCGAATATTGGTTATAAAGGCTTCTCAGTATTCGTGGTTTCTTGTAGAAATAATTTAAATGAGAATAGGAAACCAGCTTATACAAATTTTTTAACCCTACATAATTTTTAGCTAATATTATCGCGTGATAGGTTTTAAGTTTCTTATACTCTTCCTTTTTAGACTCCTGATTTGAGGCATACTTATCTACATCTTCAAGAGTTTCTGTACCTCTCTCTTTTAACATATCTATCATCACATTAAAAACCTTAACAGTAGTAGCAACATCGTCTAGCGCTCTATGGGCTACCTCAACTTTTATGCCAAGATTCTTAGCAATTCTTCCTAGCTTATATGTCTTATATTCAGGAAATAATTCCTGAGCCAATGATAACGTATCTAAATATGTAAAATCAAAATTATAACCAAGCACTTTAGCATTATGCTTTAAAAATCCTACATCAAATTCTGCGTTATGAGCTACCAATACACTTCCATCAATAAACTCCAGCAGCTTAGGAAAGACTTTATCTATCGTCTCTGCATCCTTAACCATATCATCGGTTATGTTAGTAACTTCAACGACTCTCATTGGAATAGGCTTTTCAGGATTTACAAAGCAGCTGAACTCATCAATAACCTTTCCATCTTTAACCTTCATTACACCTATTTCAGTGATTTTTTCAGTTATTGGCGAAAAACCTGTGGTCTCCAAATCCAGTACGCAGTATGTGGTATCAAGGTTCTGACCTTTAATATTTCTTATGGATGGCTTTTTGTCGGGTGCTAGATATGCTTCAACTCCATATATAATCTTCATATCTGGATTATCTCTTCCAAGCAGCTTATGTGCTTCAGGAAAGGCCTGCACTACTCCGTGATCTGTTATCGCAATAGATTTCATGCCCCAGCTCATAGCCCTTTTAATAAGATCGGTAGCACTGGTCATTGCATCCATCTGGCTCATTTGCGTATGCATATGCAGCTCAACTCTCTTAACCTCTGCATTATCCTGTCTCTTAGCCTTCTTTATGCCTTCTGTCTCGATTATAGTGTTAGCAATAAGTTCAACCTCGTGAGAAAAGGTACTCAAGCCAGCATTTCCTGCAAGCTTAACTCCTTTAGCTTTCTTAAGCCTTGAAAACACTCCATCACCTTCACCGGGCTTGCAGAACGTCTTACACGTCATGGAGCTGGAACCGTCATATAAATCAAAGGAAATAAGTATCTTTCCGCTCTTAAGTTCCTTAGACTCAATGTTTGATATTTCACCTTCTATAGCAATTCTACCTTCATCTGGCGTAATATCAGTAATCTTTATTACAGGCTCCTTGATGTGAGCATTTCTGCCTACTATAAGCCAAGGGTTTTTCTTTCCGTCTGCTTCAGCTCTGCCATCCTGTTTGTTTTCAAAATTTTCCTTAGATGGTTTAGGAGCAGCACTTGCAGCATTATTTATCTCTTGCTTTATGAATTTCATTTCATTTGCAGTTCTTTCTTCCTGCTGCTTAAGCATATCTTCACTGCTGACTTTATCAATAAAATTTATGTGAAAATCTGTACCATATAGGTTCTTTACAGCTTTATGTATCTTTTTGTCATAATCCATAGACTTTAAAAAGTCTGATGCCGCAATTTTTAGGTTGAAATTTATGTTATTATCTTCTATTTCGTAATCACTATTGTTTAATAGCACTGCCTTCAATGCAGGATATCTATTTGACACTGAGGCCACAATATTGTGAAGTTCTTCTTCAATAGGTTTCTTATTGGTTCCTTCAGAATAATTCACAGCAATTCTCGAATCCTCTAATGCAAATCTCTTTTGTATGAACTTATTTAGTTTTTCAATTTCGTTTATGTCGATATACTTATCCGAGTTTAATTTCATCTCCAGCGTCTTAGTCTTTTTCTTTAAGACTACCGACGCAACCATAGCAGTGTCTAAATTGCCTGCTGCTTCATAGTCACTAAAAACTTCATTTATTCTTTTCATACAATATCAGATATCCTTCCTCATAAAATTTTTAGTACGTTACTATTATATAAAATATTATTAGTATTTGCTATGAGAAAATGAGGGAAATAAATTTTATAAAGATATAGGAATACAGGAAGCAATTGTTATAAAAGTGTTACATTGAATTGATTAATATTAAAATTGCATGGAAATAGTGCTAATATAACAATGAAATAATAAGTTTAAATTATCAATAAGTTTGTAATTTAAAATATTGAGTTATGTCATTAACATAAAGTTAAAGAAACTATATGTTATTTATTTTTAAAAGGGAGAAAAAGAATGGAAAAATATAAGAGCTACTTTGCAGATTTATTATGTTTGTTACTGATTCCATTGCTAGGAATGGTATATAGTTTGCTTAATACATCCAGTAATGGATTAAATAGTTTAGTTACTGATCTAGATAAAAAAATACCCTTTATCAAGGAATTTGTAATCCCATATTTATTATGGCATCCATTTATTTATATATGTATGATCTATTTCCGATTTAAGGATAGGAAAATATATTTTATCACCTTTATAAGTATTGTAATAGAAAGGCTTATAGCTTATACGATATTTTATACCTTCCAGACCTATGTTCCAAGACCTATTCTTCATGGAAATGACTTATTTACTAAGATTACGGCTTATATATATAGTTCGGACAAGCCTTATAATTGTTTTCCAAGCATCCATGTTATAGAAAGTTATTTAATGATTAAAGGCATAAAGAATATAACTAATAAAAGAAAGCTAGTGCTTCGTTTGATTAGCATCACAGCTATAATAATAATTTTATCCACTCAGTTTATAAAACAACATGTCATTATGGATGCAATAGGTGGAATTTTGCTTGCTGAGGTTGTGTTTAATGGAGTTTTAAAAATTTTCCATATTGTATACAGCAGCAAAGATAAAAATTTAAACAACAGCATAAATAGTTAGTTACAGATGCGTAATTCTTTTATAATCTGGGCACAGATGAGTTTCACTCTAGGTCATCATGGTATTTAAAACGGGGACAAAGCTTTCTCCCAGTTCACTTAAAGTATATTCAACCTTCGGTGGAATTTCTTTGTAAATTTTACGATATAAAAAACCATCTGCCTCCAACTCACGGAGTTGTTTGGTAAGTGTAGACTGGGTTATACCATCTAGACGACGCAGCAATTCGCCAAAACGCTGGACCTTGTAAAAAGCTATATACCATAAAATTAGTATTTTCCATTTACCGTTCAACACGGACTGGAGCATACTCATTGGTACACAGCGCGTCATCATGTTCTTGTTGCGGAACTTATTTTCTCCCATAGTTTATCACTCCATTTCATAAGCAGTATACCTTATGTTGAGAAAGAAAACAATGCACTATTTTTTATTATACTTAGTATTAAAAATAGTACTAAAGCCATAAAAAGACAGTACTTGAATAAAAAAAACTTTGCTGTAATATGTAAATCAGAAACTGAAGCTACTATATCGATACTTGTTTTATCGAGAAAGTAACTGTAAAGGAGCGATATATATGCATTACACAGGAACTATTTGGAGACCTCCATATGAGGCATCCTCTCTATTAATTGAAGTTACTGCTGGCTGCACTCATCACAAGTGCAAATTTTGTACTCTTTATGATGACCTTCCATTCAAATTCAGAATGTCTCCTCTTGAGGATATCGAAGCGGATTTATTAGAAGTGCAGACTGAACTTAATTCTTGGCATAGTCAGAAAGTAGCTCGTGTTTACTTAACAGGAGCCAATCCTTTTGTTTTGAAATTCGAACGGCTAAAAGAAATCGCTGACTTGATTCATAAATACCTGCCTGAATGCCAAACAATAGGCTGTTTTGCTCGTGTTACTGATATTACTCTTAAGACTGATGATGAATTAGAGGCTTTACATGAACTTGGTTATGATAGCATTACTATCGGCGTGGAAACTGGTGATGGAGAGATACTTAAATTCATGAACAAGGGGTACCTGCCGGAAGAGATCATAATCCAAAGTCATCGTCTGGATGCAGCCAGCATCAAGTATAATTATTTTTACCTTACTGGTATCTCTGGTGCTGGACGAGGAAAGATAGGAGCATTAGAATCCGCTAAAGTATTTAATCAGACGCATCCACAAATTATCGGCTCATCAATGCTTACTATCTATCCTGAATCTGAGCTATTTGCTGAAATTGAGGCTGGCAATTGGTCTGAGGAAACAGAATTAGAAAAACTAGAGGAACTAAAGACGCTAATTGAAAACTTAGATATTCCAGTGTTTTTCGCAACTTTAGGTGCGTCAAATGCCATTTTTGTTCAAGGTGAGCTTCCAAAGGATAAAGTCAGGATGCTTACTTATCTTGAGAAGATGTGCAAAACACAAAATGAATCTGAATTACGGTACTATCGTACACACTTAAGACACCTTTAATGGAGGAAGCAGACTTGGATCAACAAATATGTAGTGAAAATGAAATATTGGTAGATATTATTGAAAAATATAGTAAAATAGTTTCCTCTTTATGTAATAGGATAGTTTACGATAGAGAACTTGCTAAAGATGCAGCTCAGGAAGTGTGGCTAGAAGTCTTTAAAAGTATTTCAAAATTTAGAGGTAAATCAAAATTATCAACATGGGTATATGCACCTGAAATGCTCGGATTAGGATATACAGAAGCACCTATAGAATATGATCACTCACTGAAGGGGTAGGCAAAAATTGTTGAATTATTTATCAGAGAGATAATTAGAAAAGAATGCATAATAGTTGGCCATGATTTGGGAGGTGGAGTGGCTCAAATAATTGCTACAGAGAAGTCAAGTATTATTAATAAATGTGTACTCACAGATTGTGTGGCTTTTGATTCATGGCCTGTTGAAGGAATAAAAAAGCTGATTCAACTATCTAGAAGTGAAGAAGCACTAGATATCCTTAGCGATGAGGTTATAAATGATACATACTACATAGCTTATATACGGCTAATTTTGCATATAGATTTCTCCAGTGTAAAGTTTACATTCTGCGATAACGTTTAATAAAGTAATATTTTACCCAAATAGAAAGAAATTACTAATATTATCTCAAAGCAGATGTTATATAATCATTTGGTAAAAAATATATAGGGGGATAGTAATATTATGAAGAAGAACAAGAAAATTCTTTCACTTATTATGTCTGTTATGATGATTTCTCTATTGACATCTATAGGTAAGACCACCGTTGTAAAAGCTTCTGAAGTATCTGCTGCCGAAACTAGCACCTTTGCAAAAGGTGCGGATACAAGCTGGCTGCCGCAGATGGAAGCTAGTGGTTTTGTTTTTAAAAATGATAAGGGAGATCAAGAAGACTGCCTACAGATTCTAAAGAAGCATGGGATTAATTCAATAAGGTTAAGAACCTGGGTCAATCCGTCAAACGATCGCACAAATGGCCACTGCAGCACTAAAGAGACTGTTACTATGGCTGTTAGGGCAAAACAGATGGGTTTTAGGATAATGTTAGATTTTCATTACAGTGATACATGGGCAGACCCAAGCCATCAGGATATTCCAGAAGCCTGGAAAAATGATACGCTGGAACAAATGAAAACTCATTTGTATAATTACACCTATGATGTTATGACAAAGCTAAAGGATGCAGGCGTTACTCCAGAGTGGGTACAGGTAGGAAACGAAATCAATTCAGGGATGCTGCTTCCAATGGGAAGCACCACAAAACCGGACAATCTAGTACAGCTTATTAATTCCGGCTATGATGCTGTTAAGGCTGTAAGCCCTACTTCTAAGGTTATACTTCAGAGAGCAAATGGATATGAAAATGCTAATTTTAGAAATTTCTTTGATGCTCTTAAGAAGTATGGTACTAAATACGACGTAATAGGTGTTTCATATTATCCTAGCGTGGATTATACTTCTACAATCGATGAGCTTGGAGATAACCTTAAGGACATGGCAGCAAGGTATGGTAAGGAAGTAATGGTAGTAGAGGTTGGCGCTGATTGTTCCGAGGATGAAGTAAACGTTCACAACATGCTGGTGGCTGTGCAGAATAAAGTGCTAGCAGTTCCTGACAACAAGGGACTAGGAGTGTTTTACTGGGAGCCAGAAGGAGCAAAAAGCTGGAGCGGATATAGCATGTCTGCTTGGAACGGCTATGATGGAAAAGCTAATGATGGACAGCCGACAAAGGCCTTAGATGCATTTTTACCAGGAGAAGCAGAATTAAATCCATATCCCGTAACGGAAATATCTTTTGATAAGAAAAAAGTTTCTGTAGAAGTTGGAAATACATTAACTTTAAAGGCATCACTAACACCATCAAATTCCACTTACAAGGGTATTATTTTTTCATCCTCGAAAGAAAGTGTAGCAAAGATAAATTCATCCACTGGAATAGTAACGGGCATTGCACCGGGTACAGCTACTATAACTGCAACTAGCTATGATCAGCATAAAACTGCAGTTTGCAAGGTTACCGTTACTAAAAGCAGCAATCTTATCAAAAATCCAGGTTTTGAATTAGATGAAGATAATTGGACAGTAGCAGGAAATAGTTCTTCAGTAACCTTTGAAAATGATGCACATACAGGCAATAAAGCACTTCATTACTATAATGGAGACTTTAAAGCTTCTCAGACGATAACAGGTTTAAAAAATGGTTTCTATAGATTAACTGCATGGGCTTCTGGCGGTGGCGGAGAAAAGACTTCAGAGATTTTTGCAGTTAATGGAGCAAAAAAAAGATCTGCAGTTGCTTTTACTAATACGGGTTGGAATATATGGAACAAGTACACAATCAACAACGTAGAAGTAAAGAATGGAAAATTGACTGTCGGTGTAAAAGTTCAGATGAGCAGCAGCGGCGGCCAGTGGGGAAACATAGATGATTTTGTTTTAACTAAGAATAATAGTACTTCGTTGAAGGATTTAAAGGTAAACGGAACAACAGTTAATGGGTTTGATCCTGAGGTAACCAGTTATAATGTAACTTTGCCAGCAGAAACAACTAAAGTGCCTAAGATAAAAGCAGCAGTAGTTGATTCATCTGCTAAAGTGGTTGTAAAACCAGCAAAGGCTTTGCCAGGAAAAGCAACTGTTACAGTAAAAGCTGGTTCTAAAAGAAAGGTTTATGTAATCAACTTTAACGTTGAAAAAAGCAATCCTGTTAAGAATGCTGGCTTTGAAGCAGGTTTTGATAACTGGACAATTTCTGATACAGATGCTGAGAATATAAGCAAGGATGTATATTCAGGCTCAAAAGCATTAGGTTACTGGAAAGCATCAGCATATAAGCTTACGGTTTCACAAAAAATAACCGGATTAAAAAATGGGGTATATACATTATCGGCATGGTCGCAAGGAGCTGCAGAAAGCTGCACTAATCAGATATTTGCTGTAGATTCAAAGGGAAAACCATTAACTGCAGATATTAAAAATACTGGCTGGGCAGTTTGGTCTCAGGTAAAGATCATAAATATAGTGGTAACAGATGGAACTTTGACAATTGGTTCATATTTAGATGCTCCAGCAGGATATTGGGGATCTTATGACGATTTTGAATTGACGCAGACAAGTACAAACATTTCAAATTAAATGAATTAAAGACGTAGGTTGATCGAAATGTCAACCTACTTCGGCATTTATGTTCTTCTGATGCCGGTAATATTCAAGCATAATGTGCTTATATCAATATTATAACTCGAAGGAACTTTTGCATAAAACCCCCCTGAGCTAATTAAATGAATATCAGCTCAGGGGGGTTAACTAAGCCAGCAGCGCTAATAAGTTCTGCTCAGCTGTAACCTCTTTAATATTAGTTTCTGCAATTACATTCGAATAATCTTTAGTATTTGTAATAACAACAGGAGTAATAACCGAGTAACCAGCATCTACAATTTTTTTGATATCAAACTTAATTAGCATGTCACCTTGCTCAACCTTATCGCCTTGGTTCACGATAGTTTGGAAGTACTTACCATCTAATTGAACAGTATCTACACCTATATGAATCAATATTTCTGCTCCTTGTTCAGACATTATTCCGATTGCATGTCCTGTTGGAAATACTGCTGTAACAGTACCATTAACTGGCGCTACTACTTCACCTACAGTTGGTTCAATAGCAATACCTTTTCCAATTGTCTCTGATGAAAAAACAACATCATTAACTTCACTTAAATTTTTAATTGCTCCAGTTATTGGACTGGCAATAAGCTCTTTCCTAAGTAATGCTTCGTTTTCTCCTTCAACAGCGGCAGAGTTTTCTTTTTTATGTTCAAAACCAAAGGCTACTGTAAGTGCACTTGAAATTACAAAGGATGTGCCAAGAGCCATTAAGTATTTCATTAACGGAGTGAATTCTGGAACAGTAAATATATTTACAAAGAATGTAAATACAACTAGTTTAACTTTAAATAGTCCGATAAAAGCTCCGCCTATTGCACCTGATATAATTAAATAGGGAATGGTACGCCTGTATCTAAGCACTATACCATAAATAATTGGTTCAGTTACTCCAGATAGGAAACCAGATATTATTGCAGAGCCAGCAAGTGTTTTTAAGTTTTTATCTTTTGTTCTTATAAAAACTCCGAAGGCTATACCCAAAGCAGCAGTTACTGTAACAGCAAACATTGGTACGATTGGATCACTACCCTTGGCAATATTGGCTAACACAATAGGTACAATTGCCCAATGAAGTCCAAGCATAACTAGAAACACCCAGGATGCTCCAACAGCAGCACCGGCTAAAACTCCACTTTTGCCGATTAAGAAGCTTATTCCTGACCCAATTGCGTTCCCGAGGTAAACACCAAATGGTCCAAATACAATGGCTGTTAGAGGTACCATTATCATTAATGACAACATAGGTACTAAGAATAATTGTACATTTTTATGAATAATTTTTTTTAAGCCTCTTTCGAGAAACGCAAAGATATTAATAGTTATTAATATAGGAAATACTGAAGAGGAGTAGTTCATTAACACTACAGGTATTCCTATGAATGAAGTAGTTTTGCCGGCATTTAATAGAGCTGTAAAATTAGGTTCTAAAAGAGCAGCCCCAATTGCACCTCCTATATAGGCATTGGCACCTAATTTTAGTGAGCAGGTAATACCAAGCATAATTGGTAAAAAGTAAAATACAGAATTTCCAGCTGCTGATAATATAGCATAGGTACCACTTTTGGGTGATAGAAGGTCAAAATTCTGAAGTACTAGTAAGAGTGCTTTTATCATACCTGCACCTGCAAATATGGGAATTAACGGAGACAAGGTTCCTGAAATTATATCAAAAACCGTAGAGATAATTGAGTTGTTTTTAGAATCTGCATTATCTGATGCTGTTCCAAAGCTGCAAATTTTCATTATTTCCTTATATACATATGAAACATCACTGCCGATAACTATCTGAAATTGACCGCCGCTTCTTACTATACCCAATACGCCTTCAATTTTTTCCAGGGCTTCTTTGTCGGCCTTTTTCTCATCCTTCAATTTGAATCTGAGCCTAGTAGCACAATGAACGAGGTTTACTATATTTTTTTCTCCTCCAACTTTATTCAAAATATCTTTTGCGAAACTGCTGTAATCCATTTTGACACTTCCTTTTAGTAAATTTGTTATAAATAAAGCCATATATACTTTTAACCTTAAAAAAAATAAGACCCGATTGAAAATTAAGTACTCTATTAATAAGGCTTCTATTAATAAAGCAATTAATAAACAATCTAGGTCTTGCCTGCCAAACCAGTCACAATCCTATTTAAACTCTATATACTAGATAATAATATATCATAAGGATAAACGCTGTCAACATTAATTCTGTAAAAGCGCTATTATGTACAGATATTTTCCTTTGCTTGATAAAGGCGAGTTTGGAGATAGGCGGCAGCAGTCATTTTTAATCAGAAAAGTTATAGTTCCTTGTTATGCAGCCAGTTTTTTATATATTCTTCCTTAGTAAGTTTAGGAGGATTCTCTTTTATGATTTTATCTGCTAAAATTCCGCCATCTGCTAGTAGGTCATAGACTGTCATAGCGATTGCCTTTGCAGGAATTATATAGGCGAGTTCCTCATCTGCAATTTCAAAATCTGCTCCGTGAACATTGCCTTTAAAACCACTAAAACCAAATTGTATCGTAGGTTTTATTGCAGCTAAGTCGCCTATATCTCCAGAAGCCATAGATTTTTTCCCGTCAATCACATTATCTGGACCTATTAGGGTTGTCATGTTATTTTTCAAAACATTTGAGAGAGAAGTACACTGAGCAAATGGTAGATAGCCTATAGTATTCTCAATTACACATTTGCCTCCTACGGCATAAGCACCAGCTTTGAAAGCTCTGTCAACTTTTGAGTTTGCATCTAATATGGATTCCCACCTAGCACCACGCACATATGCTTCTATAACAACTTTCTCAGGCACAGAATTAGTGCTTTGACCGCCTTCTTTTATTATTCCGTGGACTCTTATATTATCTTCATCTAGAAAGGTTTCTCTCTGTGCATTTACGGCAGAAAGTCCAATAACAGCTGCATTTAATGCGTTTATTCCAAGATGAGGTGCTGCACCAGCATGAGAGGCTTTACCGTAATAGGTTATATTTTTGAGAATAAAACCATTAAGTGACGAATTTACATCTGCCATTGGAGTTGGTATACCTCCCATAGTATGGCAGGAGATAACAAGGTCTATATCATCAAAAATTCCATTTGCAATCATATCTTGTTTACCAGACATATATCTGATTTTATTTTCTTTTATTAAGTTTTTTCTGTAATTAAGATTGATAAATTCTTCTGCTGGAGTCCCTATTAGTGTTACTTTAGCATCTATTTTATCCAAAAGACCGCTATTTTTTAATGCTTTCATTACTCCCAGCATTATGGCAAGCTGATTGGAATGTCCGCAGGCATGAGCTGCATGCATATCATTAGAAGAATATTTATGGCCATAAGTTGGAATAGCATCTAGTTCGGCAATTAGTCCGATATTGATTTTTTTACCTGTGCCCAGTGAAGCTTTAAAACCTGTTATTGAAAGGCTTTCTTCAATATCTATGCCAATGCCTTTTAAATAGTCACAAGCAATTTTGGAGGTATTGAATTCTTTAAATCCAAGTTCAGGATTTTGAAAGATTGTGTTACCTACATTTATTATTTCGTTTCGTATATTATCTAATATTTCACATAATAAAGCTTTTATTTTAACCACCTCTAAATTTTTAGTTACAAATATCACTGGCTGAATTATGATAAAAAATTCATAACCATAAAAGGTGAATGCTCTAAGATATATCGTTATATATCTTAAAAGACATTCACCTGTTTGATTAACTGTTGCATTCTGTATCTAGAATGTCTAAAGCATTGAATATCATATTAACAAAGGCTTCTCTATCTAGATCAAGAAGTACATTGGCATTAAGTCTGCCTTCAGGAAGCTTTCTTCTGTCTGCAACAGTCATTCCTCTAGTTACAGTTCCTGTAGTTTCAATATCTATATGATACTTCTTAGCTGTAAAAATATCAGGATTCAACAAGTATGCAATGGCACAAGGGTCGTGAAGAGCACTTCCTTTATCGTATCCGAACTTCCTACTGAATATTGAATAAAAATCCAGCAAGTCATTTACAAAAGCTGACACTTTACCCTTACCTTTTAATCTTTTAAACTCAGTGTAATACATTTGAGCTTTATTTGTAACATCCAAACCGCTCATTACTATCGGAATACCTGAATCAAATACTATTTTGGCTGCTTCAGGATCTACATAAATATTAAACTCAGCGGCAGCTGTTTTATTTCCTTCATTTATTCCACCACCCATAAGAGAAATAAGTTCTACCTTTTCTTTTACCTCTGGGAAAGTGGAAAATAACATAGCTATGTTTGTTAAAGGTCCTATGGCGATTAAAGTAATCTTCTCGCTGGCTTCAGTTATTATATCTTTCATAAACTCTACTGCACCTTTGGCAATTGGCTTAAATTTAATGTCAGAAAGGTTATGTCCGTCCATGCCAGTTCCACCATGAGCCTCCTCGCCTGTAACAAGCGGGCATACCAAAGGAGATTTTGCACCCTTAGCTACTTTTATATCCTTATCTACAAGTGTAAGCAGCTTAAGCAGATTATCTGTTATTTTATCAACATTATGATTTCCGCCAACGGTAGTTATTCCTTCTATTTTAAATTTGTCTGGATGAGCTAATGCAAGTAAAATTGCGATTGCATCATCATGTCCTGGGTCACAATCAATAATAATTCTCCTCACATTTATCACTCCTGAATTTTTTTCTTATTAGTTTCTTTTATTGCATAGAACATAAGTCCGATAATAGTAGCTATATATGGAACCGTTGAAACAAGTTGCTCTGGAACCTTAAGTACCTGGAGCGTGTTAGCTAGTGCATCCGCAGCACCAAATAGTAAAGAGGCTAGTGCAGTTCCGAGGGTCGTACCTCTTCCAACGGCTTCTGCTGCTAAGGCAATCCAGCCTCTTCCGGCAGTCATATTTCTTGAGAACCAAGAAACGTATCCCATAGACATATAAGCTCCGCCAAGTCCAGCTAAAAGGCCGCTTAAGATTATTGCTATATATTGTACTTTCATCACACTGATACCAACAGATTGTGCTGCATTAGGATTTTCGCCTACCGATCTTATTCTTAAGCCTAAAGAGGTTTTCTTCAATAGGTAATAGATGGCTATAACTGAAAGTATCGAAACATACGTGAGTATATTGTGCCCTGATATAATTTTGCCTACAACTGGTATTTGATCGATTAATGGCAGTTTCAGAGAAGGAACTACTTTACTTGGAAGTGAAGCTGAGGTTCCTTTATCATGGGTGAACAAGTATAATAAGAAGACTGATCCGCCATCTGCAAAAAGATTTACTGCGATTCCTCCCAGTATTACATCTGTCTTAAAGTGAAGAGTAAAATACCCGAGTATTCCGGCTATTACCATTCCTGTAATCATTGCAGACAGCAGTCCTATAATTACACTATGGGAATATGCACTTCCAAGAACACCTGCAAGAGCTGAAAACAGCATTATTCCTTCAAGTCCTATATTAACGATACCCGCTCTGTCGGAAATAAGTGCTCCAAGAGCTGCAAATAGTATAGGAGTCGTTACCCTTAAAATAGAGAAACCAAAGTTAGTTGTAAATATCGAATTGAATAAACTATGCATTTTTCTTAGCCTCCTTAAGTAACGATTTTTCCTTCCAATACTTTAAGAATTTTTCTGCTGATATCAGCAGGATTATTATAGCCTGTATAATAGAAATCATTTCTGCTGGCACATCAGATGTTCTTGACATTAGGTCTGCACCGGTTCTTATGTATGCAATAAAAATTGCAGAACCTATGACAGATACAGGATTGTTTTTAGCTAACATTGCGATTAATGCTCCGTCAAAGCCATATCCAGGCAAGGTTATCCATTCAAATCTATGGTGCATTCCAAGAACTTCTACAGATCCTCCCATGCCGGCAATAAGTCCAGCTAAAACGTGCACATAAACAATTACTTTTGCAGTTTTTATTCCCGAATACTCTGCAAATTTTCTATTGATTCCAGTCATTCTTAGCTCATATCCCCATTTAGTCTTGTAAAGGAAATAGTGAGTTAGTAAAACCATAATAAGAACAATTATAAAACCAACGTGAACTCTTGTTCCAGGTATAATTCGTACAAGTCTCGCAGTATCCTTAAACTCAACTGAGCAATTTGACAATGCATTAGGATCTCTAAGCTGATAGGTTAATATATACAAGCCAACGCCAAGCAGAATGTTATTAAACATAAGAGAAGTAACTAATTCACTGGCATTCCATTTTGCTTTAAGTATTCCAGGTATTGCAGAGATCAATCCGCCTGCTAAGGTACCTGCGGCTATTGCGAAAAGTGGGTGAATTATTGAATTTGTCTTCCAGTATATAGCTATGATTGCAGCTATAATACCTGAAAAATAAAATATTCCTTCCGCACCCATATTAAAAAGTCTGGTTTTAAATAGTAATGCCATTGACAAGCCAGCAAACATAAGAGGTATCGAAAGTTCAATAACATTTCCCATATGGCTTTTAGATGTTAATGGCCCTAATAAGAATGCCTTCAATGCTTCAGCTGGCTCTTTACTTACTAAAAGTATTACTATAAATGCGATGATAAGCGCTATACCTACAGAAATCAGCGTTCTGATAATTTCAAACTTGCTTTCCTTATTCATACATAGCCCTCCTTAGTTCAGATTCTGAATGCTTCTTTAATCCCAACATGCAAAGTCCCAGTTCTTCTTCTGTGATTTTAGAAGGGTTTTCAAAATATGCGACAATTTCTCCTTCGTACATAACTATCAGACTGTCACTTAGTTCCATAACCTCATTTAGGTCTGCTGACACTAACAAAATTGCTGTTTTATTCTTTCTCATTTCAAGAAGCTTTTCATGTATAAAGTGAGCTGCGCCTATATCTACTCCTCTGGTTGGCTGCTCTGCAATCAAAAGTTTAGGAGAGGTTGAGCATTCTCTTGCTACAATAACCTTCTGCATATTACCTCCTGAAAGCATTCCTATCTTCTGTCCTATGCCGGAGCATTTTACTTTAAACTCTTCAACAAGCCTGCTGGCAAGAGAAGTTATTTTTTTATTTTCTAAAAATATGCCTTTAGAACTTATTTCTGTTTTATCGTAAATGTTGGAAATAACATTATCGGCTATGCTTGCATCACCAGCCATTCCTTCAGTTATTCTATCTTCAGGTACATATGAAAGTCCTGTGTTTCTTATGTCCTTAATACTTTTCTTATTTATTTGAGTCCCATTTATTTCAACAGCTCCATCGCTAACTGACATACTTCCGGTAATAGCTTTGATAAGCTGTGTTTGTCCATTTCCTTCAACACCTGCAATTCCTAGTATTTGACCCTGTCGTACCGAAAAATTAATATTTTTAAAGATATATTTATCTTGATAATTTTTATAGGCTAAATTTTTTACTTTAAGTACAGCATCACCATATTGGCTGTCTCCTTTATCATATTTCAGTACTATATCTCTTCCTACCATAAGTTTTGATATTTGTTGTTCTGTTACATCTTTTGTATAAAAAACGCCTTCAGTTTTTCCGCTTCGCATAATTGTAATTCTATCGCTTATTGCTTTTACTTCTTTCAATTTATGTGAAATGAATACTATGGTGTGTCCTTCTTCTTTTAGTTTCTTTAGCTGAACGAAAAGTTCATCAGTTTCTTGAGGGGTAAGAACTGCGGTCGGTTCGTCAAGTATTAATATCTTAGCGCCTCTAATTAGTGCTTTTAATATTTCAACCTTCTGCTTCATAGCTACAGTTAAATCTTCTACTCTCATCTCAGCATTTACAGAAAGGTTATACTTTTTTGACAATTCTTCTGTCATCTGTACTGCTTTTTTATAATCGATTGATAATCCTTTATGAGGTTCTATTCCTAATATAATGTTTTCTGCTACAGTAAAAGATGGCACAAGCATAAAATGTTGATGAACCATTCCTATACCTTTTTTTATTGCTTCGTCAGGTGTATGCAAAACTACCTTGTCTCCATTTAAGCAAATAAAGCCTTCACTTGGCTGCTCTATGCCGAAAAGCATTTTCATCAGTGTTGACTTTCCTGCACCATTTTCTCCAACTACAGCATGTATTTCTCCTTCATACAGCGAAAAGTTCACATTTCTGTTAGCTACAACACCATCTGTATAAATCTTAGTTATATTGTTCATTACCAACAATTCTTGCTGCATAAAATTACCTCCATCAATAGTAATAAATGCCCATATAATATATAAATGGAGATCCCTGCTTTGAGCAGGAATTTCCATCTATACAAGCTATTAATCTAATTATTTCTGTTAAGGTTTTACTGCATTACGTATTTTACTAATTTCACTAGTTTTCATACCAAATGCTGTATTAACTTTGATTTCACCATTTTTTAGTTTATCTTCGATCTTTTGAACTTTTGTCTGTATATTTTTAGGAACTAATTGATTGTAGAATTCGTTCTTAGCGATTCCAACTCCGCCTTCTTTAAAGCCTAATTTTTCATGTTTACCGTATTTTAATGTTCCGTTTTTAGCCTTTTTTACTGCTCTAAGTAAAGCCATATCTATCTTCTTAGTTGCAGAAGTTACTATATGCTCTGCTTTCTTCTTATCACTGTCCTTAAACATTTCTGCTTGGTCTGAATCAACACCTATAGCATATTTATTCGTATTTTTAGCTGCGTCAAGTAATCCTAAACCTGTTCCGCCTGCTACGTTAAAGCTTATATCTACGTTAGAATTATACTGCAGTAATCCAAGCTCTTTTCCCTTTCCAGGGTTAGCAAAATCTCCAGCATAAGCAATATTAACTTTTATACTAGGATCAACATATTGAGCACCTTGAATGTACCCAACTAGGAAATCATTTATTCCTGGTATATCCATACCGCCTAAAAATCCGATAACCTTGTCCTTGTTTACATTAGGCATATTTGAAGAAGTAACTAATGCTGCTAATGAACCAGAAAGGAAGGATAATTCATTTGTAGCATAATCCATTGAATAAACATTTTCAGGAGTTTCTGTTATTGTTGTATCGTAGTTAATAAATTTTTTATCCGTATTATCTTTTGCTGCATCATTCAATATTTCAGTAGCATCTCCACCGGATATGATTACATCATAATCTTCACCGCATGCATCTTGTACAGCTGGCTGCCATTTTGTCTTGTCTCCGCCCATTTCAATTACTTTTGTAGTTGCATTGAGTTCTTTTTCTATAAGCTTCATGCCTTTATTTGCAGCATCAAAGTAAGATTTGTCACCAAGATTTCCAGGAACTAGTAAGACTACTTTTAAGCCTTTCTTTTTTGAACTGCTGCCGCCTTTTTGGCTACATGCAGCCAAGGCAAATGTGAATGTGAAAATCATCAGCATAGCAATTACGGTTTTGATAGTTTTTTTCATTTCTTTAGTACCCCCCACATTAATTATTGTTAGTGTTTTATAAAATTATTTACCTCTGTCAAGGATGGCAGAGAATTAATAGCACCACTTTTAGTAACGCTTAGAGCTGCAGCAGACATAGCAAACTCTATGCTTTCATTCATGCTTTTATCATTTGCTAGCATAAAAGTTAAAGCTCCATTAAAACAATCACCAGCACCAGTAGGATCTATAGCATTAACCCTATGTGCTTCAAACTTATGACAAAGAGAATTTGATATATATAGTGCACCAGCTTCTCCTAAAGTCACTATAATTTGCTTCAAGCCCTTCCTAAGTAATTTTTTAGCAGAAGTTATAATGTCAGCTTCTGTTTTTATTTCCATACCAGTTAAAACTTCTAACTCTGTCTCGTTAGGTGTTATGATATCAACAGCTTTTAATATATCTTCAGATATTTTTGCCGCTGGAGCTGGATTCAATATAATATATTTATTAAATTCTTTTGCTCTCTTTATAACGTGTTCTACAACTGCTAAAGGTATTTCAAGTTGCAGTAAGATTATGTCTGAACCTTTTAAAATGTCTATATTACTCTCAATATCTTCTATTGTTAGATATTGGTTAGCCCCTGGTACAACAGTTATGGCATTATCCGCATTTTTATCTATTTCAATGAGCGCAAATCCAGTTTCTACACCTTCTTTTGTCAATATGCAGTCTGTCTTTACTCCTTCTCTTTCGAGAACTTCCTTAAACTGTAATCCCTCTTTATCATCACCTATCATTCCAAGCATTGATACGTTACCCTCTAGTCTGGCCAAAGTTACTGCTTGGTTTGCACCTTTTCCCCCAAAATAGTTTTTTAAATCAGTGCCTATAACAGTTTGACCAACTTTAGGGATACTCTCAACACTGACAACTCTATCTATATTAAGACTTCCTATTACTAATACTTTCTTCACGCATTTTCCTCCTGCACGTAGAATTTCTTATTTTCAATTTAGGTGATAAAACTATATTTTCACCATTCTTTTTACCTTCAAGTATATCAATAATCATTTCTACTGACATATAACCCATTTCATAGTTGGGCTGCTTAACTGTGGTAAGTTCTGGTGTAACCATAGTAGCAACGGTTATATCATCAAATCCTACTACGCTTACTTGTTCTGGAACTTTGATGTTGTTCTTTTTCAATGCTTTGATAGCACCAAGAGCTATCAAGTCATTTCCGCAGAAAATTGCAGTAAAATCTCTCTTCCCAATTAATTCACCTACAGTACCAACTGCCCAATCGCTTTGAAAGTCGCCAACAAATACATTATTGTCATCATACTTAAGACCATTATCTTCAAGAGCATCTTTATATCCCTGCAATCTGTATCTTGAGATACTTAAGTTTAAAGGACCTGACAAAACTAATATATCCTTGTGTCCAAGTTCAATAAGATACTTTATAGCATCATAAGCACCACGATAACTATCAATAGATATGAATCCCTTAATACCATTTATATTTGTTTCTCTGTCTATTGCAATAACGGGCACTGGTATGGAAATTTGCGTTTCAAGATTTTTATCTCTACTTACAGCAGCTGCTAAAACAATTCCATCTACCATCTTTTCTACAAGTGCATTTATATATTTTATTTCTTTTTTAATATCATCATCAGAATTACAAAATATAAGATTATAGTCTTTTTCACTGGCCTTATCTTCTGCACCCCTAACTAACTCTGTAAAAAATGGATTTCTAACATCTGGTATGATGAGCCCGATAGTTTTTGTCTTTTTTGTAATCATACTTTGAGCTAACTTATTCGGAATATAGTTATATTCTTTAATAATGTTTTTCACCCTAGTTTTAGTCGTTTCACTTATATCATTATCTTTGTTATTTATAATCTTTGAAACAGTGGTTACAGATACCTCTGCTAATCTTGCAATATCTTTTATCGTAACCGACATATCATTCACTCCTTACTGTAACGTTTTACTAAAACGTTACAGTAAATATAACATATTTCCGCACGTTTTTCAATAATTTTTATAAAATATTCGCGTTTTTTGTTTGAAATTGATTTATTAGGTCATTTTTGATATTATTTATTTATCATTTCACTTATATAAAAACGTTTTTTTACTCTTTAGGAAGTTATGTTTTTTTGTAAGTAAGTTAGGTATAATAAAATATCCTTCGATATACAGAATTTACTTACTCAAGTTCTTTGTATTCAGCATATTAAATACTACTCCAATATTAAAATGAGGATGGATATTATGAGAAGACTACAAGAAAATTATGTAGAAAAAATTTATGCGGGCTTGCTTGGCAAAATTATAGGTATTAGACATGGTTCAAATATTGAAGGCTGGAGTTATGAAAGAATAGAAAAAGTCTACGGAGAAATAACAGACTATTTATTCAATTTCAAAAATTTTGCTGCTGATGATGACAGTAACGGACCTTTGTTTTTCATCCGGGCATTGGAAGATTATGCATATGAAAATGAATTAACACCCGAACATTTAGGGTTAACTTGGCTTAACTATATACCCTATGAACATGGATTTTTTTGGTGGGGTGGATATGGAAAATCTACGGAACACACTGCGTATATAAATTTGAGAAATGGAATTCCTGCACCTCGATCTGGCTCAATAGAACAAAACGGCCCTACAGTAGCCGAGCAAATTGGCGGCCAGATATTTATAGATACCTGGGGATTGCTCGTACCTGATGACTATAAATTAGCAGCTGAATATGCTAAGAAAGCTGCAAGTGTTTCTCATGGCGGAAATGGAATATATGGAGGTATGTTTGTAGCCGCATGTATAAGTGCTGCTTTTTCGAAAAAAGATATTGATGAGATTATACAGTGCGGCCTTTCTGTAATTCCGAGCGATTGTGAATATGCAAAAATGGCACATGATATAATAAACTGCCATAACAGCCATCCTGACAATTGGAAAGAATGTTTTAAATTCATACAGGATAACTATTCATATGGTCATTATCCTGGAAACTGCCACATCATACCTAACTCTGCTGTAATAATGCTGTCTTTATTATATGGTAATGGAGATTTTTCAAAATCAATTAATATATGCAATATGTGTGGATGGGATACGGATTGCAATGTGGCAAATGTCGGTACAATTATTGGTGTTAAAAATGGTCTTGAAGGAATCGACTACAAATGGCGAAAACCTATAAATGATTTAGTTATCTGTTCCAGCGTGATAGGCAGTTTAAATATACTAGATATCCCACAATGTGCTCTCTATATATCAAAATATGGATATAAGATTGCTAATGATTTATCTTACGGTAAATATGTAGATGCTCTAAGCGGCAGTGGAGCAAAATATAATTTTAATCTTCCGGGTTCAACCCACGGATTCCGTATTGAATCAGACGACAGTGAAAGCATGAATTTATCACTTCTTCATAGTGATTCAGTATTTCACAGTGGTAACGGCGCTCTAAAAATATCTGGTAGTACAATGGCCTATGGAACAGAAATAAAAGTATTTAATAAAACGTATTATAGGCCAGACGATTTTAATGACAGCAGATATGATCCTGCTTTTTCTCCAACTCTGTATCCGGGCCAAACTATTAGCGGGCATATAATGCTTGATAAAGAATCAGAAACTGGAGCTGCAGCCTGCCTATATGTGAAGGACGGTAATAGCGGCAAATATTATGAATCTTGTGCTATCCAATTAGAGCCTGGTACATGGCAGAAGTTAAATTATGATATTCCTAGAATCGATGGTGCATGTTTAGAGGAGATGGGTTTCAAAATAATATCAAAGGATGGATTTAGGCAAACGCTGATTGCATATATAGATGACGTTGATTTTAATGGCTTGGCTGATTATAGCATTGACTTCGGCAAAGAAAAAATTGAATTTTGGAATAACCTTCATCAGGAAGTAAGTCAGTTTACGTATTTAAAAGGTATTTGGACCTTAGAAGACGGTGAACTCAGCGGCAGCTGCAGTGACTATGGTGAAGCGTACACTGGTGGTTATGATTGGGAAGATTATGGTTTTCAAGCTACAGTAATTCCTAAGTTAGGAAATCATCATAATATTAATTTTAGGGTTCAGGGGGCAATGCGTTCCTATGCGTTAGGATTAGCGGAAAATAATAAGTTATTACTGTATAAAAATCACAATGGATATTCTGAATTAATGCAAACAGTTTTTGAGTGGAGTCATAATGCGGCCTATACATTTTGTGTGAATGTGTGCGGCAATAATATTAAGGTGTTCTATAAAGATAAGTTAATATTGGAATATACTGATTCTGATAAGCCGTTTTTAAAGGGACAAATAGGCGTGTCCGTTAAAGAGGGCAGCCACTGCCATTATAAAGATTTTGCTATTTTCCCGATTCATATATAATAAATTAGAGTATGGTGAAGGTAGAGAGGATTAATAGTATGGAGAAAAGCAAAATTGATTAACTAATAGGGCTGATAGCCGGATTTTATTATCTTTTGTCCTGTTCATTGTAGATAAACCCTGTTTCTTTTCTAGAAACAGGGTTTATTTACATTAATATGAATGATTAATATAATATGTGAAACAAAATTATAAGTACAGCGTATTATTACGTAAGACGAATTAGCTAAGTAAAAATTGTATGTGAAGGTAAAATATATAAAAATAAAAGCTAGAAAACTTACAGCTATGCGTCAATTTTTTTAAATAAAGTAAAAAGGGGAGTTCCGATGAAAACGAGAAAGATATTTAGTAGAATCACTGCTGGTTTAATTGCAGTGAGTGTAATTTCACCAGCGATGGAGGCTTTTGCATGTACTACAGTTATTGCTGGTAAAAATGCTACTGCTGATGGTTCCACAATAATAGCGAGAAACGATGATTGCAATCCATCAAAACCAGATTATTTTGTTGTAAGAAAAGCAAAAGAAAATGCTAGAAATGCAGTTTACAAATCTAAACAAAACAAGTTCTATTGCAAACTGCCTAAACATCAATATAAGTATACTGCTACTCCATATTGGACTGATGCCAAAGGCCAGTACGATGAAGCTGGAACTAATGAAAAGGGAGTAGGTATGAGCGCTACGGAATCTACTGTTTCTAATGATAATGTATTAAAAGTTGATCCTTTTGATGAGACACATGGAATTCAGGAGGATACTATGGTTACCGTTGTGTTGCCATACATAAAGTCTGCGAGAGATGGAGTTAAAAGATTAGGTAAGATTGTAACAGAGCAAGGTGCTGGAGAAGGAGATGGAATAATATTCTCTGATAAAAAAGAAATATGGTATATGGAAATTGGTTCAGGACATGAATGGGTAGCAAGGAGAGTTCCGGATGACTCTTATGCAGTAGTTGCAAACCAGGTTTCTATTGAAGATATAAACTTTAATGATAAAGATAATTACATGTATTCTAGTGACATAAAATCTTTTGTAGATAAGAATAAATTAAATCCTAATAAAGATGGAAAGTTTATATTCAAAGATATATTTGGTACTAACAATGATGAAGACGCTGAAGTGAATATTCCAAGAGTATGGGATGGACAAAGGATCTTATCTCCATCACAGACAAAGGATCAAGAAATAACATCTAAAAACATTCCAATGTTTCGTACACCTGATAGAAAGATAACAGTAGCTGATGTGGAGCAAGTACTTAGTTCACACTTTAACGGAACTAAGTATGATACAATAACAAATGCCGATAATACCGGTATTACATATAGACCTATAAATGTTCCTTTTACAGAAGAATCACATATAATCCAATTTAGACCTAATATGCCTAATCAGATTTCAGGGATACAGTGGCTAGCTCTTGCAACACCGGAAACTAGTGTGTATGTTCCGTTTTATGCGGGCATTACAACAACACCCAAGACTTATCGTATAGGAACAGACACACCAGATACTAAGTCAGCCTACTGGACTTATCGTACTACGCAAGTGCTGGCGGCACCATACTATAATGAATTTCTTAGTGATTTTATAAGACCTGTTCAAAAGGATATCGACAAGGAGTTTAATTATAGCATAGCGGCTGTGGATAAAAAGGCTTTAAAAATATATAAATCTAGTCCTAACAAGGTGGCCGCTTATCTTAACAAAGCAAGTGAACAGAATGCTGATTATGCCTTAGATAAATTTAGGAAATTAAATAAAATGCTGCTTAAAAAGTCTACAGTTTTTTGGCCTCGTTAGAAATATATCAGATTATTTTAAAAACAAAGAACAGAAACGCAGAGTTGATATTGATCAACTCTGCGTTTCTGCATTATTAATATAAATAAAATTTATTGTAAGAAAGCAATATATTAGAAAAATACTGATAATATCCAATTATTGACAACTGATAAACTAGAAACTATACTATAATTGATTAAATTTATCTGTGCACGGAGAGGTTTATCAGTACTTGATTTTATGGAGGAAATATGAAAAGTAATAAAAAAGTATTAAAAAAAACTGTTGCTTTTTACGTGGCGTTTGCACTCACGTTAACTAGTGCAAACATGCTTAATTGGGGATGCAAAGAAAAGGTTTACGCAGCAGAACAGGATACGTCAGTAGATTCAAACATTGCCGTTAAGTCGGCTGATGAACAACAGGTTAGTGTTTCTGATGGAAAGTTAATAACGCAGAAAAAGGATGAAAGCGTACAAGGAACAGCCCTTGCCCGAAATGTAAAACTAGTAGATGGAAAAGCAAAGAAAAATACAAGACAAATTTATGCTTACTTAAAAGCAGTTGGTAAATCAGACAGTGTCATTTATGGACATCAGGATGATACATTCCAGAAGGCCGGTTCTTTTAATTTAACATGTTCTGATACATCAGATGTAACAGGCTCCATAGCAGGCGTTTTGGGTATAGATGGTCTTGCCCTTACAGGAAATGAGTACAGTGCAAAAACTTATAACTCTACTCATAATACGTCTCTTCCACAGACACCAGCTGGAAATGTAGAGGCTGCAGCAAAGATTACCAATGAAGGAATTAGTAATGGAGCTATAGTCACATTATCCGCTCACATGCCAAACTTTGCGAATATTAAGACAAATAGCAGCTATAATTCTAAGACAGATCCAGACTATGCAAAATACAAATTTGCTGTATATACGCCAAAGGACACTACCAAAGATTGTGCAAGCAATATCTTGCCAGGCGGTAAATATAATAAGGTTTATAAGGCATACTTAGATATGATTGCAGATTATGCAAGTCAGGTAAATGGAACAATTCTTTTTCGACCATTTCATGAGAATACAGGCAGCTGGTTCTGGTGGGGGGCGGCATATTGTGATGCGGAAACTTATAAAAATGTCTACAGATATACAGTTGAGTATTTAAGAGACGCGAAAAATATTCATAATATGCTTTATGAATATGGACCAAGTAATACTGGTTCTTCTTCAGTAACTGAATATGAAACACGTTATCCTGGTGATAACTATGTAGATATGGTTGGAGTAGATATGTATGATTCCAAACCGACAGCTGAAGATGCCTGGATCTCACAGTTTAAATCTCAGCTAGAGGTAGTTAATGCATTTGCAAAGAAGCATGGAAAACTCTTCGCAGTTACAGAGACTGGAATCTCGAATGATACAGCATCAGGAGATAATCAGACTGCATTGCTAAAGACTGGTAATGGCGATAGGAATTGGTATAACAGAGTTTTAGATGCTGTATCTCAAACAGATGCATCCTATTTTCTGTTATGGGCAAACTTTAGTAAAAAAGATGGCTTCTACACACCATATGTAGATTCAATTAATTCAAATGGAACGTTGCATGGACATGAGATGCTGGATAATTTTATTTCTTTCTATAATGATGGAAGAACAATTTTTGCAGCAAATCAGAAAAAGATATTAACTGGCGGAAGTGTTGGTAGTATTAGCGTGAAACCTACCACTGCAAAGGCAATTGGATATATTGTTTCACCGCTTCCTGGAAAACGTATTCAAAAGGCAATTACAGTAACAGCAAAAATTACTAATGCAAAAGAGAATACAACTGCAAAGATAGTATTTAAAACAGACAAGAAAAACATCACTGTAAAAGCGGTTCCGAACGGAGAAGGTTATTACACCGCGAAAATAACTGCAAGTCAGGTAAAGTCACTTGGTCAATATGTAGGAACTTTGATGCTATACATTGATGGGAAAAAGGTTCAGAGTATTTCACAAGTTTACAATATCCCAAAACCAGAAATAGATACATGCGAGGTTGATGGATTTGAAAATTATAACGGTGTAGATACCGAATTGACGAAAGCATGGACGATAAACAAGGACAATAATTGTAATATTTCTCTTACATTAAACAAGAGCTATAAAGCCAATGGTGCATATGGCCTTAAATTTACTTATGATGAGACAGCTACAGGCTGGGCTGGAGCAACAATTAATAAAGCTGCTGACTGGTCTAATTGTAATGCATTACAGTTCTATATGGTGCCTGATGGAAAAAATCAGAAGACTGTTATTCAAATTACAGCTAATGGAACTGTATATGAAGCATATCTGAATACTTATGAGGAATATGTAAAGAATGGCGTTAATCCTGTTCTGGTTACAATTCCATTCTCAGATTTCTGCCAGAGAGATACAGCTGGAAATCCAACAGGAGGACTAGTAAAAGATTGCAAATCAATTACATCCTTTGGACTTTGGGTAAATGCCATTGCAAATTCTTCCGCGGTATCTAAGGGAAGGGTTAGTGGAACTTTAATTTACGATTCTATTACTGCCATAAAAGCTAAGACTAACAAAGTCTCCATTATCAAAACAAGCAGTAAAGCTTATAACGATATTCTTAATTTAAAGGTAAGTCTAAACACATCAAAGGTAACATTGTTAAAAGGCAAGAACAAGACATTAACTGCAACTGTTACAGGAAACGGAGATAAGTCTGTAACCTGGTATTCAACAAATCCAGCTATCGCCGCAGTAAACGATAATGGAGAGATTACTGCAGAAAGGACAGGTACAGTAAAGATAGTTGCAAAGGTTAGAAATGGTAAAAAAGCGATTTGCAAGTTTACTGTAAAAGCAAATTCAGACGATAAAGATATTATACCTGCTCCTACGAACTATGTAACAGAAGATGAAATGAAGCTTGCACAGGAGTGGACTGGCGTGAATAAATCAGCATTGGCAGCAGTTATGAAGAAAGCGGAGTCGGGGAAAAAAGTAACTATTGCAGTAATAGGAGGGTCTATTACGCAAGGAACAATATCAAATGGTACTTCTGATTCAACTGTTTCAACTAAAGCTGCATATACAGATACTTTTTTTAAATGGTGGAAAGAGACCTTCCCAAGTGTAGAATTTAACTTTGTGAATGCGGGTATTGGTGCTACAGATTCTTACCTTGGAGTTCATCGTGTTCAAAAAGACGTTTTGGATAAAAACCCTGATCTCGTATTGGTAGAGTTTTCGGTAAATGACTGGGAAACAGACTTTTATAAGAAAACTTATGATAATTTAATAAGAAGAATATTATTGTATAAAAACAATCCAGCAGTAATGCTGTTGTTTATGTCACAGGTTAACGGTGATAGTTCCCAGAATAATGATGCCTATATAGGGACTAAGTATGAGCTGCCAATGATTAGTTATAAAAATGTAATTATAGATATGATGAAGAAAGCAATTTATACTAAGGAGCAGCTTTCAGGGGACACAGTTCATCCATCTGCTCTTGGTCATGCAATTGCAGGTGAGATTATATGGAAGTACCTTAACTCTGTATATAAAGATGAGGACATTTATGGTAAACCATCGACATTTAATAAAACTGCTGTTACAAAGGATTGTTATTTAGATTCTGAAATCCTTGATAGTACTAGCATTAAACCAGATAGTTTTGGAACATTTAAAACTAGTAATGAGTTTGCAACTTTTCCTAATGACTGGACCTGCTTAGAAGGTACTGGTGATATTACTTTTACAATTTCTTGTAAGAACCTAGGAATTATGTATTACTGTCAGACTAATGGAAAAGGTGGTCAATTTGATGTATATGTTGATGGAAAACGTGTTGATACGTTAAATGCAGATTTTTCCGGAGGCTGGGGAAATTATGCGAAGACTCAGGAATGCTATACCTCTGATGAGACTGCAAAGCATACTATTACTATTAAAAAAGCTGATGACTCTAAGGAAAATGAGTTTAGTGTCTTAGGTTTATTAGTATCACATTAATTGGCATGATGAAAGAGGAGCTGATTTAACCAATATCAGCTCCTTTAGTAATAGCTGATTATTTCAACATGGCGATATTTTACTTAAGTCACCATTTGCTTACTATGACATATAATAAACTATAAATTAAAATCGTAATGTAATATTAATGTTCTGTAATTAAGTATAAAGTTTTAGATTTACAGTACTAAAGGAGGATATTTATGAATTTGATATCTGAGGTTCAGGATAATATTGAAAATTGTATTTCCAATAAACATTTTCACGCTGTACCCTGTAGTCGACATCCGCAGCCTAGCGAAGTATTATTAAGTTCTGCTAAGGTTAATTCTGGACCAATCACATTTACTAAAGAAGCTCCACCTTTTGTTCAGACCTTTAATCAACCTTTGACCAGTATAACTCTTAATGCGGGTTGTTTTAGTAGGGCAAAAGTTTTAATCAGATTCGTAGGAAGTTTAACTGAAACCCCAAATTACTTTTTGACGTTAACAGTACCAACAGGTATATTAATTTTTACATTGTATAAAATCTGCGAAAAAAGTTCTATTCGACAAGTTGCTGCTACTTATACTATTAATTATACAGATATTAGTGGATATAGCGGTTCTCGTGCTCTAGACTTTGAATATTTTACTTGTGATGAGCAGTGGGGGGAGTGCTATACCTATACCTTGGAACTTACAAGCATTTCCGATAGTGGCCGCATTGATAGCAATTACTTTTTCACAGGAGTATTTTCTGCACTGGCTGTAGGTACACGCTGTTAGCATTTAATTAAAGAAAGAAAAGGAGAATTTACTTATGGCTATATCTAACAATTGTACCATCACAACCCCTTTAATATATGATCTTCCACTTACAGAAGACATAGATTTATTCTTATTTTCTTTAACTGTTGATCAAACTTACTTTATTCCTGCAGCTTGGAATATACAATTTAATATTATGCTAACTGGTTCAGCTACACTGACAGGAGACTACACTTATACTTTTAATCTGCTTCAAGAGAATTCAACAGAAATCATACCCTTTACTTTTACCCAATCTCTAACTGTTGGAGAATCTAAAGTTCAGCGTGCACATTTTAAATATGAAGTAACTCCTAAAGAAGTAAGATCAACAATGACGTATACATTTCAACTTGCTAGTATTAGTTTAGGTACTACAAGCACGCCCGTTCCTACTACTACGCTTACAATTAATAGAGGTGTTCTGACTGGTACGATCACACCAGTATTGAATTCAGGTTCTTAGTATTGTTTATAAATTTAACAAAATTATTTAAGGAGGAATATTATGGATTCTCCATACAATTACAACAACTTCAAAAATCATTTAGAGTGTGATAAACATAATGATTTTGAAGCTCATAATTTATGTCCTTTGCCAGGAAAGGCACTTTTAGAAGCTAATGTCAGCAATTTTGAATTGTCTAATATAGAATTTGAAGCTAATGGTACTACTTTGACTTTAGATAAGTTTATAGCAGCTGTTAATATTGATACAACATGTTTATCGAAAGCAAAGCTTTTAATTCATTTTGGCGGCATTTTAGATTTAACCTCACCTGATAATTTTTTAGTATCTAATCTTATATTTACTTTGTTTAGAGTTTGTGACAGGAATAAGGTGCCTCAACCTTTGACCACCTTTAGTCACATTTTTGTAAATACATCTGGATATCAAAATAGCAGCAGTTTAAACTTTGAATACACATCTTGTGACAATTTGAGTTGTTGTGGAGCTAACTGCACCTATATATTAAAGTTAACCTCAATTACAGCTCAGATTGCTGGAACTGAGAATATTTCCATTAATGGTGTGCTTTCCGCGCTAGCTGTAGAAAAACAATGCTAATCAAGAAGAGTATAATAGAAAAGAGAAAGCAATCTCCGTGGGCTGAAAAATGCCTCTTGTACTTGCTTTCTCTCAGCTGCCTATTAAATATGTTTTAGATTTTTCTTTTCAAGTAACAGTATAACATTTATGGACATCCACGTCCGCAAAGTCTGCAGTCTCTTTTAGGTGTATTAAAGGGTCTTATAGAAAATTCTTTTCCATTCATATTACATTTTACGCGCATTAGTAAGTCTCTTCAAGCTGTACAATAGAACTGATGGTTCTAATAAGCTTGGACAATTATTTGAATTAGCTATTAACATTTCATCTATTATTTGGTAGTTATTAAGATATAATTATGGTACAATAAAATGGGACAAGCATTGATTTATATGTTTGAATATGATTTTATGCAACAAATCTTGGTATATTTATGGAGGGTATATGGGTGTGGTTTTAAAAAGGCGAATAAAAAAAATAAAGACAATGTGTTGTATTGTATTTTTACTTACAATTATATTTAGTTTTATGGAGGTTCCGCAGGCTGTAAAAGCTGCAACCGGAACAGTAGCGGTTCCAACATCAGTAAAAGCAGTATCATATTCATATAATAGTACATATATTAGTTGGAGTTCAGTAGCGGGAGCGGGCGGATATGCAATTTATAGAGCTGAATCAAGTACGGGAAATTATGCATTGATATCAATGACTACTGTGCAAGGTTATAGGGATACTGCACTGACTACAGGAAAGACATACTACTATAAAATAAGAGCGTATAGAGTTTCAGGAAAAACAAGGGTTTATGGAAATTATTCTTCAAAGGCTAGTGTTAAACCTATTCCATCGGCTCCAACTTTAGTAAAGGCAGCCGCATCTTCATATAATAGTACTACTATTAGTTGGGGCGGGGTAGCAGGAGCAAATGGCTATCAAGTGTACCAAGCTACATCAAGTACAGGTACATATAAATTAATAGCGGCTACTGCAGCTAAGGTTTATAGAACTACTGGATTAAAAATGGGGACAACCTATTATTATAAAGTTAGAGCATATAGAAATATTGACGGCAAAAAAGTGTACAGTAGTTTTTCGACTGTAAAAAAAGGAACTATTTCTGTAGTAAAGGTAACATCGGTAACCTTAAATAAAAGTGTAGATACTTTAGTAATAGGAACTTCAAAAACATTAACGGTTTCGATAGCACCAGCGAATGCAACTAATCAATCAGTAACTTGGGAGTCTTCAGACGATACTGTGGCAACAGTGGATGATGAAGGAAATGTAACAGCAGTTGGTGTTGGTACAGCAACAATCACTGTTACAACTGTAGATGGGAGCAAGACTGCAGCTTGTATTATAACTGTAAATAGTGATGTAAATAATGTTCAGATTAATGGGATTGATGTTTCTAGACACCAGCAGAAAATAAATTGGGCATCGGTAAAAAAAGCTGGCGTTCAATTTGCAATGATAAGGTCATCTTTTGGAGATGGCACTAGCGGATATAAGGATAATGGTATTGATACTATGTTTGAAACCAATTATACTGAGGCTAAAGCTAATGGAATAGCGGTAGGTGCCTATCATTACAGTTATGCAAAAACAATAGATGAGGCTGAAACAGAAGTCGATTTTTTTATAAGCCGATTGCAGGGAAAGCAGTTTGAATATCCAGTATGTGTAGACATAGAAGATGCATCACAGAGTAGCCTTAGTAAAAAAAAGCTGACGGATATAGCACTTGTTTATTTACAAAGGCTCAATGAAGCAGGATATTATCCAATGATATATGCAAATAAAAATTGGTTTACCACAAAGTTAGACGATAGTAAGCTTACAACTTATGAGCATTGGCTTGCACAATATAACTCTTCAATTACATATACAGGTACAGTGGGAATATGGCAGTACACTTCATCTGGCATTATAAATGGAATCAATGGCAAAGCAGACATGGATATTTCATATGTTGATTATGCAGCTAAAATAAAATCGCTTCATCTAAATGGATTTTAACAATAAGCTGATTCTAAGTTATACGCTTTTCAAATATGTAAAAATGGAGATGGTTGCTGCTTAATCATCTCTTTTTTACTTTTTGGGAATTTATGTATTTTACTGGCTTACATATTTTGGTTGAAATACTTATCGAAAAAAAATTATTTATGGAGGTTGTTTTGAAAAAAAGAATAAGAAAAATTAGAGGTATAAGCTGTATTATCATTTTAATTGCATTCATACTGAGTTTGGTTGAAGTTCCCAAGCATGTAAATGCTGAAACAAAGAATCTGCCTACATCGATGAAGGTAAATGCAGTTTTGTCATCACATAATGGAGATAGCAGATTACATAAGGAATTTTCTTCTACATCCGATTCACAGTTTGTATTGGATACTCCGGAATCGCTGAAAGCAGAGGAATACTCTTATGACAGCATTACTGTTAGCTGGTCAGGTGTGACGGGAGCAAGTGGTTATGAGGTTTATAGAGCTGAATCCAGCGATGGACCTTACAATTTAATATTGACTTCAGTCTCTACGTCTTGTATCGATAAAGGTGTAATAACAGATAAAACTTATTATTACAAGGTGAGGGCATATACAGTAACCGGTGATAGCAAGATATATAGTGATTTTACGCCTGTGGTAAACGGGGCAGCTACTATAATTAATGTAGTTTCTGTGGGTTTAGATAAAAAAACAGATACTTTAACTGTAGGAGATAAAGATACTTTAGCGGTATCTATAAAACCTAAAAATGCTACTAATCAATCTGTTATGTGGAATTCTTCAGATGAAACTGTGGCAAAAATTAATAGCAAGGGAAAGATAACTGCGGTAGGAGCAGGTAAAACAATAATAACAGTAATAACTGTAGACGGAGGTATAACTGCAAGCTGTACAATAATAGTGAAGGATGTTGTAAAAAATCCTAAAATTAAAGGTATTGATGTTTCTAAGTGGCAGAATAGGATAAATTGGTCGAAGGTAAAAAGATCCGGTGTTAAATTTGCAATGATAAGAGCATCTTATGGAAGCAGTGGTGTTGATCAAATGTTTTCAGCAAATTATGCATCGGCAAAGGCTAATGGAATAGCTGTGGGTGCTTATCATTACAGTTATGCTACAACAGTGTCTAGGGCTAATAAGGAGGTAAATTTCTTTATAAAACGATTGAAAGGAAAGAAATTTGAATATCCAATATGCGTGGATGTAGAAGATTCATGTCAGAGAGGCCTTAATAAAAAGAAGCTTACAAACATAGTACTTACTTATCTTAGAAAGCTGAGCAAAGCAGGATATTATCCAATGATATATGCAAATAGAACCTGGTACACAACAGAATTGGATGATACAAGACTTAAAGTTTATGATCATTGGCTTGCACAGTGGGGAGCTTCTATCACATATAAGGGTAAAGTGGGAATGTGGCAGTACACTTCATCTGGGAAGGTTAAAGGGATAAACGGCAGAGTAGATATGGATATTTCATATGTTGACTATGCAGCTAAAATAAAGAAACTTCATAAAAATGGGTTCTAAAGATACATTGCAGTGTACACCAAATGTATACAAGCATCTTGGAATTTAAAGAATGAGCTGATTGAGTTAAAATCAGCTTATTTTTTGTTTATCATTACAATTCTAGTAATGTGAAAAGTTTGTAAAAGTTGAATTTTACACTAAATTGCATCACATTTATATAATATTATTAAATTTAAGGTACTCTTTATATTAATTAGGCATTGAAGTATAATTATGCTAAAATAAAGAAGACAGGCTATGGCTGAGTATTAGTTGGCGCAACTGTATTTGTGCTTAATAAAAAATATATATTATTATACTATGGAGGCTGTTTTGAGAGAAAAAATAAAGAAATTAAGGACAACATGTTCTATTATCATTTTAGCAACATTTTTATTTAATTTTTTAGAGGTTTCGCAAGTTGTAAGTTCGAAAACCGTAACATTAGCTGCAGTTACCTCGGTAAGAGCTGTATCATACTCATATAATAGTACATACATTAGTTGGAAGTCAGTAACAGGGGCAAGTGGCTATAAAGTCTATAGGGCTACATCAAGTAAAGGAACCTATAAATATATAGCAACTACTAAGTCAAAGACATATAAAAACACTGGACTTACTACTGGAAAGACGTATTACTATAAAATAAGAGCGTATAAGACGTCAGGAAAGACGAAAATATATGGAAAGTATTCCTCAAAAGTAAGTGCTAAGCCAATTCCATCTCCTCCGACGTTAGTAAAAGCATCAAAGGCTTCATATAATAGTATTAATATAAGCTGGGGTGGAGTATCAGGAGCAAATGAATATAAATTATATAGAGCTACATCCAGTAAGGGAAGCTATAAGTTAATAAAGACAACTAAGACAAAAAGCTATAAAAATACAGGACTGAATACAGGAACAACTTATTATTATAAGGTGAAAGCATATAGAAATGTCGGCAGGAGCAAAGTATATAGCAATTATTCATCTGTTGTGAGCTCAAAGCCATCATTATCTACTCCAACTTCGGTTAAGGCAGCAGTATCATCATATAACAGTGTTACTGTCAGCTGGGGTGGAGTATCAGGAGCAAACGGATATAAGTTATATAGAGCTACATCCAGTAAAGGAAGCTATGCTTTAATATCAACTACTACGTCAAAGAGTTATAAAAATACTGGTTTAACAACAGGGACAAGCTATTATTATAAAGTGAAAGCGTATAGAAATGTTGACAGCAGCAAAGTGTACAGCAGCTATTCATCTGTTGTGAGCTCAAAGCCATCATTATCTACTCCAACTTCGGTTAAGGCAACAGTATCATCATATAACAGTGTTACTGTCAGTTGGGGTGAAGTTACAGGAGCAAGCGGATATGAAATCTATAGAACATCATCAAGTTCAGGGACATATACATTAGTATCTACGACAACATCAAAGAGTTATTCAGATATAGGACTATCAACAGGGACAAGCTACTATTATAAAGTTAGAGCATATGTAGATACCGAAAATAGCAAAGTTTATAGCAGTTATTCATCTGTTATAAATACAAAGCCAGCGTTACCTGTACCCAGTGTGGAAGCGTCTGTATCAGCTTCTCATGATGATATTGATTTAAGCTGGAATGCAATATCAGAAGTAAATGGTTATGAGGTGTACAGAGCCTCCTCAAGCTCCGGAACTTATACTTTGATTTCAGATACATCTTCAACAAGTTATAGTGATATAGGATTAACAGCAGGGACAACTTATTACTATAAGGTTAGAGCGTACATAAACACTGGAGACAATAAACTATATAGCAGTTATTCTACTGTTGTAAGTAGAACTGTCTCTGCAATTAATGTTACTGCTGTAAGTCTAAATAAAAGTACAGATACGTTAGTTTTAGGACGTACAGATACTTTAACAGCATCAATAACTCCAACAAATGCAACTAATCAATCAGTAAAATGGAAATCTTCAAATAGCACTGTAGTGAAAGTTGACAGCAAAGGAAAACTAACAACAGTAAGTAAGGGTACAGCGACAATTACTGTAACGACGGTAGATGGTAATATGACAGCAACATGTAAAATAACTGTAAGTAACGCAAATATCAAAGGAATTGATGTTTCTAAATGGCAAGGAACAATAAAATGGTCTTCTGTAAAAAGTGCGGGCATTAAATTTGCGATGATAAGATCCTCCTATGGAAGCAGCAGTGTTGATCCTATGTTTAGTACGAATTACGCTGGAGCTAAAGCTAATGGAATAGCAGTTGGCGCATATCATTACAGTTATGCTAATACAGTATCAAAAGCTACTACGGAAGTAAATTCATTTATAAAACAATTAAAAGGAAAACAGTTTGAATATCCGGTATGTGTGGATATGGAAGATCCATCTTTGAGCAGTCTTAGCAAGACAACCTTAACTAATATAGTACTTGTATATCTTAATAAACTGAGTGAAGCTGGTTATTATCCGATGATCTATGCAAATAAAACTTGGTTTACATCAAAGTTAGACGACTCAAAGCTTAAATCATATGATCATTGGCTAGCACAGTGGGCATCTTCTATTACATACACGGGGGCAGTAGGTATATGGCAGTATAGCGATGCAGGTTCTGTAAGCGGAATTAGCGGTAAAGTTGATATGGACATAGCCTATGTTGATTATGCAACTAAAATAAAGTCACTTCATTTAAATGGATTTTAATAATAAAATCATTATAGACAGGCTTCTATCACAGCCTGTCTATTCTTATGAATATTTTAGTCTCTAGGAATTTACACTGGTGTTCAGAGAATGGAAATGAAATCATATTGACAAGATAAATAGAAAACTTTAGTAGCGGGTCCAAAATTTTAGCATTTAAAAAAGTCAGTATCCTTAGTAAAGTAATGTTTGGACAAACT
>NZ_MZGV01000035.1 GCF_002029235.1 Clostridium oryzae
GAAATATATAATAGAGCACTCTAAAATTATTTTTGCATTAATGTATTAAATTATTAGACAATGCTTATTTGCTTTTAGAGTAACATAAAGTACAAAGGGGGGAATTACTCTGTATAGAGTGAACATATTATGAATTTAAAATTTAATAATATTGAACAAAAACTCGTAGTTCAATTCATTGGCGAATTAGATCATCATAGTGCAGAAGAGGTAAGAATAAAAATAGATGATAAGATAGATAGGGAAAAGCCTCAGTGCATAATAATGGATTTTTCTAAAGTATCCTTTATGGATAGTTCGGGAATTGGTGTAGTAATAGGCAGATATAAAAAGATGCTCTTAAAAAATGGACATTTATATATAACAAATTTAAATCCAACGGTACGAAGAGTATTTGAACTTTCGGGAATGTTTAAAATAATTAAAACTTTTGATACTGTAGATGAAGCTGTTAGTGAGCTATAAGTTGGGGGGAAGACTATATGTGTGATAATAAAATGAAAATAGAATTCTTAAGTAAATCTGAAAACGAGGGTTTTGCAAGGGTTGCAGTTGCAGCTTTTATTTCTCAACTAGATCCTACAATTGATGAGATAACAGATGTTAAAACAGCTATTTCTGAAGCAGTAACTAATTCAATAATTCATGGATATGGTAATGAAAGCGGTATTGTAACAATAGAAGCCACGCTTGAAGAAAATAAGGTCACAATAACTGTCTTAGATAACGGTATAGGTATAGATGATGTTGAACAGGCTATGCAGCCATTGTATACGTCTAGACCTGATTTAGAACGATCAGGTATGGGTTTCACAGTTATGGAAAGCTTTATGGATAAACTTAAAGTTGAGTCTAAAAAGAACGTAGGAACTAAGATAGTTATGGAAAAGATTTTTAAATCTATAAGTTAGGTGGAATAGTATGGAAGATAAGGCTGCTATGAGAGATAACTATAATTATGACGATAACTTTGAATTGATTACATTGGCCCAAGGTGGAGACAAAGCAGCATTGGATAGGTTAGTTGAAATGAACTTACCGCTTGTATCTTCTATAAGCAAGAAATTCATTAATAGAGGATATGAGTATGAGGATATATTTCAGATAGGTTCTATTGGGCTTATCAAGGCTATAAATAATTTTAATGACAAGTACAAGGTGAAATTCTCCACATATGCCGTGCCTATGATTATTGGAGAAATAAAAAGATTTCTTCGAGATGATGGGATAATAAAGGTGAGCAGAAATGTAAAAAATATAGCTAAAAAATTATATTTCGATAAAGAAAATCTGACTAGGAAACTTGGAAGAACTCCAACAATTGATGAATTATCTGAACATTCGGGAATAGATAAAGAAGAAGTAATAATGGCTATGGAATCTATACTTGGATTGCAGTACTTATATGATACGATACATCAAGATGATGGATCACCTATATTACTTATAGATAAATTAAGTCAGGACAGCGAAGAGGATATAGATGTAATTAATAGAATTGCTCTTAAAGATGCATTAAAAGATTTGGATGCTAAAGCCAGACAGATTATAATGCTCAGATATTTTAAAGACAAAACGCAGCTTGACGTAGCTAAGATGCTGGGAATAAGCCAGGTGCAAGTATCGAGAATAGAAAAAAAGGTACTTAGACAGATGAAGGATATGCTTAAAGATTATTAAATAGTTAAAAATTCTGAATGAGGAATGAGATAAGAGTAAAGAGCAGAGAGAAAAGAGAAAAGTGAATGAAGAAATTCTGCTAAGCAGAATTTCTGAGAACTTAAATCTGAGCATCAGCAGATAACTTTTTAAAAACTAAGACTATACGTAATATTCCAAAAGGATTATTAAAATAATTAGGAGTGTCTATACAATCAAAATTCCGCATTCCTCATTCTTAATTCATTAATTATCCTATGTTCAAATTTATGAATATTAAGAGTCAGGGCATAGGAAATGTTTACAGTCGGGGTTATCTAAGCACGCTCATTATCATTCGCAGATAACCCGTTAAAGGCCATTTAGGCCTTTAACCAACGGAGATATAGAGTGAATTTAGCAATTGTCAGCAAATTTACATAAAGTTTGTGTTACAAGTGCTTAATGAACGGATCAATCTAAGTAGGAAGTGGTTGAAGGAGGCATTTTCCAGCCGACGGAAATCACTTCCTACCATTTTTATCTAGTATCATTTTAATAATAAATACTAGATATAATGCAATTCCAAGTATACTTACCAGTTGTGCTACTCTAATTGGTCCAAGCATAAGACTGTCAGTTCTCAAGCCTTCAATAAAAAACCTTCCTATAGAGTATAATCCTAAGTAAGAAAAGATTACAAATCCTCTTTTTTTAGACTTGCGAATAAAAATTAGGAGAATAATGAATATGAGAAGATTCCACATTGATTCATATAAAAATGTTGGATGATAATATTTACCATATATATGCATTCCGTTCTGTATGAATTTGGGAAAATGACTTATATATGAATATGAAACTTCTCTTCCGTAGGCTTCTTGATTAAAAAAATTGCCCCATCGTCCTATGGCCTGAGCGATGATTATAGAAGGGGCAGCTACGTCAGCTACACTCAAAAAATGCATTTTTTTCTTTTGAGTATAAATAATAGCTGTCAGTATGCCGAAAATAAGTCCGCCATGGATAGCTAAGCCCCCTTGACGTATATTTAGCATACTTAAAAAGTTTCCTTTGTAGTCTTGAAATTGAAATAAAACATAATAGATTCTTGCACCAACGATTCCTATTGGTATAGCTAAAATAATTATATTTAAAAGATCGTCATAATTAACATCTCTCCATTTGCAATTATACTTTGCAATAATTATAGCTAGAATCATGCCTGTGCTTATTAGAATTCCATACCATCTTATTGAAATCCCGAATAATGAAAAAGCAACGGGGTTCATAAAATCACTCCTTAGATTTAATTAAAGACATTCTATTCGTTTAGAATAAATTTCTCGATAACATGAGCTACGCCGTCTTCCTCATTGCTTTTGGTTACGTAATCTGCGGCTAGTTTTACATTTTCAAAAGCGTTTTCCATTGCTACACCTAAACCGGCATATTTAATCATATGTATATCGTTGCCGGCATCTCCCATACAAATAATTTCCTCTCTTTTAATGTTAAGTATTTCAGAAAGATATTTTATACCAGTGCTTTTATTTGTATTTGGTTCCAGAAACTCCAAAAATATTGGGGAACTGCGCATCACAGAATATTTCTCGTAAACGTGCCGAGGAAGATTTTTCTCTACATAATCTAGTTTCTCTTTTTCCTCAACTAATAATACTTTTATTATCTTATCATTATCCAAATAGCTGTCGAAGTCGACTTCTTTAAGCGCAATTCTATTAATATTAGCTTCAAGCTCTGAAAATTTATTTTTTACGGGGGTGATACAATAATCTGTTGAGTCAAAAGCATGGATATGTACATTAAAGTCTCTACTTATTTTATATAAATATTTCAAGTCTTTTCCGCTCAAGCTTTTTTCAAAAAGCAATTTACCGCTTTTTAAGGTTTGCACTGCAGAACCATTAAAAGTAATAGCAAATTCATCATCACTATCTAGATTTAAATAATCTATATAATATTTTATGCCGTTTGCAGGTCTTCCAGTAGCTAAAACTACCTTAACTCCCTTTTGTCTAGCTTTTTCAATAGCTTTAAAGGTTTTATCTGATATAGTTTTATCGTTTTTAAGCAGTGTTCCATCTAAATCTAATGCTAATAATTTATACATATTTACAAAATTACCTCCGTTTATCTTAATAATTACAGTATAAAAAGCGTATTGTATAATCCATATAAAACTGTTATAATTTATAAGGTTTATGAAAAACATATATTTAAGCATACAGTGGAATTATAGCAGATAATAAAAACAATTAAAAGCGATAATAGCAAATTGAGAAATAAGAATTAGGAATGATAGAAGGAGAATAATAGTGGAAGATTTGATAAAAGAGATAAATAGGAGAAGAACTTTTGCAATAATTTCACATCCAGATGCAGGAAAGACTACATTGACAGAGAAATTTCTGCTATATGGAGGAGCAATAAGACTTGCAGGTTCGGTAAAAGCAAGAAAAGCTTCGAGACATGCAGTATCAGACTGGATGGAAATAGAAAAGCAAAGAGGTATATCAGTAACATCATCAGTAATGCAATTCAATTACGACGGCTTCTGTATAAATATACTTGACACACCTGGACATCAGGACTTTAGTGAAGATACATACAGAACATTAATGGCAGCAGATAGTGCCGTAATGGTTATAGATGCAGCTAAAGGTGTAGAGGAGCAGACTAAGAAGTTATTTCACGTTTGCAGCTTAAGAGGTATACCGGTATTTACATTTATAAATAAGCTTGACAGAGAAAGTAAGGATCCATTTGAGCTTCTTGAGGACATTGAAAATGTTCTTGGAATAAAATCTTATCCTATGAATTGGCCTATTGGTTCAGGAGCTGAATTTAAAGGCGTCTATGAAAGAAAGAATAACGTTGTTCAAGTATTTAATGGTGGAAATCATGGTCAAACTGAGGTTGAATCAGTAGAAGGAAACGTAGATGATGAAGTATTCAAAGATTTGCTGGGAGAAGCTCTTCACAATAAGCTTAAAGAGGATATAGAACTTCTCGATATCGCTGGAGATAGTTTTGATATAGAAAAAGTAAGAGTAGGAGAGCTTACACCAGTATTTTTTGGAAGTGCTTTAACTAATTTCGGTGTTGAGCCATTTCTGAAGGACTTCTTAGACCTTACACTTCCTCCGCTTCCAAGAATGGCTGACAAGGGTGAGGTTGATGTTTATTCAAACGATTTTTCAGCGTTTGTATTTAAAATCCAAGCTAACATGAATCCTGCTCACCGTGACAGAATAACATTTATGAGAATATGTTCCGGAAAATTTACTAAAGGTATGGAAGTAAATCATATACAGGGCGGAAATAAGATAAGATTAACACAGCCACAACAATTTATGGCACAGGACAGGGAAATTATTGAGGAAGCTTACGCCGGTGATATAATAGGAGTTTTTGATCCAGGTATATTCAGCATAGGAGATACTCTTTGCAATGGCAGTGAAAAATTTAAATTTGAAGGTATACCGACATTCGCACCAGAGTATTTTGCTAGGGTGAGACCTGCGGATACAATGAAACGTAAGCAGTTTGTAAAAGGAGTAACGCAAATTGCTCAAGAAGGTGCAATACAGGTTTTTAAAGAAGTTCATATAGGTATGGAAGAAGTAATTATAGGCGTTGTAGGAGTACTTCAATTTGAAGTACTTGAATATAGATTGAAAAACGAATACGGTGTTGACATAAAAATGGATAGATTACCATTTAGATATATAAGATGGATTGAGAATCAGGATTGGAATATGGATAAACTAACCATAACCAGTGATACTAAGCCAGTAAAAGATATAAAAGATAGAAATCTTTTATTATTCCAAAATGATTGGGGAATAAGCTGGGCCTTAGATCATAATAAGGGGTTAATATTATCTGATATTGGTAAAGAATCTGATGAATAATTAGAAATTACGAATTAAGTTAGAAAATTCAGCTGTGCTGAATTCCTAATAATAAGAGCATTTTGTGAATATTAAGAGTTAGAGCATAGGAAATGTTTACAGTCGGGGTTATCTAAGCACGCTCATTATCATTCGCAGATAACCCGTTAAAGGCCATTTAGGCCTTTAACCAACGGAGATATAGAGTGAATTTGGCAATTGTTAGCAAATTTTCGTTAAGATTTGGGTAGTGTTTGAGGCATAGCCGAGTTTGCCCTAATTAGAAAATTTGCATAAAATTTGTATTACAAGTGCTTAATGAACGGATCAATTTCTGCAGTGCCACAACATTTCCTTTTTTAGTCTCTAGGAATTTATGATTTTTTCCAATTGTGGATAACTTTTAATTAATATCAAGATAGATCCCTAAAGAGTAAGAAAGATGGGCATTAAATAAAAGAACGGTACAGCGTGTTTTCGAAGAAGTTAAAAAGAAACAGTAAAATATTTTGAAGTTAGTGAATTAAGATAGAAAGGTAATAGAATAAATAAAATAAAAGTATTATGTAAAAATTAAGAGCTAGGGCATTAAAAATGGTTACACCCGACATATGGTGTAACCATTTTTTATTGCTTATTAAAGAGTACCGGTACATTTGCAAAGTGTTTTTTAGCTAATATAATATATTATAGCAGCTGCAAATAATTATCGGGGGTTAAAAAGATATGATGCAATTAAAAAAACAGAAAAGTAGTGTTTTTTCAGTTAGAGATTTAGTTTTTACTTCGTTGATGGCCGCACTTATATTTATTGCGACATTTATAATTCAGATACCTACACCCAATAAAGGGTATATACATTTAGGAGATACAATGGTGTTTGTAGCAGCTGTGCTTCTAGGAAAGAAGAAGGGTTTTGCAGCAGCAGCCATTGGGATGATGCTAGCAGATTTAGCTTCAGGATATGCAACTTGGGCACCGTTCACATTTATTATAAAAGGAGTTATGGCACTTATAGCAGCATCGATAGCACTTAGAGGAGAATATAATGGTGAAAATCCAATTAATAACGTTTTTGCTTTCACTGTAGCAGGAATATGGATGATAGTTGGTTATTATTTCGCTGGAGCTGCAATTATGTATTTGATTTCAGGAACTGAGTCATCATTAGCGGCTGCGCTTATTGCGTCTACTGCGGATGTGTTGGGAAATATAATCCAGGCTGCATCAGGAATTATTTTAGCTAGTATACTGTTGCCAATAGTAACTAGAATATATAAGCATATATAAAAAATAAAAGATACTGGCATACGGCGACTAATCCCGTTCATTAAGAAATTGCTCTATGTCGCCTACTGCCATTATCTTACTACTTCTGTTGCCTGTTCAATTTTTAATCGCTGAGCTTTAAATATAATATTTAATCCTTATTTCTTTTTTCTTCATGGCTTCTGGTTATCTCTTGGGATAATCCCAAAAGTACAAAATTCTATAAAATCGTAGACAAGAAAAAAGAGAGGAAGACCTCTCTTAGAACTTTCTGTCTCTGTTATTTCTTTGAGCCTTTTTAGCTTTTCTACATTCAGGGCATCTAACAGGATCGTTTTCAAATCCCTTTTCTTTATAAAAAGCTTGTTCTCCCTCTGTAAATAAAAATTCTTTACCACAATCCTTGCATACAATAGTCTTGTCTGCCATTATATATACCTCCTTAAATCTTAGGAACATTCATACACGGACTAAAGCTTCCTGGATTTTAAGGAAGTGTAGCTCAATGATAAATCATCCTAATATATATTTATATACAATATCATTATATTAAAAATACTGTGTTTTTTCAATATTATATGGATATTTTTATGCATTTTTTTTCGAGCGAAATGAGTATATTCCAAAAATAATCCACGGAATGAGTACCATAGTTATAGCGTTGAAATAGCAGTAATAGTGCTGTAATTTTATTAGCCTTAAAAGGTTGCTAGAAGCAAAATAAGAAACTACTAATATCATCAGACTCAGTGATACAATTACATAGATATTATCAAATGAATATCTTCTTAAGATTGTTCTCAATGCGAAAAAGGTAAGTATGTATTTTACAAACCAACCGCCTAAAGTTTGGAATAATACAAATAATTCTCCATTTTCAATATATCCAAAATAGCTTATTTCTTGAGTCTGTATAAGTTTTGGGTAAACCAAATAGCCTGCTCTTTCGGGACCAAAAGAGACTATTGTTCCTGAACTTGACACCACCTGCATTTGAAAAATCATTAAAAAGCCAATTATCGAAAAACGTTTAATATTATGTACATCATGACTATCCACAAAATCTAGAAATGTAAAAAAGGTTAGTATCCCCCCATAATATCCAATACATTTTATTGCACCAATAATAATATCCATATTTAATCCGTGAGCTAATATTGGAAAGAGCAACTTATAGTTTTTATAAGAAGAAGTTAATATAACTAAATTTACACCGGCCAGCATAGCTAGAATCATTCCGATAATTGTAATTACAATTGTTGGAACAAGACCTTTCTTTACTGAGTATATTGCTGGTATTACAAATAGGATGAGCAGATACCAATGAGGAGTTTCGATAAACAAGTTAGTATGAACTGTACTTGCTTCTGTCGCTGCGCATTCGATAAGCATAACAATAAATGATAGAGCCGTCAGCAATAAAAAGATATTACCTAATATCTTGCCTAAAGCCCCAGTGTAGATTTCATATAAGTTGAATTTGCTGCTTTTTATCATTATATTTTCAACAGATACAATGTATAAGAGAATTACTATCGAAGCGATAATTACCGAAATCCATATATCTCTTCCAGCGTTTGAAATTGGAATACTTATATTGGTTTTGAGAGAAACTATACATGTTCCCCATATTACAAACATCAAATGTTTAGAATTAATTCTTTGCATAATTATGTACCTCTATTCAGCTTTCTATCCAAGTATAATACATATTATTTGCAATATTAAACGATATTAAACAATAAATTGGAAAGGAGTGACTCTAATGCTTGATATAGACCTTATAAAGAAAGAGTTGAAAGAAAATTTCGATGTAAAACATAGGATAATGAACCTAGACGGAAATGACATACATATAATATTTATCGATAATATGTGTGACTCAAAATTTATAAGCCAAAATATTATGAACCCTATAATTAATTATAATCAATGTATAGCAGATACGGATACATTAAAGAAAAGGGTCCTGTACGCTAACAATATAGATGATATTGATAATGAAGCAAAGGCTATAGAACATATACTTTCCGGTGATGTTATAATTATTCTTTCAAATACAAAGCAGGGAATTTTTTGTGAAGCTAAGGGTTTTGCAAAAAGGAGTATAGCAATTCCTGAAACAGAAGCTGTACTTCAAGGACCAAGGGAAGGGTTCAATGAAAGCATAACCGATAATATATCCATGATAAGAAGAAGAATAAAAAATGACAGATTGAAACTTGAAAGCTACACTTTGGGTAAGAAAAGCAATACTATGGTTATATTTTGCTATCTTGATGGGACTGCTCCTGATAGGCTAATTAATTATGTAAGAAACACATTAAATAACATAAACAATGATTTTATTCTAGACACGGCAGCCATAGAGGAAGCTTTAGTACACCATAAATCTCTTTTCGATCTTACAGGACGAAGTGAAAAGCCTGATGTAGTGGCCTCCAAGATTATGGAAGGCAGGATTGCAGTTTTAGTTGATGGTACACCTAATGTGTTAACAGCTCCGTATTTTTTTGTCGAAAACTTTCAGACTCCAGATGATTATTACATAAATAAGTACTACGCATCTATGTCAAGACTCATAAGGTGGGGTGCATTTTTTATTGCTACGCTGCTTACAGGATTTTATATTGCTATTACCACATACCATTTCTCACTTATACCTACGGTATTTGTTTTCAGGCTGGCTGTATCAAGATCGGGAGTTCCTTTTCCAACAAGCGTAGAAGTGCTTTTGATGTTCTTGTTTTTTCAACTAATAAAAGAGGCAGGCATAAGATTACCACAGCCTATAGGCCAGGCTATGAGCATAGTTGGAGCGTTGATACTTGGTGATGCTGCTACAGGAGCTGGAATAACATCTCAAACCACTGTACTTGTAGTTTCACTTTCCTCTATATGCTATTTTTTAGTACCTAAATTGTATGGAGCTATAACTTTTTGGTCTCTAGTATTAGTTTTTATGGCATCAATAAATGGACTCCCAGGATATTTTGTGGGATTTTTCTTAATGGTAACTCAAATCAGTTCTCTTGAAAGCTGCCAATACAATTATCTGTTCCCGATGGGTACATTTAGAAAATTTAAGTATAGAGATGTAATATTCAGAGATGATTTAAGGAACATATCAAAAAAGGTCCTGTGAAAGGGTGAGAAAATGAAGAAAATAATAGTTATTTTATCTTGTGTGCCGTTTATATTTTTGATGTCTGGCTGCTTTAATTACCGAGATATAAATAAACAGGTGTATGTTACAGCATTTCTTGTAGATATCGACGAGACTGATAATATAGTACTCTATAATGAAAGCTTTAAACCATATAAATCTACTTCTCAAGGTGTAGAAACGGGAGTAAGACTTGTTTCAAAGGGCATTGGCAAGACTTTATTTGAAGCTGAGAGGGATCTTAATCTTTCCAGTAGCTACAAGAATAATTATACACAGAACAAGGCAATAATCTTTTCGGAAAGAGCAGCAAGAAAGGGTCTCGATAAGTTTATAGATTTTATTGATAGAGACCAGGAATTATTGATAAGACCTCATGTTTTTGTGTATCTTGGAGATATAAATGATTTTTTTAATCTAAATATAAAAGAAGAAGAGTACATAGGAATGTATTTGTATAACCTTATCGAAAATGTTGGAGCTTCATCTAGGTCAGTAGAAATAAATTTTAACACATTAATGGAGAAGATGGCTTCCAAAAGTAAAACAACAGCGATAACTGCAATAACTATAAATCAGGAAGCAATGGAGCCTAAAATTCAAATTAATGGAGCTGCGATAATTGACAATTACAAGATGGTGGACTATATAGATAAGCGCAGAAGTCAAAGATATAGTTTTCTTATTAACGAAGTCAAGACAGGAACGATGGAAGTTACAAATCCTTATCATGATGATCAGTATGTTACGCTTGAAATACTAAATGCTAATACAAAAACAAGACTGTATTATCGAAACAATAATATATTAATGGAGAAACACATAAAAGTAAAAACCAGTTTAGCTGAAACTCAGAGGAGTGTATATTTAAATCCTAAAAGTGCTAAGATAATGGAAAAGAGTGCTGAAAACAATTTGATATTTTTTTGCTCGGACATTTTTCAAAAGTTTATAACTGAAAAAGTTGATGCATTTTCTATCCAAGACGAGTTCTATAGAAAATATCCGCATCTGCCTTGTAAGAATATATGGTATAAAACTCAACTGAAAATTTATGCTGATGTCGTTGTAGAAGGAAGCAGTGATAAAACCAATTGGTATAAGTAATAAGTTTTTGTTGATTATATTTCGAAAATAATTTAATATTATATTATAATCGAACGTTTATTTCATTGTACAGTTTTTCTGGGAGTTGGGGAAATGGTAGACTATAGGCAATTATATAAAAAGATAAAAGATGAATTTGAGGTATATCAAAATTTTACAGAAGAGAAGCTTCTTTCACTCACTAACAAGAACATTGAACTTGAAAAGAATTTGGATGCCATGGCGAATATAGTAGAGATTAGTAAATACATAAATTCCAGCATAGAAGATGAAAACCTTATTTCTATGATAAATGACATGATCATAGGAATATTAGGAGTTATGTATTCTACCGTATATATAAAAAATGGCAATGAGATTGAAATAATGGCTACCAATAAGAAAGATAAAAGTCATATTTATTTTGATGGAGATAAGTTAAAACTTCTAGAAAAAGATGAACCATTTGTAATAAACAGTAAAAGCTCAGTTCATGGACTAGAAGAAGAAAATTATGATATTAATATACATTCAGTTATAGGTGTTCCCATAAGACTAAGAGAAAAGTTTATTGGATATATTGTTGTAGAACATACTCATTTTAACTTTTTCAATCCAGAACATATAAAATTCATTTCGGCAATAGCCAACCAAATAGCAATAGCAATAGAAAATAATCAGCTGTATCAGAAAATAAAAGAGTTAGCTGTAAGGGATCCACTACTAGGAATATATAATAGAAGGTATTTTTTCGAAGAAGTACTAAAATATATAGCTAATAATAAAGAGCGGAGTTTTGCTGTTATTATGGTAGACATAGACTTTTTTAAATTAGCTAATGATCGATTTGGACACCAATTTGGAGATGAAGTACTTAGAAGTACATCTAGAATTCTAACAGAAAGCTTCAATAGTAACAGTATGGTTGCAAGATATGGCGGAGAAGAATTTGTCATATTTGTGCCGGAGATTATTAATGCTAGAGATGTTTGGACAGAAGTGGAGAATACAAGAAAAAGAATAAGTGAAAACATGGTTAGATTCGGTGACAAACATTACTCGGTAACTGCCAGTTTTGGAGTAAGTTTCTATCCGTACAATGGAACCGATATTGATTCGGTGATAAGTAATGCGGATAATATGTTGTACAAAGCAAAGCAGACAGGCAGAAACAAAGTAATGATGAGTGAGTTTAGCCATTTATGAAAATATTTAAAGGCCATATTAGGAAATTAAATTACTATTTCTTAAATGACCTTTTCAGTTTATGGGGTTGATTAAATATATAATTGACTGTATACTTATTTAGTGGATAATTTAAGTAAAAGCTATATAGCAAATATGGAGGTTTTATACGTGAGCGTTTATGATGTTTTGCTCGAAAGAGGATATATTAAACAATTAACACATGAATCAGAGATTAGAGAAATATTAGAGAAGGAAAAGGTTACTTTTTACATAGGGTTTGATCCTACGGCGGATAGTCTACATGTTGGACATTTTCTTCAGCTTATGGTAATGTCTCATATGCAAAAAGCTGGACACAGACCTATAGCTCTTATTGGAGGAGGTACAGCAATGGTAGGTGATCCAACAGGAAGAACTGATATGAGAAAAATGATGACTGATGAGGAAATTGCCCATAATATTCAGTGCTTTAAGGATCAAATGTCAAGATTTATTGATTTTAGCAATGGTAAAGCAATTATAGCCAATAATGGAGACTGGCTTTTAAATTTAAATTATATAAAGTTTATAAGAGAGATAGGAGTACATTTTTCTGTAAATAAAATGCTTACAGCTGAGTGTTTTAAGCAGAGACTAGAAAAAGGACTTTCGTTTCTTGAATTTAACTATATGCTGATGCAGGGCTATGATTTTCTTGAGTTAAATAGAAAGTATGATTGTTCACTAGAGCTCGGAGGAGATGACCAATGGTCTAATATTCTTGCTGGTGTAGATCTTATAAGAAGAAAAGAGCAGAAACCTGCCTATGGTATGACGTTTACATTGCTTACTAATAGTGAAGGTAAGAAAATGGGTAAATCTGTTAACGGAGCTGTTTGGCTTGACAGCAAAAAGACATCGCCTTATGATTTTTATCAATATTGGAGAAATGTTGACGATGCAGATGTAGAGAAATGTTTATCACTGCTTACATTTTTACCTATGGAAGAGGTAAGAAGGCTTGGAAGGCTTGAAGGCTCAGGAATAAATGAGGCAAAAACAGTACTGGCTTATGAAGTTACTAAGCTTATTCATGGAGAAGAAGAAGCTGATAAAGCTAAAAAGGCAGCTGAAGCTCTATTTAGCGGCGGTGGAAACATGGAAGGAGTACCAACTAGCAGTATTGATAAGGATATGATTGGTTCAAGTCTTATCGATGTGCTTGTGGCTACAAAGATACTTCCGTCTAAAGGCGAGGCAAGAAGGCTTATTTCTCAGAACGGTTTATCGATTAATGATGAGAAGGTTTCAGATATAGGCAGAACTCTTTCTGAACAGGACTTTAAGCAGGGATTTGTTCTAATAAGAAGAGGAAAGAAAAATTACAACAAAATTGTAATTAAATAATTTAGATAATTTAGATTTCCAGTATGCAATTGCAGGTAACGAATTTAACTATCCGACTGGCGAGCTGTAAAAAGATTGCTAGAAAGTCAGTGAACACTTGATAATTATTTCAGTGCGTTAATTCGTTATCTATTTGTACACTGGATTTCTTTAAATATATGGCTTTTTTAATTTGTGAATATATTAGGCGTATTAAATATGGAAAAGCGCTTTATAAATAGAAAATAACTACGATATATAACTATAAAGTATATATAAAAACGGAAAGAGGTGATTCAGTGGCTGCAATACAGAATCTGAATGGAGTAAATAATGTTCCGAAAAAGGTTTCAAGCAAAATAAGTTTTGATATAGGTGACAGTTTTTCGGGTAAGATTGTATCAAAAGATGAAAACGGAAAAGGAGCTACAGTAAGAACTAGTGATGGGTGGCAATTTTCGGCTCAGATTGACGATAACATAGATCAAATCCCAGATAAATATGTAAAATTTCAAGTAGTTGGTTATGAGGATGGAAAATTAAAATTAAAAATAGAATCATCTAAGCAGGAAAACAGTACTGACAGTGAGAAATTTCTAGAGAATATACTTAAGCAGAATGGCTTAGATAAAAACAGTGTTCCATTACTTCAAAAAATGGCTCAGTTCTCAATACCACTTACCAGAGAGAATATTTCTAAGATTAAAACACTTGTGGAATTTATAGACAAGCTTAAAGGTGATAGCAGTGAAGCTAAGGACTTCATAAGCAAGTATATGGCTTCTAGAGGAATTCTGCCAACCAGTGAAGAAGGAGCAAGTATTGAAGAGAGTTTAAATAAATTTTTTAAAGCACTGAATACACTGTCATTAGATGATCTATTGACTTTGCAGGAAAATAATATTGATATTACACCTGAAAACATTAAAAGTTATAATAACGTAATAAAAGGTGATCAAAGAGTATATAATATTCTTGAAAATTTGAAACAATCTTTGAATGAAAATTCAAAGCAGAGTAATAATGGGACTGTAAATTTAAATGCAGCAGATAATATAAATGTGAATGAACAGGAATTGATAAAACAGTTTACTGAGCAACTAAGCAATTCAAGTGCTGATATAAATAACAATGATATTGTAGAGAAAGATATTAACGCTAATAATTTGAAGAATGACATTAATATTAATGTACAAAATAATACGATTAATGAAAAATCAGAAGTTGATGTTGTAAAGAATACGATGGACGGTAAGATAACAGAAGATAATTTTGTAAATAATAAGTCTATAATTAAAGAAATAAATAGAGAAGAGACTTTATATAATAAATTAGCAGAGGTAATTAGTGATAATATAAACAGTGATAAGGCTTCGGTAAGCAAAACTAATCCTCAAAGCAGTATTGATAATAAAAATGCCAATACTTCTACACAAAATGTAGAAAAAGATACTATTAAGTTATTGTTAAAGAAGAATGATAATTTAGCTGAAAAACTTGATAATACAGTTAAGCAATATATTAAAGAAAACACAGGCTCTAATAATAAGGTAGATGTTTCTCAAAATAAAGAGCTGCATAGCAAATTAGAGAACATAATAAGAAATGATTTTAAAAATGTAACTAATATAAAGGATCAGGATTTAAGAGATATTATAAAAATATTAGCACAGCCTTATGAGAAGAATGCTTTATCTGAAAGTAAAAATATTAAGAACCAGGTAAAAGCTAATTTAGCTCAGATAACGGCTAATGATGTATTAAAAGAGGTTAGCGAAAAGAATAATTCTGTTAAGCAGATTATTAGTGAGTTACTAAAAAGATACGATGATTCTAAAAGCTTAAATTCAGACAGCATAGTAAATATGTTAAAAGATAACGCAAACGATTTGAAATTATTTAACGACTTATCTGATAAATATTACTATATGGATGTGCCGCTTAAATTCAATGAGGATGATTATTCCTGCAAACTCATCATAAAAGATGATAGAAAAAAAGGTAAGAAGATAGATAGTACAAATGTTAAAATTGCATTAAGTGTGGCAACGGTAAATATGGGGGTTGTTGATGCTTATGTAAATGTCAAGGATTCTAATATGAACATAGAGCTTAAATGCGATCCAAAATGGGTTAAGGTATTTGATATGTCGAAGAATAAATTGGCTAGTACATTATCAGGAAGTATTTATGCAATTTCTATAGTTGTTAATGAACGTGAGAAAGAAATGAACATAGCCAATTGCAGAGAATTTTTCTCAGAGGGCAAAAACAGCAGTATAAATGTTAGAGTATAGGTGATAATATGGCAAATAGGAAAAGGGCAGCAGCTTTAAAGTATGAGCTTAATTACGAAGCACCAATAGTTACAGCGGCAGGGATAGGTGCAATAGCAGACAACATTATAAATAAAGCTATGGAAAATGATGTTCCTATAGTTGAAAATAAGGAACTGGCAGATTTACTTACAAAAGTAGACGTAGGAGAAAGTATCCCTACTGAATTATATGAAGTAGTAGCTCAGATAATTGCTTATGTAGTAGACATGGATAAGTTAACGAAAGGAAGATAGAACGTGGCAGTATATTCTATTTCAGATTTGCATCTTTCCTTTAGTTCCGAAAAGCCTATGGATGTTTTTGGCGATAGCTGGAATATGCACTATGAGAGAATAAAAAATAATTGGAAAACTATGATAAATGAAGATGATATGATACTTATATGTGGTGACATATCGTGGGCAATTGATATGGATCAGGCGATGGTCGATCTTAAATGGATAGATGAGCTTCCGGGTAAAAAGATTATATCTAAAGGTAATCATGATTACTGGTGGGGGAGCATCTCTAAATTAAACAACTTATTTGAAAATACAAGATTTTTACAAAATAACTACTACGTGTATAATGACTATGCTATTTGCGGAACTAGAGGTTGGATTTGTCCAGGATTAGAAAGTTTTACTGAAAGTGACGAAAAGATATATAAAAGAGAACTGATTAGGCTTACATTATCGGTGGAAGCAGCTATAAAAGCTGGCTATACTAAAATTGTAGTAATGCTGCATTATCCGCCAGTAAATGATAAATTTGAGCCTTCTGGTTTTACTGAAATATTTAAGAAATATAATATAGAAAAAGTATTATACGGACATCTTCACGGACCCTTTAATAGTAGTTTATTTCATGGTATTAGTGATGGTGTAGAGTATGTTTTGACTTCTTGTGATTATCTTAATTTTAAACCGGTACGTATATTGTGATGATATTAAAGATATAACTTCAGAGCTTATTTCAGCCGTAAATATCTAAAAAAATATTAAAAAATAAAAATCGGCAATTGCCGATTTTTTATTTTTTAAATAAGGAACTAAAGAAACCTCTTTTTTTAGTATCAGTATTTTCTTTTTCTGTATTAGCCGTAATATCATCTGTATCTGCTGATGAAGCTTTTGCCTGAGAGGCTTCTATTTCGTTTATGTAGTCTTTCTGATCTCTTGTTAAATCTTTTAATCTTTCAGAAACAGATGGCGTAGTAAGAACTTTACTAAACCATTTCATGGCATTATCAAAATCTCCTGTTCTTTTATATAGCTCTCCTATGAGGTACATAACAGTATATCTGTCCATACCGTATATAGGGAAATCTTCTGAGAAAAAGGCACGATTAAATCCTTCTAAAGCTTGTGATAGAAATAGAGATTCGTTTTGCTGATCGTTTTTTAATCGATACATCCAAGCTAACTTTAAACAGGACATAGCCTTGCTGCTATCTTTGGATTCAATCACAAAATAATTCAGAAGGGCTAATTTATACCTTTCAATAGCTACATCTACATCATAAGTTATACCGTAATATTTCTTTTTCCATTTTGGAGTTATGTCAGATTTTATCTTTTCAATCTGATGTTGTCTAAGTTTTTCAAAGTCTCTTTTCAGCGATGCATAACCACAGTTTGGACAAATATAAACATCATAAAAATATGGATTTATATTTGAATAATGAATAAAGAAATCGCTATCACGGCTTACAAGCCTAGGAGCATTAGTTTTTACTGACCTAACCTTAAAATATGATTCACAGGCAGGACATTTTTGTTCTTTATCATAAAGCAGAGAAGCTTCGTCAACTTCTTCATTTTTAGCTTTAGTTTCATCTTTAGTTTGATCGGATTTTTCTTCATATAAGCTACTCGTGTTAATATTGAAGCCTAGTTTTTCTATACCGGAAAAAATATCACTATTAGAAGAATTTTGATTAGTATCCACGCCAACACCTCACAACTTATAGGCTTTTGTATCAAACTTAATTTATACATATATCATAATTTACAGATAAAAACAATAGCGATGTACAAACTATCGGTTGCGTCAAAAATCCTATATAAAATAATCTATTATTATTATATAATTATTTGTCTAAAAAATCAAACTTATGACAATCCATTCTATATTATCCATATATAAAAGTGCTAATTTCTACATTATTTTTTGAGAATCCTTTATTGCATATCGATTCACACATAACTGTGTAGATTAATATTTATAAATTCTGATAAGTTGCTGAAGCAGTATTTGTGAATATGGAATATTATGAATTGAAAAATACTTAGTACTTTTGTGGAAAATAAAGTTTCTCTATTAAAATAATATAAGTTTTCAAGCATAATTTACTGTATTGAATAAAATCTGCTATAATATATATGGATGATTGACTTCACATAGTAAGGACAACCAACTTAATGTAAACCCACAAAGCATAAAGATATAATAGTAAAATTAAGATATATGAGGGGTATATAGTTGTTGGCTGTTTGTGTACGAATTATATAATTATTGATAAACAATTTATACTAATAATTTTTGAATGCTGGAACTTATTAAGCATTCGTTTTTCGATGTGTGAAATTATTCTTATATGTAGTTTCGTTTATCAATAAACAAACTTAAAAGGGATGGTAGTATGGCTATAAAAGAATGGAAAACATTTTTGACTCCTTACGATCAAGCAGTTGAAGAGTTAAAGTGCAAATTTAAAGGTATAAGGAAAGAATATAGAAGAAAAAATGAATACTCTCCAATAGAATTTGTTACTGGAAGAGTTAAAGAAGTTGCCTCAATATTAGAAAAAGCGAAAAAACTTGATATTCCTATGGATAGCATTCAGGATATGGAAGATATTACAGGGATAAGAATAATGTGTCAGTTTGTAGATGATATAAAAAAAGTCGCTGAAATTATAAAAAAACGAGATGATATGGAAGTCCTTTATGAAAAAAATTATGTCACTAATGTTAAGCCAAGTGGGTACAGAAGTTATCATATGATAATAAGATATACTGTAAATATGGCTGAAGGTCCTCAACAAATTTTGGCTGAAGTACAAATAAGAACACTTTCTATGAATTTTTGGGCAACAATTGAACATTCATTAAATTATAAATATAAACATAATATTCCTGAAAATATTAAATTCAAACTGAAATCAGCAGCAGATGCAGCTTTTCAATTAGATGAACAGATGCTTGAGATAAAAGATGAGATAAAAGATGCACAGAAATTATTTGAAGTAAAATCCGATATGGTTTCTAAAATTATGAGTAACATATTGATATTATCTTCTTTAGGCAGAATAGTAGAATCCACTAATTTTCAGAGTTCGTTGAATAGACTTATTGAAGAAGGAGAGGTTTCAGAACTAAGCAATTTAATGGAGATGAGTTTTGAAGCAGTAGAGAAATATTCTAATAAATGATAAAAAGGCGTGTACTCGTAGGCGGTATTTTTTAACTGCCTACGAGTACACGCCTCTTAACTATAATTGATTAACTGATTAATGGCAGCCACCACAAGTACCGCAGTTTCCGCCTTCATCAATTACAGGCCTCAAAGATAATCCACGTCCGTCATTTTCTTCCGAAGATTTCATTATAAATCCGCCGAATTCCGTAAGCAGATCGGGTGCAATGATAAAATTGATGTCATTTACTTGTTCAACCACATCATCTGATTTAGCCGAATCTACAAAAATATTAAAAACAGCACCTGCACAGTTTGTGCCAGCATAATTTATTCTTATGTTATAGTCTGTCACATTATTGGCATCTAAAAAAGCTTTAAACTCTGCATAGGCTTCATTACTTACAAATATATTTGACAAAAAATCACTCCTTATATATTTCAATATCAAAAAATGTTGGTAATATATTTATATACTTTTTTTATAGTAAATGCAATATAATTTTATGGTAATAACGGGATAACATGCATAGGAGCTTTGCTTTGTAAGAAAGTTGTAATAAAATTGTAATAAAGTAATTATTGCTAATGTTTATATTTCAAAATATAATAATAAAGTAATATATATAAGTTGTAATAAAGTTCTTACATCATGGCTTCTAAAATATCACTGCTGAATCGGTTCGACCCTAGGATCTTTTAGAAGTCAGAATGTATTAGAACTTTCACAACTTATATAAGTATGTTGTGAAGCAAATGAGCGTTTGATAATAAGTATATAAATCACTCATTTAATTCGTGATGTAAAAATATAAAGGATGGTGGATAATGGACATTTTAACGTTAGCTATTAAATCTGTTATACTAGGAATTGTGGAGGGAATAACAGAGTTTTTGCCAGTATCATCTACTGGACATCTTGTTATCTTTGAAAACTTGCTGCATTTTAAATCTGTTAGCAAAAACTATGTTGAAATGTATACATATGTTATTCAATTGGGTGCTATTTTGGCAGTAATAGTATTATATTGGAATAAAATAAAGGATACCTTGATAAATTTGTTTCCTTCAAAGAAAGTAAGTTATGGAGAATCCGGATTGAGATTCTGGCTTGTTATTGTATTAGCCTGTATCCCAGGAGCACTTATTGAGATTCCGTTTGGTGACTTAGCGGACAAATATCTATTTAATTATATATCTGTGGCTATCATGTTATTTATTGGTGCTATATGGATGTTATATGCTGAAAATAGATATAGAAATAATAATAAAACTAGTAATATTAATGTAACTGCAAAACAAGCAGTAATCGTAGGTATATTTCAATGCCTTTCTATTATGCCGGGAATGTCAAGGTCTGCATCTACCATTATAGGAGGATGGGTTTCTGGACTTTCAACCGTAGCGGCAGCAGAATTCTCTTTCTTTTTAGCAATACCAGTTATGTTAGGAATGAGTTTACTGAAAATATTGAAAATAGGTGGCCTTATGAGCCTGACAACGGCAGAGATAATATCATTGACTGTTGGATTTGTTGTATCATTTATAGTTGCATTAATGGTGATTGACAAATTCATTTCTTATTTAAAGAAAAAACCTATGAAAGTATTTGCTTTTTATAGAATCATATTTGCTGTAGTAGTACTTGCTACAGGATTTCTAGGTATATTTAAATAAGTTGTGATCATTTGCTGATAACCTAATCCCAGACAATAAAAAAGACTTGAGAAAATCTCAAGTCTTTTTCTTAGCTGCCCAAGCTGGATTCGAACCAACACAGTGCCTGCTCCAGAGGCAGGTGCCTTACCATTTGGCTATTGGGCATTGCCGACAAAAAATATTATATCATGTTTAAAGATTATGTCAACCTTATTTACTTAATAAATTAATATATTTATACTAAAAAGAAGAATATGGCTAAAAATGTACACATAAGGAAGGGTTTTTAAATATCAATAAATTCCTTAAAACTTAAAAAAGACTTGAGAAAATCTCAAGTCTTTTCTTAGCTGCCCAAGCTGGATTCGAACCAACACAGTGCCTGCTCCAGAGGCAGGTGCCTTACCATTTGGCTATTGGGCATCGCTGACAGAAACTATTATACCATGTTTAAAGTTTGTGTCAACATTTTTTTTATTTTTTTTCCTTTTCAGGTAGTATTCCTCTTTCTTCTAGTATCTCATAAATTGTTTTTGATGTTGTATCTTTGAGTGTATATCCTAGCAGTTCAACTATTTCTATTAGCTCATTCTCGAAAGCAGTTTCTATTTCGATGTAAGGGAAAGGGCAGAAATTCTTGTCATTAATATCAATTTCAATCAATGAATTCTTATATTTATAACTTTCTCTATATTTTTTTATACATTCTACTTCTATAAGACCTAGACTTAAGAATATTTTTTCACCAGCAGCACCTGATTCTATTATGGTTTCATTTTCTTCCATGACTTTATATTTTTCTTGACTTAACATCTTTTTTGTAGTCATATAATATACAATTTTATTATTTAGAAGATCATTTACAGTTCTGATTCTTCCATAACCTTTTTTATTTAACAATACTCTATCGGGAAAATCAAAAATTTTATTTATCTGCTGTTCGCTTTTTACCTTTACAGCGTTTAGTGCGATAAGCTTGTTCCTTATAGAATCAACATCTATATCCAATATTCTAGTTTCAATTTCTTCCATAGCAGTATTAACCCCCGTTACTTTATATTTTGACGAACGCAATATTAGTTTGATATAATATATAGGAAATAAACATAATTATACTACATAAATAAATTGTTTCAACTGTTTGCAAATACATTGTGAACTAAATGAGTATTTTTATTTAAAGCACTCATTTAATTTATAATATATTTAATTATAGCTATAATATATTTTAACTGAAAGGTAAGGTGATTTTTTTGGATAATTTTTATGAACAACTGGTTCGTACTAAGAAAACGGGTTTATATCAGTTTGTTAATGGAGCAACCTATGTGGTAGGAGTTTTTGGTTTATTAATGTTTGGAGCTGCTCAACTTATTCCGGCTGTTTTATTCGTAGCTATTGCTGTTGGACTTTTCTTTTTAAAGAGAAATTTTTACGTTGAGTATGAATACGATTTTACAAACGGAGAAATAGATTTTGATAAAATTGTTGAAATGAGGAGTAGAAAGAGAGTACTTACAATAGATGTAAAGCATATTGAATTATTAGCACCTAGTGATAGTGATGCTGTAAAAGATTTTTCTGGAAAACCTGAAAAAGTTCTTAAATTGTATCCTTCAACATCTGAAGCAAAGCAATATACAGCAATCGTGACTGGAGGAACAGAAAGAACTCAGATTATATTTGTTCCAGATGAAAAGTTTATTGAGCTGTGCTATAAATACAACCCGAGAGCAGTAAAAAAATTTTTATAATTTAACGGCTAAGAAGAGGTTATAGCTTAAGTATTAGTACATATTAAAGATTTTACAAATTATATAACTAATTATATAGAAGATTGAAATATTTTTGAAGCTGCATGGCAGCTTCATTCTTTTTATGTTTCTAGTATGATATAATTCTAATGTAATGGTTTTAATTCTTAATTATACCAAACTTTGAATGGTGGATAGAGGTGTATTTATGTCAATGGAAAAAATCAAGGCTTTATCAGAAAAAGTAAGAGATAACGTATCTAAAATAATAATAGGAAAAGAAGGAATTATAGATATTATTATGACTAGTATTATTGCCGGAGGTCATGTACTTTTAGAGGATGTTCCAGGTACGGGAAAGACTATGATGGCTAAATCATTTGCTAAGTCTATCGGAGGAGATTTTAAGAGAATACAGTTTACTCCGGATCTCTTGCCAAGTGATTTAACTGGAATTAATTATTATAACCAGAAGCTCGGTGAGTTTGTAGTTAGAAGGGGACCGATTTTTACTAACATACTTCTGGCAGATGAAATTAATAGAGCGACTCCAAGAACACAATCTGCTTTATTGGAGTGTATGGAAGAAAAGCAGATAAGCATAGATGGTACTACATATGAATTAAACAAGCCTTTTATAGTAATAGCTACTGAAAATCCTGTGGAAACACAAGGCACTTTTATGCTGCCAGAAGCTCAGTTAGACAGGTTCTTTGTAAAGCTTAGCATGGGATATCCATCTGTTTCAGAAGGAAAAGAAATTTTTAAAAGATTTATTCTAGATAATCCGATAGAAAAAATATTTGAAGTATGTACAAAAGATGAAATAATTGAAGCGTCTAAAGAATTTAAAAAAGTTCATGTAAGTGATGAAATAATGGAGTATATGCTTAAGATAGTAGAAGCTACACACAGTAGAGAAGAACTTGTTTTAGGGGTTAGCCCAAGAGGAAGTTTAGCTCTCCTTAAAGCATGTCAAAGCTATGCTGCGATAAATGGAAGGGATTATGTTACTCCTGAAGATGTAAAATATATGAGTCCTTTTGTACTAAGCCATAGAATTATTGTAAAGGACTCAATGAGAGTTAAGAGACTATCTTCAGAGGACATAATGAAAAACATAATCGAATCAGTTAATGTACCTGTTGAAAATTGGAATAAAAATAATTGATATATCTAGGTGAATGTTATGAGAATTATTTTAATTTTTTTAATGGCTTTAGCTATATATGTGTTTCAAGAAAGAGTATATCTAAAAAGATGCTTTCAGAAACTTTATACAACAATGAAATTTAATAAACAAAGTGTATTTGAAGGTGAAGAACTTGAATTAAGTGTTGAAATAACTAATAGAAAGTTTACTCCTCTTTGGTGGCTTTGCTTGAAATTTTATATATCTAGGTATATACATTTTTTGGAAGATGGAGATAATGCAGGTTCTCAGGACAATTTCAGAAAGGATCTATTCTTCATTATGTCTTTTGAAAAGGTTACGAGAAAATATAAAGTTGTAGCTGCAAAACGTGGATTTTATGAGATAAAAGACTTTGAACTCAGTAGTGGAGACTTTTTTTCAAAATATAGAATAATGACTAGTGAAGACTGCAATATAAGTTTATATGTATACCCTAAGCTTATAAATATAGATATTATAAATATAGTATTCAATAAACTCAATGGTGAGGTAGTAAGTAAAAGACACTATATCGAGGATCCTTTTTATTTGAGGGGAATAAGAGATTATTATATGTTTGACAGCATGAAAAAAATTAATTGGAATGCTACGGCTAGGACAGGACAGTTGAAAGTAAACGAATTTGATTATACTAGCAGTGGAAGACTGAAGATAATCTTAGATATGGAGAAGTATAATGTATGGGATTCCTCACAGATAATAGAAGATAGTATAAGATTAGCTGCTTCCTTTAGTTCAAAATATATAGAAGAAGGTATGAACGTAGAATTTGTTACTAATGGTCAGGATATTTTAAGTAAAGAGTATGCAAACATAGATAGCGGTAATAATATAAATCATCTTTTTAATATCTATGAAGCTTTAGCTAGAATTGATGAAAATGCATGCTGCAAAGATATAAATGAGATTTTTGAGCATGAGTTTATTAACAGTAATAAAGATAAGGTATATATATTTATTTCACATTATTACTCTAAAGACTTAAAGGCTGTGGTTGAAATGTACAGAAATATAGGATTTGATATTAAGTGGGTGTTTGTGAAACTCAAGAGTGATGTTATCGAACTAGATGAGCACAATGATTTTCACATATGGGAGGCTGTGGCATGAGTAGTGAAATAAAAATAGTAGCTATAAATGAAAGCTGGATGAATGTTAGCAGCAGTAAAAAGTTATATGTAGAGTTGATGGAAACTTGGGTGGATTTTTTTCTTTTCTTTTCACCGGCGGCTATTATAATAGATTTATTTGCTCAATATAGATTTTACTTTGGCTTTTTTATTACTATTCCTTTTATTGCTGAAACTATATTAAAAAGATACTCAAAAAATCTTATATTATATATTTTGGGAAACTTTGGTATTATTTTGGCAACTGTAGCTGCATTCCCTAATATTTACGAAAAGATAATATACGGAATACTGCTTTTAATCAGATTTATTATGTGTATGAGGGAAAGATATAAAGAAGTTCCTGAGTTTAGGAGGTTTTCATATGTAATATTCAATATTTGCATATTTGTTATAGCTACATTCGTAATTTTTGGACTTAAAAAAACTTATATGAAAACCTATATTACTGCAGCTGCACTCAATAATATTATATTTATGCTTATATATCTTAATGCCATAAGAACTGATAACCTAATGAAGTGGGAAGGCACTTATCTAGGAAGGTTTAAAGACAAAATAAATATGGCAAAGCTGCTTACAACAGTTATTATTTTGACTGTAATGCTAGGCGCTCATATATTTTTTTCGCAAAGCGGTCTTTATTCTGTAATGGATACAATACAAAATAAGATAGTTTCAATCTTTACTTTAGATAGGAAAACTACTACTCATAAACCTAAAATCGTAAGTAAACCCCAAACAGAGGCAAAGCAGAATAAGAAAAATATGTTCAATATGAATAAAAAATATAAAGAAAATCCTATTTTGAATTTTATTTTGAAGATTATAGGAATAGGAATAGGAGTTATGATATTTCTATTGATGTTGTACTTTATATGGCTTTTATTCTTAAAGTTAAGAGAACTATATAATATTTTTGGAGCAAGAACAAGGGTATCAGATGAAAAGAAGGAAATTATTATCGGAACGAAAGATGTAAAAGAAGCAATTAATAAACAACTTCTAAAGCTTAGAAAAAATACAATTAATATTTTTGATAACACAAATAATAAGCGAATCAGAAAAATTTATTATAAACATATGAAAAAGTATATGAGAGTTGGTTTGCGTATAGAAAACAATGATACGCCTTTTGAAATAAGGGAGGGCATAGAGCAGAAGACTGGAAGAGATTATGAAAAAATAACAGAAATATACGAAAAAGCAAGATACGGCAATGGTCAATGTCAAGATGATGATGTTAAGGTTATGAAAAGTCTAGGAAAATAAATTATAAATAAGCAGCATTATAAGACTATTAACAGGGCAGGACTTTAGAAAGTGAGTCTTGCTCTGGTACTTACAGGACTTTTACTCAAAAAATATTTTGTATATTGATTTGCTGAAGAGCATTTATGCTTTTTAAGTAAAACTTTATTGCATGTGTAGATGCTAAGGCTTCATCTTTGCTTTTGAATTTGACATATTGCGTAAGTTTCATAACTTCATTATTAACCGAATCAACTTCAGCATGATTGACAAACACTGGAATAATAGTTGACTGTTTTTCCCAACGGTCATAAATGTTATTAGATAAATCATAGGCTTCCTTCCATCTGTCTTGATTTAATAACAATTCCAGCGTATCAGCTGATTTCTGGAATTTAGCACAAGTAGTGTTTAAATAATTTATAGATATTGTCATCAAGAAAAGCATAACAGCAAACACCACAAAAGATATCCAAATGTTTTTCATAATTTCACCTCTGTACTCTTTTCATTATAATTTTTATATCCATGTATATATAAATTATTATCACAATCCATTACAGCTAAAAAAACTTCTTTTTCACTTTTAAAGTTGTTTGTTCTAAGCTGCTCCTTAAGCCACGTTTCATCTTTGTTTAGTAAGGTCAAGTTTGTATAATTGATTTTTCCTGAACTTATTATGGGTAGTGGCAGGTTCTGGGCGGTTACCGTTATATTCATATCTTTTTTTTCAACTGGTGTAGTTTCTTTTTTTGGAATTATTGATAACTGTCCATTAGTTTCTAAAATAGCATATTCAATATCTTGGATACTGAAATAACCTTTTATTCTTAATTCCTCTAATAAGTCATTCACTGTGAATAATTGATCCTTTAATTCAGAAAGCACGAGGTTACCTTTTTCAATAACGATGCTTGCCTTGCCGTCTATTATATCCCGAGCATTTTGGTACTTTAATTCCACAAAGGAAATAATAATCTGTATAGAAAACAGTGTAATAATTGGTATTATTCCATGAATAAGCGGAATTCGTGTATCCTGCATTGGAAGAGATGCAAGTTCAGATATCATTATAGCTACTACAAGTTCATAGGGCTGCAATTGTCCTATCTGTCGTTTGCCCATGATTCTCATTGAAGCTGTAACGATGAAAAAAAGGATAAAAGTTCTAATTAGTATAATAAACATTATATCATTCCTTTTTAATAACTTAATTATTATAAATTCATAAATACAATAAATATTATTCCAAAAAAAATTTAAAATATTAGCTGTTGAGGCATAATATAAACTGATAAATAGAATTATTCGAAGATTATATTTTACTGCTGAAAAATAATTAGAAACTGAATAAATATATATATTTTACGATAATTAAATATGGGTTTATTAAAATTATTTAATGATATGGAGGCAGAAAATGAACGATTTAAATATAGATTTATTTGATAGAGGATTAATAAAAGTTAAAAGTGGGACAAAAGTAATAGACGTATTGAAGCAGATAAAAATAAGAGAAGATCTTCCGTTAATACTTGGTAAGCTTAATGAAAACTATCTTGAACTAGCAGACACTATAGAAGAAGAGGGGACTCTGGAACCAATATATGTATCAGATACTTTTGGAATGAAGGCTTATGTGAGAACCCTTCAATTCATACTGATTAAAGCTGTATATGATTTATTCCCAGAAGCTAAAGTCACGATAGAACATTCATTAAGCAAGGGAATTTTTGGGGAAATTCATAAAGAGCCTGAACTAGACTGCGAGGATATTTTAAAAATAAAGAAGAGAATGAAAGAAATAATAGATGCTGATATACCTATAAACAAGACTTCTGTAACTAAGGATGAAGCAATAGCAGTGTTTAAAGGCTACGGCATGGAAGACAAGATCAGGCTAATAAAACATGTAAAATTTAATACACTAAAATTATATGAATTGGATGGAAGGTATGATTATTTTTATGGTCTCATGGCAGCATCCACTGGCATAGGTAAAGTATTTGATGTAATATACTACAACCCAGGTTTCCTTCTTCAATTTCCTTCTGAGAAAGATTATACGATAGTTGAGCCTTTTCAGGAAAATAAAAAGCTGGCAAGAATATTTTATGAGACTGAAAAATGGGGAGATATATTAGGCGTTTCTGATGTAGGTGCACTTAATGATAAAGTAGAAAATGATGATATTATTAATATAATTAGAGTATCAGAAGCTTTACATGAAAAGAAGATAGCTAATATTGCTGATATGATAAACGATAGAAAAGAAGTTAAGATTGTGCTTATAGCAGGGCCGTCTTCTTCTGGAAAAACAACTTTCTCTAAAAGGCTTGGAATACAGCTAAGGGTCAATGGTATAATGCCTGTACCTATTTCGCTGGATGATTATTTTCTAGACAGAGAGAAAACTCCTAAGGATGAAAACGGTGAGTATGATTTTGAATCTATATATGCATTGGATTTGGAACTATTCAATAGCCAGCTAAACCAACTGTTACAGGGAAAAGAGGTTGAACTTCCTACATTTGACTTTAGATTGGGGAAAAGAGTATGGGAAGGCAAAAAACTAAGTCTTCCAGATAACGGAATTATTGTGGTTGAAGGAATACATGGATTAAACGATATATTGACTTCTACAATTCCTGTAGAAAATAAGTTTAAGATATATATTAGCGCTCTTACACAGCTTAATCTTGATAATCATAACAGAATATCAACTACAGACGTAAGAATAATCAGAAGGATTGTAAGGGACTTTTTATCAAGAGGGTATGGCGGAGAAACAACGCTCAAGATGAGAGAGTCTATAAAGCGAGGCGAGGAGAAGAATATCTTTGTATATCAGGAGGAAGCAGATGTTATGTTTAATTCTACTCTTGTATATGAACTTTGCGTCCTTAAGAAATATGCAATGGAGGAATTATCTAAAATCTCGAAGGATAGTCCTGTATATTACGATGCTGTAAAATTAAGAAGCTTTTTAAGCTTTTTTAAAGAAGTTGATAGAGATATTGTACCAGAAAATTCAATACTGAGGGAATTTATCGGCGGAAGCTGTTTTTATAAATACTAGACTTGATATCATAGAGAAGGCGCGATCATATTATCAGCGATATTAGAAATCGGATGATTTATATTCTGAATAATATAAAACGATAATGAATATAATTTAAGTAGAATTATAGTACAAGGTGAACGCTGGTGAGTTACAGAAAAGTTATAGAAAATTATTATACAGACATGAACAATTTAGTAGATATACTTACTAAGCTTATAAACTCTTATAGGCTTCTAATAGGAGGGGTTAATGAACTAAATAGTGTGGCTTTAGTTCACAGAAAGGATATAGAAGATGGTATAGATAGAACTAATGAATTGGGCAAGATAATCGACGAGATAATAGGAGCTTTAGATAAGAGTAGCTGCGGATATATAGATTATTTTAAATTGAAGGCGGAGTTTATAAAGCAGAATGTAGGCTTGGAATATATAGAAAACGAAATAGACAGTGAGCTTAAGCTTCACGAATAATATTATATAGAATTTCTGATGCAAGACTTAATTTATACATGATCTTAAATTCTGAGTTTATGGAATTAAGGTACATGTATAAATTAAAATTATAAGCAGTAAATTGATAAATACAATAAAGGTATTTATTGTATTTGCTGCACTTTTTATTACTACACTTTTTTTATCTTGATGTTGCATACCATTAAATAGGATAGTGCTACCATTAATATAATCGGAAAAGCTATGTATTCGGGGTTATTTATAAAAATTAATGTAAAAATAGCAATAAATGCACCAGCAAAGGTTATTGGGACTCCTATAAAGATATTTTTTAGTTGGCTGCAATTAAATCTGGCAAGTCTGTAAGCACCAGCTAGTGGAAATAAAAGTGTTGGTATGTATCCAAGTATTCCTATACTGCTAAAGTCATACATTACGTAAGATAAAATAGCAGGAGCAACACCAAATGAAACTAAATCTGCTAAAGAGTCTAATTCTTTTCCAATATCGCTGGAAACACCCAGATAGCGAGCTATTCTCCCGTCATATCTGTCAGTAAAAGCAGCAATAAGTACAAAGATACTTGCCATTCTATAGTTATGCTGAAAAGACATAATTATTGATAAAAGTCCAAATGCTAGATTTCCCAATGTAAACATACAAGGGATAGTTTTTTTTATCACGATATCACCTCTATGAATTAAATATAAGTCCTCAATAAATCGAATACAAAGTCTTATAATACATTATACAATAAAAGCGTGCAATATTTAACAATAAATTATCATGAATAAGAAAATAATATTATCACATAATACTAAATGAATTGCATAATTCATTAGGAAATGCTGAAAACAAGGGGTGATAAGATGAAATTAAGAGATGTTATGACCAAGAACGCAACTTTTTTAAATGTTAATGATAATATAGAAAAAGCCGCACAGATAATGAAAGATCAAAATATTGGTTCTGTACCTGTATGTGAAGGTAATAAAGTGGTTGGAATAGTAACTGATAGGGATATAACTATAAGAGCTACAGCAGCAGAAAATAAGAGCAATGGTGAAACTAACGTAAGAAGCATAATGACCTCAAATCCTGTTACTGCTTCGCCAGATATGGATGTACATGAAGCAGCTAAAATAATGAGCGATAAACAGATAAGAAGACTGCCTGTAGTGGAGAATAATAGTTTAGTAGGAATGGTTGCATTAGGTGATCTTGCTACTGATCCATTATTATCTGATAATGCAGGAGAGGCTTTGAAAAATATATCAGAGCCTTACAATGTAGAGTAGTAAGGAAAATAAATCCACAAGGAAATCTTGTGGATTTATTGATTTTGGTGATATAATTTACTCATATAAAAAATATGGGCGGTGTTTAATTCGTATGAAGAAAGTTAAATTTATTTATAATCCATATTCAGGAGAAAGTTCTATAGCTTCAAGACTTGACGATATTGTAAAGATTCATCAAAAGAAGAAACTGGCTATAGTTCCATATAGGATTGATTTTAATTGTGACTTAAATGATGCTTTTTTTGATGTTGATAAAAGTTATGAATATATACTAGTAGCTGGTGGAGATGGTACTGTAGATAATGTTGTGAATTGTATGAAGGAAAATAATGTGGATTTACCAATAGGAATTTTGCCTGTTGGTACCGCAAACGATTTTGCTAAATTTATTGGAATGCCTCAGGATGTGGAGGAAGCCTGCAAAAAAATCTTAAATAGTAAGGCTAGACCTATAGATGTTGGCAAAATAAATGATAAATATTTTATTAACGTAGCAAGTACAGGATTGTTTACAGATGTTTCACAAAAAACAGATGTTAATTTAAAAAATACAATGGGAAAACTTGCATACTACATAAAAGGTATAGAACAATTACCTAATTTCAGAAGTTTAAAAATTAAAGTTACTAGTGAAAATTGTACATTTGATGGAGACATGTATTTAATGCTGGTATTTAATGGACAGACTGCAGGAAACTTAAAACTAGCTTATAAAGCATCTGTAGAAGATGGAATGCTAGATGTAATAATAATTAAAGCATGCATGATAAAAGATATAGCAGCATTGCTTATTAAAATGCTTAGAGGAGAACATTTGGAAGGGAGTTCAGGGTTATTGTATTTTAAAACAGATAAATTACATATAGAATGTAATGAAGATATTGTCACGGATATAGATGGTGAAAGAGGCCCTGATTTTCCTGTTACGATTGAATGTGAAAAAAATGCGTTAAAACTTTTAGGCGTTAATTAACGGATGATGTAAAATAAATTAATATCTTAATAAAAAACAGCATGAAGATGCTGTTTTTTATTTTCTAATATTAAAGTAAGACTTATTCAAACATGTTTAAGAGTAATTTACAATTTATTAAAAAATCGACACTTTATAAAAACTATATACATAAATACCCAGTCTAAAAACGTTTACCTTGATAAAATGAAAAAAATAAAATAAATTCATTGATAAAAGTTAAAAAAATGCTCCTATTAGTTATGATATTTATATAAAAATTTGTGGGGTGAAAAAATGAAAAAGTTAGAAATTGTTCTTAGACCAGAAAAACTTGAAGAGCTGAAGGAAGCATTTAATGAGATTGGAGTTTCCGGTATGTCTGTTAGTACTGTTATGGGTTATGGCAATCAAAAGGGTGCTACGGAAATTTATAGAGGGACACAAATAACAGCAACTTTACTTCATAAGCTTAAGGTTGAGACAATAGTTAAGGACGAATTAGTAGATAAGACTATTGAAAAAATAAGAGAAAAAATATCTACAGGGAAAATTGGTGACGGCAAGATATTTATTTATAATGTGGAGGATGCAGTACGTGTAAGGACAGGAGAAACTGGAGAGAAAGCATTATAATATTCGTTTTATTAACATGCAATTATTATAATTATCAGAATTATAAAACAATACTTATTTAGATTAGGAGGATTCATATGAAAAAATTATCCAAATTATCAGTGGCAGTACTGCTGGTATTTTTACTTATCAATGTTTTTGCTGTAACAGTATTTGCAGATGGCAGTGTACCGAAAGGAGATCCAAGTGGAACAAACTCAACTTCGATTTCAGATTGGGGCTCGACTATAACGGCTTCTAAAGCTGGAGACCCTAGCTTGAAGGAGGTAGCAACGCAGGTAGCTAAAAATAATATAGGAATAAACTATGTATGGGTTCTGCTTACAGGGTGCTTAATATTTTTCTTTCAAGCAGGATTTGCTATGGTGGAAACAGGTTTCTGTAGAGCTAAAAATGCTATGCATACGATGGCTATGAATCTTATGGTTTTTCTTGTAGGTACTATAGGATTTTATATATGCGGATTTGCACTAATGTTTGGAGGCGTAGGAGGATGGTCTACATTAGGCAGCGGTCCAGCTGTATTAAATCACGAGGTAGCTATAGGCAGCTTTGGACTATTTGGAACAAAAGGATTTTTTCTTACTACAGGTGGTGCGTATGATGTAGGTGTCTTTGCATTATTCTTCTTTCAGATGGTATTCATGGATACTACATGTACAATTCCTACAGGCGCTATGGCAGAAAGGGTTAAATATTCTGCAGTTGTATTTAGCTCCTTCTTTGTTTCAATGCTATACTACCCGTTATTTGGTAACTGGATGTGGGGAGGCGGCTGGCTTTCACAGCTTGGTAAGAACTTTGGCTTAGGTCACGGAGCATTAGATTTTGCCGGATCTTCAGTAGTACACGCTATGGGAGGTATGATAGCTTTAAGCGGTGCAATTGTTATCGGACCTCGTATTGGCAAGTTTAAAAAGGATGGAACTCCGGTAGCTTTTCCTGGACATCATATCCCTATGGCTATAATAGGTACGATTATATTATTCTTTGGATGGTTTGCTTTTAATGCTGGAAGTACTACTAATGGAAGTGACTTTAGATTAGCAGTAGTGGCTGTTAATACGATGATAGCAGGCGCTGTAGGCGGCTTTACAGCAATGATGTACATGTGGATTAAATATGGTAAACCAGATCCTTCTATGACTTGTAATGGTGCTTTGGCAGGACTTGTTGCAATTACTGCCCCTTGTGCATTTGTAAATAGTATAGCTGCTTTTTTTATAGGCATAGTTTCTGGAATTCTTGTCTGCATTGCTGTACATGTTATTGAATATAAGTTTAAGCTAGATGATCCAGTTGGTGCTGTATCAGTTCATGGCGTAAACGGACTTTGGGGCATGATTTCCCTTGGACTTTTTGCAGATGGCACTTATGGGTCAGGCTTAAATGGAGTAAGCGGTACAGTAAAAGGTCTTTTATATGGTGATCCGGGACAATTTTTGGCTCAGCTTATTGCCTGTGCTACAGTTATTGTATGGGGTGTAGGCTCCTCGTTCATATTCTGGAAGATACTTCACAAAGTTAAGGGAATCAGAGTTAAGGCTGAAGATGAAATTGAAGGACTTGACATTCCTGAGATGGGAGTTTTAGCATATCCAGATTTCGTGTTAAATAAACAGTCTGACAAACAATAATTAATAAATATAACTTGCAAGACACTAAAATGGAGCACCCAAGGGTGCTCCATTTTAGTGTCTTGTTCTTCTATTTTTTATGTGCTTGCCTCTATTACTTTCAGTTCTTCTAGGTGGGTTATTACCAATTAGACATTTACTACTATTGCCGATTAGATCTTGTCTGCCTGCCTTTAGCAAAGCTTTCTTAACAAGTTCATAGTTTTTAGGCAATTTATATTGAAGCAGCGCTCTTTGCATATCCTTTTCTTCCTGAGTTTTAGGTACATATACTTTTTCTCCTGTAAGAGGATTTTTTCCTGTATAATACATTGCAGTTGATAAACTTCCTGGAGTCGGGTAAAAATCCTGCACTTGCTCAGGAGTATAACCCATATCTTTTATATAGAGAGCGAGTGCAATAGCAGCTTGTAAATCAGAGCCAGGGTGACTTGACATTAGATACGGTACAAGAAACTGCTTTTTGTTAAGTTTCTTATTAATGTCAAAGTATTTGCTTACAAATCTATCATAGACATCTCTGCCGGGTTTACCCATCTGATTTAGTACACGGTCGTCTACGTGTTCTGGAGCAACCTTGAGCTGGCCGCTAATATGGTGCTCACACAGTTCCTTAAAAAAAGTATTATCTTTGTCATGCAGCAGATAATCATATCGTATACCGGAACGTATAAAAACTTTCTTGATTTTAGGCAGCTTCCTGACTGTTCTCAGTACATCCAGATATTCACTATGATCTATTATTATATTCTTGCAAGGTTTTGGAAACATACACTGCTTGTTTTTACAAGTACCTACACTTTCTTGAATTTTGCAGGCTTTATGTCTAAAGTTAGCGGTAGGACCTCCTATATCGTGTATATATCCCTTAAAATCAGGCAGAGTAGTAAGTAGTTTGGCTTCATCAACGATGGAATCTTTACTTCTATTCTGAATTATTCTGCCTTGATGGAAGGTTAAAGCACAAAAAGAACAAGAACCATAACAACCTCTATGACTGGTTATTGAAAATTTTATTTCGTTAAGCGCAGGTATACCTCCAAGTTCTTTATAGACAGGGTGATATTCTCTTACATATTGAATACTGGAAAAATAGTCCATCTCATCCTGAGTTAATGGCAGCTGAGGTGGATTTTGAACAACGTATTCAGTTTCGTGCTGCTGAATTATTCCTTTTCCTCTGATCGGGTCCTGCTCATTATATTCTAATTTATAGCTTTCTCCGAAAGCATCTTTGCTTTCTAGAACTTCCTCGTAAGGAGGTACAAGCACATAATCTTTAAGGTTTGATATATCCTTAGTTATATATACAGTTCCTCTGATATCGGTCATATCTTTAATGTTTTTTCCATATCTAAGCAGTTCTGCAATCTGAACTATAGTCTTTTCTCCCATACCATATACAAGTAAATCAGCTGGACAATCCATGATTACGCTTCTTCTTATTTTGTCATCCCAGTAGTCATAATGAGCAAAACGTCTAAGGCTGGCTTCTATTCCGCCAACTATTATAGGAGAATCTTTAAAAGCTTCACGTATTTTATTACAGTACACGATTAATGCTCTATCTGGTCTGTAGCCAGCTTTACCGCCTGGAGAGTAAAAATCGTCATGTCTTTTTCGTTTTGCAGCAGTATAGTGATTTACCATTGAATCTATGTTTCCTGAAGTTACCAGAAAACCTAGTGAAGGTTTGCCTAAACACTTAAAATCCTCTAGCGTTTTCCAATTAGGCTGAGCTATCATACCAACTTTAAAACCTTGAGCTTCAAGAACCCTTCCGATTACGGCACCTGCAAAAGAGGGGTGATCTATATATGCGTCTCCGTTAACAATTATAAAATCTAACTGATCGATATTTAGCTTTTTCATATCAGCCTTATTTATCGGTAAAAATTGTTTATTTATATTCATATACAATTAATCTTCCTTTTCTATAAGTTTTCCCAAAATCTTATACCATTATAGATTATATAAAAAATTAAGACAATAACCAGAGTATAGAATGATAAAAAAATATAAATAAAAGTGTTTCATTTTTACTAGTGATGTAATATAATAAAAGTGTACTTATTGTTAGGTGAGGCTCCTATATGGATACACGCTGCTACCCGGAAACATCGAGAGATGCCAATGGGTTAACAAATACTACCGTCTTAAGGTTTTATTTAACGCAGCTAATGATTGACGCCGTATAGTGCTAAAACTCAACGATATATTTTAGTTGATTTTAGGAGCCTATAATGGGCTCTTTTTATATTTATATTCAAAAATTAGTCAGAAATGGATTTACTCAGTATAAATATTTGCTGAACGATTAGTTAATAAGTTTATAAAAAAAGGTGGTGCGTTTTTGATGGAGGCTGGCCCTCAAAGTCACAGGTTAAACAAAAATAGAATAGTTGTGTCAGAGAGGGGCTATTATCGTATTATCATATAGTTTCTTCTGGCATGCAAGGAGGAATAATTATGATAAGATTAAATAATATTTTTTTAAGCTCCATATTGCGTAAGAAATTATACGATGAGTTTGAGGAAAATATAGGAAGATTATGGGATATATATGTAACTACTGAGGAAGGTTATCCTAGAGCCATAGGCTACATGGTAAAAAAGGATGGAGAAATCTTTAATTACGAATTTAAAAATATACAGTTTTGGCAGGATGAGGAGGGCAAAGTTACTATAAAGGTTAGAGGAGTAAAAGATATCATTCCGAGAACCTATTCCTACCTACTGTCTAAACATCTTCTTAACAAGCAAATTGTAGATGTTAATGATAAAAAAGTTGTACGGGTAAATGATCTTAAAATAGCAGAAATAGCAGGAGAGCTAAGAGTTGTAGCAGTTGACTCTGGGACTCTTGCGAGGGCAAGAAGATTTGGAATAGAGAAAGCAGTTAAGGCATTTTATAACACTATAAATCGTAAGCCAAATGATGCGATAATAATGTGGGACAATGTTGAATCGATAGAAATGGTTAATGCCAGCTTAAAAATTTCCATACCCTATAAAAAACTTTCAAAACTACATCCTGCGGATTTAGCAGATATATTAGAGGATATGGATACGAGCTATAGAAAAAAAGTTTTTGAAAGTCTTGATGAGAATCTAGCAGCAGATACATTGGAAGAGGTTGAACCTAAAGTACAAGCAGAGATATTGGAAAATATGAGTGAAGAAAAGGCGGCTGAGGTCTTGGAAGCTATGCCTAATGATGAGATAGCAGATATTCTTGAAGATATGGATGGAGAATTTGCAGAGAAATTGCTTAAACATATAAATAAAGAGGATGTAGAAGAAATAAGGGAACTTATGGAATACGAGGATGAAACTGTAGGTAGTATAATGAATACGGACTACCTTGCTTTCAGCGCTGACGATTCAGTTGGCAAAGTCATCGAATGTCTAAGAGAAATGAATCCTGATGATGAAGTTATCTATTATGTCTATGTAATTGATAATGAAGGGACATTATTAGGTTTTATATCTCTTAAAGATTTGATAATAAATTATGAGGATACTAAACTTTCGGATATAATGAATAGCGATATTATCAGTATAAAAGTTGCTAATAAGATAGACGAAGCAATGAGTGTTGCTATTAAATATAATCTTATAACTCTGCCTGTTACTGATGAAAATGAAGTATTAGTAGGCATAGCAATCATTTACGATATATTAGATGACTATGTATCAGATTCAAAGAAAAAGCATTATAAAAAAGTAGTATAGATATATTAAGAGTAGAGAGAAAAGAGTAAAGAGTAGATGTGAGTTATAGTGGAGTTCGGATAAATTAATTTTGGAGAACATCCACAGGGTGGTGCAAAATAATTAGAAATCAAAAGCCAGAATGGAAATTACTACGGGAATTTGTTCCCGTAGTAATTTTTTTGCCAATGGAATTAGCTGACATAGGATGCCACCATTTTTTCTTATTTTGTATTAATTTTATATTTTCGTATAAACTAATGCAGAAAGGAGTTGATGCTGTGCATAAAAAAATATTAAAATGCAGAAAGAAAAAGATGGCTATTTTTAGTATCGTTTTAGTATTATTAGTAGCTTTGGTATGTTTATTTCCATATTATACTTTGACTGGAGCAGCTACATATTCCTGGGGTTCTAGAGGAAGTACTGTCAGAGAAATTCAAACGAGACTAAAGAGATGGGGATATTATTACGGAACTGTAGACGGTATATATGGTTATAGGACATATTCATCAGTAAAATGGTTTCAAAGTAAAAATGGGCTTCCAGCAGATGGTGTTGCTGGAAATAGAACTTTAGCTGCTCTTGGAATAAATACGACAGCTGGCACCACCAGTACTTATGCAGCAAGAAATCAGAATGAAATATTATTATCAAGACTTATCAATGGTGAAGCCAGAGGAGAGCCTTATACAGGTCAGGTAGCTGTAGGAGCAGTTGTATTAAACAGAATAAGAGATCCTAGGTTTCCGAATTCAGTAGCAGGGGTAATATATCAACCTGGTGCTTTTACGGCCATAGTTGATGGTCAAATTCATGCGGAAATATTATCAAGCTCCGTAAATGCAGCAAGAGATGCATTAAATGGCTGGGACCCTTCAGGCGGTGCTTTATACTATTTTAATCCAGCAAAATCTACAAGCCAGTGGATATGGTCAAGACCGTTAATAAAAATAATAGGAAAACATAGATTTTGCAGATGACTTTATAATGAAATTTAAATAGTATCCCTATTGACAAATTATGTGAAGATAATATAATAATAATAGATAGTGAAAATACGTTGATAAAGAAAAGTAGTATAATTTTACTGCACAGAGATGGAATGATTTGCTGAGACATTCTACTTATAAGATTATATGAAGTGCCCTTTTGAGTAGTATGCTGAATTTGTTTTAGTAGGCATCACCGGGTTCACCCGTTATAGTGATAGAGTATAGGTGTACTTGATAAGGTAGTTCTAATATAATTAGAGTGGAACCACGAAGTTTACTTCGTCTCTATATGAGGCGGAGTTTTTTATTTTATATATGGGGGGATACAATTGATTTATGAAAATACTCTAGATTTAATTGGGAACACACCAATGCTTAGGTTGAATAATGTAATAAAGGGATGTCAGTCAGATATATTTCTGAAAATAGAAAAAAATAATCCCGGCGGTAGCATAAAAGATAGAGCAGCTTTAGGTATGATTGAAGAGGCTGAAAAGCAGGGAACTTTAAAAAAAGGGGATACAATTGTAGAACCTACTAGTGGAAATACTGGTATAGCTCTAGCTATGATTGGTACTTTAAAAGGCTATAAAGTTAAAATAGTTATGCCTGACACGATGAGTGTGGAAAGAAGAAATATAATTAAGGCCTATGGTGCAGAGTTAGTATTGACAGAAGGTATTAACGGAATGAAAGGAGCAATTGCTAAAGCTGAAGAAATGGCAAGAGAGGACAGTACAGTTTTTATTCCTCAGCAATTTACAAATCCTGCAAATCCTAAGAAACATTATGAAACTACAGCAGAGGAGATAATAAAGGATTTACCTGATATATCAGCATTTGTATGCTCTGTTGGTTCTTCAGGAACACTTATGGGTGTAGCTAAGCGTCTTAAGGAATATAATAGAGATATTATAGTCGTTGCTGTAGAGCCAGAGAGATCAGCAGTTATTTCTGGAGAAAAACCAGGTGCACATAAAATCCAAGGAATAGGTTCGGGCTTTATACCTGAAATTTATGATGGAAAATATGTGGATGAAATTATTAAGGTTTCAGACGATGATTCATATAAAACAGCGAGAGATGTGGCAAAAAAAGATGGCATATTGGTTGGAATATCTACTGGAGCGAATATTAAAGCCGCTATTGAGCTTTCAAAGAGAATAAAACCTGGAAATAAGATAGTTACTGTATCTCCAGACAGCGGAGAAAAATATATATCTTCAGGGCTTTATGATTAAGAGCTTAAAAGGTAGATATGGTACAATTTGATATGCACTGCACTTGGAGGTGTAATAAATTGTTTAAGAAATTAAAGTATGATATAAATAATATTATTAAAAACGATCCTGCGGCAAGAAATTTTATTGAAGTATTACTTTTGTACCCTTGCGTTCATGCAATTATAGTATATAGGCTTTCACATTTTTTATATGTGCATAAGAGATTTTTTCTAGCCAGGTTTGTGTCTCAACTTGCAAGATTTTTTACTGGAATAGAGATTCATCCAGGTGCCAAGATAGGAAAAGGTCTTTTTATAGATCACGGCATGGGGGTAGTAATTGGAGAAACTTCTGAGGTAGGAGATAATGTGACGATATATCATGGAGTTACATTAGGGGGAACCGGCAAAGAAAAAGGAAAAAGACATCCAACGGTAGGAAGTAATGTAATTATCGGAGCAGGAGCCAAGGTGCTTGGTCCTATTAACATTGGTGATGGGGTAAAAATAGGTGCAAATTCTGTTGTATTAACAAATGTACCTGCCAATTCCACTGCAGTAGGAATTCCAGCAAGAATAGTTCAGAAAAAACCCATAAGTATAACTGAAATTCAAGATTATAGGGGCCTGAGAAGAACTATATTTAATGAAATGGTGATATAAAAAGGGTAGGAAGTGATTTCCGTCGGCCGAAAAATGCCTTCCACAACCACTTCCTACCCTATGCTCTAACTCTTAATATTCACAAAATACTTTTATTATATTGCTTCTGTTGTTTTCTTATCTTAATTCACTAACTTCAAAATATATTATTAATTATATTTGATTTTTTCGTAAATATGATGTAACAATTTATATTTAGTGCTTATCTTTTTATCTTTAATCATGGACTTTTAAAGCTTTTCAAACTATAATATTATTTGGAGTTTTTTAAATAGTATATGAGAAAATTACATAATAGTGAAATGAAAAGCTTACTTAAGCATATATGTAATTTCCTGATATAATATCGCTTAGACTCGATAAACTATATAATATCTTGTAATTGGAAAGGCGGAAGGGCAATGATATCACCTAAAGTTGCAAAATTTATAAATAGTATGCCCATGGGCATTAGAAAATATATTTCTAGAAAGATTGTAAGTACATATTTAAGCAAGTACGCTGAACTTAAGGTTTCAGGAACTGAAAATATTGATGCAGCTTCAAAACCAATAATATTTATAGGAAATCATTTAAGTAATGCGGATGGACTTATACTATCTGAAGTTCTTGGAAAGTATGATGTTTCTTTTGTAGCTGGAATTAAACTTACAGGTGATCCTATAACAGCATTAGGAATGCATAATGTAAAGACTATAAACATAAAGCCTAATTCGGCTGATAAAGAAGCACTAACTACAATAATAAGTAATGTCAAAGCTGGAAAAAACATTTTTATATTTCCCGAAGGCACTAGGAGCAGAACTGGTAGTATGATAGAAGGGAAAAAAGGAGTTATACTTATAGCAAAATTGACTAAGGCTACGATTATACCCGTAGGAGTATATGGAACAGAGAAGCTTATGCCTATAGATAAGGATGGTAATATGTCTTCAGAAAATTTCCATAATGCTGAAGTGTTCGTTAATGTAGGAAAGCCTGTGGAGCTTCTTGCTAGAGAAAAGGGAGAAGAAAAGCATGTATTTGAGGAGAGATGTCTTACTCATATGATGAAGTCAATTGCCGCTTTGCTGCCAGAAGAGTATAGAGGCTACTATAAATAAAAAATTTAGATTTAGAAATGAAAGATTAAAATTCAGCTGTGCTGAACTTAATCATACGCTTTTGAATAAGAGAATAATTTAACAAACGAAAAATAGAAGCTGTGACAAGCTTCTATTTTTCGTTTACTAAAACTTTTCTTGCTGCTTATACTGCCTTGTATTTTAGGCATGAAGGCGGATAACCATAGTGCTTCTTAAACAGCTTACTGAAGTGATAAGCGTCATCGTAGCCAACAGCATGAGCTGCTTCTTTAATAGTAAGTCTGTTGTAGGTTAAAAAGTCTTTAGCCTTTGAAAGTCTTATCTTTATAAGATAATTTATAGGGGAATCCCCTGTCTCCTCTTTAAAAAGTTTTGAAATATATGCAGGACTTAGATACATATTCTGAGATATTATTTCCAAAGATAAATCATGCATATAGTTTGTATTTATGAATTCAGTTATTGCATTTACAATGGTGCTCCTATCATAGGTTTCAAAATTAATGCAACCTTTTTCCTTAATAGAGTTGTTTTGATATATAACTCTTAGTAAAATAACTAAAAGCTTCATGCCTAACGTTTTCAGAATCAGCTCTGAACCAGATTCATTTTTATTTTGTTCCAGAATAATATCGTTGAAACACTGAAGCAAATCATCATCGTAATTTGTATAAGGAATCACTGGAGTTATGTTATCATTTATTATATTATTATTAGGAAGGTCATTGACTTTAAAATTTTCAAAACCTGCGTGAAATTCATGAATACCACTGCCGTCAATAGTATATTTGCCATGACATACGCCAGGATTAAGCACTAATATATCACCTTTTTTTACCTTATAGGGAATATTGTTTATCATGTAGGTGCAATTACCAGACATAATATATATTATAGACATAAAGTCATGACTATGAACTTTGCTTTTATGGCTAGGTTCAAAGCGTTTTTCAAAAGTGTAAAGTATTTTAGGATTAAAATTATCAACATCCATTCCAAAATTGCAACACACAAAAATCACCTCACATTTACACATTATCGTTTTGAGCTGTAAATATTCTCAGCAGTATTTTAATAAAAATATGTACAATGAATGTAACGGAAAGACTCCAATCATACCGATACCTATTAATTCTAAAGCTTTCATTGTAGTTCACCTCTTAAATTATATTAACTATGAGGCAATAAAAGAATCAAAGTTCTAAAAAAGCTGTTGACAACAATGATAACAAGCTCTTCAGCTATAATTACTGTTATTTATCCGACAACGGGTTATAATAGTAAAATACGTTGCTTATTGTTGATTTTATTTTATAATAATTATATAAGG
>NZ_MZGV01000036.1 GCF_002029235.1 Clostridium oryzae
TCGAAAAGCTTTTGCAGAAGCTGTAGGTGAGTCCTATTACCCGCTGAAGGGAATTAACCTGACAATGGAAATTGGCATTTGGCTTCCAAAATTTTCTGATGTTGACAGAGAATACGAGCGATTAATGACACTTGGAGTAAAGTCATTTACAGGTGAACCTGTAACCTATCCATTTGGTATACGAAATTTTTATGTTGCGGATCCTGAAGGTAATTTGCTTGAGATTGGAAGTAGAGGGCATGAGGAATAAATTTAAAGTGTAGGCAAAATTGGCTTAATATACTGCGTGATTAATAAGCATAATCTTCAGTAAAATTCTTACATAATATTCTTATTTAACGAGACAAAAAAACAGAATATTCTTCTACAACACCGCATTATTCAGAGATGGATTTTGGGGTGTTTTTGGTTTGCAATTCAAATGTGCGACAAGAAGTCGCTAAAGAGTAGTGTTTCAAAGAAACTATGCTAGTCGCTAAGCATATCCCCGCTCGAAACTGCATTCTGAGTAATTGGAGTGTGGTTTGCATGAGAGTTAAGTGTCGAAGGAAAAAGGTTGCCGCAAATCTGATTCCAGGCTGGGGGAAGAATAGGAATGTATAAGAAGTAGCTGAACCTTTGCAATTTTCGTAATGCGAGATAAGCGTATTGTGGCGATAAAGCTTATTTATGGACAGGAAAGATTTCTTGTTTGTTAAATCGTGCAGCGACCCATATGTCCATCGGAATATAGAAGGATACTTAACCTATTCGCATCTACTAGTAGTGGAACTTGGTAAGCCCTATGGGCTCCTTAAGGTAGGACAATCGTAAGAAAGTTACAACGCGTTAGTGTAAAGTTTGCTATGAAAAAATATAGAAAAGAAAGTAAGGGTGAAAGGCAAAAAGGGAGATAGAAAGCTGGGGTAGAATATGTAGGTGAAGTAAGCCGCTGTCCTTGACAGCATGATAAATTAATTATGTAGTTATAAAATTACAGTTATTTATTATAAAGTTCTTAATATCATCATACAGCTTATTAACGAGTTTAATCAGTACATTGTATTTACTATGATAACAAAGAGTTTATTATGCATAGCAAAAAACAAATCCTGTTCTAAAAAGATGAACTATCAAGCATTACGAACACTTGCGGAAAAAGAATGTGAGAAGTACTTTACAGTTTCTTGTTCCATGTATAGTATACATTTCAACTACTCAAGTATCTGGATTCTCTGTAAGAAACAAATTAAAATCAGTATATGTTCTTCCTATTCTATGTAATGCCATGCTGTCTGAGGATATAGAAGTTTTCTTCTTAGGCTTAAGTTTTACCTTTTGTTTATTTGTATTTTTCCTTTTTTGTTCTTTTTGAAGTAAAAAAATTCAATATATAGCAATTAAAATTAGAAAATATAAAACTTATTTCCAAAATGGTTAAAAGATAATGTATAATATATAATGAAGCATATTTACATTATTAATAATTTATAAAATTGAGAGTCTTAGAAATCTAGTGTAATTATAAGACATAATTGTTATGAAAGAAGGCTTGTAAATTGATACAATTTTTATTGTTAGTTCCTTTAGGATTTTTAATTGGAGCATTTGGAACTTTAATAGGTGCAGGTGGAGGATTTATACTGGTACCTATTTTACTGCTACTATATCCGGACAAGAGTCCAGATACAATAACTAGTATTTCTCTAGCAGTTGTATTTTTTAATGCATTATCTGGCTCTTTTGCTTATTCTAGGATGAAACGTATTGATTATAAATCAGGAATAATTTTTGCAATTGCAACACTTCCGGGATCAGTATTAGGATCGGTCATAACATCATATGTACCAAGACAGCTTTTTAATGGAATATTTGGTGTAATACTAGTTATAGTATCAATATTCTTAATTGTAAGAACAAAAGAGGAAAGAATAAGTAACAATATAGTAGTTAAGAAGGGATACGTTACAAGAACAGTAATAGATAATGAAGGAACAGTGCACACATTTTCATATAATCCTGTTATTGGAATAGTAGTAAGTGTTTTTGTAGGATTTATGTCTAGTTTTTTAGGTATAGGTGGGGGGGTTATACATGTTCCAGTACTAGTTAATATACTAAATTATCCAGTTCATATTGCAACTGCTACATCACATTTTGTTTTAGCAGTAATGTCTTTTTCAGGAACCATAGTTCACATAGTGAATGGGGTGTTCCAATCTAGCGTAATACAAACAGCAGCCTTATCCATTGGAGTATTATTTGGAGCTCAATTAGGTGCGAGGCTTTCAAGAAAAATTCATGGAGTAGCAATAATTAGAAGTCTTGCAGTTGCATTAGCCATTGTAGGAATAAGAATTATTATTATGGCATTTTAAAGGATATAAAGTAAATATTTAAAAATATAAAAAGTTGTATTCACATGATTATAGCAGTTTTCTAATCCGTTGATACATAACTCTAAAATATGGTAATATAAAAATGCGAAAATAATGATTACACTTTTATTTATCGTAACAATAATGCTTTTTATTCATGAACTTGGACATGTGTTTTTGTAAAGGTATGTAAATGCCATATTGCACAAATAACATTTGGTATTGGAAAAACAATTTTAAAAATTCATAAAGTAAAGATTAAAGATTTATATTTTCTTTTTGGATGTGTTGAATGGTCAGATATAAACTAAGTTTATTAACAATGCAAATACAAGTTGTGCATTAGCAATTATAGATTGGTGTTATTTTATTATAGTGATTCTAGGATAAGGAAGAATGGATATGTGTACTATTTTAATTGTTGAAGACGATGTCGAAATCAACCATCTGCTGGCTGATTTTTTATCAGAAAATGGATATAAAGCTATTTCACATTATAACGGACTTCATGTTTCAGATGAATTTATTGAAAATGAAATAGACATTGTCTTGTTGGATATTATGCTCCCTTACAGAAGTGGTGACTTAGTGCTTGAGGATATTCGAAAATTATCAACGGTTCCGGTTATAATCATTTCTGCTAAAGGGACAACCCAGAATAAGATTGATTTGTTACGATTGGGCGCCGACGATTACATTACCAAACCTTTTGATATGGAGGAGGCTTTGGCCCGAATTGAAAGCAATCTCCGCAGAGTACAATTTCAGACAACATCAAAGCCTGAACTGTCCTATAGGGATTTAATTGTAAATGTTCATAATAACACTGCATTTTTGAAAGGTGAGGAACTTATGCTAACTGCAAAAGAGTTTTGTATTTTGGAGTTACTTATGCAGTATCCTGATAAAGTTTTTTCAAAAGCGAACTTGTTTGAAAGTGTGTGGAATGCGGATTATTTCAGCGAAGATAATACGCTGAATGTTCATATAAGCAATTTGCGAAATAAACTTAAAATGATAGCTCCAAAGGAAGAATATATAGATACTGTCTGGGGAATTGGTTATCGTTTGCATCAAGGCTGAGGGCTACTGCTCTCAGCTTTAGCCTTATTTTACAATTTTTCGAGTCCATTTAAGAAATTCTTTAAGATTTGGGTTTAGAATGATAATCGAAAAGGAGGAGAATAACATGGATTCTATCATTTTAGAGGCACATGGCCTTACAAAAGTATATAACAAAACAGTTGCCTTAGATCATATCAACTTGAAAATTGGAAAAGGTAAGATTTACGGGTTTATAGGTCAAAATGGAGCAGGTAAAACAACATTTCTCCGGTTAATTACAGGGCTCGCTTTTCCAACTGAGGGTAAACTGGCACTTTGGGGGGAATCAGGCAGTGTAGAATTGCAAATGCAAAGAAAGCGTATTGGCTGCATGATTGAGACTCCGGCTCTGTATCCAAATCTTAGTGCTTATCAGAATATGGAAGTGCAGCGTATCCAGCGAGGCATTCCAGATAAGGCAATTATTGAAAAGTGCCTGCACTCAGTTGGATTGAAAGGTACAGGTAGAAAAGCTGTGCGTAATTTTTCTCTGGGCATGCGCCAGAGGCTGGGAATTGCTATAGCTCTTTTAAACACACCGGAGTTTTTAATTTTGGATGAGCCGATTAACGGTCTTGATCCAACTGGTATAGTGGAAATCAGAAATCTCTTAAAATCCCTTAATAAAGAATATGGTATGACTATTTTGGTGTCCAGTCATATACTTGAAGAATTATATCAGACCGCTTCACAATTTATTCTGTTGGATAGGGGAAAGGTCATCGAGGAACTGTCTGCAAGAGAATTGGATGAGCATTGCAAAAAACATATTGCAATTAAAACACAAAATCCAGAAAAAGCACTTCTGGTTTTAGAGGATAAGCTGAACACAGAAAACATTCAACTTATGCCTGATGGAATGCTTCGATTATATGAGCACCTGGATGAGGTTGAGAGGGTTGCACAGATTCTGTCTGGAGCTAATATTCTTGTAACAGGTCTGAATATATCAGGGGACACATTGGAGGATTATTTTTTGAGTAAAGTGGGAGGAACTTCGCATGAATAATCTTTTAAAATGTGAAATGTATAAGCTCTGGCATAACCGAAGCTTCTGGGTGATGCTTTTGTTTTCGATTGTGCTAGAAAGCCTTATGATACTAGATAGTCATGTGGTGGCACTGACATCTGGGTTATTTTATGCTTCACTGTATAATATGCCGCTGCTGTATTTACTAATTACTATTTTCGCAGCACTCTTTGTTGGAGAAGATTTTGTCAATCGCACACTCCATAGTTTTATCAGTGCAGGTCATAGACGTGGTGCTGTTATGGTGGCAAAAATGGTCACATATTTGGTTGCATCCGTCTTAATATTATTAGTACCCTTGATTATAGACGGCTTTGCAGGAACATTTGCATCTCTAAAGTTTGCAAATGTATCTGCTATGAAAATGCTCTCTGATTGTTTAGTTGTATTATTTTCAATATTAGCTATGGGAATGCTGCCTTTATTAGCATCGTTTTTTTTCAGGGATGTTGGAAAAACGCTTTTAATTCCCATGATTGCCTTTTTCTTAATGATTTTTATATTAAATGGTGATAGTACAAAAATATTTGCGACAATCCTTCCTATGGGGCAATTACGATTGTTATCAGTAAATCAGCTACCAATTTCTAATATTAGTGTGATTGGAATTGATATTTTATGGATTGTAGGTATGTTTGCTATTGCATATATCCAATTTGATAAATTGGATATAAAATAAGGAGGGCTCATTTTGAATAATTTGCTTAAAATGGAACGGTATCAGTTATTGCATAACCGTGTTTTTTGGGGAGGAATGATCGGTATCTTCCTTATAGGTTTTTTTACAGCCGATACTTACTTGATGGAGGTTTTAGGACCTTCTGGTGGAGCAGCTAAATCATTATCAGATATTTTTAATGGCATGGTATATGATTCGACATTTGTGCTAATTATTGTTTCCAGTATTCTTGCACTGATTCTGGGGCAGGAGTTTTCTTGGAGAACCATTGACCAGGAAATCTGTGCAGGTCACAGTAGAAGGCAGATTTTTAGTTGTAAGCTTATAGTATATTTGATAGCATTTAATCTGATGGCTATTATTTATCCGTTGGCGGGTTGTATACGTGAATATGGACGCTTTGGAATTGTAGGAGCAGCACTGTTTTTTTATAGTATTATAAAGGCTGTTGTCTATTCGCTTCTATTAAATAGTGTAGTATTTCTGATTCCGATATTATGCTGTTACTGTTTTAGAAATACTGCAAAGTCAGTAGGTGTTACTGCTGCCATTGTATTCGTACTCAGCCTATATTTGGGATATGGAATGGAATTAGGTCTTCCTATCGCATTTCTGCCAATATATCAAATCAGAGAGGTGGTAAGATCATCAGCAATCATTCAACCCTTCAGCTTGATAGTAGGAACAGTCTGGCTGATAGTGCTGTTATTGATGTCTTGGAGAATATTTAGAAAATGCGATTTGAAATAATGGTTAGGAGGTGTTCAATATAAAAGGATTATTAGTAATTTTAACACTGCTTCTGATTGGATTGCTGGTGCGGTATATGATGCTGAAGAAGCAGGTAAGGAATTTGACCCGTCAGATCAGTGAATTGTCCAGTGGTAAAACTGAAAAAATATTGGACATCTCTCTCATTGACCGTGATATGGAGAAACTTGCAGGGAAATTCAATCAATATTATTCCAAACAGCGTTATCAAGTGGCCTGTGCCCTGCAGCATGAGGAGCATTTGAAGGAGTCTATTGCAAATATATCACATGATTTACGCACACCTCTTACAGTTATTATGGGACATTTACAGTTGCTCCAAAAATCAGATTTACATGAAGCGGAAAAGCATCGTGTTGAAATAGCAATGCACAAATCGGAACGAATGAAAGAATTGATTGAAACTTTCTATGATCTTGCTATTCTTGATACAGATGACATACAGCCACAGATAGAGAAAATCAATATTTCCAATTTGGTAATCAATTTTCTTTCTGAAAACGCGCCTATGTTGGAAAGTAGAAAGATACAGCCAGATATACGATTACCAGAAGAGTCTGTATTTATATTGTCAGATCGTAACATGTTAGAGAGAATCCTTCAAAATTTGTTGACGAATGCTGTACGCTATTCTGATGGAAAAATATCTATTGAGCTGGATGCGTTTCAAAATAGCAAAGCATGTATTCAAATTAGTAATAGTGTTCATGATGCTGGAAGTATCAAAGCAGAACGACTATTTGAACGATTTTATATTGGAGATAAATCAAGGCATAGTGAAAGTACCGGATTGGGGCTTGCAGTTGTCAAGTCACTTGTCGAAAAGCTAGACGGGAGTATTTCTGCAATAGTTAACGATGGCAGCCTTTGCATAGAATTGCTGCTGTAAGGCAGGTAATATTGTCATGACTTATTCCGAATTTCTAATAACAAATCCAATTTATGGAGGTAATAATGCTAAGTAATAACAGATAACATTAACTATAGGCTAGAAGTAAATTTCTCGCCTATTTTTATGGAATTTTAAGTTGGATTTTAACCAAATAAAAGAATTAAAACTTTGGTTGGTGGTTTTCATATTTATAATAAATCAAAAGCTGAAGTCAGAGAGCTTGCTAGAAGAATTAAAAGGACAGGAATAGAGGCTATTTATACTGGGCATTGCACAGGAAAACGGTCATTTAATATTTTAAAGGAAGAATTAGGTAATGTAGTTCATCAACTATATGTAGGCTTGGTTATGGAGTTTTAACCACAAATTCTAATTTGTTATGTAGGTGTATATGAAGAACTGATTTTATTTCATATCATTTACTTAATGGGATTTTTAAAATAATGCTAGTCCCTATATTAGCGGTACTTTCAATAGTTAGTCCATATGTATCACCATATATTAATTTTGCTCGATCATTTACATTTTTTAATCCATATCCTTTAGACTGATTCTGCAGCAAATAAGGAATTTGATCTTCGGAAATGCCAATTCCATTATCATTAACATGAAATAGTATACACTTGTCTACTCGTTCGCATATAATTGTGATTTTTCCGCGTCCATCCAATTTGTTTTCAATTCCGTGCAGAATGGCATTTTCAACTAAAGGTTGAAGCATAAGATTGGGCATTTGACACAATTGGAGGCTGGTATCAATTTTATAATCCACATCAAAACTATTACTGTGCATAATTAGTTGGATGTTTATGTAAGATTCCACATTTAGCAACTCGTCGGCTATAGTAGTTATATTTTTGCCTTTGTTTAAAGTTGTTCTATAAAAATTAGACAGCAATTGTGCCATTTGGCTAATGTCATTTGCGTGTATGCGTAGAGCTCTCCAATTTATTATGGAGAGGGAGTTGTAAAGAAAATGAGGATTAATTTGAGCCTGCAGTGCTTTTATTTCATATTCTTTTTGATGAATTTTAGCGACGTAGACCTCATCAATAAGATGTTTGATTCGGCTTACCATTTTATCAAAGCCTCGAATTAAATCTCCAATTTCATCCTCTGAATTACTGGCGACAGTCACTTCCAAGGTACCACTTTCGACAATTTTAATGTTTTCGCGTAAGCGTTCAATACGAAATACCATTCTCCTAGAAAAAAGTCTGCTAGCGATAAAAACAATAATATAGCAAAACAAAATCAGAATAATAACAGTAATAGAAATCCATTGAGCAGAACTGGTAATCTGATTTGTTGGCTCATATAGATATACATTCCAATTTGGCACAGATAAATTGGAATGCATTATTGTGTACTTCTGTTTATTAAGTGAAAAACCGTTTTTTGATGAATTGATTATATTTGATAGATGATAAGCTACCTTTGACTGTGATGCATAAACAATATTATTTTTATTGTCTGTTACAATAACATTAGTTCCATGTTTCACCAATGCTTTTAATGATGTAAAAGTATTATCATAGTTTACTTTTATTACCCAGATATTAACTTTTGGATTTGGTATTTTGGTATTTAAAATGCGTCTTGCACAGAATAATTCATTATTACTATAATACCACTTAGTTACTACAGATTGTCGAATATCAGCATACCATTTTTTTGATGCTATTTTTTTTATGGGAATCACAGTATTTCCGTGCTGCGGAAGATTCGTACCAGTATAGAGGGTAACTCCTTTTACTCCATTGATTAAATTTTGTGCGATTATGAAATTTGTATCAAAGACATTGTTAAGTGCATTGTACATGTCATATGTATTTGTATAATGCATATTAGAGGCATTTACAATTTCTTGATTAAAACTTAATGTAAGTATTATTTTATTATAGTTTTCTAATTGATTGTTTAGAGTTAATGAAGTTTGATTAAGAGTAGCTTGTAAATCGTTTTTTGCCCTATTTATTAAAAAAGATCTAGTTTCAATGAAACTGAAACTGCCAAGAGCAACTAGGGGAATCATACTCACTAATAGAAACGCAAGCATTGTCTTTTGACGAAAATTCATTTTAGATAATTTTTGCTGTAAGCACTGGTAAATATTGTTCATGTTTAATTACTCCTCTAAATATTGTAATCCTTTTTGTCGATACTTTTCTGGCGTTTCGCCGTAAAATTCATGAAAGTTTTGGCAAAAATATGATAAGTTATGGTAACCTACCATCTTGCAGATATCTATAACTTTAATATTTGTATTTTTTAATAGTTCTTTCGCCTTTCTCATACGAATAGTTTTTATATATTTGTTTAATCCACAGCCAACGTATTTTTTAAAAATGGTACTTAAATAACGAGGAGATATATAGACTTTGGATGCTAGAATTTCAAGATATAAATCTTCGTTATAATGCTTCTCTACATACTGTTTTACTAAATGAGCTTCTCGATTTGTAGAAGTTTCATAAGAATTATAGTTCTCTTCTGACTGTTGGGCTGTTTCATCAAAAATAAAAGTTTTTGGCATAAAAAAGCGGCACTCTAATAATTGTTCCAGTCGAGAATAAGCAGAGGCTAAGTCTTCAATACTTTTTATTTCACGACTAATGCTTATGTAACAATTTTGATTATACACAGATAGAATTTGATCATAGATTGAGCTACCTATTTCATAAAAAGAAATTTTATGATAGTTTTCGTCTTCATGAAAGAGCAATAAACTTTGGCAGAGAGTTACATTCAAATAGTCTGCTGGTACATTTATATACGATAAAATTTTTTGCTCAAATTCTGTTCCCGCTGTTTCAAAAAAATTCTTATCGAATTGTAACAGCATAATTCTTTTATATCGATGGAAAAGATAATTCATTAGTTCAACAGGAAAATTATTATTTACAAGTGTTTTGTTTATAGCGCATAAGAGAATATGTTTTTTAACATATTCCTGCTGCGCGAATAATAATTCTTCTTCTTGATTTTCAGTGTTTATTTTCTCTATAACTGTTTCCATAACATGTCTAAATTCATCTACATTAACAGGCTTTAATATATAGTCAGATACACCAAGCGACATAGCTTTTTTAGCATATTCAAATTCAGAAAAGCCGCTAAACAAAATAATTTTCAATTTAGGATATAATTTAATAGCCTCAGATATAAGAGGTAATCCTTCCATAAAAGGCATTCGAATATCTGTAAATAGAATATCTACATGCTGCTGTTTTAGACAGGATAAAGCAGTTCGACCATCATCAGCGAATAGCACATTTAATTCGAAATCGTATTCATCAATTAAAAATGCAATTCCTTCACGTTCTTCTCTCTCGTCATCCGCAATCAATATGGTAAGCATACTAATAGTTCCTTTCACATTTGATTTATAACAGTATTATATCATCAGTTATAAGAAATAGAATAATTTATTTATGAATTAGGAAAATTTGATATAAAACTGAAAAAATTTGTGTTTACGATTTCAGTATAATCATTATAAAATTATTAAAGAAAATGTTTCCAAAGCAAGCCGGCGCTTTGGAGCAGAACAACAAATAAATTATAGAATTAGGGGGATGTATTATTATGAAAAATAGAGCTTTAAGAATGAGTGTTATTTTAATGACAGCTATGATGGCAGTTTCTCTAATAGGATGTAAAAGTTCTAAGGATACGTCTGAATCAAAAGAAAATGTCAAAAATCCTGCACTAAGGGCAGCAATGACGACACCGTATGGTAAATATCCGCAGACTGTAAAATATACAGTTGGTATAACAGCTGCTAATTATGGAGCTTTAAAGGGAACTCCATATAAAGGAGATAATGATTCCAATAATGCGTGGACAAGATATGCAAAAAAGAAACTGAATGTTAAAAGTGAGAATACATTTGTAGCTAACAATGGCGACGACTATAACCAGAAAGTTTCTATGGCAATAGTTAGTGGTAAAATTCCGGATATAATGTGCGTGTCGGACTATGATACGCTTAAACAGCTTTATGAAAATGGTTTAATTGCAGATTTATCAAATGTCTATAAAACATGTGCTAGTGAAAAAATCAAGGATATTTATGATTCCTATGGAAATAGATGCCTTGATACGGCAAGATTTGATGGAAAGCTTATGGCGCTTCCGACTACAGAAATTTCTCATGGACCTGGTGTATTATGGCTTAGAAAGGATTGGATGGACAAGTTAGGATTAGCTGATCCTAAAACTATAGATGATGTAGAGAACATTTTACAGCAATTTTCAGATAAAAATCCTGGCGGAAATGCCCAGGGGAAAACAGTTGGACTTGTAGTAAGCAATAAAGTTGCCGGTACGTCAGGAGGAGCATATATGGTTAATAATATATTCTCCTTATATGGTGCTTTTCCGCAGCAATGGCTGAATGACGGCACAGGTAAAGCTGTTTATGGTTCCATACAGCCGCAAATGAAAACAGCACTTGGAAAGCTTTCAGAAATGTATAGTAAGGGATTAATAGATAAACAATTTGCAGTTCGTACAACGGATGACTGCAAGGCATTACTTACTAGTGGAAAGAGTGGTGCTGTAATGGATAATTGGTGGGGTAGTTGGACTGTAGCTGATACATTAAAATTAAATCCAAAAGCAAAATGGGTTCCGTATGTAGCTCCAGTAGCAAAAGATGATTCACTAACAATGTTTACAGGTAATCCTAATAGCAGCTATGTTGTTGTTCGTAAAGGTTACAAACATCCAGAATTAGCTATGAAACTTGCAAGTCTGCAGTTTGATTATGAGAGATACGAAGATAAAAATGCAAAATCTATACAAGAAATTAATGATTATAACAAATACAATGTAGGCGGAGGCCTTCTTGCTACAAATATCGATTATTATGATGCTTTTGTAAGGCAGGGTAAAAGAATACAAAAGGCTCTTGAAACAGGAAAAACAAGTGGTTTAAATAATTTAGATATGAGCAGCTATAATTCATATAAAACTTATTTACAAAATGTAAAGGCTGGAAAACCAATTGATTCTAATGCATGGGCAGGATATACTTCATCGATTAAGTGCGCACAGCTTGTTGCTAATTCAAAAATAAAAGAAGTAAAACCTATTTTCTTTGGCAATACTGCATCAATGTCATTAAAATGGCCAACTTTATCTAAAATGGAGTTAGAGATGTATTTAAAAATTATTACTGGAGAACAGTCAGTAAGTTCATTTGATACATTTGTAGATAGGTGGAAAAAAGCTGGAGGCGAGCAGATTACACAGGAAGTAAATAAGGCTTTAACTTCAAAATAGTCTAGGGGGTTATCATGAAAAACAAAAAAGATCAAGCAAGTTTTCATATTATGATAATGCCAGCAATGATATTCTTATTAATTTTCTCTTTTGTACCTATGTTCGGTATAATTATGGCATTCCAAAATTATATGCCGGTAAAAGGGATATTAGGCTCACCTTGGGTGGGCCTAGATAATTTCAAATTTATGTTCCAAATACCTGATAGCAAGCAGATTTTTATAAATACGCTTGTTATCGCTATAAGTAAAATTATTGCTGGTACATTTGTAACAATTATATTTTCATTATTATTAAATGAAATTCGTATCAAATTTGCAAAAAAGATTATTCAAACTGTTGTGTATCTGCCTAATTTTTTATCGTGGGTAATATTAGCTACAGTAATATTAAATATTTTTTCATATGATGGTCCTATCAATGCATTTATATCATCGATGGGAATAAAACCGATTCTTTTTACTGCTAGTAACAAATGGTTTCGACCAATGCTTGTAATCACAGATGTGTGGAAAAACTTTGGATATGGTTCTATTATATACCTTGCTACACTGACTTCTATTGATCCTGCATTGTATGAAGCAGCATATATGGATGGAGCCAATAGATTTAAACAAATGTTACATGTTACTTTGCCAGGACTTATGCCGACAATTATGCTAATTACAGTAATGAATCTTCCAAATGTTTTAAATGCAGGTTTTGACCAGATATTTAATCTGTATAACCCGTTAGTATATCAGACGGCTGATATTATTGATACTTATGTGTATAGGGTTGGACTTATACAGAGACAGTACAGTCTTGGAACTGCTGTAGGATTGTTGCGTTCAATTGTAGGAATTATTCTTATTCTTTCTGCAAATAAGATTGCTAAAAAAGTTACTGATTATCAAATATTCTAATATTCTGAAAGGAGAGATTATGATGGTACGTTCTAGAACAATTGGAAGCATTACAGCAGATATATTAATATGGTCAGTAGTAATATTACTTACAATGTCATGTCTGATTCCTCTGCTTAATATGGTCGCTATATCTTTTAGTGATAATGCGGCAGCTTCGGCAAATCTTGTAGGAATTTTACCGGTTAATTTAACATTTGAGTCATACCGAAAATTACTTAGTGATACACAGTTTTGGCATTCGTTTTTCATATCTGTTGAGCGAGTTATGCTGGGACTGTTTGTGAATATGTCTTTAACGGTCCTTGCAGCGTATCCGTTGTCAAAGAGTTCCAAAAAATTTAAATCGCAAAAGATATATATGAACATTTTTATATTTGCTATGTTATTTTCTGGTGGTCTCATTCCAACATTTATGGTTGTAAATAAACTTCACCTGTTAAATACTATATGGTCATTGATTCTTCCTGGAGCAGTTCCTATTGGAAATGTCATTTTACTTATGAATGCATTTCGAGGAGTTCCCAAATCTCTTGAAGAAGCTGCAGAAATTGATGGAGCTACTCAATGGGATATTCTATTCAAAATCTATCTATCAATTGTTAAGCCAACACTTGCAGCTATCGTGCTATTTACTATTGTTGGACATTGGAATGACTATTTTTCTGCATTAGTTTATATATCAAAGACAACAAATTATCCACTGCAAACTTACATTCAACAGTTAAATGTAGATATTACAAAGGTTACCGATACAGAAAAGATGAAGCAGCTAGCTAAAATCTCTAATAGAACATTAAATTCTGCAAAAATAGTTGTATCAACAGTTCCGCTTCTTCTAATTTATCCTTTCATGCAGAAATATTTTGTCTCAGGTATTATTGTTGGTTCAGTAAAAGAATAACAATGAAGCCCGATAATAGAATTAAATTAAATACTAAGAATGCTGAGGTGGAAAATGAAATTTATATTTGGTAAAAATGATTTAAAAAATTTTGAAAGAGGACAGGAAAATTGTTACCTAATAACTAATGGTCTTGGCGGATTTTCTTCAATGACTATAATTGGATCAAATGCAAGATCTGATCATGCTATGTTTATGGCTTGCACAAAAGCTCCTAATAACAGGTTCCATTTGATTACAAAATTAAATGAAACTATAGAAATACAGGATAAGAAATATGACCTATCAAGTCAAGAATATGTAACTTATACAAAAAATCGAAAGGGACACACACTATTAAATGCTTTCAAGTTTGACGTATGTCCAGTATGGATTTATCAGGCTGGCGGCGTTGAAGTACAGAAGACTATTGTTATGAAGCATGGGGAAAATACCTTGGGAGTGCAATACATGGTTAGAAATCATACTGATAAGGAGGTAGAATTTAAGATAACTCCCTATATGCAGTTTGTGAATAAAGGAATGAGGTTAAACGTAAAGCAGATATTTGAAACTGGCAATGAACAAATAAAGAGTAATGGTATAACTTTATTTTATAACACCAATGGTTCTTTGGAACTTTATCAAACGCAATATGAAGAGGAGCTATATTATGCTTATGATGCAAGGGATGGTAGAGATGCAATTGGCTGTGCTGCACATAATCATAGGTTATGCTTTACAATTTCTTCACATGAAGAAAAGGAATGCTATGTGGTATATAGTTTAAAAAACGGTGAGGAATCAGTAAATAATATGATAGTTGCAGAAAAAAAGAGGCAGCAGAGACTGATAGAACAATCAGGTATGGTTGATGAAATTGGAAAACAGCTTGTGAAGAGTGCGGATATGTTTATAGTAGAAAGGGAGTCTACCAATGGAAAGAGCATAATAGCTGGGTATCCATTTTTTGGTGATTGGGGTAGAGATACTATGATAGCTATGATAGGCTGCTGCATTTCCACAAAGCGTTATGAAGATGCTAAAAATATTTTTAGAACATTTATAAAATATTGCCGTAAGGGTATCATGCCAAATACATTTCCAGAGGGTGACAATAATCCTTTTTATAATACAGCGGATGCATCACTTTTATTTATTGGCGCTGTATATGAGTACTATTTATATACCAAGGATGAAGAATTCGTACAGGAAGCGTATTCTATTATGGAGGATATTATTTCTTGGTATAAGAGAGGGACAGATTTTCATATCCATATGGACACTGATGGCTTAATAACGGCTGGTGCAAATCTCGAACAGGTAACTTGGATGGATGTAAGATTCGGAGATATATTACCAACGCCAAGACACGGAAAGCCCGTGGAAATTAATGCATATTGGTATAATGACTTAAAGATAATGGAATTCTTCTCAGAATTATTGGGTAAGATGACTGCAGAATATGGGAATTTGGCTAAAAAAGTATTGACAAGCTTTCAAAAAAAGTTTTGGAATAATGATAAAGGCTGCTTAAGAGATGTATTATCTGGAACTGTAGCAGATGAACAAATTCGTTGCAATCAGATTTGGGCAGTTTCTGTGCCATTTGGAATGCTTACAAGAGAACAAGAAAAACAAGTAGTAGACACAGTATTTGAAAAGCTGTACACTCCATATGGTTTGCGTAGTCTTTCAATGGAAGATAAGAAATTCAAACCAAAATATGGAGGAAGTCATTTTGAAAGAGATATGGCTTATCATCAGGGTACCGTATGGGCATTTCCATTAGGAGGATATTATCTTGCATACTTGAAGGTTCATGATTACAGCAAAGAGGCAGCAGATACAGTAAGAGGTCAGCTTGAGGTAATGGAAGCATGTTTAAGAGAGGGGTGTGTTGGTCAGATCGCTGAAATCTATGATGGTGAAAATCCAACAATATCTCAGGGGTGCTATGCTCAGGCTTGGAGTGTTAGTGAAATTTTAAGAGTATATAATAAATTACAAATCTCTTGTTGAATTATGAGAATAAAATCACTATAATGTAATTGAAACGTTTAAAACCATATTTTATTTGCATAGTGTATAGAGGTTTTTCTTATTTTAGGAGGAACTATAATGAAGTTTAATTCAGTACAATTTGATTCCAGGGATATAAAGTGCAAGACGCCTTTTGGAGCACAGGTGCAAGGTACTAAAATTAAATTTACACTTTCAGCTGTACCTAAAATGATTATAAAAGCGAGGCTTGTTGTTGAGATACAAAAAATAGTTGGAAATTTAGATAAAGTTTCTTATTATGATACAATTAAATATCCGTTAATGAAGAGCGAGGCTGATGCAGACAGAGAGTACTGGAGTTGTACAGTTAAATTTAATAATATGAACGTATACGGATATTACTTTGAACTAGTAACAGATACTACTACTATTTATTATGGTAACAACGAACAAAACTTTTCACATAGCGTGTTTGATTTAAAAGGAACAAATGGGCTAGGAAAAATTTACACTCGAAAAGACAAAGTAATAAGATATACTCAAAACATATATGATTCTGAATTTAAGACGCCTGAATGGGCTAAAGATGCAATATACTACTATATATTTCCTGAACGATTTAAAAATGGAGATAAAAGTAACGATCCGAAACCAGGTATTAGAAAATTTTATGGTAATCAAGATGTTGAATTTCATAAAAATTGGCTAGATAGGCCCTATACAGCAGGAGCTGAAGGAGCGGATAATGTTAACGGAAATGACTTTTTTGGCGGAGATTTAGAAGGGATTAGACAGAAACTAGGTTATCTGAAGGAACTGGGAATTAATACACTCTACATTAATCCTATTTTTCAGGCGGTGAGTAATCACAAGTACGATACCACAGATTATATGAAGGTCGATGAAGCATTTGGATCAAATGAAGAATTGAAGAATTTGATTGAAGAGGCAAGAGAAAAAGGGATAAGGATAATTCTTGATACTTCTCTTAATCATTGTGGTGCTGATTCAATATATATGGACAGGTATGGTAAGTATGAGGGAAAAGGAGCTTTTAAGGGGGAGAAAATACAAAAAGATTCACCATATTATAGTTGGTTTTCGTTTAATAAAGAGGCTGATAAACCTGACGACAAATACGAGAATTGGCTGGGTGCAACGTCTTTAGCGAAGTTTGCGGAAGTTGATAGTTATAAGGATTTTGCATATAGAGATGAGAATTCTGTAACAAAGTTTTGGCTTAACTTTGGTATAGCTGGCTGGAGAATGGATGTAACGCCTTGGAAGTCAGATATATTTTGGAAGGAATGGAGAAGGGAAGTAAAACTTAAAAATCCAGAGGCGCTAACTATCTGTGAGACTTGGTTTGATTGCTCAAAATATTTGTTAGGAGATAAGTTTGATTCTGCGATGAACTATCTTTTTCGATATCCTATCATGGAGTATGCAAATGGTGGAGAAGCTGCAGATTTTGTAAACATCCTTGAAATGCAAAGAGAAAACTATCCTGAAGAGGCATTGTATGCATTAATGAACTTGTTGTCAACTCATGATACAGCTAGAGCACTTTTTGAGTTTGGATATAGGGAAGCTGGAGATAATAAGGAAACGATTGAGCTTGCTAAAAAGAAGCTTTTATTATGCGCATTATTTCAAATGACCTATGTAGGAGCACCGACAATTTATTATGGAGATGAAGTGGGTGTTACTGGCGGTGAAGATCCAGGTAATAGAGCAACTTTTCCTTGGGAAGAAGATGGGGGAAAGCCAGATTATTCACTGCTTAATGAATTTAAAAAGTTAACTAAATTACGAAATGAAAATAGAGTTTTGCGAAGAGGAAGTGTAGAATTTATTTATGTGGATAAAAATGTAATAGTAATGTTAAGAAGATTGGATAGTACATGTGCATTGATTGCTGTTAATAATTCTAAAGATAATAAATCAGTAGAATTAAATGTATCAAATTATAAACTTCCTAATATATTTAAAAATGCACTGAAGGATCATGACTCCATAGAAGTATGTGGAAATAGCCTAGGTATAAAAGTTGGGGCGATTTCAGGAGTTGTTTACCTTAGCTGCATAGATTAGAATAAATTGTGTGCTAAATAATATAAGCCTCGTTGAAAGCTATACCACTTCAACGAGGCTTTAAAAATAAAGTTATTATGATTTCCATATGCAGCAATATTTTGTTAGAGGTTAAGTACAGATTCTCTTTCTACTAGACTTACAGGTATGATAAATTCATTATCAGTAGACTTATAAGTGTTATCGAGCTTACTGATTATCAATTCTGCAGCTTTTTCGCCTTTTTCAAAAATATTTTGAGATATAGTTGTTAATTCAGGAATGAAGTATTTGCTATTTTGTATATTATCAAAACCTATAACTGATAAATCCTTTGGTACATAAACATTATGATGGTAAAGCTCCTTTATTAAGCCTATTGCAACAATGTCAGACGCACAAAATAATGATGTCATTTTTCCGATACTAGGTATGACCTGCTTAGCAATATCTACGCCGCCCTCATAACTAATCTGAGTTTGAAAAACATAATCTTCAATAAATTTGATACCATTCTTTTCAAGAGCAGCTCTGTAGCCGTCAAACCTTGATCTATATACTGGACTTTCCCATAATTGTCCTGTTAACAAACCTATATTTTTATGACCTTTTTTTATTAGATACTCTGTAGCTAAAAAAGCACCTTTTTCATCTTGAGTATTTAAATAAATAAAATTATCACTATCTTTTTCCTGATCTAGCATTAATGTGGGAAAAGTAACGTCATTCAGCATCTTAATCTTATCTTTGCTGATGTAACCTGTTACAATTACTCCTGAAATATTGCCTCCCTTAATAATGCTTGTAAATTTTTCATTATCATTTATTCCCATGATTAGAGTTGAATATCCGCTTTTTCTGCATCTGAATTCAACACCATTAATGAATTCGTGGAAAAATGGATTTGCAGTGAGCAGTGAGATTCTATCTTCTGCAGATGTTATTACTGCAATAATTCTAGCTTCACGCTTTACAAGACTCCTGGCTGCAAGATTTGGTTCGTACTTTAATTTTTCTATAGCTTCATTTACTCTTCGTATTTTGTCATCAGCAACTTTATCTATTTTATTTATAACATATGAGACTGTTGCTATAGATACACCAGCTTCTTTTGCAACATCCTTGATTGTAACTTTTTTCGTATTCAATATTCTAACTCCAATCCACTATATTTAAATTTAGATTAATTATAACATAATTTGTACTTTTAAAAAATAAAATTGAGTTAAATTTATTTTTTTATGTAGGATTATAATCAATAATTAGACAAAATAACGGGAAAATACGTATGAAAATGTTTAAATATTTGATTGACAAATATTACATGAAGTCTTATAATTTATTTAAACGTTTCAAAACAGAAAAACCTATATAATTTTAACTATGTTACCTATTTATATATTGAATATTGCTACAACACTACAAATAAATGCGGCAATCAAACACAAATGATAGGTTATCATCTTAGCTTTTAAATGCTAGTTAATAAGCTAAAATCTAAACGTTTAGAAATATGCGCATTATTTTAATGGAGGAATTTATATGCAAATTTTTAATTTGGGAATGACTAAAAGCAAGACTACTTTAAAGAGAATCAAACAAAACAGTGGACTTTACCTTTTATTATTGCCAGCTGTGGTTTTGTTAGTCTGTTTTACCTATAAACCGATGTATGGTGTCTTGATAGCGTTTAAAGATTTTCAGCCAGTTAAGGGGATTTTAGGAAGTCCATGGGCAGACCCTTGGTATAAGTATTTCGTGAAATTTTTTCACTCTTTTCAGTTTACTACAACCATTAAAAACACGTTAATTATCAATATATATAGTTTGATTGTTTCATTTCCGTTTCCGATAATATTGGCTTTAGCAGTTAATCAAATGAGAGCCAAGCGGTATAAAAAGGTGTTTCAAACAATTACTTATATGCCTCACTTTATTTCGACAGTAGTCATGGTTAGTTTGATTTTACTTATGCTGTCACCCAGTGGAGGTATATTAGGAAATATGAGTAAACTACTTGGTGTACAAGCTCCGAATTTAATGGGAGAGCCTGGAGCGTTTAGTCATATTTATGTATGGTCAGATATTTGGCAGCATACGGGTTGGGATAGCATTATTTATTTAGCTGCACTTTCTTCTATAGACCCTAGTCTTTATGAGGCAGCTACGATAGATGGAGCTAGTAATTGGCAAAAAATCCGGTACATTGATATTTCTATGCTGGCACCTACAGCTGTTATTTTATTAATTTTGCGAGTAGGCGGCTTGATGGGCTTGGGTTTTGAAAAGGTATATTTAATGCAGAATACACTTAATGTTTCAAGCAGTGAGGTTATATCAACTTATGTGTACAAAATTGGATTGCTTAGTGCTCAATATAGTTATTCAGCAGCCATCAATCTATTCAGTACGATTATTAATTTCATTCTATTAATTTCAGTTAATAAAATCTCAAAAAAAGTTAGTGATAACAGCTTGTGGTAGAAGAAAGGAGAATATCACGTGGATAGTAGTACAGTAATATCAAAGAAAATTAAACATTCACATCAGGATACTATTTTTAATATTATCGTTTATGGAATTTCGGCCATCATTTTGCTGATAATTGTATATCCTTTATATTTTGTAGTAATAGCTTCATTTAGTGACCCATATGCGGTGTCGGGTGGCCAGGTATGGCTGTTTCCAAAGGGATTTACATTAGATGGCTATAAAGAATTATTAAAACACAAGGACATTTGGCTTGGGTATTTTAATACAATCATGTACACAATAGTAGGAACATTTATAGGATTGGTAGTAAACATTTTTGCTGCTTATGCCTTATCAAGGAAGAACCTAGTTGGAAGAAAGATAATTATGTTTATGTTTGTTTTTACAATGTTCTTTAACGGCGGTTTAGTTCCAACATTTTTAACTATAAAGCAATTTCATCTATATAATACCTTCGCAGTAATGGTTCTACCCTTTTCAGTATCGGTATTCAATATTATTGTAGCACGTACCTTTTTTCAGAGCAGTATTCCGGAAGAATTATGGGATGCAGCTCAGATAGACGGCTGTAGTAACCTGAGGTACTTTTTCCAAATCGTTTTGCCTCTGTCTAAAGCAGTTATTGCGGTTATTGGATTGTGGACAGCAGTTGGAATGTGGAATTCATACTTCAATGCATTAATCTATTTAAAAAACGCTTCGCTATACCCTTTGCAGTTGATTTTACGTGATATTTTGATTGTAAATGATATGCAAAGTTCCATGGGAAGTGGTGAAGCGGCACAGATCGCACTGCGTCTTTCTAATCTAATGCGTTATTCTGTAATTATAGTTTCTACACTGCCAATTATGTGTATTTATCCATTAGTACAAAAATATTTCAATCAAGGTGTTATGATTGGCGCAGTCAAAGGCTAAGCGCTTTATCATATAAATAAATTAACAATAAAGGGGGATTAAAAGTGAAAAAAGCATTAAAACGATCTATCAGCTTTGTAGTATTAGCTGGAGTATTATGTGGAGGTATGATTGGCTGTAAGGGTAAGGATGCTACTAAACATAATACTGAAAAAGCGAATGGTTTTCAGACTAAAGGGCTTCCTATAGTTAAAAAACCTGTTACGTTTAAAGTATTGACAATGAGATGGGCAAACATGGGTGATAGCTTTACAAAGAATAAGTGGCTGCAGGATCTAGAGACCAAAACAAATGTTAAGATTAAATGGGAGATAAAGTCTTCAAATGATTGGGATACTCAGAAACAAGTGCTGTTATCTTCAGGTGAGCTTCCTGATATTATTATTGGTGATGGTACTTTTAGCGATTCTGACATAGTAAATAATGAAAGCCTGTTCAGACCAGTTGATGATTTGGTAAAAAAATATATGCCTAACTACCAGACCGCTTTGAGAGAGTATCCTGATTTAAAAAAAACAGTTACATTTCCTGATGGAAAAATGTATAGTTTTGGGAGTGCATTTCCCATACTTCCTAAGGTTTGTAATCAACCTATCATTAATAAAACGTGGCTTAAGAAACTTGGAATGAAAGAGCCTACAACTATAGATGAGTTGGAAAAAGTACTACAAGCATTTAAGACTAAAGATCCAAATGGTAATGGTAAAGCTGATGAAATTCCAATTATTGATATTGCTTCTATGGATTTATTGAATCCTTTTGGCATTACAGATCTTAATGGCAACAATATGATTGTAAAGGGTGATGGAAGTCTAGAGTATTATCCTACATCAGAACAGTACAAGGCAGGGATTAAGTGGCTTCAAAAATTATATTCTGAAGGACTTATTGATCGTGAAGCCTTTACTGAGGATGCTACAATGGTAACATCTAAAAGACAAGCTCCTGATGCAGCTAGAGTTGGTTTCACATATGCATGGACACCGGATGCTACTTTTGGAAAATGGTCAAGTCAGTACGAAGCTATTGCACCAATAAAAGGGCCGGACGGAAAACAATATGCTAGTGGTGATCCCAATGGTAATGGATCAATAGGCAGAAATTCAGCAGAAATTAGTACTTCATGTAAGTATCCAGAAGTTGCAGCAAGATGGATAGATCAGTTTTACACTGGAGAAGCAAGCATTCAGAATTTCTGGGGAGCAATTGGAACTGTAGTTAAGAAAAATAGCGACAATACTTATACATTAAATGATCCACCTAAAGGAACTAGTGCAGATGCATGGTATTGGGATCAAAGTCTACGTAGCTTTAGTCCAAAGTATATAAGTGCTGATTTCAAGAAAAAAATTAAGTTGTCACCAAAGAGTGGAGACGGACTCAAAATAGAGCTTGGCAAGCTTGGTGATCCTTATGTTACAACTCCTTTCCCTAAAGTAATGTATACGAATGATGAAAACGAAGAGCTTCCAACTTTGACTACAGATATAAATACCTATGTACAGCAAACTCGTGCAAAATGGATTATAAAAGGCGGCATTGATCAAGGTTGGGATGCATATGTAAAGAAACTTAAAGATATGGGACTTGACAAACTGGTCAAGATTTATACTGATGGCTATAACAGATATGAAAAGGTTAAATAGAAATAGAAAAATTATAAACTTAAACCAATAAGCGTAGAAAAAAAGCATCTGTAATTTGTTATAACAAATTAACAGATGCCTTTTTTCTACGCTCATATATCATATGTTTGCTTTTTAATTTGCTGATGTATCTTCGTCTGTAAGATGATAAGGAAAAGTGGATACAACTATGTTGTTGTTTCTCAGTAAAGTTTCTCTGATAAAGAAACTTGTATGATTATGTAGAACTTCTCCCCATCGTTCATGAGTGACAAATTGTGGAACAACTACTGTGATTTTCTCATCTTCACTAGCGGCATTTGCAATTTGTTCAATATACTTTAGAAGAGGAGTAATAATCGCTCTATAAGGTGAATATTTTGCAACGAGTAATATATCTGTATCTAATTCATTCCACCTTGTCTGTAATTTCTCCATTTCTTTTTTATCTGTGGAAACATTGATTGCAATGACATTTTCGCTAATACTCTGTGCATATTGAAGTGCACCGATAGTTGCCTTGTTTAGACTAGCTATAGGTACTATTACAATATGGATATATTTCGTTTTTAAATCAACCTTTCTAAGGTTTAGTTTACTTATACTTAGATGAGAGGCGACTCTCTTATAATGCTTACCAATTCTCATTTGTGTAAAAACTATAAGAGGAATTAAAAATACAACTATAAAGGCTCCTTCATTAAATTTTTCAATAAGAATTATTATTGTAGTAAGCAGAGTAACTAGGGCGCCGAAACCGTTAATAATAGCTCGTTTAAACCAGCCTTTTTCATGCTCTTCTTTCCAATGGATTACCATGCCAAATTGGCCTAAAGTAAACGAAACAAACACTCCCACGGCATATAATGGAATCAATCTATGAGTATCTGCATTAAAGATAATGACTAAAAGAGCTGCCACGGTAGATAAAGCAATAATTCCAACAGAAAAGCTTAATCTTTTACCTCTGATTGTAAATTGCCTTGGAACAAAACCGTCTTTCCCCATTATATACATTAACATTGGAAAACCTGTGAAAGCAGTATTACATGCCATAAGTAAAATAACTGCAGTGCTAAACTGAATTAAGTAATACATTATTCCATGATTGAAAACACCATATGCAATCTGTGAAATAACGGTAGGACCGTTTGTGATCGGTACAGCAGTATAAAAAATTGCAAGGATTGACGAACCTCCGAATATTATAAGAATTAATCCAGCTAATAGCAGCATAACATTCTTCGCATTTTGCTGGCTGGGCTCTTTAAAGTTTGGTACAGAGTTACTTACAGCTTCTACGCCAGTTAATGCAGAACATCCAGAGGAAAACGCTCTCAGGATAAGAAAAACTGTTAGCGGCTCTGCTGCTTTTGCTGGAATAGAATATAAAGGTTCAGGATGGATATTTAATACAAAGTATTTAAAGAAACCAAAAATGATCATAAAAATCATACTGAAAATAAATATATATGTAGGTATTGCAAAAATCTTTGATGATTCACTTATTCCTCGCAGATTTAATATTGTAAGAATAATGATTATAGCTACAACAAAGACAACTTTAAATTGCATTAAGCTGCTAAATGCTGAGATAATAGCATCTGCTCCGGCACTAGCACTCACTGCTACAGTAAGTATGTAGCTTATTATAAGCCCTGCACCTGCAGACAATCCAGCGCGATCACCTAGATTTTCTTTAGCTACTTTGTATGCTCCTCCTCCCTGAGGATAAGCTCTGATAATTTGAATATAAGAAATCGTAAGTATTACCAATAGGCCAATGATCATAAAAGAAGTCCATGTCAACCATTCATAGGCAGCTGCACCTAATACAATTAATACAAAAAGTATTTCCTGTGCTGCATAAGCCACTGACGATATTGCATCACTTGCCATAATTGCAAGCCCAAAAGGAATATTATATTTTTCGTGACTACTTTGTTCATTTGCTAACGGTTCACCAAGTAGAATGTCCATAAATTTATTAAGCATTTTCATCCTCCTAGAAATATCTAATCTAAGCTATTTTATAGTAAGAATATATATAATAGCAATGCATTGACATATAAGAGAGCTGCAGGAAGAACTTGATAAAGATGAATGTATACGAATACAACGATTATTTTGTCACATTCTTGACTAATTATACTGAATGGGTCGAAAAAATCACTTGATATTAATATATAATTACAAAATGTGACTTAAATTCCAACTTAATTTTAATCAAATTATTAAATTTTATATTGAAAATGAAAATTATGACTATCAGCCAGCTAAATGCAATGACATTATAAACAGTACATATTATTTTGCTGTGAGCACAAAATATATAAGTAAAATCATAATAAATTAGGAGGAATTAACAATGGAAGCAACTATGAATAAACCGGTAGATTCACTTATTACGGGAGGGAATCCTATGCAAAGATGTATTGATCTATGTGGTAAATGCGTGCAGGTGTGCCAGGAATGCGCAAATTTATGTCTACAAGAAGATGATGTTAGAGCAAGAATGAATTGTATTAAAACATTACAGGATTGTGCTGAAATTTGCTCTACTACATTTTGCTATATATCAAGAGGCAGTGGTAATATCAAAGAAATATGCAGTTTATGCGCTACAATATGTGAAAGGTGTGCTACTGAATGTGAAATGTTTAAAGATCCACATTGTAAAGCATGTGCAGATGTTTGCCGACAGTGTGCCGATGAATGTAAAAGGATGATTAATATGTAAGTCCAAAACTTATTATTACACTATACATTTTAATAGAACAGTTAGATAAAATAATATGAAGAAATAAGAGTTTAATCATTATCTTATTTCTTCATATAATCTACATAGATTTTAATTATCATATAGTAAAAATACAACAGGATATCAATATTTACAACATAAAGTAATGAGCAAAGCTATATTAAGAAAATCTATATAAAATAGTTGACACAAAGAATCGAAATGGTTATACTTAAGATGCAATCCCCCCCTGGGGGTGGGGCGGTGTTCGTAAATATACTAGATTAACAGATATTGAAAGGATAAGGGCATGAATGAACAGAAAATGAGAACACTGATGTCACTTAAGACAGCGAAAGGGCAGATTGACGGAATAATTAAGATGCTAGAAGAAGGAAGATATTGTGTAGATATATCAAACCAGATTATTGCAGCTCAATCACTATTAAAAAAAGCAAATCTGATGATTTTAAAACAGCATATGAACCATTGTGTAAAGGATGCATTTAAACATGATAATGGTGAAGAGAAGGTTGCAGAGATTATAGATATACTATCTAAAATTACTAAATAGGAGGGGAATCAAATGACATCAAAGTCGTTAAAAATAGAAGGAATGACCTGTGCTGCCTGTGCAAAAGCTGTGGAAAGAGCTTCTAAAAAGCTTGAAGGAGTTACTGAGGCAAGCGTAAATTTTGCAACAGAAAAACTAAATATAAACTTTGACGAGACCAAGGTGACAACACAAGATATACAGGCAGCTATAGAGAAGGCTGGTTATAAAGCTGTTATTGAAGCTATGAGCAAAACATTAAAAATAGAAGGAATGACTTGTGCCGCCTGTGCTAAGACGGTTGAAAGAGTTACCCAAAAGCTTGATGGAGTTACGGAGTCAAATGTAAATTTTGCAACAGAAAAATTAAATATAAGTTATGACCCATTAATTGTCAAGGTTTCGGATATTAAAAAAACTATAGAAAAAGCAGGTTATAAGGCGCTAGAAGAAGAAATCACTATTGATCTAGACAAAAAGAAGAAGGAGAAAGAAATTAAATCACTATGGAATAGGTTTATAATTTCATTAGTATTCTCTGTACCACTATTAATCATTACTATGGGACATATGTTTGGAGAACCCGTAGGCTTTCATTTACCGCAATTCATAGATCCTATGATGCATCCGATTAATTTCGGTATTATACAGCTAATATTAGTTCTTCCTGTAATAGTGGCTGGACATAGATTTTTTACAGTTGGTTTTAAATCTCTGTTTAGAAGAAGTCCTAATATGGACTCTTTAATTGCTATGGGTACTTCAGCTGCATTCTTGTATGGTATATTTGCGATAGTTCAGATTGTTAATGGAAATACAAAGTATGCCTATGATTTATATTTTGAATCTGCTGCTGTTATTATTACGTTGATTACGCTTGGCAAATATTTAGAAGCGGTTACAAAAGGTAAAACTTCAGAAGCGATTAAGAAACTAATGGGACTTGCACCTAAAACAGCCATTGTTATTAAAGATGACAAAGAAGTAGAAATATCAATTGAGGAAGTAGAAGTTGGAGATATAATAGTTGTAAAGCCGGGTGAAAAGATGCCGGTAGATGGTGAAGTAGTAGAAGGAATGACAGCTGTAGATGAATCAATGCTCACCGGAGAGAGTATACCTGTAGAGAAAAATATTGGTGATGCAATTATAGGTGCAAGCATAAATAAGAATGGTACAATTAAATATAAAGCTACCAAAATAGGAAAAGATACAGCTTTGGCACAAATTATTAAGCTTGTTGAAGATGCTCAGGGCTCTAAAGCGCCTATAGCTAAAATGGCAGATGTCATTTCGGGATATTTTGTTCCGGTGGTTATCTCTATAGCTGTGGTTTCTGCACTGGCTTGGTATTTTATTGGTGGTGAAACAGCTATTTTTGCATTAACGATATTTATATCAGTGCTTGTTATTGCATGTCCATGTGCGTTAGGACTGGCTACACCAACAGCCATAATGGTTGGTACTGGCAAAGGTGCAGAATACGGTGTTTTGATAAAAAGTGGTGTTGCACTGGAAACTACACACAAAATAAGAACGATAGTATTTGATAAAACGGGTACTATAACAGAGGGTAAGCCGAAGGTTACTGATATAGTAGCCTCAGAAGGAACTAGTGAAGCATATTTACTGCAGATAGCTGCATCTTCAGAAAAAGGATCTGAGCATCCTTTAGGAGAAGCTATCGTAAAGCATGCAGAAGAAAAAAATATAGAAGTCAAAAAATTGGAGTTCTTCAAGGCGATACCAGGCTATGGAATAGAAGTTAAAATAGACGGAAAGAATATTTTATTAGGAAACAAAAAGCTGATGATTGATAATAATGTTTTATTTCAAGACTTGGAGAATACATCGAATAAATTAGCTGGTGAAGGAAAAACGCCGATGTATATTGCTATTGAAGGAAGGCTGGCAGGTATTATTGCAGTTGCTGATACTGTAAAGGAGAATAGCAGAAAAGCTATAGAAAAACTTCATCGTATGGGAATTGAAGTAGCAATGATTACTGGAGATAATAAAAGAACTGCTGAGGCTATAGCTAAACAGGTGGGCATTGACAGGATTCTTGCAGAGGTTCTTCCACAGGATAAGGCTAATGAGGTCAAAAAACTTCAACAAGAGGGTAAAAAAGTGGCCATGGTAGGTGACGGTATTAACGATGCACCAGCTCTTGCGCAAGCTGATATTGGTATAGCTATCGGGTCAGGTACAGATGTTGCAATGGAATCAGCAGATATTGTTCTTATGAGAAGCGATCTGATGGATGTTCCTACTGCTATACAATTAAGTAAAAAAACTATATTGAATATTAAACAAAATTTATTCTGGGCTTTTGGTTACAATACGCTTGGCATACCTGTTGCTATGGGAATTCTATACATCTTTGGAGGCCCATTATTAAATCCAATTATAGCAGCAGCTGCTATGAGCTTCAGCTCAGTGTCAGTTTTATTAAATGCATTAAGATTAAAAGGATTTAAACCAATTAAGTAACATGATTAAAACTAAGAATTGGTTTATATATATGAAAGGAGAGATATTAAAATGAAAAAAGAAATATCAATAGAGGGTATGAGCTGTGCTCATTGTGTAAAACATGTGACTGAGGCACTGGAATCTTTGGCAGGTGTAAGCAAGGTTCAAGTTAGTCTTGAATCAAAATCAGCAACTATTGAGACAGATGGCAAAGTCAGCAATACAGATATAGCGACTGCTATTGAAGAAGCTGGATATGATATAGTTAATATTTCAGATAAATAAAAATTTAGATGAAAACGTCCTGATGATTATCGGGACGTTTTTTAGTTTTAATTTATTAAATGATTTATTTTTTCATTTTTAAACTTGTACCCTAAATTACTAATGTTATAGTCTTCAAGAGGACGGTGCTCGCCCTGCATCATTTCATGATTATCCATCATCATATGCATCATTTCATGTTCTAAAGAAATTATATCTTCAATTTTAACTTGATTATCATAGGTTATATTATTAGTGTTACCTAATATGAACCCATGCATAAAAGGGGGACGGGGCATATTCATAGGTGGCATAGGTTTTACTTCGTAAAGGTAGTTTGATACAGTTTTGGGTATGCTGTCTTTCTTGATTAATAGAAGAGGCGTATGTTTTCCCATATGTGCAAGAATTACTGAAGATACGATTTTCATAGGGTCCTCAATAGTACCGAACGCAAAAGCGTGACCGTCTTTGTAGTTTCTTCCCCATCCAAATTCACCGCTCTCGCTTTTGTACTTTGCAAAATTAACTGCTACATCGTAAGGAGAATTTCCTGATATCCTTGATAGCTTTTTTACATTAGAAAGCCTGGATAAAGCCTCTTCGACAGAAGCAGAAATAGTTTTTGTTGAACCTATTATATAAAGGTTTATATTTGGCATACTTTTAATAACATTTAATGTACACTCAGGAATGCGGTTTTTCATAACAAAAAGTATTGGATCTCCGTGATGTGCAGACCAGTAAGAGGACACTATTCCTTCGGAATAATCTTGCCCTGAAATAATTAGTATATTCTTGAAACTTTTTCGCTCAGCAGGTATCTGGCAGGCTGTTTCATAATGATCTCTGCCTGTAATTAGTTTACTTGTATAACCTTTAGAGTTAAGCTCATTCTCTAGTTCAGAAGATAGATTTCCTATTAAATAAACTTTGATACCTTCGTGACCTTTTGGAGATAATCTCTGAATTTCTGCTAGTGTTTCTTTTGATAATCTGTATGGATCTGTAAGGAGTATAGGAGCATTTATTGGAAAATGAACTAAGGGAGAGGCTAGTATACCATCAAAAACTTCATCTTTGTTTATTAGTATTACAGCGTTAGGTTTCATATTTGAAAAACCTATCTTTGAAATTTCCACTGCATAATTTATTTCACTTTTTCCACAGATTCTTGTGGTATTTAATGTTAGAGGACATGAATTAATTATATTATCCATTGGCTTCACCATAATTATTTATTCATATATATAATATGCTAAATTTTTGTATTGGCTAATTGATATCACCTGCATTTTGAAATGTTTTAATTAATTATTGGAAAACTTATGTAAAACATATTACTGTTAAAAAGTAGAAAAGTTTATTTTAAATTCATATAGTGGAATTAAAAATACATAAATAAATATGAATAATTTGTTGCAATGATATGTCGAAGATGATAGAATAGCTTTTGTAAACGATTAAGAAAATCTTGCAATAAAGTTTTCTTAGTATATAAATAACAATATAATTCACGGGGGGATTAAAATGAAAAAAGTTGCTTCTTTATTAATGGCGTTAGCTATGACATTAAGTTTGGCTGCGTGTGGAAAGGCCAATGGTGGAGCTAGCGGCAGCAAAGCTAAAAAAGTTGGTATATCGATGCCTACAAAGTCTTCTCAAAGATGGATAGATGATGGTAACAACATGGTTAATGAATTCAAGAAACTTAACTATAAAACGGATTTACAGTATGGACAAGACAACGTGCAAAATCAGATTTCACAGATAGAAAACATGATTACTAAAGGTGTAAACGTTTTGGTAGTTGCTTCAATAGATGGATCGGCATTAACTGATGTGTTAGAGAAGGCTCACGAAGCAAAAATACCTGTAATTGCATATGACCGTTTGATTACAAAGAGCCCTTATGTTAGTTACTACGCAACCTTCGATAATTTCAAAGTTGGTGTTCTTCAAGCGACATATATAGAAGAAAAATTAGGTTTAGATAAAGGAAAAGGACCATTCAATATAGAGCTATTTGCAGGTTCACCTGATGATAACAATGCAACCTTCTTTTTTAATGGAGCAATGTCTGTTTTACAAAAATATATAGACAAAGGTAAGTTAGTTGTAAAAAGTGGACAAACTAAATTCTCACAAGTTGCTACATTGAGATGGGATGGAGCTACTGCTCAGGCAAGAATGGACAACCTATTAAGCAAAAACTATACTTCTGCTAAAGTAGATGCAGTATTGTCTCCATATGATGGCATCAGTATTGGAATTATCTCATCCTTAAAGGGTGTTGGATATGGAACTAAAGGTCAGCCTATGCCAATCATAACTGGACAGGATGCTGAACTTCCATCAATTAAATCTATCATAAAGGGAGAGCAGACATCAACAATATTCAAAGATACAAGACAATTGGCTCAAAAGGCAGTTGAAATGGCAGACGATGTTTTAAATAATAAAAAACCAGAAACTAACGACAATAAGACATATAACAATGGAGTAAAAGTTGTACCTTCTTTCTTATGTAATCCTGTTGTTGTAGATAAGGATAACTATAAGGAAGTATTGGTAGATAGCAAATATTATTCAGAATCTCAGCTTGCAAAATAGAATTTTATACAAAAGCAGAATTTAGTGATGGTATAAAATAAATACCATCACTAAATTAAATATCAGAATAAAAGGGGATGAAATTGTATGTCAGATATTATACTAGAAATGCGAAATATCACAAAAACATTTCCCGGAGTAAAGGCACTTAATGATGTTAATCTAAAGGTTAAAAAAGGAGAAATTCATGCCCTTTGCGGTGAAAACGGTGCTGGAAAATCTACTCTTATGAAGGTTTTAAGCGGTGTATATCCTCATGGAACCTACACAGGGGATATATTATTTAATGGGAATCTATGTGAATTTAAAAATATTAAAAGCAGTGAAGAACTTGGTATTGTAATAGTTCATCAAGAATTAGCTCTAATTCCGTTTTTATCTATTGCGGAAAATATCTTTTTAGGAAATGAAAGAGGAAAAAGAGGCATAGTTGATTGGAATGAAACAACCAAGCAGACTAAGGAACTACTCGGGAAAGTTGGTTTAACTGAAAAACCTAATACATTAATCATGAATATAGGTATAGGTAAGCAGCAGCTTGTTGAAATCGCTAAAGCATTAGCTAAGAAAGTTAAGTTATTGATTTTAGATGAACCCACAGCAGCATTGAATGAAGATGATAGTGAAAATCTGTTAAATTTGATGCTGGAACTTAAAAAACAGGGTATTACATCTATAATTATCTCACATAAATTAAATGAAATTTCTAAAGTAGCAGATTCAATAACAATAATAAGAGATGGTCAAAGTATCGAAACGCTAGATACACACAAAGATCACATAACTGAAGATAGAATAATAAAAGGAATGGTAGGAAGAGAACTAACCAATCGTTATCCTACTAGACAAGCTAAGATAGGCGAGAAAATATTTGAAGTTAAAAATTGGAATGTATTTCATCCAATCTTGGATGATAGAAAGGTTATTGACAATGTAAGCTTTAACGTTAAAAAAGGAGAGGTAGTTGGAATAGCGGGATTGATGGGAGCAGGAAGAACAGAGCTTGCGATGAGTCTCTTCGGAAAATCCTATGGAAAGAAAATAAGTGGACAAACGCTAATTAAGGGCAAAGAGATTCATTTAAATAATGTAAATAAGGCTATTGAAAATGGGTTAGCTTATGTAAGTGAAGATAGAAAAGAGTATGGACTAGTTTTAATAGATCATATAAAAGCAAATACGACTTTGGCTAATTTGCGTAAAGTTTCTAACGGATTTGTTATTAATGAAAATGAAGAAATAGTTCAAACAGAGAAATTAAGAAAAGATCTGAAAATAAAATGTTCAAGCATACTGCAGAAGACCGGTAATCTTAGCGGCGGTAATCAGCAGAAGGTAGTATTAGCTAAATGGATCTTTACTGAGCCAGATGTTCTTATACTAGATGAGCCTACCCGTGGAATCGACGTAGGTGCTAAATATGAGATATACAGCATTATAAATCAATTGGCTGCGGAAGGAAAAGCAGTAGTTATCATATCTTCTGAGCTGCCCGAAATTTTAGGAATGAGTGATAGAATCTACGTTATGAATGAAGGAAAAATGGTAGGAGAGATAGATGGCAAAGAAGCTTCACAAGAAAAAATTATGAGATTTATCATAAGCAATAAACAGGGGGTATAATGATGGAGTCATTAAAGAACATGTTTAAAGATAATATTAAGCAATATAGTATGGTAATTGCTTTAGCTGTAATAATGTTGTTTTTCCAAGTGATTTCTGGAGGAACTTTACTAAAACCTTTAAATATTACAAATCTAATACTTCAAAATAGTTACATTCTCATACTAGCAATTGGAATGCTGCTTGTTATAGTCGCTTTTCATATCGACTTGTCTGTAGGATCTACTGCGGCGTTTATCGGTGCTGTTTCAGCGATATTGATAATAAACATGCATGTAAACTTTATTTTAGGAATAGCTATAGCATTAGTTATCGGTGCTGTGATAGGTGCTTGGCAGGGATTCTGGATTGCATACGTTAAGATACCTGCATTTATCGTTACCTTAGCAGGCATGCTTATCTTCAGAGGAATAACAATGGTAGCTCTTGATGGAACTTCTATAGCTCCATATCCACAGGGTTTTCAAAAGATAAGTTCCGGTTTTATTCCTGACTTTTTTCATGGAAACGGAATGCATATAACAACTATATTAATAGGAATAATATTCTCATTAGTTTACGTTATTTTTGAAGTAAGAAAAAGAAACGATCAGAAGAAATATAATTTTACTACGATACCTCAAAGCCTATTAATATTGAAAATAGCTGGTATAGTTGCTGTAATAAACGCTTTTACTTTTACTTTAGCACAGTATAAAGGAATTCCTAACGTACTAGTATTATTGTTTGCTTTAATTGCTATATATACATTTGTGACTACTAAAACTGTAATTGGAAGACACATTTATGCTCTAGGAGGAAGTGAAAAAGCAGCTAGACTTTCCGGTGTAAAAACTAAACGTATAACATTTTTAGTTTTTATTAATATGGGAATACTTGCAGCACTTTCAGGAATAGTTTTTGCAGCTAGATTAAATGCAGCAACACCAAATGCAGGACAGAACTTTGAACTTGATGCTATAGCAGCTTGTTTTATCGGAGGAGCATCTGCAAGTGGTGGTAAGGGAACTATTATGGGAGCAATTATCGGTGGTCTTGTAATGGGAGTTATGAACAATGGTATGTCATTGATGGGTATTGGTATTGACTGGCAGCAAGCTATAAAAGGATTGGTATTACTATTAGCTGTAGCCTTTGATGTATACTCAAAATCTAAGAATGCATAGCTATATCTTTATAAAATAAATTGTTTTTTATAAGCTGTTAACGGCTGGATTAGATAAATACCAGCCATTAACAGCTTTTTTAGTATTACTGCTGTAATTATAATTATTTATAAATTTTAGGTATTAGAGAAAACTAAATATAAAACAGGATGTTAGGAGGAGAAAAATGATGATGAATATAAAATTGCCGCCTACTGCTAAGAGAGTAAGGCTTTGTACGAATGCTAAAATTAATTATAAAATTGATAAAACTACTCGGGAAAATATTGCGTACTATAAAACTAGAAGCACAGGAGAGATTTTAGATAGAATAGATGAACTAGATAGAGAATGGGATATTGAAAGAGTATTAGAAACCACCGCGGGTGCGATATTGGTATTTAGCAGCTATTCAGCAATTGTTACCCGCAAGAAGAGATGGGCTGTATTGGGTGGTGTTGCTTCAGCATTTCTATTAAAACATGCACTTGAAGGCTGGTGTCCACCATTGCCGCTATTTCGCTTGATGGGTGTAAGGACGAGCGACGAAATAAACTTAGAAAAAAACAGCCTTAATAAGTTTCTTTATCAGTAAATATTATTTAAATGGAAAAAATACCGTGAAGTGATCTCACGGTATTTCTATATTGCCAGTAGTAATTTTAGAATTCTATATTATGCTAGGCATATGGTTTTGCATGTTTTCAATAAACCTTTGAGCCACATTTGAAAGGTATCTATCTTTGGACCACAATATAGACGTGCCAATATTAAAGTTTGGCTCATCTATAATCACATATTCTAAGTCTGAATTAGGAATCAGATTTAAGCAGTTTTTAGGAACTATAGCTACGCCCATACCTATATTTGCAAGCATTAATATTGTCCTTACATCATTGCTTTTACACAATATATGGGGTTCATAACCATAGCTCTTACACAAATGTCTTATTTTCTTTTCGTATCTTTTTTGAACTATTAATGGTATCTCCTTAAGATATTCGAAAGTTATGACATCTGGTTCTTCTTCACACTCAAAGTTTTTTGCTATAGCTATCATCGGATCTTCAGCATAGTTTATAGTTTCAAACATATCGTTATCGAAAGGTGTTCTTATTATACCTATTTCAACTACACCGCTTGAAAGCAGTTGAATTATCTTACTTGTATCCTCATCTAGTATTTCAAAGTTTATATCTGGATATTTTTGATGAAATTGATAGATTATATCAGGTAATATTACAGCACCTGCGGAAGATACAGTACCTATGGACAACGTACCCTGAAGGCCCTGACTAATATCTTTTATTTCTTTTTTAGTGTTCTCTGTGAGGTTAAGTATCTGTTTAGCTCTTTCAGCTAGAGCTTTGCCAGCCTCAGTGATTTGAAGGCTGCGGGTATTTCTTTCAATCAGTTTTACTCCAAGTTCATCTTCTAGCAGTTTCAGCTGATGACTTAGGGGAGGCTGAGCTATATGAAGCTTTTTGGCTGCTTTTGATATATTTCCTTCCTCTATTATACATAAAAAATAGTTTAGACTGCGTAAGTCCATAAGATATCACCTACTTATATTTTTAATGTATGAATAATATATTATTTAAATATTTTAAGTATATATCATAATTTGATATAATGAAAGGGAAAAAGCAGAATTTATTATAATGCGGGGTGCGAAAAAATGGTAGAAATAATTAATAAAGGTACGTATCTTTATAATGGAAATACAATTATAGCACATGATGATGACATAAATATAGACAAAATAGCAGCTCAGGTAAAGGAAATCGCATCAGTAAAAGAACTTCTAAATAGCGATAAGGCAAGAAAAAATACGATAGCATATAGTATTTTAATGAATCATAACAAATCTGGTGACGAGAAGAACCTAAGGATAAAGTTTGATGCTATGGCTTCTCATGATATTACTTATGTAGGAATTATTCAAACAGCAAAAGCCAGCGGACTTAAAGAATTTCCTATTCCCTATGTACTTACAAACTGCCATAACAGTTTATGTGCAGTAGGCGGAACGATAAATGAAGATGATCATATGTTTGGATTATCTGCGGCTAAAAAGTACGGCGGAATTTATGTACCAGCTCATCAGGCTGTAATCCATCAATATATGAGAGAAATGATGGCAAGCTGCGGAAGTATGATTTTAGGTTCAGACAGCCATACAAGATATGGAGCTCTTGGAACTATGGCAGTGGGAGAAGGCGGCCCTGAACTTGTAAAGCAGCTTTTAAATAAGACCTATGATGTATCATCTCCAGAAGTTATAGCTGTTTATTTGGAAGGAAAGCCTAAAGCTGGAGTTGGGCCTCAGGATGTAGCTCTTGCTATTATTGGTGCTGTGTTCAAGAAAGGTTTTGTAAAGAACAAGGTAATGGAATTTGTAGGACCAGGAATAAGCAATCTATCTGTAGATTACAGAAATGGTATTGATGTTATGACTACAGAGACTACATGTTTAAGCTCTATCTGGTGCACAGATGATAAAGTTGAAGAATATTACAAAATTCATGGACGTGAGGAAAGTTATGCAAAACTGCAGCCAGGTCTTGTTGCTTATTATGATGGATTGATTAAAGTAGATCTCAGCAAAGTTGAACCTATGATTGCACTGCCTTTCCATCCAAGTAATGTATATGCTATAGCAGAGCTTAATAAAAACGCAAAAGAAATACTAACAGCGGTAGAGGCTGATGTTCAAAAGCAGATTGATAATCCGAAGATTAAATTTGGACTAGCTGATAAGATTATAGATGGAAGAATAAGAGTTGATCAGGGAATAGTTGCAGGATGTTCCGGCGGAACTTATGAAAATATACACAAAGTAGCTGGAATTATGAATGCTAATTCTATAGGCAATGATTATTTTACAATGAATGTTTACCCAGCCAGTCAGCCAATCTATATGCAGCTTATAAAGGATGGTTCTATCGGAAAACTTATGGAGACAGGAAGTATTGTTAAAACTGCTTTCTGCGGTCCATGTTTTGGCGCTGGAGATGTACCAGCTAACAATGGTTTTAGTATTAGACATACTACAAGAAACTTCCCTAACAGAGAAGGATCAAAGCCAGGAGCTGGACAGATATCTGCTGTTGCATTAATGGATGCAATGTCTATTGCTGCTACTGCAGTAAACGGAGGCTATTTGACTCCTGCTACAGAGATAGATGTACCAGATGAAGAAATTAACTACAATTTTAACAGCAAGGTTTACGAAAATAGAGTTTATTTTGGTTTCCAGAAGGCAGAGAAGGAAAGTGAATTAAAGTATGGTCCTAATATAGCTGATTGGCCGGCTATGCCAGCTTTATCGGAAAATATCTTATTAAAGATGGTATCCGTAATAAATGACCCTGTAACTACGACAGATGAGCTTATACCATCGGGCGAGACTTCTTCCTACCGATCAAACCCACTGAAGCTAGCAGAGTTTGCTTTGTCTAGAAAAGATCCTGAATATGTTGGAAGAGCTAAAGCTGTACAAGAACTAGAAACTTTAAGAAGTACAGCAATAAAAGAAAATAGGGTTTTGGATACAGAACTTATTAACGTATTTGAAGCTGCCAATGGGGGCAGCAGTGAGAATTTGAAGGAGCTTATCAGGAATACCGAAGTTGGAAGTGTAATTTTTGCAATAAAACCAGGGGATGGTTCTGCTAGAGAACAAGCTGCTTCCTGCCAGAGAGTTCTTGGTGGTGCAGCTAATATAGCTGAAGAATATGCTACGAAGAGATATAGAAGTAATTTGATAAACTGGGGCATGATTCCATTCATAATTGACAGTTCAGAAAATAGTTTTGAAGTTGGAGATTATATTTTTGTGAAAGATATAAGACAAGCCATAGCAAGCGGAAGAGAAGCATTTAATGCAAAAGTAATTAGCGCTAAAGGCAACAGAAATATAACTTTGAAGATAAGTTCGCTGACAGAAGACGAAAAAGATATCATACTGTCAGGTTGCCTAATTAACTATTATGCAAATAAATAGGTAAAAGTGGAAAGTTATAGGTTTACAAAGAAATGTTGTGGCATGAACGGATCAATCTTCGTAGTGCTACAACATTTCTTTTTTTTCGATTGTGGATAACTCAGCCGACGGAAATCACTTCCTACTCTTTTTACCAAATTTGAGCTGCTATTTCTTTTACTAGTTTAATTTTGCTCCACTGTTCTTCTTCAGTAAGTATGTTTCCTTCCTCAGTAGATGCAAATCCGCATTGAGGGCTTAAGCATAATCTTTCCAGCGGTACATACTTTGAAGCCTCTAGAACTCTGCTTTTTATATAACCTTTGTCCTCTAGCTTAGGGCATTTAGTTGTAATTAATCCTAAAACAACTTGTTTATTTGGACTTACATGTTTAAGAGGCTCAAAGCCACCGGAACGCTCATCATCAAACTCTAGATAATAAGCATCCACATTTTGCTTTGCAAATAGTTCCTCTGCAATAGGTTCATATCCACCCTGAGAAGCCCAGGTAGAATGGTAATTACCTCTGCATACATGTGTAGTTACTGCTAAATCTTTCGGCAAATCATTAATTGCCAGGTTGTTAACCTTTATATACTGTTCAGTAATATGCCTTATATCAATGTTGCTTTTCTGCCTTGCTTCCCAGTATTTTTTATCGCAAAACATTCCCCAGGTGCAATCATCAAGTTGAACGTTCCTGCATCCAGCATTATATAGATCCATAATAACTGTATGATAAGCTGCTGCTATATCTATTATTAATTCAGTTTCATCAGGATAATAAAAGCTTGTTGGCTCTTTGCCGGTATTTCTTTGAAGTTCAGCCAGCAGTTGTGCTGGAGCAGGGATAGTCTGTCTTGCAATAACTCCGTCAGTTTCAAAGGATTTAACATATTTAAAATGCTCTACAAATGGATGGCTTTTACCAGTAATTTTGCCAGTTACCGCTGCTGACTCTGCTCTGGTTTCTTCGTCGTTAAAAATATAACCTTTATTTACTGTAACTTTATTAATTCCATTAAGTCCCCACATAAAGTCAAGGTGCCACCAGCTTCTTCTGAATTCTCCATCAGTGATGACATTAAGACCTAAACTCTTTTGCTTTTTAATCAAATCTTTAATGCATTCGTCTTCAATTTGTGTTAAGTCATTAGCAGAAATTTCTTTTGCATCAAATTTTCTTCTAGCATCCTTCAATTTTTCTGGTCTCAAAAAACTACCTACAATATCATATTTAAAGGGCGCATTTTTTATTTTTGTATTCATACTGTTACCTCCTGATATTTCTATATACATAATTGTTATAATCTTAATTTACTGAAAAACATCATTAATTGAAAATTGATGATTTAAGCAGATTTTAAATTCGCTGCTTCAAGGATATCAATAGTATTAAATCAATCTTTCACATTGCTTATATAAAATTATAGTATATAGTTTTGCTATAGCATAATATATAAAATATATAGTTTGCCATAGTTTTTATCTATATCAAGCTATTGGTGCTTTGTCTCAAAGCTTGTACATAAATTTCGCCAAGCCTGCTTAATGTTAAGTTTTTATGCAGGATGATACCAACTCTCATATATTCATCTACATCTAGCGGTACAGCTTATATATAGGATTCCTATTTCACTTCTAAGATTTTTAACGTCATCAATTATTTCATAGGTTTTTGTTTCTTTTAATGTAAATTCATATTCGTCAAATCCGTATTCTTTAATTAAAGATACAAAGGCATTGACTGCAAAAGAGTAATGTTGAGTGGACACCATAAACTTTTGTTTAGATGGTTTTGCATTTAGGTATTTCTGTTCCAAAAGTTCTGTCTGCTCAACTACCTGTCTTGCATAACCGATAAATTCAACACCTTCTATTGATAAAATAATACCTTTATTAGTACGTGTAAATATAGTTATACCTATCTCTTTTTCCAAATCTTTAATCGCACTGGAAAGACTAGGCTGAGAAATAAATAGGTTTTTGGCAGCTTCACTCATAGAGCCTTTACCTGCTACCTCAATTGCATATTTTAATTGCTGAAGAGTCAATGTGTTCACCCTTTCATTAATAAATATAGCTTGTATAAAATTATAGCATATATATTTTATTGAAAACCATTATTAGTACTTGGTATAATAAGGTTACGATTCAAATAGTTTGGAGGGGATTAAGATGAGTTTTGATGAACAAGCTAAAAGCTGGGATACAGATAAAAGGATTAAAAGAGCTAAGGTTATAGCCGATGAAATAGTAAAATCAATAGATATTGATGAGAATTATTCTGCGATGGAATTTGGCTGCGGTACTGGCCTTGTGAGCTTTAATCTTTATGATAAATTTAAGCATATTACGCTTATTGATTCATCTAAAGGAATGATAGAAATACTTAAAGATAAAATAAATAATCATAAAATACAAAACATGACAGCCAAGCATTTATACCTGGAAAATGAGAAGGTTATAGATGAAAGATATGATGTTATTTACAATTCCATGGTTTTACACCACATAAAGGATACTAAAAAAATTGTTGAAATTTTTTATGGTCTACTTAATGATAACGGCTATTTAGTTATCGTGGATTTAGATGAAGAAGATGGTACCTTTCATAAGAATGAATCAGGTTTTGACGGCCATAATGGATTTAATCAGCATCAGATGAAAGATATTTTTGGAGATGTAGGTTTTACAGATGTTGAGATCAATACATTCTTTCATGGTGAAAAAGAGATAGATGGTGAAATAATAAAATATTCATTATTTTTAGCAAAGGGAAAAAAGTAAATTAATGGATATTGACTTGACGAAATATTAAAATAAAATCAACCTAAATAGCATTAGTGAATATTACAATATATGAAAATGATATTTAATTAATTTAATATAGAATCTTAATTGTATAAATAAATTTAACTTGATACTTGATAATATTTATATATATAATTATAATTAATTTGAAAAGTACTTTTATGGATTTTTTGGAAATTAGTTAAGGACAGATATTAAGTATTACAATTATAGCTATTAGGGGGATGTTCATATTGGAAAAAGAGTTTATTTTATCAGAATATATTAATCAAGGAGTACAAAATATTGTTAAAGGTATAGTAAAAGCATCGTTAAAAAATCCTAAGGAAACAGCCTTTGTTACTAAATATGTAATAACAAGCAAGGAGTCAAAAAAGAAGAGAGAAAAGTTCTTAAAGATACGGAAAAATGTTCCTGCATTTCTTATTTGCAGCATAACTAGTAATTGTAATTTATTTTGTAAAGGCTGTTATGCCTGAGCTAACAAATCTTGTGCCTATGCTGAGCATTGAAGGTAATATGCAGCAAACAGATGAAAGAAGGGGGAGGGGACATATAATATTTTAATGAGTGTAATAAATAAGCTTTATGAAAAAGGAATTTTATATGGCGTATCTGTTACAGTTACTAGGGAATTTTTTTATGTAAATGTTGATGGGGCAGCTGAACCGTGTCCTTTCTCTCCTTATTCAGATACTAATTTGAATGATACAAGTCTTATACAGGCACTAAAATCACCATTATTTAAAGAGCTGAATGAAACGGGTATGCTTGTTGGAGAACATGAGGGTGGATGTCTCCTTTTTGAAAAAAGCAGTGAAGTGAGGAAAATTGTTAATACTCCAAAGATGTTTCCCAATAACTCAGAGCTATAAACATCGTAGATAAAAAATATTAACTGTCATTTAAATTCGTGTTTCAGCATAGACATTTAAGAAGGCTATAATTATTTATCCGGGTTTATGATAAGTATATTTTAGGCCAAATAAAAACTAGGGGGAATACGATGAAATATTACGTTATAGTATTTCTATTTTTTTCAATTTACTCTTTTTTAGGATGGGTACTTGAAACTACTTCTGTAAGCTTAGAAAAAGGTAGATTTGTAAATAGGGGTTTCTTAACAGGATGTTTTTGTCCTGTGTATGGATTTGGAGCTGTAATAGTAATCAAAGTTTCATCGTGGCTTAACATTTATGTCAGAAATGAATTTAGTTTTATAATAGTTGATATTTTAGTTTCAATCGTTTTAATCACAGCGCTTGAATATAGTACAGGAATTATTTTAAATAATATTTTTAACCGTAAGTGGTGGGATTATAGCAACGAGTTTGCTAATATTAATGGATATGTTTGCCTTAGAAATTCTATTATATGGGGAATTCTAGCAGTCCTATTAGTTCAATTTATTCATCCCATTATCTATAAAGTAGTTCTATATGCTCCTAATAAAGTAAATAATAT
>NZ_MZGV01000037.1 GCF_002029235.1 Clostridium oryzae
TGCCCTAATTGTGATGCAGATTTTTATTATTCAGGAGAAAAGAAAGTAGAAGAAGGTTCGTATTTAGTTGATGAGAACGAACCTTTTCCATTCTAAAACTCATAGTCCCCGGTAGGGGATTTTTTTATAAAATAAAATTCAGTATGTTTTGAATGTTTTCACTGTCTCCTATATAATTGTAGTATTGAATAAGCTTTAGTATGAGCATACTGTTTCTTGGAATAATGTCTAAGGAGATAGATTCTAAAAGCTTGTTTTTTAGATCGTTTAAACTATTCCTATCTTTCAACAATACACAAACATCTATCAGATTTTCAAAGCTCTCCGTTAGTGCTCGTGAATTCTTATATAGTCTGGATTCTTCTACGGATTTTAAAAAGAAATTCTTAGCTCTTTCATAATCTTTGATTTCTAAAGCTCCTAAACCAAGATCATTATATATTTGTTGAGAAAATGACTGTTTATCAATAGAACTATAAATATTAAGCAAGTCATTTGAACTTTTTAGGCATAACTTTAAATTCATGGTATCATGAAGTATAATATATGTTTCTATCATGTTACATAACACTATAAGTCTGTATTCTATGTTATCATTATTAGTGATAGCTAACAATTGATTATAAGTATCAATTGCCTTTGTATATAATTTCTTGTTTTTATAGCAATTAGCCTTCGTATTCATAATTGCGAAATTATAATTTGATTCTAATGAGAAATTTTTTTCGAGATATTCTATTTCTTTTAGGCAGTTATCAAATTGATTTAGTTTTTTATGTATCATCATTTTGTTGAAATTAAGTTTGCAACTTGATTTAGAATCAAGGTTAGTGGAATGTGTTTCTAACATGGTGTAATAATCAAGACATTCTTTATATTTACCTAACACATCACAGCAATGAGCTAATGAAAAAAGTAAATCAATTTGCTTTGTATTATGAACGGATAATTTACCACTGTTTTCGAAAGCTTTAATGTAGTATTTGTAAGCATAACTAAACTCGTTACACTTGTCATATATCTCTGCAATTAAAAAATATATTTCAAGTTTTATATGAGCCAGATCATATTTAGCGAGAAAGGTTTCAACAGCATTTATTTTATCTTGGAATTTATCTGACAATGTTAAGTTTGTATCAGATAAGTAATCAATATATTCTTGAGCCTTTTTATTTACCTGTTCTTCAATACTTTCTAATAAATAAGTTTCTGAGATTGAGAAAAAAATCTCATTATTTTTACATAGTTTATTTATATTTTCAGTTACAATTGCAGCTACCTGTGGGGTGAGAGCAGCCTTATTGCTTTCTATTAAACTTATTAAATTTCTAGTTATACTACCTCCTGCAACTTCATCCTGGGTAAATTTGAATCTTTTTCGTATATACTTTAGTTTCTCTCCTGGGCTTAAAATTTGAGCATCATTCATTATAGCACAACTCATAGCACACCTCTGATAATAAATTTATATATATACTATAGCATAAAAAACAAAAAAAAGTAAAAAAAGCCCTTTACGTTTGTAGCAAATAATGGTAATATAATAGTAAAAGAATTTATTTACTTTTAAGGGGTGTTAAATATGAAAAATAAAAAAATAGCAGTAAGCATTATATTATGTATTTTCGTGCTTATGGTAAATGTAAGTATGGTTGAGGCAAAGATACACAAGAATAATAGTAAAAAATATTGTTTGACTAGCATACATAATAATACGCCTTCGGATATTGATATTGGTACAATAAAATAATAAATTTGTAATATTTAATTAAAAAAAATTCCTATTCATTTTTGTGGATATCCATTCGAAAGATATAATTGTTTTAAATAATGTTGTAAAAATTTACGCAAAAGTAGGCGAGATAGCCTACTTTTTATTTGTGTAACAAAGTAAACCACTTGCTAAGCAAGTGGAAGAAAAAAGGCTTATGCCGTTGAGCAAAAAAGAACTCCTATGTTAAAATAAATGCACGTCTAGCCAACCGCAAATAAACAAACATAGGAGGATGTCTAATGAAAGATACAAATAGTTTATCGCATACAGCATGGAATTGCAAGTATCACATAGTGTTTGCACCAAAATACAGAAGGTAAGTAATATATGGAAAAATAAAGAATATATAGAAATAATAAGAATAAAGTTGTGTGAATGGAAAGGAGTAGAAATAATAGAAGCAGAAGCATGTCCAGATCACATACATATGTTAGTAGAAATACCACCGAAGATAAGTGTATCAAGTTTTATGGGATATCTGAAAGGAAAAAGTAGCCTAATGATATTTGACCAGCATGCAAACATGAAATATAAGTATGGAGACAGAGAGTTTTGGTGTAGGGGATATTATGAGTGTTATATATTAGGAAAACCAACAAGCTCTGTTCGTGTGTAGGTGTCTTATCCTACCTGTAAATGCGAGTTGACTTCGATATACTGGATAATGCGGCGCAGCTCGTCGGCAAACTTAAACCGTATGCTTATGTCGCCGCCCTCGTATACTTTGATATGGTCAACCAGTTCGATTAAGATTTCTCTTGTCAGCTTGTCGATGTTCTCGTATTTTCGGAAAGTTGCTAAAAAAGGATTTTCGGTGTCAATGCCATTTTCCAGTTCGTCCCGCTCTTTTTTCAGATTGGCAATCACTGTGCCAATGGCTTCATTTTGCTGTTCATAATCTTCACTCATGTGGCGGTAATCATTATGTGTGATATGACCGTCTTTCCAGTCCTGATAAAGTGCTTGCTTGTACCGCATGATTTTGGTAAGCTCTTTTTCTTTTGCGGTAATCAGTTCATTCAGCCGTATCGACTGGCTTTTTTTGAGCGGAGCCAAGTTAATTTTTGATACAATAGCGGAATAGCTGACTGCAAGATGTACCTGTTGCCGGATTGCATAGAGTACAGCCGCTTCAAGCCTTGTGCTTTTAATAGAGTGCATAGTGCAGGCTTTTTTAGAAAGGCTCTTATATGTTCCGCATTGGTAGTAAACGTACAATTCCTTGCTTGCTATCCGCGACATTGCCCGGCCACAATCCGCACAGCGGAGAAAGCCGCTAAACAGATAAAGCTGTTTCTGTTTTGGAGAAGTGCGGGTGTCACGCTTTAGCAGTTGCTTAACCTTTTCAAAGGCTTCGCGGTCAATAATCGGTTCATGGGTATTCGGGACAACAATCCAGTCTTTTTCAGGTACAGCTTCGATTTTGTGTATCTTGTAGCTTTTCACACGGTTTCGCCCCTGTGCCATATCTCCAACATAGACGGGATTTTTCAGCATATTGCTGATAGTAATGGTACTCCACATGGGCTGTGTCTGTCCGTTGGGGCATTTGTACTTTAATCCCTGACTTTGCTTGTAAACGGAAGGACACATAACACCGTGGTCGTTCAGATGATTCACAATAGCCCTGACGGTCATACCGCTTAGACACATGGAAAAAATCTGCTTTACCACTTCGGCGGCTTCATGGTCTACCAACAAAGCGTGTTTATCATTGGGGTCTTTGATGTAGCCATAGGGGGCATAGGAGCCAATAAATTCGCCATTACGTTTCTTGTAGTCAAACACCTGACGGATTTTCTTTGAAGTTTGGTAACAATACTGGTCGTTCATTACGTTCGTTATAGGAACAAGAATACTTGATACGCTGTCAGGGTTCAAATAACTGTCTACGCCCTCTGCCAAGCTGATAAAGCGTACATTCATCTGAACAAACAAATTTTCAATCAGGCTCCCGGCGTCCGTATAGTTACGGGAAAGACGGGAAAGGTCTTTGACAATCACGCAGTTTACCTTTTTCGCGTAAATGTCGGCCAGCAGTCTTTGAAAATCTGCCCGGTTCGTGTCTGTACCTGTGCAACCGTCATCAACATAGGTTTCGGCGCTTTCAAATTCATCAAGGTGCTGTCTGTAATAATCATCAAGCAACTTTTTTTGATTGGTGACACTGTTGCTGTCGTCCTTGCCACGATTCAAGTCCTCTTTGGATAACCGGATATATTTTGCAAGATTCCACCGTGTAGGATTATACGAAAATTGAGAAACAGCAGTATTTGTTTCCCTGTTTTTGGTTCGTGCCATGCTTCCTCCTTCCTATCACATTACACTTACATTATACCATTTCAGCATAATGCGAACAATGTTGTCGAGGGATTAAAAATACCGTTAGATAGCTGATATTACCGACTTCGGGCCAAGTTGGCCCGAAGTGGCATGACCGATTACAGGCCGCTTTTCTGCCGTATAAGAAAGTTTGTAATTACATCCTGCAAGGGGGGGCCGTCCTCCGGGAACTCTACCTTTACCGCAGTATCTCCATGACGGAAGCAGTAAGGGTTTTTTACCTGCTTCAAAATATGTGCCGCACGTTCCCTTTGAGGCAGGCTGTTATCAAAGTCGATTCCGCTAACATCTGTCAACTGTGATTTATCCACTGTGGCAATATCCACATCTTGCATTGTGATGATCTGTTCCAGATTTACCATCGCTTTGTGCCTCCTTCTCAAATGAAAAATGTACTTTATGTTTCCTGCTGTCCTATGAGGAAACATAAACAGTCACCACTTTATAAGCAAAAGTGATGGCTGTTAATCTTTCCTCATACTTCGGGCCGAGTTGGCCCGAAGTCAATAGGGACTGTTCCGGTAATGCCCGTCTGCTTCGTGAATGGATTTGAAGTCAAATCTTTCGTTCAGTTCCATAACCACGCGCCGAATATCATCAGAGCTAAAACCACAGCTTTCCATTGCCCAAATGACATAGCCGCGACAAGCATTGTTGCTCCACGGTTCAGGCAGTATTTCCGATAAATTCATATCTTTTTCCATTTCGATTCTCCTATGCCAGAATAGGGGGAGTGCCGCGCCGGGAAAGAATGGGCTGTCATTAGACAGAAATGCCCGGCGCGGCCTCCTATATGGTAAATAAGAGGATAACCCGGACAGGCGGCGGCAACCGCCCTCATGGGAATTTCACCCCGCCCCATGCTGATGGCGCGACGGTCAATACTGTGACGCGTTCAAACCGTAAGTATCATTGTACCAATCAAAAGATTATCGCCGGGTAGATTGCCATATCTGCTCTGTCACAGTTGGTAGGAATCGCTCACGCTCCGTTTGGTTTTTCCCCCTTTCAACGGGCGGTTTTGGCGTACCCTGTGGCTTGGCTCCCTTTTGATTGAACGTATCCGGGTTATCTGTATTCAGTTGTCAAAGAACGGCAGATGGAGAAAAAACTCCTTCTAATAGCCGTGTGATTTGAAAGGCAAATTCGGAACTGGAAATTAAGACTTTTTCAAAAATTTCTCCATGCTTTTCAACCCTTTCTCAATAGCAACTCTGACGGCTTTTTCATTTATACCCTCTGCCCGTGCAATATCGGATTTACTCATACCGAGTATGTAATGGGCATAAATTCGTTTTCCTTGCTTGTCCGGCAAGTAAGCGATTGCGGAGTGCAGTTGTTCGGAAGTAATTTTACGCTCGTAAATCTCGCAAGGGGAAAGGGATTCAAAAAGAATATCCTTTTCGATCCCGTCGTCAGCGTCCAGCGAATAGTGGGCTTTGTTATAGAAGCGGCGGCGAATGTAGTTTTTCTCCAAACGTTCTGCTTCCAGCAAAGCGTCCTTGATTTCATCTGATATCTCAACAAAAAAGTCTGAATTATAAAACGGGTAATAATCCCGCAGATTGATTTTTGCCATAAGGCGTTCCTCCATTTCGATTTTTTAGGGAATAGTGAATCGAAATGGAGCGGGAGGGGAACGACAGCGAGGTCGGACTTCGGGCCAAGTTGGCCCGAAGTGACAAGGCTTGTTCCATACGTTGTCAGTGAAAAAAGGATACAAAAAAACACCTTTACGCAAATTAGCGCGAAAGGTGTCGAATAAAAAATGGGCGCAATAGCCGCCCACAAGTTGATATAATACTTTTAAACTATGTAAATGAAATTTTTCTGCTATATTAAACCGTCACAATATGGCGGCGTTTCTCTCAGAGAAAAAAATGCTTTGGGGTACATAAAAACCTCCTTATCCCAAAGCCGCCAGAATAAGAAGAATTACAGGTATACTCTTTCCGATTTTTAACGGAAAATGACGGCTTTGTATGTCTGTTAAATTTGTCAGCAATCGTATAACAGAAAATTGTTATATGAAAAGAGCCGATAATCAAGAGATATGTACTCATTGATTATCGGCTCTGCGTCTTTGCGTCTGGCTCTTTGATAACTGACATATTGAGTTGTAGCACATTGATTAGAGATTCTTGTTTACATTTGGGACAGTATAGGGGGAAGTTTTCGAGGATTGTATCTTTCCTAATTTTCAGTCTTGTTTTATTGCCACATATAGGACATAGTAACCATTGAACTTCAATCATTATCACCCCCTACATCATTTCATTAGTTGCTATTTTTCTGCTCTAATAATTACTGTTCCACAATTTTGATACAAAACTTCAACCGTTTTAAAACCGGCGTTTTTCATAAGTTCAAATTGATGTACCAATGTCAGTGGAATATCAATTTGTATAAACATATCTTCGGGTGTATTATTTTGCTTGCGCTTATATTCGTATTCCTTAAGGCAAAGCGCTTCCTCTTCATCGCAATAGGCAAATCTAGTATATTTCTGTTGCGTTGGACGGTAAGCTTTTAACGCGCTCAAGGTAGCTCTTGCTATTTCTTGCTTCTGTCAAATCGTAGGGGAAATTTAATTTCTCACTTACCTCCAAAGAAATTTTCTGAAACAAATCGCACATGAGAAAAACAGCATCCCATATAGCGTTTATTTGTGCTTTCGAATAAGATTCTAAGTATTGTTCATAAATCCCTTTCGGCAAATACTTGTCCATGTATTTTGCGGATTTCCCTGCGCTGACTGAAAAATCATTATCAATCCCAATTTTCCATTCCAGCAGCCGCCTAAGCATTGGCCTTATTTGAAAATTTATCATATCCATTGCATATGGAATCTCATTCCTCCATAATCCCTTCGCCACATTATTTAAACACCACCAAAATTCATTACATGTACAATAGAATTGATTTGGCACCGGCTTTTTCACCCAATATTCTTCATCGGACAATACTTGTTTTTGAGGCATGATATTGTCCTTGTCAACTAGTGTTTTATACAATTCTAGACTATTAAGTACATTTTCTAATGTCTTTACATGTAAATCCAATCTATTTCCATCAGTGAATTGAATTAGCCAACCATAGCAATTTTCAACATCAGAAGTGTAGTAGATATTTTCCTCTGGATATTGCATATACAAGCGCTCACCAAATCGATCAATCCAGGCTTTGTCCTCTCTGAATGACCTTGTTTCTGTAACAACATATACAATATCATAATCTTGAAAGATATCTTTTGGTACATTTGGATTTGCACGTGAACCTTCTAAGTAGGCCGCACGAATGCGGACATCATTGTTGGCAACTGCTATGATTAAATCCATCATTTCTTTTTCTGATCGCATACTGTGTCTCCTTTTATAGTGAAGATAAACTAAGTTATCCGGACAATTTTCTATTATATCAACTTATGAAAATGCGGCCTCATATTCTCGTATGTACAATGATATCGAAATCCCATATCGAATAATACTTTCTTGGTATTTTCAATATGTGCACCTAGCTGTCCTTTTTTATGACTGTCGCTTCCAATCGTGATAATCTCACCGCCTAATTTTTTATATAAAGTAAGTATATCTTTGGATGGTGTCATATCCGTAAGTCCATATCTGTAGGATGACGTATTTACTTCTATTCCTTTTCCATCACGAATGACAATTTTTAAAATTTCATTAACTATGTCTGAAATCTTTTCAAACGGATATGTGCCATTTTTATCATATCTTATAATAATATCTAAATGTCCCAAAACACTATAATTTTTATATTGTTTTACAATTTCCAGCAGCTCTTGATAATATTTTTCGTTATATTCTTTCTGGCTCTTTCCTTTCTGAAAATCCTGTGTCCATAATTCCAAGTTATCTATTTGATGCACAGATAGAATAATAAAATCAAATGGATATTTCACAAAGAGCTTTTCATATTGAGAAATTGTATGCACCTGTACTCCAAACTCCATTCCCTTTTTTATAGCAATCAAGTCACCATATAAATATTGTAATTCCTTAATCGTCTCAAAATATTCTGGATAATACACATTTGCCATAGGCATACCATCGCGATATTGAATTTCTTTCTTATCATTCCAGTCCAGCTTAACTCCATAATCTACATGATCCGTAAAACATATTTCTTCCATTTTTATTTGTATTGCATCTTTTACAACCTCTTCCATTTCATAAACAGAATCATCGCTAAATTCTGTGTGAACATGATAATCAGCAAACATTTTCTTCATCCCTTCAAGCAGTTTTTTTTACCAGCAATTCATGCATCATCACCATTAATAAAAGAATGATTAGCAAATATACCGGCAGCAAAACAATATTTATATGCTTTGCAATTAAGCCGAATAGCGGCGGCATCACACAGGTTCCCACATATGCACTTGCCATCTGAACCCCGATGATTGCCTGTGACTTATCCGCACCAAAACGGGACGGAGTGGAGTGAATAATACATGGGTAGATTGGCGCACATCCAAAACCAAAGAAAAACAAGCCGACCAAAGATATTACTTCATTTAACGGCAGTAACATCATAATAATACCAGCCGCAATGATTCCCTGCCCCAGACGAATCATTTGTAAATCGCTTAATTTCATACTTATAAATCCACTTAATACCCTCCCAATGGTAATACCAATAAAAAACATACTTGCAAAACCAGCCGCTGTCTCAATTGAAAATCCTTTGATCAGGGTAAGATAACTGCTTGCCCATAAGCCGGTCGTCTGTTCCAAAGCACAGTAGCAAAAGAAACAAAGCATTACTTCTTTTGCTCCAGAAATCTGAATTACCTCTTTCAAAGGCAATGCTTTTCCCGCTAAAATATCATTCTCTTCTGCCGTCCCTTTTTGGTTCTTCCATAACGGCAGGCTAAAAAACAAAACTACTGCAAAAGCAATCTGTAAAAAGGAAATATACTGATAACCTGCATTCCAATTCTGACCATGCTTCAAGGCATATCCCATCATATAAGGCCCAATAGTTGCGCCGATTCCCCACATACAATGAAGCCAACTCATATGTCTGCTTGCATAGTGAAGTGCTACATAATTATTCAAGGATGCATCAACACTACCTGCTCCAAGTCCGTAAGGAACTGCCCAGAAACAAAGCAAACCAAATGAGTGTGAACTGGAAAAGCCAAATAAAGCAACTGCCGTCATAGTAATGCTGATGGTCGTTATCTTTCCGGTTCCAAATTTACGGGTAAGTTTATCACTCTGTAAACTTGAAACAACGGTTCCGATTGCAATAATCATAGAAATGACGCCTATGTATGAAATCGGCACCCCAAATTCCATATACATGGATGGCCATGCCGAACCCAATAAGGAATCGGGCAATCCAAGACTAATAAATGCAATATAGATAATTACTAACAGTAATTGAAACATATTGATCTCCTTCTCTTTTTTGTGATATAATAATATCATCATTCAACGAACTTTTATATAATATTTCACTCGAAATTATATAATAAAATCGTCAAAGAGAAGGTATCTTGTATGAGCATAGCAAAATGTAATGTAACAGTGAATTCTTCCGGTGAAGAAGTTCAAAAGCATGGAACGTCAGAATTCCCGATTGCTTTTTATGAGGAAAACTTATCAAGCTATTCTATTCCCTGGCACTGGCACGAAGATTTTGAGATTATATGGGTAATCTCAGGATCGATAAAAGTATCTGTTAATAGCACAGAACATATCCTAAACAAAAATCAAGGGATATTTATCAATGCAGGCTTTCTTCATTCCATTCATGCAACAAACGATGGCGAATACGTTTTAAGATCCATTGTTTTTCATCCAAGGCTAATCGGAAGCATAGATAGTATATACTGGCAAAATTATATTGAGCCGATTATCCAGAATAAAAATCTGCCATACATTTTATTAGACCCATTCATTAACTGGCAGGACAAAATACTCGCTTACTCGATTTCTGTATGGAACAGACTTTATAACACTGAAAATGGTTTTGAAATATATGTCAGGAACGAATTATCGCAATTGATTCTAATTGTGCTAACAAATCATTCCATATGTGAAGCAAAACCCAGCATTCGAAATCTTCGAAATGCCGATCGAATAAAAACCATGCTTCAATACATTCAGATGCATTTTTCAGAAACCATAACCATCTCTACTTTAGCAAGGGTAGCGCTGATCAGTGAAAGCGAAGTTCTGCGCTGTTTTCACCGTACAATCCATTCCACACCGAATCAGTACCTGAAACAATATCGAATCCAAAAAGCATGTCAAATGTTAATCGATACAGATATGACTTCTATCGATATTGCCTTTCAATGCGGATTTCAAAGCAGCAGCTACTTTACGAAAACTTTCCGAGAACAGATTGGCTGTACCCCTTTGGAGTACAGAAAAAGGGATCAGCAATGCTAATCCCTCTTTCTAATGTAATGAAAAGTTAGACACGACGACCAACTGATATTCGGCAAAAACATTGAATTTTTCTATTTCGAATCTACATATTAAAATCTTCTGCATCTTTTACGGGGTACCCTTTAGTAATCAGGGCTTTAGCAAAAAGTCCCTGACCAGATATTAGCTTCCCGGTAAATGTTCCATCATATATATTGTTAACTCCGCAAGTTGGACTTCTTGACTGCAAAATAGCCAAATCAATTTTTTCTCCTTCTATTTTTTCTAATGCAAGCGCAACTGCTTTCCTATAATCAGAATCAACATTATTTCCCTTATCATCCATCACTACTTCATCAACAATCTCAGCACATGGTCGGGGAATAGGCATATTGGCTAACATTTCAGGACAAATACTGAGAACCTCTTTTCCTTTTAGATATTCAATCACAGCTTCATTGCGATTGTTTCTTCCATTATATTTACAATTACATCCTAGTACACATGCACTTACTAATACTTTCATACTCAACAACTCCTATGGAAGACTTTTACCTTAATCTATATATTTCTCATACATCACCGTTTCGCTTATTTCTTTGCGTTGGGCAATATGACGCTCTGGACTTAAAAAGCCTTTTTCTGGATACCCCATTAAGAGTAAAGCTGTCGGTTCTATGTACTCTGGTAAATGAAATTCATTGCTTATAATTGCGGGATCAAACAAACCAACCATTACGCTTCCAATATTTAATTCTCTTGCTGCCAACATCAGGTGGTCACAGACAATACCTATATCCAAATCGCCAGAACATTTTTGATCAAATGGCCGTATTAATTCATCCCGTCGATCCCGACACACGATAAAAACACACTTAGAACCAAACGTTTGATAAGCCTTTTTAATTTTTAAAATGTTTTCTTCACTTTGAACAACAATAATCCTTTGTGGTTGTTTATTACAGGCTGTAGGGGCGACACGTCCAGCCGATAAAATCTGATTTAAGTCATCTTTTGGAATCTGTGCTCCCGTAAAGCCGCGTGTTGTGCAGCGTTGTTTTGCCAGTGTTAAAAAATCCATTATTCTTCCTCCTATATACGAATGATTATTCACATTATTATTATAGTACCCGCATTGATAGATGTCAACAAAATGCGAATAATGATTCACATTTCATTGACCTGATTTAAAGTTCCAAGTATAATAAAAAAGAGGTGATATTATGAATGATGTAAGAGAACCCATTCAAAAACGTTCTATTGAAACAAAGAAAAAAATACTAGATGCCGGGTTTGCCCTTTTTTGCGAAAAAGGATATTATAAAACCAATACAATTGAGATTGCCAAACGTGCTGGTATCTCAACAGGAGCGCTATATAGTTACTTTAAAGATAAGAAACAAATATACATTGCTGCTTTTCACGATTATCTTGAAAATATTTCAGGCCATTTACTTGAAAAATTAAGTTTGCAACAACCTTTTTCACTAGCTAGTTTTGTCGAAAATTGGATCTGTTATTATATTGACTTATATGCCGATACCAGTCACGCTCTGGCTCAGTTAAGAATGATGATATCAGAAGATACTGATATCAATCGTCATTTTTCCAATTTTGAAAATGAATATTTTTTAAAAATTAAAGAGCTATTAAATAAAAATGGCATAACGCAAGATGACTTATTTGAAAAAGTTTACACTTGCTGCATTTTAATTGATGCTCTTAGACAGGAAAAATCTGCATTTTCACACAACGGCTTAGACTTCAATATTTTTAAAGACCAAGTAACCAAAACTGTCATTGTATTATTGTCAAGTTGATTTTTTATTAAGGGCTAATAAAATCGCAGAGCAAGTCTATTTTTCTGTATGGCAATTCAATTTGTCATTTGATAACTCTATCTATGTAATCTATCAAGGGGTGTAAATGAGAGACTTCAATTAATTCGGAAGCTCTTTCAGACGCAAAGATGGCGTAAGAAATTGCTTTCTTACGCCGGTATTAGCCACAGGTCTAGAGGTCAGGTCTTACCTTTTTCAACTTGTTCAGTTCCCTCGCAAACACATATCAATATTCCATTGTATTAGATAAGGACATTTTCCTTTGGAAAGCGTCATTATTATATCAAAATATACTCCAATCCAAAATCCTTCGCAAAAGTCGTAAACATCTATTAATCCTTCATATTTTCAGACTTTTTACTAAAAAACCATCTCATTCAGGAAAAGAAAGGCATTTGATACAGAAAAAAGGCAATAGCAGGTCCTATACACAGTGATATTAATGTTGTAATCAATTTTTTATGCATAAGAATTATAGCACAAATTAAAAATATTATCTCACAATACATATCATCATGATTACTGGACATAATTTGCAAAAGCATTACCGAAATAACACCTGCTGATAGTAATACCGCTAAGATATTATCTTGCTTTATTTTATGACATAAAACGGCCAAAAACGGCGATATTGCGGTAATTGTATACCAAATTAACATATAGCTATTAACATTAACATGAATCAATAAATGGTATATATGAAATGTAATATTTAGACTTAAGAAAAAAACAAAACTCTAATTGCAGCTGAAATAGATTTTTCGCTTTTTAATGAAATAAATAATGCAATAAGGATCCATATACCAAAATTTGAAAGAATCGCATTTACATTTATTTGACCTAAGAAGAAATTGATATGGATATGCCTATTGTCTATATAGGCCGAAAAAAGACCTAATAAAACACCAACCACTGTAACGCTTAGTATGGGAATGACATTCTTTTTTGTTATTTTATTCAACTTTATAACCCTCCAAATTATATAAATAGCGAGTAATATCCATTCGCATTTTTCCATGATACATCTATTTATTTGCTAAATGAGATTGCAGTGTGTAACTGTAGCAATAATAATTAACGCAACGCCTGAACCAAACCATAACCCAACGAAATGGGACAACATCTGCTAAAGGCCCAAAAATCGCCATACCAATAGGCAAAAAACCGGAGTAGATTATTTTTGTATTCCATTGTTTTTATCCATATTTGCATTATACTTTGCGATGAACTTAATGGCAACCATAGCTCCATATATCTTGCCTCTGGAGTCGTATCATAGTACATCTCGGCAGCGAAATTACCGTAAATGCTTACAGTTTCACCATCATCACCGCACACAGACAGACATAATGACCACGTATTCACGCCGAAGTATCAGCGAAAGATAATCTATTATCAATTGAGGGACGACATACGGCAAATCATAAGAGATTTATGCAAAAGGAAGGGAATTGCGATCATAGAAGGACATATAATGCCCGACCATATTCATTTGCTTCTCTCAATTCCACCAAAATACAGTATATCGCAAATCATGGGATATCTCAAAGGAAAAAGTGCGATAATGATTTTCGATAGACATGCAAATTTAAAATACAAATTTGGTAATCGGAATTTTGGGGCGGAAGGATATTAAAAGCAAACCACAATTTTTGTGCCATTTTTGGGGCTTACGCTAACCCGCAAGCAGGGCAAGTGTATTGACACTTGCACATTTTTAAGAATTTCCCTGCGGTCAACTCTTAAAAATTGCTTGTTGGGGCAAGCCGCCCCAAACCCTGCGACTTCGGGCCAATTTGGCCCGAAGTCGGTGCGTTGCACCTCATGTTGCGTCATGTTCGCTATCGCTCCATTTCCTTATTTTTCTGCGCGTCCGTCAGGCCGAGCAGGTGGTCTATATTGCTTTTCACCGTAACAATTTCCTGCATGGCCTTTTTGGTTTCCCGGTACTCCCGGTAAGCCTTTTTCTTATCTGCCGATAACCGCTGGAACTCCGCTTTGAGCGTATCCATTTTGGGGAGCTTCGCCCCGGACAGCAAACGCCGGAAGATGTCCTGCGCCGCCCGGTAGGCGGCAATATCCGCTTCATGCTCCGCAAGATATTTCTTGCTGTACTTCGCCGCCTTGTACCCCTCAAATACAGAACGGGTTTTAGCATAATCCACCACCGCTGCCTTTAGCTCCGCATTGACACGCATAGCGGCTTCGGTGGCTTTTATGCTGTCTGAAAGCGTATGGAAACGGTCGGTAAGCTCCGCGGTCTTTTGCTCCAAATCTGCATATTCCAGCAAACCATTTTCCTGCAAATACTGTAAAGCTGCCGCCATCTGCTTGAGGTTGAATACCTTTGCCCAGCGTTCATAAGCCGGTCCTTTTTCGGCTTTCATACGGGCTTGAATATCCACAATCAGATTGACCTTGCGCCGTTCCTGCGGAGCGGCTTTTCCCTCAATCGCCGCTTGTATATCCTCCTGCCCGTAGCCCTTGCCAAGCGTAGAAGCACGGAGCCGGGTAAAGCGTTCCTGCCCCTCTGCCCGAAAGCTGATCGTGCCGCCGCGCCCCTGCTTGATTTCATAGCCAGCCGCCGTCATTGCCTGTAAAAAAGTGTCCATATCCGGCGGCTTCGTTGCAAGACAAATATCAATTTGTGCCTTTAATTTTTCTTGAAAGGTAGGCGGTTTATGACCTCCCAGCCATTCCCCGTAATGCTTGAATTTCCCCTTGCTGTGGCGTTTCGGATTGGTAATAACAGACAGTCCGTTTTCAAGGCATATCCGGTCGGAAAGCCGCCGCACCGCACGGGCAGAACCGATAAAATCCCGGAATTTCCGGGTGCAGTCCAGTGAGGTGGAATTGTAGTAAATATGGCAATGAGGGTGGGGGCGGTCAGCATGGGAAACCACGAAAAAGGCGTGTCGCCCTTTTGTCCAGCGCATAGCAAGGTCATAGCTGATTTTAAGAGCGGTTTCCGGGTCTGTTTCGCCGGGCGGGAATGCCTGTCGGATTTGATAATACAGCACATCATTCTCCCGTTTTTGCTCCCGCCCGGTAATAGCCTTATATTTTGCTTTGGAGAGTAAAAATTCTGCGTCAGCCGTGGCAGGGTCACATTCATAGGCAAGAATTAAATCTCCGTTGCGGGTCTTATCTGGATTTTTCCCGTAGTCAAAACCGTCCTTTAAAGTTTCCATAATGGTCATGCCACTTCCCGTGTGACGGGTCATAAGGCGGGTGGTTGCCATGTCGTTTCCTCCTTTCCTCGAAAAAACAACTTCGGGCCAAGTTGCCCCGAAGTTGCCCGGCAGTTCTGTTATGCCGCTGTTAGCTTACAATGAAAAAGCGAAGCGAATTGTTTAGGCTGTGCAGTCCGTCAATGAGGTATTCCGCAATGGCGGGAATCCCAAGGGGTGAAATTAAAAACGACAGGAACAGGAACACGCCGAAGCCCAGCTTTTCACCGCTTATCAGCAGGGCAATACTGATAAGAACGCCTATCCCGGAAACTACCTGTAAGAGAGCGGCGGCATAGCAGAACACAAATTCAATCATGGGTGTTATTATCGTCAACAGAACCACAAACGGCGCGGCGATAATCTTAAATATCAGCTTGATAAACTTCATAAAAAATCTCCTTTCATTGAGTGGCTTTCTTGTTGTATCCTACCTATATTTTACCATTTTGGGCAGGGTGCAACAATGTTGTCGAGGCCGCACCGATCTTGTCCCGGGACTTCGGGCCAAGTTGGCCCGAAGTTAGCTTGTTTATGTAAGGAAAATGCTGTATAATTAAATATAAATAAATTTTACCATTTTTTAAATTTGGTACATATTGCTGCTTTTGCAACGAAAAGGATGGATAAAGGCGAAGGAGAAGAACAATTATGAATATTGATGAAACATTGTATCAATCGATGCTCGAAAACCAGAATTGTTTAAAAATTAGCAGTAAGATTGAATTCCCTGTATTTGATAATTTCAATGGGGAAAAAGACTTACAGTCTATGCGTGAACAATATCGAAAGAGAATTGAACCGTGGCTTAGTGCAGCACTACAAACTGAACATTTATCTATGTTAATCGGCACTGGACTTACGATGGCAATCTGTTCTTCTGCTGATGTTAAGTCATCTTCTATGGCAAAGGCAAAATTTGGTGAGGACTTTTCTACTAAAATAAACACTTATGCTGAAAATGCCGCAAAGCAAATGGGAAGAGGTAATTATAATATTGAAGATCAGATACGAACCGCTTTATCCTTGCTTCATGGCTACGAAATAGATAATAATGATAAAGCAGCAAAGAAGCTTGGTGCTGAAATTGATATTGTTCTTACTGATTTTAGTAATAGTATTTTAGAAGCAGAAAAAAGTTTTATGACAGCACTAGAATCTTCAGATACTATCCAATCAGCTAAAGCAGAATTCGCACTATTTTTACTTAAGTCATTTATTACATCTTTCAGTAGTAGGACTGCAACCAGAGAGCGAACGCATATTTTTACAACCAATTATGATCGTTTTATAGAACTCGCTTGTGATTATTCAGGTATTAAAATTTTGGATCGCTTTTGGGGAAAAATTGTTCCCCGTTTTCAAGAAAGTCCAGCTACAATTGATTATTATTATCGGACACCAGATGCCAAAAATGAATTTCGCTATGCAGAAGGTGTTGTTCGTTATAGTAAAATTCATGGCTCTGTAGATTGGGTTAATAAAGATAATGCAATTTATAAGGATTGCCTTCGATTCGGAGCTGAAAAAGTTGAATTACCCAAAGATAAAACTTATCGTGACCATTTAATGATTTATCCTAATTCCATGAAATCAGTTGAAACAGCCTTATATCCATATTCGGAGCTCTTTCGTGATTTTAGCAGTGCAATATGTCGGCCAAATTCAACATTGGTGACATATGGATACGGATTTGGTGATACCCATATAAATAAAATCATAAAAGAAATGCTTAGTACTCCCTCTACGCATTTAATCATTATTTCCTATGGAATAGACGAACGTCTTGTTGGATTTTTAAGACAAATTAATCTTGCTCAAATAACATTACTCTGTGGTGGCGAGTTTGGTAGTATTGAAAATTTGGTACAATTTTATTTACCGAAAGCAGCTATTGACACGATAACTGAATCGGCAAGTAAACTCGTTGATGCTCGTAAAGGATATTTGGACAGAGCAGAGGTTAGTGCGGAGGTGGAGAATGAACTTTAATAATTATTCAGATAAATGTATCGGAATAGTAGACTCGGTTTCTCCTTCTGAAATTAAAGGTTTCTTATTGGATACTGCACCAACAAATGTTTCCATTACTGAGGGTAATATATCTTTATTCCCAAGAATAAATAGTTTTTTAACCATCCCTAATGAAACGGGGTGCTTAGTTGGCATGATTTCGTGGATAGGATATAATCATTTAAATGTAAATAGTGAGGTCAATCTTCCCCGGGGAGCGCGAATTATTTCGTTAAATATACTTGGTCATATCACAGCTACATTAAATGGCCTTGAATTTGAACGAGGAGCATTTACCTTACCTACTGTAGGTGACCCTATTCTTCTTCCTGACCCGGAGCAAATGGATACTATCATTGAAAACCATGATGAAGAATCCATCACAATTGGAACGTCACCATTAGCTGGTAATAGGGATGTCCGTATTTCTGTTAATGAACTTTTTGGGAGACATCTTGCTGTGCTCGGAAACACAGGAAGTGGAAAATCCTGTACGGTTTCTGGATTGATAAGGTGGTCAATAGAATCAAGTGAAAAAGCTGGTCAAAAATCTCCAAATGCTCGATTTATTATCCTTGACCCTAATGGAGAATATAAACATTCATTTGATAATTTAAATGTTGATGTAACACATTGTACTGTAAAGGATTTGGATAAATCCAGTTCTTCTCAACTGCGGATTCCTGCATGGATGTGGACAAGTTCTGAATGGGCTAGTGTATTTCAAGCAAGTGATAAAACACAAAAGCCTTTATTGCGTGAAGCTCTTAGAGATTTAAAAGCAGCAAACCAAGATTGTACTAAATTCAGCAAAGAAACTGTAACTGGAGATCGTATTAAAATTTTTATTTATAAATTGGAATGTTTTCTGCGTGAATCCATCGTTTCTCAATCTCATTTATCTAATGAAAGGACAAAATTCGGTAAAGAACTTAAGGCTAGAGTTGAAACGCTAAGGCTCGAAGTTCTAAAGCTTGAGGAAACGAACGATTATAAAACAGATTTAATAAATTTTTGTGACACTACTGATACTACAATTCAACAATATCAAGGTACATATAACGGAAATTTGTACTACAATATTTTCCCCGCGCAAGATGTTCAAATAATTCTTAGTAATACTATAGGTATCTCTGGTACTTTTGGAAAAGCAAGCGAAAACTTAACATGTAATGAAGATGATCCTATAGAATTCCCCATTGAAAACCTTGCCCCCTATATCGCTGCACTTGCAAATGATACCCAAGTGGCACAATATATTGATTTTATGACTATAAGAATTAAGAGTATTCTTCGTAATTCTGTACTGTCGCCCGTCATTGGAAACAATCCACAAATCACTTTGTTAGACTGGGTAAATTTATTCTTGGGTGAATCAAAAGAAAAGAAGGCAAAAATTTGTATTATTGATTTATCCCTATTACCTTCAAACATAGTCCATTTGATGGTTTCGGTCATTGCAAGGCTAATTTTTGAAGCATTGCAGAGATACCGAAAACACTATGAAAAGGAACTTCCAACACTATTAATTATGGAAGAGGCTCATAACTTTATAAAAAAGTATTCTGACAATAATGATAATTCGTCAGAAAAACTATGTACACAAGTATTTGAGAAGATAGCGCGTGAAGGTAGAAAATTTGGTTTGGGACTTGTTGTTTCTTCACAGCGTCCTTCCGAATTATCCCCGACAGTTTTATCACAGTGTAATTCTTTTATCTTGCATAGAATCGTAAATGATCGTGATCAAGATATGGTCAGGAGAATGGTTCCAGATAATATGGGAAATATTTTATCAGAACTCCCCGCTTTACCAACTAAAAAAGCTATTATTTTAGGTTCTGCCGTTTCAATTCCTACTGTGGTAGATATTAAAGATATCCCTTCACAAAACCGGCCTAAATCGGACACTCCAGATTTTTGGAAAGTTTGGACACATGCCGAAGAGCGTTCCCTGGATTGGAAACCAATTGTTGACACTTGGCAAGGCTAATTACCTGCTAAAGTAAAAGCGGGGAGCGACGGCATGTGCCAACGCTCCCCGCTTTTCTTATAGCTCCACTATCGCCGTAAGCTGTTTGAGTACCTCTGAAACCCGGCCCCATAGCTCGGTATAATCTTTTTGCAGAGCGGTAATTTCGGACGGATAAATGCCGTAGGTGTTGGCATGAATGGCAACCTGATTCAGATTGTTGGCACATCTGCGTTGCAGGGAAACCAGCTCCCGGACAGGGGAAATGTCAATATTTAACACATAGCCATTGAGCGCCATTTTTCGGATATAGGCGCTTAAATTCTGTGTTCCGGCCTGTGCCATACGCTCCTGAATGGCAGCGTATTCATCATCACTCACCCAAACATAAAGGGGAACGCCGCGCCTGCGTTTGGGGCGACTCACCGTTCCTCCCGTTCCCGGCTCCGGTGTTTTGCCGGCGGCTCCTTTACCCGGTCTTTCGGCCTTTCCTCCGGCATGGTCTGCGGAACAGGCAGAGGGGCATTATTTGGAATCCCATCAATCATATTGTAATTCTGCTCGATCGAAAGCTCTGCATTTTTTAAATAGTTATCCTTTTCCATTCTCAAAAAACCTCCTTTTTAGTGACTTCGGGCCAAGTTGGCCCGAAGTGATTACCTGTCTTTCTCTGCGCTTTTTTGGGGAGCAGGACGGGCGGCATTGTCCCGTGCCGCCTGTTTTGCTCCCTCTGCCAGCCGGGCGGTAATTGATTTACTTTCTCCCGGTTCCCGCATGGGAGCTTTTCTGTCGGGATTGCCGGGAGCTGCCCGAAGCTCATAATCGCCAATCTGCTTTTCTGTCAGAGGTGCGTCATACACAAGATAGCCCCATGCCAGAAAGCGGCCCTGTTCCACACTTTCCGGCTTATCAAAATTCACAAGGTATAACGGGCCGTTCTCCGTTTTGGGGAACGTGCCAATATCCACCGGCCTTTGTGTAGAATAATATCGATAAGCCGATTTTTCGGATACGCGGTAGTCATGATGATATTCGGAAACACGGTTCTCATAATCCCTTGTGGCGGCGGCTTTATCGGTGGTATAGTGCCCCCAATAATAATCGCGCCTGCCGCTTGCGTCCTCGGTAAACTGCCATGTGGCAAAGGGCTGTACCGCCTGCGGATTTTCCCCAAGAGCAAAACCCCGGTCATTCTCAAAGGCAATGGCCCGTTTGATTTCATATCCTTTTACGTTATCGCTCATTTTTCCCTCCGTTCTCATACATGGAAATGTCACGCTGTTACCCGCAAAAAGTGGGGGCAGGAAGCATAGATACCTTTTCCTTGAAACCGGCGCCGGAAAGCCCCGGAAATCAAGGCTTTTGGGGGCAAACTTCGTGACACCTTACCCCCTGTTTTTGCGCCTGTGCCGCTGTTGGCGGCGGCGGTCTGCTTCGCGTTTTCCTTTCCGGCGGCAGGCTTCGGAGCAATAGGCCTGACTGGTAACAGGAAGATAGGCCGCCCCGCAGACCGGGCAGGTCTTACGGGAAAGCACCGTAGGGTTTCCGGCTAAATCAGCTTCCAGCACCGGGTTAAGCGGAAGCACGGCCTTTTGAAAATATTTGCAGTATGTGCCCGTCCAGCATTTATCCATCATATAACAGCCGCCGTAATCAAGGGGCAGACAGCCATATTCCGGGTCATAGTTGGCGCATATCCCTGTTACCAGCCTGCGGATTGCGGCGTGTTCCTGGCGGGTCAGTTCCCGGGGTTCGGCACTCATACGTCTGACTTCGGGCCAAGTTGGCCCGAAGTTCCCTCCCTTTGCGGCAAAATCAAATCCCGGTAGCAAACGCCCACGCAGACAGAGCCGTTCCAATAACTGCAATCCCGGCAAGGGGAGCCTTTCGGCGGCTTGCGCGGTGGAACCGGGCGACAGGGACGGGGCTTTTCTTTCATCATTTTTTCATAGGGGCTGTTAGTAAAGTTCATGCGTCCTCGTCCTCCCCGGTATCCGAATCCTCCCCATCCACTTCCCACGGAGGGGTATCGTCCTCCTGCTCGTCGTAAGGGTTGGTTTCGTATTCGTCAAATTCGTCCTCTGCCAAAGCGGCCTGTTCCTGCTTCGGGCGATAAATCTTAAAGTAATATCCGGCCCCGCCGCCAATCACTACAACCGCCAGCACCAGCAGGAGCATGGTAGTATTGCTTTTTTGCTCCAATTCCGCAGAGGTTTCTAAAGAAGTTTCGGAGCTTATGTCTGTTTCAGAACCGCTTTCCGGTTCGGGAGTAGAAATAGCGGCGGTTTCATTTTCCACGGTATCCTCGGATTTTTCCGCAAGAGCCAGCAGGTCTTTTTCCGTCACGGCATTCAGAAAATACACATTGTCCATTTCCCGCTGAAGGTCAATCACGAGGTAAAATACATTTTCGTCCGGGGTGGTGATGGTGTAGAATTGCTTGCTGTCCTCGTCCGTGGCGGTATTGACTACGGTTCCCGTTCCGGCTGGGGTAAAGGGATTGGTTTCAGAAGTCGCCGGAGCTTCCGTTACTTCCGGGGTTTCCTCACCGCCGCTGGCATAGGCCACAGTGCTAAAGGAAAATACCATTAAAAAAGCGGCGCACAGCACCGCCATCATACGAAATTTCTTCATTCTTCGATTTCCTCCTTTTCAGTTTGGGCGGGTACTGCGGACTTCGGGTTAAGTTGGCCCGAAGTAGCCCCGCCTGTCTTTGCCACTTTCAGCAGGTCGGCAAGGTCGGTCAGGGAAATATCCATGCCGCGCACCGCGTCCACAATTTCCAAATTTTCAAGCTCGATTTTCTGCTTTTCCAGCTCCCGCAGCTTTGTTTGAAACTCATTGATTTTTTCCTTTGTTTTCTGTATGTCCTTGCTGACACGTTCAATTTTCGCGTTCAAAAAATTACCTCCTATGTTTCGTTAGGGCAAACGCCCATAGCCTAAAAAGTGACTTTGCCAGTAGCTTGTATTGATAGAAGCGTACTGTATGGGAGAGCCGCAATGGATCATCATGCCATTTCCTACGTAAATTCCCACATGGCTTGCGCCCGGAGTGTCGTAGGTGCCTTGAAAGAAAATCAGGTCGCCGGGCTGTGCTTCGCCCGGTGGGATATGGGAACAGAAATTGAAAAGCCCCGTTGCGGTCGTTCGCCCCACGCTTCCCACACCAGACTGATTGATGACCCAGCACACAAAGCCCGAACAATCAAAGGAAGTGGAGGGAGAAGAACCGCCCCAAACATAGGGATAGCCTAAATATTTCTCCGCTTCCGCAATCAGAGCGGCAAATTCCGGGTCGGCCAGAGCTTGTGGCGGTATGTCGTAATCGGTGTATTCTCCGGCATGGGCGTAAATATTGCCCTCAAACAGATAAGGGCGGTTGCCTTTGGTCTTTTGGTAAATGGCATAGCGTTCCGACTGCTCCGGGTCGAGATTGGTAAGAGCTACAGCCCCCAATGACTTATTTTTTAAAGACACATTGAGGATATAGTAATCATAGGGAACCTCGTAGGTGTCGGTATGGGTTTCGCCGTTTTCGTCCGTCCAAGTATCGGTTTCCGTGCGGTAGCGTACCTCCACCGTTTCCGTGATGGTCAGGATATACTGTTGCCCGAATAGGGCTTGCAGTTCGGTCTGTACCTGCGCCGGGGTGTAGCCGCCGTATTTGGCGGTCAGATAGGAAGCCAGCTCAAAGGGGTCATGCCCGATTTCGTCCACGGAATAGCGGTACTCGTCATAGTCTGGATAATCGCTTTCTATTCGGGAGAGCCGATCCCGTAAATCCTTTTCCAGTGCGGTATAGCTTTCGTCCACAGCTTCAATATCGCTGTCCGACGAACCGTAGGAAGTGCCGCCTACAACGCTAATCAGGCCGTTGCCAATGGTGGTGATTCCCGCCATGCAGGATTGCAGAACCACAATCAGCAGGAACAGCACCAGCCCAAGCAATAGAATTTTGGGATTGCGCTTTACAAAGGCCGCAACCGTTCGGGCAATTTTTTTTGTGAACCTCACCGCTTTTTTGCCCTGCTTTACCGCTTCCTTTGCCTGCTTTCGGTACTGCTTTTTTAGCTGTTGCTTCTGCCAGAACCGGGAAACCGGATTGCTTTGCAAGCCCGGATTTTCCTGCACAAGCTGGCGGTAGGTGTAATCGGCTCTTGCGCTGATATGTCTGCTTTCCCACTTGCGAACCTGCCGAGCGGGACGGGTTCTGATACGGTGATTGATAAAGCGTGTACCGCCCCAGATAAGGTGTTCCCCGGCAAGCTCCGTTTTGTGGGCGGCTTCCGTTCCCATATTTTCATGCTCCACTTCATGGATTTTTCCATGCACATACCGCCATGGCTGATACTGGACGGCACGGCTGATGGTTTTGACTGGGCCGGGATTTTTCTGCGGCTTCTGATTCGCCAACTTTTCACGGGCGGTATTCAGCTTATTGCCGCTTTTTTCCATACGGAGCTTTGATTTCTCCATACGCTTGCTGTCCGGCGGGGTGTCCGTTTTTTCATTACCGGGCGGCGGCTCCCCGTCATGCCGCAGACGTTCCGAGGGGCGGGGTTTCTTGCTGTCCTGTCGGAGCTTTCCCGACTTCGGGCCAACTTGGCCCGAAGTGGCAGGGGCAACGGATTTTGGTGGTATGGTGGTGTCCGGGGTGACTTCCTCATCAAACTGTAATTTTCGTTTTTTCGTATTAGGCGGGGCAGGGTCAGAGCGATTACCCACAGGCGGCGAAGCTCCCGATGGGTCGGAGGTTTGCGGCGGTGTTTCCCCGGCAGTTTCCTTTTTCGGGATAGCTCGCTTTTCTGACTTCGGGCCAAGTTGGCCCGAAGTTCCCGCCTGCCCTTTTGGCGTAAACCGCAAGCGGCCCGGCCTGCCCGTATCACGCATTTTGGACCTCCCGTATGTCCTCTGGCCTTGTGGTTAGCAGATTGTAGATTTCTCCACGGGGGAAACGGTCTACAAAGGGAATGGTGGTATTGCCGAAGAACAAAAGCCCTTCCCCTGAATTACTGTGGGCGATATACGAAAGCTGATGTTCCGATATACCAAGCTGTTTAGCGAGGATTGCCCGGTCGCCCTGCGCCTGTGACAGCAGTATCATAAAGTCGCTGTTTTCCAAGATATTTTCGATTTCCCGGCTGGCTAAAAGGTCTTTTACATTCTGCGTGAGGGCACTCGGTACACAGCCCTTTTTCCTCAGCATCTTCCAGACACGGACGAAATAACTGGCACTTAGGGCATCTTGCAGGAGAATATGAAATTCATCATAGTAGCACCAGGTCGCAAGGCTTCTGGAAAAGTTTTTGTCTACCGCCTGTGTCACCAGCTCATTTGTGATGTGCATGGCGATTTTGCGTAGGTTTTCGCCCATGCTTTTCAGCACGATACAGGTAATACGGCTATCGGTCTGCACGTTGGTAGGGTGGTTAAACATATTGAGGGAGCCGGTGCAGTAAAGCTCCAAGGCGGTTGCAATCCGTCTGGCTTCCGGTTCGGGCTGTTTGCACAGGGTTTCATACAAATCTTGCAGAAGCGGCATTTTCCCGTCCCCGATACCAAGGGCAAGCTCCCGGTACACCAAGCGCACACAACGGTCAATAACCGTTTTTTCAATGGGCTGTAAGCCCTCCTTGCCGCCGATAATCAACTCACATAAGGACAATAAAAAATCCGCTTTCATCGAAAGCGGGCTGTCCTCTCCGGCTAAGTTCAATTTTAAGTCCATTGGGTTGATGTGATGGGGGCTGTTGGGCGATATTTCTATGACCTCACCGCCAAGCCGCCTGACTAACGGGGCGTATTCGCCCATTGGGTCTACCACGATAATGCGGTCTTTGGTGGCAAGGAATACGTTGATTAGCTCACGCTTTGCGGCAAAGCTCTTGCCGGAGCCGGTGCTTCCAAGATACAAACCATTGGCGGATTTCAGCTTTTTGCGGTCTGCCATAATCACATTATGGGAAAGAGCGTTCATTCCGTAGTATAAAGCCTGCCCGTCCATGCGAAGCTCCTGCGTCATAAAGGGAACGAATATCGCCGTAGAGCTTGTTGTCATACCCCGCTGTATCTCGATTCCGTTGTACCCAAGAGGGAGCGAGGACATAAAGCCCTGTTCCTGCTGAAAATCCAGCCGTTTGAGAAAGCAGTTATATTTCTGCGTAATGCCCGACACCGTGAAAATATCGTTTTCCAACTGCTGGCGGGTGGGGGCTGTGTTCACCACAAGAAACGTGAGAAGAAACATTCGCTCGTTACGGCTCTGTAAATCTGCCAAGAGTGCCGCCGCGTCCTTGCTGTAAGTGAGCAAATCCGGGGGCAGAATATCAATGTCATACCCGGCTCTTGCGGCTTTTTTCTGCTCGTCCATTTTCATACGGTCTATGTCGGTCAGCTTTGCCTTGACCGTTTTTACCGCTTTGGTCTGGTCTACCGTCTGGATATGCAGGGTGATGATCATTTCTGCGTCCACCTCCAAAAGCTCCGCTAACAGCTTGTCGGAAAGCTCCGAAGCCATAATCTGCATATACAGAGCCGCGCCCCATGTAGTCCCCACACGAAAGGCGCGGCTTTGGCGAAAATCAAAGGAAGTGGGAGCAATGAAGTCCTTTGTTCCCATGCCGGTTTTGGGTATCATATCCCAAGAGAAAATAAATTTTTCCTTTCCTCCGGGGTGTAGCTGGCTGTGCAGCACTTCCAGGCGTTCCCGCCCGGAAAGGGTTGCCGACTGTACGCCCAGCTTCTTGAAGTTCCCCACAATATCTGCTTCGATTCGCTCCAAGCGGGGCCGAGCCGCCGCTATCCCGTCTGCTTGAATCCCGAATGTAATGTATTTGGAGCGGACAATGCCGTTGTTGCTTTTGGCAATCTGGTTTTCCAGCATGGCGGTAAATTCACCCCGGATACTGTTAAAATCATCGTCCTGCGGGGAAATGTTCACGCTGTAACGGTTCTCCGGGCGGGAGCGGTGATTGATAAAGGAAAGCTGAAAGGGTAAGGCGCTGTCAAAGTAATTGAGAAAGCCGCAGTACCCGTCAAAAATGGTGCTTTGGTCGTCACTGGAAGCAACAGCATAGTTAATATCTTCATAGGAAAGGGTCTTTGTGTAGTAGCCCTCCCGCACCTTGCAGATACCGTCTTTCAGCATTTCCTTATAGGGAATGGTCTGCTGTGCCGACTGCGGCCCACGCCTTTTAGGCTTTCCGCTTTTTACAGGAATGGGCGGGCGTTTTGTTTCTTGTGCCATTGGGTGAAACCTCCTTTCCGGGTTTGCTTAGGTAGGAATAGAAATTCTGTGTCTGGTAGGGGCGTGTACGGGGCCACAGAAATTTGGAGCGGACAATATTTCGCACCACCTTTTCCAGCGGTTGTCCGTCACGCTCATACATGGCAATAAGAAAGCAAGGGAGCATTAGGGCAATCATCAGAAGCATGGCCCCGGTATTGCCAATGGCGGTACGGGTAAAAAGATAGGTCGGAATCCCGACTACCGCCGCCGTTCCGAAGCATAGTAGCTGGCGTTTGGTAAGATTGAACGCCACTTTGGTTTTTATTTTCGATAAATCATTTGGTACGCTTACATATGCCAATGAAAAATCCTCCTTTCCGGGTGTTTTCATGGTATAATTTAGAGAAAAAGCAAGGAGTGTTTTTATGGAAACATTGAATACAAAAGGGTTGTTGCCGATTGCACTTGACGCTGTTGTGTTGGAGTGCAGGGACGCAGCCGCTTTATCTGATTTTTATATACGGCTTCTCGGCTGGAAGAAAAACCATGTGGAAGAAAACGAGTGGACGGATATTATTTCGCCCTCTGGCGGTGTAAAAATCGCCTTTCAGCAAAATCCAGACTACGTTCCGCCCGTATGGCCGGACGAGCCGAGCGCACAACAGCAAATGGCACATTTGGATTTTACGGTACAAAATCAGGAGCAGTTGGAGCTTGCCGTACAGCACGCGCTTTCCTGTGGGGCAGTAAAAGCCAATATACAATATGGCGAAGCCACTTCACCGGAAAGTGAATCCTTATGGACAACTATGCTTGACCCAGCAGGGCATCCCTTTTGCTTTGTCATTTGGTCGTAACTTCGGGCCAACTTGGCCCGAAGTTCATTATCGCTCTGCGCTGTGAGTGGAAACCGTCTGCCGGGCCGGGGTCTTTTCAAGCCCGGCCTGCCGTACCCGCCAATAATCCGGGTTGTGTTCCCGAAGTGACTGATTGATGTTTTCCTCAAAAGCCACCTTATCCTTAATACGGTCAGGAACCGCCCACAGCTTTTTATCCAAAAGCTCCCGCAGGGCAACATCTTCCTGCGTATCTTCCTCAAAGCAGAGAAAACCGCTGTGACGGAAGCCGCACTTGATAGCGGCAGGAGAAAGCACCGCCGCCATATCCTTTGCAACCATTGTCCCGCCGTGACTGGCGGTACTCACAAGAAACACGCCGGGGCAGAGCATATCACAGGTCTGCACCTTGCCCCACGGCGATTGTTCCGGCTGTTGGTAAAGCATAGAATCCTCCTTTCCGGCACTTCGGGCCAAGTTGGCCCGAAGTTACCTTTCTGCATTTTGGGCCTTACTGGCCTTTGCCGTAGTAGAACGGGCGGCGTTTTCCTGTGCCGCCTGTTTGGCTCCCTCTGCAAGCTGTTTCGGGATAGACTGCTTTTCGGGGGAAGCAATGGCAGCGGCGCGGGTCTGCAACTTTTCAAGCTCCGCATGGTAAGCTGCTGTCACGGCTTCGGTCAGCTCGGCGCGGAACTCTTTTGTGATGGGGCGGGACGTATCCCGGTAGCCGGTCTTGCTGGTCTTATCCGGCTTGCTCGGCATACCTACAAAAATGCCCTTGTCGTTTTGCAAAATCTTGAAATCGTCAATTACAAAGCAGTCGTTCAGTTTCAGACTGGCAAAGCCTACAAGATTGCCTTTGGGTTCAATGAGCCGGGCGGTAACGTCCAGCTTCAGCGGCAAAGCCGCCTGTCCGGGTTGCGGTTCCGCTTCCTGCGGAACCGGTGTTTTTTCGTTGCTCATAGTAAAAAATTCTCCTTTCTCACTTCGGGACAAGTTGGCCCGAAGTTATCAGTGCGCTCCAAAAATGGATTTCGCAAGGCTTCCCGTTTTGAACATAGTAAAGCATAGCAGAACCGTATAGCCAATAACCGTCCATATGGCTCCAATGGGGTCGCCGCCTACGGCGATACTCTGCACCAGCTTTGCGTAAATTCCCACGCATACCAAAATCAGCAAGCCTTGAAAGCCCACGGCGCACAGGGATTTCAGATAGTTCTGACCCATGCCGCCGATTTCCCGGTTGACCAAGGTCGCTATTGGCACAGGGGCTAAACTGGTGAGTAGGTAAATTTCAATCATTCTGCCGTACACAATGACAAACACAACAATGTTAATTACTACGACTACTATTCGTATCAGGAAAGATTGCATCCACAGGCCAAGCAGAGGGCCGATTTCCATTGTCATGAGTTGGGTTTCCAAGCTATCCAGCATATCGGAGCTTACCGCCGTGTTTCCTGCAATCACGCCCCCTGCGTTGTTAATGACGCTTTGGGAAACATCAAATACTGCCATTACGATATTGAACGTGTTGGAAAGGAGCAGTACCGCGACAAAGGTCTTGAATATCCACTTGAAGAAAATCCATGTGTCAATGTCGTGCAGGTTGTTCCGCTCAATCAGCATTTGTATCAGCTCATAGCACATGACAAAGGTAAGCACCAGTCCGGCAATCGGCAAGACAACCGTTTCGGAAAGCTGCCGTATGAGGGAGAACACGCCGGGGTTCCAATTCCCCGGCGTGGTTCCCACCTGTGTTGCAATCTCTCCGATCTGGTCGTTCACGTTCTCGAAAAGGCCGCTTAAATTGCCCATGATACCGTCCACCAGCAGGCCCTTTATCCATTCGTTAATCCAGTCGGTGAGAAAATCCATACCGGCCTACCTTAAAACAGGCTGGAAAGCATAGGCACAAGCGTTGTTCCCAGCAGGATAACGCCGCCCCCGGCCATGAGCTGTTTAATGCCTTGCGATTTCGCGCCCGGATTGTCCGACCCGTAACCTTCCAAAAGGTTGATAACGCCCCACACGGCAAGACCCGCGCCAAGAGCTACAACAAGGGTTTGCAAGGTACTAACTGCACTCGTAAAAAATCCCATAATCTGATTACCTCCATATTTTCATATTGTTTTCGGGTACAAAAAAACCGCCATTTTCGGCGGCTGTCACTTCGGGACAAGTTGGCCCGAAGTTATGCAAATGCTTCCGGGTCGTCCACATCATCATAGTTGAGAATGTCCTCGTTCTCGTCTATGGCGGCGGTTTCCCCGTCGGCACTTACTTCATAAACGGTATACTGCTCATTGGGATTGAGCTTTTTCATGCGGCGGTTTACCAGCTTTGAAGCGTCAAAAGCGTTGCGCTTGTCGGCTTCGGCGGTATACCTGTAATTGGGGTGCTGTTTTAAATCGTATTTTGGGGAAAGGAATGGACGCAGACCGCGAAGCTGTAAAATGCACTTGTTGCCCGGCATAGTGGTCAATTCGTCCATTGTCATAAGCTCCTTGCCGAGCCGTTGCAAGTTCTGTCCGTAGCTTTCCGACTGGCCCCGTGTCCGGCTTTCTGTCTGCATGGAAATGGTTTCTTTCCCCAAGACCTCCGAAAGCTCCTTGATGGTGGAATGTTCCCGCCCACCAAGAAAAATCACGCTGTCCATATTCCCCATAATGGTTTCAGCGTGGTCTTTGTATAAGGCTTTGAGTTGGCTTTGCGCCTGTAAAAACAGGCACAGGGAGATTTCACGGGAGCGGATAACGGCAACCAGTTTTTCCAGTTGAGGCACTTGTCCTGTATTAGCGGCTTCGTCCCATAGCACCCTTACATGATGGGGGAGCCTGCCGCCGTATTTGCTGTCAGCCCGTTCGCACAAAAGATTGAACATCTGCGAAAAAGCAAGGGCAACAATAAAGTTGTAGGTCGTATTGGTGTCGCTGATGATGAAGAAGGTGGCGGTTTTCTTATCGCCCATGCGGTCAAGTTCCATTTCATCATAGCTCATAATCTCCCGGAGCTGTCCAATATCAAATGGGGCAAGTCTGGCTCCGCAGGAAATCAGGATACTTTTCGAGGTTTTCCCGCTGGCGAGCTTGAATTTTTTATACTGGCGCACCGCAAAATGGTTGGGATTGCGCTTTTCCAAGCCAAGGAACATATAGTCCACGGCGTTCTTGAAATTTTCATCATCTTCCCTTGTTTCCATGCTGTTCAGCATATCCACTAGGGTATTGATATGGCGTTCTTCCTCCGGCCCCTCAAGGACGATATAGCCGATTAAAGCACAATAAAGCAAGGTTTCTGCTTTCGTCCAGAATGGATCACCCTCTTTACCGTCGCCCTTTGTGTTCTCAATCAGAGCGTTTACAAACTTCAAAATATCGCTTTCCGTCTTTAAGTAGGCCAGCGGGTTATAGTGCATTGACCGGGCAAAATCAATGGAATTGAATACCTTGATTTTGTAGCCCTGCTTTTTCAGAAAAGAGCCGACCTGCTCTAAAATGCCGCCCTTTGGGTCAACCACCACATAGGACGAATGAGCCTGTAAAAGCTGTGGGGTCAGCCAAAAGCGAGTTTTCCCGCTTCCGCTGGAGCCTATGATACAGCAGTTAAGGTTTCGGGCGTTGGCGGGTCGGGTATTCATGGTAAGAAGCTCTGTCCCGGTTAGTATCACGTTGTTGCTGAATTTTGGGTCGATAAAGGGCTTGATGTCCTTTGCCGTTCCCCACCGGGCCGAGCCATATTCCACATCCCTCCGAAACTTTTTTGCGTTTTTTACCTTATACCATACCACCAGCCGGAGTATGACCGCCCCGGCAAGGCCAATGAGCCAATCGGACAGCACAAAGCCCGGCGCAAATGAAGCAAACGCCGGGCTTATAGTCTTTATCATGCCAACCAGTTTATTTCCGAAGTCTGCACCTGCCGCAAGGCGGTAGGCTGTGCCGAGCTTCAGACAGAACCACAGCACCAACAGATAGGGAACATTGGGAATCACATATCTACGGATTTTATCGTTCATTCCGCACCACCTCCCGTTTTCGTTCCTTTTGTCGCGGTTTGGTGCGCTCCCTGTCGGCAAAGGCTTTTAACTGTTTCAGAATAGAGGGGTGGCGGCTCTTGCCCCGGTTCAGCACCAGCTTTGTATATTCGCCAAAACAGGCGGTAATAGCGTCAGCCTGCCCGGCCTTGAAGAATAACAAATATTTATCCGGCCCGGTTTTGTGAAAAGCATAATCTACATTGTACTTTCGGGCCACACGGTCAAAGAGCTTCGTATCCCCGGACAGGTCAAGACTGTTTGTAGAAACGCCGTGGTTCATCAACTTTTTTACGCTCTGTCTGCCCTGCGGGGTCTGCCGCTTCTGATGGCCCTTTTGTATCTGCCGGAGTGCTGCCGCCAGCACCTTTGCCAGCGTCCGGCCCGTCAGTTTTGTAGCATTGACAGATAGGGCAACCGTCCGGCGTTCAATATCTTCCTGCATGAAATTCCTCCTTTCCTGCCAGATATGGCAATCGTATAGGCGGGAGGACTTCGGGCCAAGTTGGCCCGAAGTGTGTTACCTCTCTGCATTGACAGGGCGGGGGCGTTCTGTGGTGGGAGCGTCCTTTTGTGCCTGCGCGATTTTTTCATTGTGAGTAGCAAGAGCTTCCCGGATAGAGGGCTTTTTCTCTGCCGCCCGTTCTTCCAACCGTGCCAGCGTATTCAAAGATTTTTCTATATGGCTTTTTATACTGGAAAAATGGGAACGCTCCGCACGGAATGGAGCGGATATGACCGCCGCCAGCTTGCCGGGCTGTTTTACTTCCTGTGCCGCTTCTCTGCCAAGCATGACCCGACCCATGTTTTTCAAATGCCGCCCGGCTTGATGGTATTCGGTGCTGATGGCTTCGATTTTGGCAATAGCCTTATCGTCGTACTGAATATCCTTTGTGAGCATATCCCGCATGGCTTCTAAAGTGGGGCGCACCTTGAAGAACCGGGCTACGTTATCCAGCGCGGAAATGCCGGTTTCCTTAAAAGCGGTAACGGCGTTCTTACAACCGTCTATGACGCTTTGCTTTAGCTCCGCCAATTTATCCCGCAAGTCCAATACCTGCCCCTGCATAACAATGACCGCCTTTTGCAAAGCGGTCTTAACCGGGTGGTTCTGTTCCTGTGCTGTTCGGAGTTCCTGCCGCATGGCGGCAAGCTCCTTTACAGCGGCGTCAAGCTGTTTTTCCATTGCTCCGACATGATGCAGAACCGCAAGAAAATCCTTTGTGGACGGGGAATTGTTTTCCCGCAATATCGCCAAAAGCTCCTTAACGTGTTCATTTTCCAAAATCGGCTCGGCGGTAGTTTTCGTTTTTGCCATAGGCTTTAACCTCCTTTCACACTTCGGGCCAAGTTGGCCCGAAGTTGGTTATCGTTCCGCATTGGCGGGGTGGGGGCGCTCACGGGCGGCGGTGACGGTTTCGTTTATCATCTTCCCGTAGCTTTCCAGCGTTTTCTTGATGGATTTTTCCGGTTTGGGATAAGCAAAAATTCGGTGTTCCTCCGGTAAATCGTCCCTGCCGCTGTAAAACTCGGTAAAGCTGTCGCCTGTCCGCACCACATAGCCGCCATCTGTAAAGCGTCCGTCCTCGTCCATGCTCATATCCCGTCCGTAGGCTTCGTAATCAATGTAGTTTGTTAAATGCTCTGGGATTTCCAGCGTACACATTTCATCAATATAGAATCGCCCCAAATCTTCCTCATTCTCAATCCCGGCGTAAAACTCAAAACAATCCAGATTTTGCGTAAGGTTAATTAGGGCGGGTACACTGTTGTACTCCCCGAAGTCCACGGCGGCAGAAAACTTTTCTAACTCCCATTCCTCCATATCATCCAGCAGGGAAGCCAGATAGTTCAGCTCGTCAATGCTTTCATATTCGCCCAAGCAGTCACGCAGGCCGGGTACGTCGGTTTCATAATTAGTAATGAAAATTTCCTCATACCGCACACCGTCCACATGGATACGCTTCAAAAGAGCCTGCACTTCCTCGGTGGTGGCAGGGAGCTTTAAAGGCTCCCCGTCCAAATATCCCTCGTTATACCGTCCAAGATTGGTAACAAAGGCTTCAAGCATGGTCTTTTTCCTGCCCCTGTGTTTTCACGGTCAGAATCCCGTCCAGCGTGGTTGCCGTGATGTTCAGCCGCCCGGCAACGGCAATGTCGTTTTTCACGTCCTCGTCAATATCGCTTCCGCATACGACAAGTACATGGGCGCGGCGCAGGAGATCCCGGCTCATATCAATGCCGCTTTTATGTTCCTCCGGGATTGCGTCATTGAGAAAAAGCGGAAGATACAGGGTCGGGCAAACCGGGGAAAACCCGGCTTCATAGACTGCCCGGCAATACTGCGCCGCCTGTTTGGTATCCGTATCGTGATTGCCGCACCACGCGGCAGTAATGTATGCTAAAGGTCGTTTCATGATTTAAGCACCTCCGTTCTTGTTGCGCTGAATGTGTCAACCTATCCCCCCGCCCTTTCCACGCTTGGAAAGGGAGCAGCTCAAAGGAATATATATCCCCGTCGCTTGACTGCCTTAAAGCATAACCGGGAGAAATCCGTCAAGAGTGCGAAGCACCGCCTACGGCGGCAAGCTCTTGACCGATTTTCCCGGCTATGCTACCCAATAAGCGGCGACGGGGAATATATTTATCCTTAGAGCTTTGGGGCACGGGGCAAAGCCCCGCATATACCGACTTCGGGCCAACTTGACCCGAAGTGCTTATTTTTCCTGTTCGGCTTTCTTTTGAGGAGCCGAAACCTCTTTCAGCTTCGCCTTGTTTTCCTCCAGCAGTTTCATAATGGTATCCTTCATTTCGCGAGGTGTTTTCTCCTTGCCGAAATACTGGCTTAATTCCTGACTTGAAATAATCACTTTGACTGCCTCCTTTTTTTCTTCTAACATGATTCCGTCAATCACATCGGGGTTTAACAACTTCTTTTGGTCAAGGTCACGCATACGCTGTGCCTGTGAGAGTGAGGGAGCCGACTGCTGGCCCTCAATGGCGATAGCGATATACCGCTGATTTTTGGGCTTGATGAACGCAAGCTCCACGGCGGGAGTGAACGCGATTTTCTTTTCGTCCACCATTTTTATAAGGTCGGGAACCAACTCATTGAGCTTAATATACCGCTGAACCTGCTTGACCGTCATTTTGTTGCGCTCTGCTACAACCTCATTGGAGCGTTGCCCGTTGCCGGTTCGCGCGCCCTGCCGCTTGATGGCTTCCAACTGCATTTGCAGGGCTTTGGCCCGTTCACTGGGCAGGATATTTTCACGCTGGTTGGTGTTGTCCTCTACCATCTGCGTGATGGCCTGTTCGTCCGTCATGTTGCGGATAATACAAGGCATATCCGCAAATCCGGCTAATTCGCTGGCCTTCTGGCGGCGGTGGCCTGATACGATTTCATAGCCGCCATCTTCACGGGGGCGCACAATGGCAGGCTGGGTAACGCCCTTGTCCTTAACGCTTTCCACCATAGCCGCCATTTCTTCATCATTACGAACCTGAAACGGGTGATCTTTGAAAGCGAAAAGCTCGGAAAGATTGAGATAAACAATCTGTTCCTGTTCGCCGGGGCGGGGTGCTTCCCTCGGTTCGGACGGCAGTTCCGGGGCAGGGGACGGCGTTTCCTGCTGTGCCTGTTCCGTAGCTTGCGGGGAATCAGAAGCCCCGCCGCCAATTTCTGCGGCTTGTTTCGGTTTATCCGGCTTTTCCGGTTTTACAGCCTTTGGGGCTTTTTCCTGTTTGGCAGGGCGAGTAGGCTTTTTGTCCGCTTTTTCAGTGGTTTTTTGTGAGCGAGATTTGGGCTTGCTGTTAGCCGTTTTCGGCTCGTTTTCCTTTCCCTTATCCATACCGGGTTTCTCTGGCTCTGCCTTTTTTTCGGTGTGTGCTGATTTTTCCATGTCCTTTTTTTCGGGGGCGGTCTGCTCCGCTTCCTTTACCGCCGCCTGTTTCCCGGAAACAATCTCATTGATTTTGTCAAAGGAAACCACCACATCACCGGGGGCGGGAATGTCAATGCGATTAGGTTCTTCCGGTCTGTCCTTATCGGATTCAGACAGGGCGGTTTCGTCCTCACGGGGAAGTGCCGCTGTTTCCTCGGCGGTCTTTTCCGGAGCAGGAGCTTCTCCGCCAATCTCCGGCATGGGAGCAGGCGTGTTTTTTTCTTCTGCTGTTGCTTCCTGGGCCGGGGCGGTTTTTACTTCGTCCGGTTTGTTTGGCTCATTTTTTGCCATGCGTTTTTCCTCCTTGTCTGTTTTATGGCATGAAAAAGGGGCTTGATTTTTTAGGTCAAGCCCCACAGGGATTTGTAATCCCCCCTTTCCACTTCGGGCCAAGTTGACCCGAAGTTCCGCTATCCAGATACAAAAATACCGCCTATCTTGTCCAATTAGGCGGTATCCTGTGTAATGTGATAGCTCATATTTTATTTTGGTATTCCCTTATCCCGCATAGAATAAGGGTTTTTGCAGTTTTCCTAATACGTTTGGCTCATATGTAGATACAATAGGAAAAAATAAAAATAAAATAGCAGAGTATATAAGAAATCAGCTACAAGAAGATTTAGCATATGAACAAATGAGCATAAAGGAGCTAGTTGACCCGTTCACGGGGAAACCAGTAAAGAAGAGCAAAAAATAGAGTCGTTTTAGCGATTGCATGTGAAAATATGCGATTGGCAGACCGATTCAGAGGGCTTTCAGCCCAGCCATGCCCTTATAGGGCTGAGCAAACCATCGCGGCTTAGCCGGTGGTTATGATTCGCCCAGCATGGGCGCAATCTAATGGGTGAAAACCCCTAGTCTACCCTAGTAGTGGGAAGGACATAGTCAAAACCAAGGGTGTTCATCGTGAGGTGGAGTCTGAAGGAAGGTGGAGGCAAATCTCTAGTCTGACGAACAGAAATCACATGAGGCTACAGTTAAGGATAAGGCCGCATAACAAGCCAAAGTCCAATAACTACTCAGAATTAACTGTGTGTGGTATCTGCGGAGCAGAATAGAAAGAGCATGTGGAAGTGCATTCCAATAAGAGGATTGCTGAAAACAATGACATCATCACAGATTTTCAGACAAACAATTTGCTGGAAGAGATTTTACACAGAGATAACCTCAACAAGGCTTATAAAAAAAGTGAAGTCAAATAAAGGGGCTGGAGGTGTTGAGGGAATGAGCGTAGATGAACTTCTAGCATTTCTCAAAGACAACGGAAGGCAATTAATCCAGCAGATAAGGGAAGGAAAATATAAACCCAATCCAGTTTGAAGGGTAGAAATGCCAAAAGAAGAAAAAGGAAAAATCAGAAAACTGGGAATACCAACCGTAGTTGACCGAGTGATACAACAAGTAATTACACAAGTACTATCACCGATATTTGAAAAACAATTTTCTGAATACAGCTATATTTTCATTTCTAACACAATGGTACCTATAAAGATTTGGAAAAATTATATTAGAAGAATCCATGGAGTCAGCCTTTATAGTCTTTAAAACTTCTCCTTTTTCTTTTTTACTCAACTGTAATATATGAGTCATCTCTCTTATACTTAAATCCTTATATATTAATTCTATGTGAACTGTTGAAAATTTTTTATGAAATAAATTTTTATTACATTACTTTATTTGCTTTTTGTATTATGAAAAGAAGAAAAATAAAAAAAGCATTTACATATATAGTTAGTAATGGTAATATAATAGTAAAGAATTTAATTTACATTTTTGGAGGCGGTAAAACTGAAAATTAAAAAAGTGACTTTTAGCGTAATATTATGTATCATGGCCTTTATACTAAATACATACATAGTTGAGACAGAAATACATTACAATAATGGTAAAGAATATTGTTTAATAAATACATGCAAATTTTCTCCGTTTCATATTGATGTAAATACAATAAAATAGCAGTTTTGAACATTTAAAGTGTAAAAATTATATTAGTAAAATATTGACTATAATAATAAAGATATAACGTAATTTAGGAGATTCAACTATGGTATTAATTGAGATACTGAACATACTATGCTTTTAAAGTCTGTAAGCGGTATTTAGGTAAGAATAAAGGGTAAAGGTAATATTAGTCAGAAAGGATAGTAAAACTCTAATTTGTTTTTAAATGGACAAAATAATTCGGAAATACGTGGTTTTCTGTGCCTAATAAAACTGATTGTCAGTGAAGATCCTCCTATAATTTAGGAGGATTTTTGCTCGAAAAATATGAGAGGGATGGTCAAATGAAAGTTTCAAAATATAATGTGAATATTGATATTAATGAAAATGAGTACATAATTTATAACACATTTACTAGAAAATATTTGAAGCTACAATCAATATATAAATCTCATATAGAAAACTTAATTAATAATCTAACAAGAGTTGCGATTGCTAGAGAAGATATAAATATTATAAAGAATATGGTTGAAAAGGGAATAGTAATTAGAAATGAGGTAGATGAATTAGAAATTATAAAAAATAGAGAAGTATTAACAAGGTTTCAAGAATATATTTTTTATTTGTCTTTACAACCAATTCTAAAGTGTAATTTTAATTATAAATACTGTTCTGAAGCTTGTACAGGAGAGGAATTTTCAACAAATACGGTAGAAAAAATAATTAGATTTGCTGAGAATGTAACTAAAAAAGTGCACATTTTGCAGGTATCTTGGTTTGCAGGAGAATCACCAATACAATTTAAAAATATGATGGATATTACACAAAAACTAAAAAGAGTTTGCAATAAGAATAATTGTCAATATAGAGCATGTATAACTATTAATGGATATTTACTATCAGAAAATTATATAAGTAGATTACCAGAGCTTTCCATAGAAAGTATTCAGATAGCTATTGATGATGCAGCTGAGTATAATGATAGGCAAAAGTCACTAGGCATAGGTGAAGAGAAGTTTGATAGAGTACTGCAAAATATATTACTACTTCTTAATAAACGTATTAATCTTGTGTTGAAGATAAATGTAACTGATGAAAACTATAATAGTGTTATAAAAGTTCTGGAGTTAATTCCGGTAAATAAAAGAAAAGATGTAACTCTGAACATGGTAAGTTTTTCTCAAGGTAAGAATAGCATAAAGCTTTTTGACTTATACAAAAAAGCAATAGGAAAAGGTTTTGATTATTATAATATAAAGAATAGATATCAAAATTGCGAGGCTTGCTTTAAAAACTCTATAAATATTGAACCTGATGAAAATTTATGCACATGTCCATTGGCGGGTGAGGATGGATTTTATATAGGTAAGCTGGGAAGTGACGGGGAAATACAGTATAGTAATGCTCAGGAGTTTTTGAAATTTATAAATCTATCAGCAATAGATAATGAAAACTGCAGAAATTGCATTCAATTACCCATGTGTATGGGTGGATGCAAATATTCAAGATATAAAGATTCAAAAGTATGTAACGCTTTATCACCAAATGTGCTTTCATTAGAGGAAAAAATATTGTTGCATTATTATACTGATAATAATCCTATGGTTTATGAAAATGATACCTTAGCTAAAAAACAAAAATCTATTGTTTATAATTATGGAACAAATAATGGGTGTCAGCGAGGGTAAAAATATTATTAGTGAATTGGAACAAAATTAATCTGTTATCATATCGACTACTGGATATAATGTAATCAGTGTGGTACAATGAACTGTAAATTGTCATAGAAATATATGAATTTACAATAAAATTAACCATTGGAGGAAAAAATGATTGGCTTAATTACAGACTCTTCAAATTATAAAATTATGGCATTTATTGGTATTATATTTGCTTACATATTAACTCACGTACTACTTCATTACTGTAAGGAGATGCTGCCTAGAGATGGCGGAAGAGCGTTTGCTCATGATGGAAAACTATCTGCAGGAAAACCAAGAGGAGCAGGAATAATATTTATTTTGGTATTTGCAGCAGCTTCTATTTTATTTTTAAAGATAAATTTAGAAAATATTATATATATTGTGTTACTTATTGCAGCTATGCTTACAGGATATCTTGATGATGCATCTAAGTCTCCTTGGGGAGAATACAAAAAAGGGTTCTTAGATTTAATCATTTCAGTACTTACAGCTGTAACGTTTATGTATTATAATTCAAGCTCAATTTATATAAATATTATTGGAAAAAGCTTTACGCTGAATCCTGTGCTATTTGTAATACTTGGTACAATACTTGTATGGGCAGCAATCAATGTTACAAATTGCTCTGATGGAGTTGACGGTCTTTCTGGAACTTTAGCAATAATTACATTGATTACAATATATTTTATAGGAACAGCAAAGGATGCTAACGGAAGCTTCAGTTATATGATTTTAATGATGGTAGTTTCTATTATGGCATATCTTTGGTTTAATGCTACGCCAAGTAAAATGCTAATGGGTGATGCTGGTTCAAGAGCAATGGGACTGTTTATAAGTATAGCTATACTTAAGACTGGAAGTCCGCTTCTTTATATACCTGTTTCATTTGTATTTATTGTAGACGGTGGACTTGGGTTAATAAAGGTAGCACTGTTGAGATTTTTGAAAATAAAAATAATACCGAATATCAGAACTCCGCTTCATGATCATGTGAGAAAGAATAAAGATTGGTCCAATACTCAAACAGTGTTTAGATTTGCAATTATTCAGATTTTAATTGGCTTTTGTACAGTATGGCTTTTAAAGTAGAATTATAAAATGCCAGCATATTATGAAATATGCGGGCATTTATTTTTTGTGACAGGAATAGTATATAATAAAATTCATGGGAGAATTGATAATTTATTAAAAAAAGTGAATAATTACATGGATAATTAATAAATTGTAAAAAATATAAATTACAACCATATGTTTCTTGGCTCGCTTGAAAATAAAATTATACTGAAATTATCAGTCTTAATACTAAAAATAATTATTTTACAAGGGGGAAGGAATATGAAAAAAGTTAAGATGATTTCAGTATTTTGCATGGCATTAGCTTTGCTGTTTTACAGTGTGCCTGGAAATGTAATATTTTCAAAGGAGGCAAAGAGTACAGTGACAGAAGGAAATGCATTTACATTAACAGCTAAGGATGATTTTAAAAATGGGAATGTCGAAAATCTTGTAGTTGGTAAAGAAAAAGGCGGACAAGTATCTTTAGCTAAAGATGATGGAAAATATGCTTCAAAGGGTAGTTTTACTTCAAAAGCTATTTATACTGAACCTTTTTCAAATTTGATCGCATCTTGGGATTCACAGACGCCGGAAGGCACTTCAATAAATGTAGAAGCACAGGTGTTGGTGGATGGAGAATGGTCAAGCTGGATTACTTGGGGAACCTGGGGTACAAATCAAGAGAACTCATCAGTAGATGACAGCGATGATTTTAAACTAGCAGGAATATGGACAGATACTTTATATGTAAAGAATGATAAAACTGCTAATGCATTTAAGCTCAGAGTGACTTTGAATTCAGATGACAGTAAGACGACTCCTGTATTAAGAGCCGTTAATGCAACGATTGACTTGGGATATGGTGCTAACAGAATTTATCCATCGAATGAGGACAAAGATAAGATTGAAAATGTAGACAAGCAGCTTGATGTACCTGCTTTTTCACAGATGATAAGGGATCCCCAAATCAAAAGCAGAATCTGCAGTCCAACTAGTTGTACATGTGTTGTAGATTATTATTTAAACAAACATAATAAAGATAATGTTCTTCCAGAAGAAAGTGCATATACGGTTTATGATAAGGTATATGATGGATTTGGTAACTGGGCCTTCAGTGCATCATATATTGGCAGCTTCGGACTTGATGGTAAGGTTGAATTTTGTGACTCGCTATATGATTTAAAGAGAGAAATATATAAAGGAAATCCCGTCGTAATAAGTGTTAACCATGCAAGAAGTGAAAATGATACAGATCCTGAAGATGCAAAATACCCACTATTACATGGGTTTCCTATATTGGCTACTAATGGACATCTCATTACCGTTACTGGTTTTACTAAGAAGGATGGTAAGGAATATGTTTGTGTAAATGATTCTGCAGCTGCTAGTGATGCTGAGGCAAAAAGGATGTATTTGGCAGATGAATTTGATAAGGCTTGGGCTACCAGTGGAAGAGTAGCCTACACTGTAAGTGATTCAGAAGAAAAAGTATATAACCCGATAAAAAGATTAAAGGCATCCTTTGATGAGATGAGTTCAGCAGATAATAAGGATTCAATTGAATACAGTCTTATCTATAAAGGTCAGATTGTAGATTTAAGCAGTGCCAATGCTAAGGTTATTATGGTATCTAAAGATGGCGGTGCTTATGAATATATCACTCCAGGTACGAATAAGAACCTGTCTTTCTCAGCAGATAAGGAAAGCGGAAAGTACAAGTTTTTGATAATTGCTAAAGCAGGAAAAGAATACACTGGAAGTATTAAGATTAAAGAGTAAAGTGAATGTTAAAATTCAGCGTTCAAGCTTTTTTAGGAAAAATGTGACTAATTATATAAGATTTCATTTTGCTAAGAAGGAAGAAATACTTATTGAGGCTATTAATAGATTGAAAAAATTGAAATATATCTATTTTATCTTCAAGGATTTGTTTATTTAATCAGTTATTGATTTTTCGTTCTACTTTCTTTTTTTCTCACTATAAAATATTTAAAGGATAAAACAATTAATGAGCAAATATTTGTGAAAAGTAAGTAGTTGATTGAAATATAATCGATTCTGGTATCATATAGAAAATCAGATGTGATTATTATATTCAATATAATAGGACATACAAGAGAGGTAAAATTAAACAGATAATTTTCATAGATTAATGCGAATAATGGCAGTATAGCATAAGAAAAACATAAAAGAAAACTTAAAATGATAATTACTAGGAATATAGCTAAAAATACGTTTGAATTATTGCTTAGTCCTAGTTTACAAAAAAGAAAATAGGATACGATTATAGAAAATAATAAAGCAATATATATAAGAGAAGTAATTAAGTTATTTCTAAGGATA
>NZ_MZGV01000038.1 GCF_002029235.1 Clostridium oryzae
TTTCCTCTTTAGTCACTATAATATAAAAAGACAATAGGCAACAGTTGATTTGCATAAAATATTGTATATTTCAACATTTTTTTTGTATATATTAGTAAATTACTGAAACATATTCATTATATTATAAATTATATTTAATTATAACAAATTATAATGAAAAATATAGTACTTTTATTATATTTTCATTGTGTCTCAATAGGCTATTGAAAGGTAGGATGCTTTTAAGAAGGTTATTATAAAAAAACATAGAACGACTATCCAAAAAGATTTTTTCTATACTGTGAGGGTGTCATGTTAAAGCAGCATTTGAAATGCTTATAAAATGATGCAGCATCTCGAAAACCACAAGAATAGAGGATTTCTGTAATGCTGTATTTTTTATCAGCGAGCATATTTTTAGCAACATTTAACCGGTACTGAATTAAGTATTTTTGAGGAGATAAATTGTTATGCTGCATAAAGAGTTTATATAGATACGTGCGGTCAATACCTATATGTTTTGCAATATCACTTATTTTCATATCATAAGAGTAGTTATTTTTAATGTACTCTTTTGCAAGAAAAACATAGTCTGAAGCGGTTGAATCGTTAGATTCATCTTTGGAAAGCAAATAAGAGAAAATTTGATATAATCTGCTTATAATTGCGTATTCATTATCTTTTCCTAATTCAAAATTATCAATGAGTTCAAATAAAGACTTCTTTAATTTACCACAGCTGTAATCTTTGTGAATCAGATTTTTGCTACTAAAGCAGATCTTTTTTAAAATATTTTCAGCTTCATAACCGTCAAAACCAATCCACACGTACTCCCAAGGATCATGAAGGTCTGCTTCATAGTATGTAGAAACCCCTGGTTCAATCAAAAACATTTCTTCAGCTGAAACCTGATATATTTTATTTCTGACGTGGTAGGAGCCTTTACCAGAAAGTACAAAGTGAATAAGATAATGCGGACGTATGGCAGGACCATAAAAATGTGAAGGTTCACATTTTTCCCAGCCGCAAAAATATAATGTAAGCGGAGCATTTGCCTTTACGTGAACAGGAACGTTTTTAACTATTAGTTTATCCATAATATAATTCCTCCATAAAAAATTCAACAAATCACTAGTAATTTGCAACATAGATATCATGATAATGTAATGAATATATTATATTATACATACATACAGGAAACAAATAAATAATAAATGATAAACGACTGATTAACTTAACTTACAAATTATCAAATATTGATTTTTAACAATCATTTGGTTCCTTATAAGTTAACAGTTCAAGGCGTTTACATGAATTGGAGGAAATATATATGTTAAAAATTACTTTTATGGGAGCAGGAAGTACAGTGTTTGCTAGGAACGTACTTGGAGATTGCATGTGCACTCCAGCGCTGCGTGAATGTGAAATTGCGTTATATGACATAGATGAAAAGCGTTTGAAGGAGTCGGAGATTATTCTTTCTGCTATTAATAAAAATGTTAACGAGTCAAAAGCTGTAATTAAAACATATCTTGGAGTAGAAAACAGAAAGGCTGCACTAAAAGGAGCAAGATTTGTTGTGAATGCTATCCAAGTCGGATTGTACGAGCCATGTACAGTTATAGATTTTGAGATACCCAAAAAGTATGGTCTACGTCAAACTATTGCAGATACTATGGGTATTGGTGGAATTATGAGGGCACTTCGTACTATTCCAGTATTAGAAGACTTTGCTGCTGATATGGAGGAGGTATGTCCTGATGCTTATTTTATGAATTATACAAATCCTATGGCAATGCTTACAGGATATATGCAGCGTTATACAAATATTAATACGATAGGTTTATGTCACAGCGTTCAGGTATGTTCAGAGACCCTTTTGAAAAACCTTGGTATGGAGGACAAGTTAGAAGGCAGGACGGAACTTATTGCTGGTATCAACCATATGGCATGGCTTCTCGAATTAAGAGATAAGACTGGCAATGATTTATATCCGGAAATTCGTAAGAGAAGTGCAAAGAAAAATGCAGAAGAGAAACACGATGATATGATTCGTTTTGATTATATTAAACGCCTAGGATATTACTGTACAGAATCAAGTGAACATAATTCAGAGTATAATGCTTTTTATATTAAGTCAAAATATCCTGAACTAATTGAAAAATACAATATACCGTTGGACGAATATCCTAGAAGATGTGTTAATCAGATAGCAGGATGGGAAGAAGAAAAAAATGATATACTTGCAGATGGAAAGATTACGCATGAGAGAAGCAAAGAATATGCATCTTATATAATGGAAGCAATTGTTACGAATACTCCATATAAAATTGGGGGCAACATATTAAATACTGGACTTATTGATAATCTTCCTGCAGATGCTTGTGTTGAAGTGCCATGCTTGATAGACGGAAACGGAATACATCCAACGCATGTTGGTAAATTACCAGTACAGTTAGCGGCTATGAATATGACTAATATAAATGCCCAGCTTATAACTATTGAAGCCGCAAGAACCAAAAAAAGAGAGCATATTTATCAAGCTGCTATGATGGATCCTCATACTGCGGCAGAACTATCAATTGATGATATAGTTAAAATGTGTGATGAACTTATTGATGCTCATGGAGAATATATGAAATATTATAAATAAAGTGATATTAGATTAATCTAAAAATATCTTCAATAATTGCTGTGGATTTATTAGAAACCAAAGTAATGTTGAGGATATTTTTATCTTCCAATATTATCCCAGTGTTCATAAGCTTCATTTAGTTCAATAATAGCATCAGATTTGCTTTTCGCAGTAATTGCACCCTTGATGCGAGACAGACTTACATCAAAATAATCTATTTCATCTTTTTCGGCACTAAATTGTACTCTGGCAAGTACCTTTTTCCACGCTTTAGAAAGAGCATAAGTTTTTTTGCTAGCGGCGTTCCATCTTTCAGCATTGACATCATATATAATTAATTGTATAGATTTAGGAATATCATCATCTTTCGATATTGGTTTCTTCAAAACATTATCGCTGTTCATTATCAATATGAATAAAAGCAGTGTTAATATTGGTATTGCTTTAGTTAGAAGATTTCTCATGCTTTTCCTCCTTAGTATGGCCCTTTATAATCACCAATGTCAGTTACTTTTTTTATATGATCTTCATATTTATCTATGTATAGAGAACCTGCAGGATTTAATGTGGCTATAAAAACTTCAGATATATCATTAATTCCCTGCGCATGTAACTGATCAATTATCCAGTTTTTATCCTTATCTAGCTGTCTAAGATTTTCTTCTATAAGTATACCGTCATATATAAGTTCTGTACTTATTCCAGATGGTTGGCAGACAACATTCATATCTTTAGCCTTTATATTATCATATTCTGGTTTTTTAAGTACGGACAGTTGTCCATTTGGCTCAATAATTGCAAAATCTACCTGTACTAAATCAAATACATCTTTATTTCTAAGCAGCTCCATAATGTCAGATACCCTATATTTCATCTTTCTTAATGTATCCTCCATTATTTTACCGTTCATGATAACAATGGTTGGTTCGCCCTCTATATATTTTGCTGCATATCTCGATTTCATTGTTATGTATTCCATCAAGTAGCCTAATACTGACCAGCAAAACAGGCCAACCCAATGGGGCCATGCTCTACTCGACAAATCTGTAGTTAGGCTAGCAGCAATAGAACCAATTGTAATTCCTAATACATAATCAAAAAAAGTCAATTGACTTATCTGCTGCTTGCCTAATATTTTTGTAAAAATAAGCAATGTAAAAAAAGCGATTATAGAACGGACTAAAACAATCAATCCTTCACTCATTTTTTATTCCTCCTAAATACAGATGGATAATGTTTATTATTTCAAATACAAAAAACTTTATTCTTCATTTTTACTTATCTAGCTACAAGGATCATGACCCAAAAGGCAATTGCAGAAATGACTGCTTATGAAATGGCAGGATTAATGATTCTGGCTAATGTTGCTTCAGAACAATTATGACAATGTCTCAGAGGTTCAGGCAGCGATACTTGAACCTCAAGGAAATTTATCAGTTTTTTCTAAAGCAGAGAATAAGCCTGTTACACTAAAAGATTTGAATATACAATCTGATAATCAGCGAATAACGCTGCCGTTAATTATGGATGGAAATATCGAAAGTGTTAATAAGGTGGGAATTCAGCTGTGCTGAATTGCTATGAATAAATATAGAAAATAATACTTTGTAAATGCATAGATTCGGTATAGGGTAGGAAGTGATTGGAGGAGGCATTTTCCAGCCAGCGGAAATCACTTCCTACCATTTTTTTACTTATCAATTAATTTTTTCTCAAACTCCTCAACCATTTTTTTAGTCATTAATCCGCCAATAGGACCACCGGTAGTTCCGTTCAATTTGGAACTTTTATCACCTTTATCGCCATTATTTATCTTCATACCAAATTCATTTGCATATTCTGTTTTTATTTTATCCAGTTCTTTCTTTGCTGTTGGAACTAAAGGTCTTTTACTCATTACTAACACCTCCATATCAGTATTAGTTTTATACTTTTGAGCAAAGATATACTTAGTAAATTATTCAGATTCTAATTGCCTTATTTTTTCTAAATCTTTTGAAGCATATGAATTAAGTGAATCACTGATATTGTTATTTATATATTCAGCTGTGCTTGAAAGATTATTGATCACATGTTTATACGAAGCACTTAATTGGCGAAGAGAATTAACTAATCTATGGTTTTTTTTCTTTTTATAGTACTCAATTTCCTTTAGAATTCTTTTGTTTTCTGCTTTAAATATCCATACAAAAGTAGTAGCATTATCATGCTCTCTTTGGCATTCAATCAATGCAGATGTAGACAATTTAATTTTTGGAGCTTGATTGGATTGTTTGATTACGGAATCGGAAATACTAGATACTATATTTTTAAACGCATTATTTAATAGATCTTTATATTTATCTTTGTCATTTCCATAAGTACCAGATGCTATTTCCTTTTTTATTTTCTCATATTCTGAGATGTATTTATTAACGGATGAATCTTTATCATTAAAAGTTGATGATGCTTCCAGCCGTTTAAAAAATTTATATCCCACCATAGCATCATCAGAGATATTTGATTTATCTGTTATCTCAATATTTGTATTATCTAAATTATTATTTGTACATTTATTTTTATCTGATGTGTTTTTGTATTCATTAGCGTTATAAATGTCCTTACTTGACTGAGAATTGCTAATTGTAAGCGAATCCATGCTAATCCTCCCTTAGACTTTTATGTATATATTTTCAATATCGGATTACAATTTAAATACTTAATACCTACATAAAAAGAACTATGCTATAATTCTTGATATATTTACACTGTAAACTTATAATGATTGAAATCGCTTATTTCAAGGTGGTAAAGTAATATGTATAATATAATACATAAATTATATCTAAGGGAATTATAATCCTATATTATGTTGTTTTGCTTCAACTATTTTACCTTTGTATATTGCTTTATGTGAAATTTCTATTTTAAATGCTTTTTCATATTGCTTAATATATTTCACTTCTCTATCTGAAACAATAGATATGGCTATGCCTTCATTACCGGCACGTCCGCAGCGTCCCACTCTATGTAGGTAAGTAACTGGTTTTTCAGGAATGTCTAAGTTAAAAACATTGGTCACTCCTTTTATATCAAGTCCTCTTGAAGCGATATCCGAGGCGACTAAAAGCTGAAGTTTACCGTTTCTAAAATCCTCTAGAGCCTTCTTTCTATCTTCTTTCATATTTGTACCATGGATGCCTTCAACCTCTAATTTATGGTATTTTAGTTTTGAGGTTGTAATATTTATATCTTCGCTTTTATTAATAAAGATTATAGCTTTATAAGGATTTATAGCATGGATTAGCTTCCTCAATATTTCAATCTTATCACGCTGCTCACAAGTAAAATAATAGTGCTGTATATTGGAACTAATTTCAATTTTTTTATCTATACTTACGACTTCAGGTTCTTTCATAAGCTCTTTAGCTGCAGAAAGACTTTTAGGTGACATACTTGCAGAGAACATCAGCAGTTGTCTGTCTCTTAATGTAGTCTTAATTACGGCTTTCACTACATCAATATTATGCTGATCTAAAAGTCTATCGGCTTCATCTATTACAATAGTCCTTACGGTATGGGCAGATAATTTCCTTCTTTTTATTAATTCTAAAGTCCTTCCGGGGGTACCAACAATAATATGAGGTTTTTCTTTTAATTTTTCTATTTGTCTGTTTATGTTTGCTTCACCGATTATCGAAGCGTAGGTTACTTTAATATTTGAAGCTTCGGATAACGAAACTATAGTCCTATGTATTTGCATAACTAATTCATGAGTTGGAGCTAAAATTATAGCTTGCATTTCACGCTTTGATATATCAATTTTCTCAAAAAGCGGCAGAAGATATGCTAGTGTTTTTCCACTTCCAGTCTGCGATTGCCCTATAACATCTCTATTTTCAAGTGCTAGCGGCACTATTTCTTTTTGTATGTCTGTAGGTATATTAATACCTAGTTTAATCAATCCTTGAACTATATTTGCACTTATTCCAAGTTGTTCAAAAAAATTATCCATATTTGTCCTCCTAAATATTACTTAAAAATACCATAATACTATATTCTTTAGTATTTCACAATAGGGAAAATACATTCTATACATTATACAGGCTGATAGATATTATTTATCTACATAAGGTAATATATTTTGAAGTTAGTAAATTAAGATAAGAAGGCAACAAAAGCAATGTAATAAAAGTATTTTGTGAATATTAAGAGTGTAACAATTTTTTATGGATACTTAGTAAATTAGTTTTAAAAAGTTCTTGAAAATAGTGTATATAGGATTATAATAAGTTATGGAAAGTTAGCAGTAATGTAACAATTAATATCATATAGGCACAAGTGATAATTTGAAGAATATGAGGGATTAGATTTTATGAAAACGATTAAACAACTTATGATACGTATATATAACAATCTTAATATTTCTGCAAAAATGTCCGCTCTATATATGGCATTTCTTACTTTGTCATTAATTATAGCAACAATAATACACTATCAGGTCAATTATAATTTTACTATTAAGAAACAAAAAACACTGTCTATGCAGACACTGTATTCTTTAAAATCTAATATATATAACATGATGGATAATGTTAGTTTTAACTCAAGGATTATTATGGCCAATATAGATGTACAGGATATTCTGACTGATGGAAATCATGGGAACAGCTTGGAGTACCAAAGAAAAATATACAATTATCTAAGTACTTTAATAGATTCCATGCAGTATATACAATCTGTTTATGTTTTTGATAATTATAATAATTATTATGGTGTGGATAAGAATTACTTAAAAAGACTAAAGCTTAAAAGATTGAATCAGGCAGATTGGTATAGCAGTGTAATAAAGTTAGATGGATACTATATTCTAAAATTGAATGGAATCAAGATCTTTAAATTGAAAAATGCAGGTAAAAATACGATATCATTAATCCGCGTTGTCAACAGCACAACCTCTGAAAGAAAAATAGGTGTGATAATGGTTAATATTTCTGAAGAGGCATTTGAAAACTGTTATAAAGAAATAACCAATAGATATAAAACCAGTATAGCAATTTTGAATGAAAATAATGAACTTGTGTCAAGTAATAATCAATTTAATAAGGAAGAAATGAAACAAATACTTAATATAAGTAAAGCTAAAGGAAATTCTTTAGCCTTAAATCAAAGTGGACAATCATATATATATTCTTCAATGAAGCTTAAAAGATATGGGTGGAAAATTGTTATAGGAATACCTATGTCTGAATTAAAAAAAGAATTTTCTATATATGGACTAATAAGCTTAATAACAATCATATTAAACAGTATATTGCTTCTTATAGGAACTATATTTATATCTAAGTTGATTTCAAATCCAATTCATAGACTTCTGCAGGCAATGAAAAATATAGAAAATGGTAAGTTTACTATAATGGCTATGAAAACAGGCAATGACGAAATTGGACAATTAAAAAATGGATATAACATTATGATAAAGGAAATCCAGAACTTAATTGAGAAAACTGTATGGGAGCAGAAAACTATAAGAAAAGCAGAGCTTAATGTACTTCAAGCACAAATAAAGCCTCATTTTCTATATAATACGCTAAATGCTATGGAGTATTTGGCGCTAGCAGGAAAAAATAAAGAACTTTATGATGCTTTGGAGGCTATGGGCAGCTATTATAAAAAGAGCTTAAGCAAAGGAAAAGAAATAATATCGCTAGAAGAAGAGGTTGAAATAGTAAAAGACTATGTATTTCTTCAGCAGCTTCGATATGGAAATATCCTTACCGTACACTATGATTTAAATCCTGAAACATTGAAATATAATATACTAAAGTTGATTTTACAGCCTTTAGTTGAAAATTCTATATATCACGGAATAATGCCAAAGGGTGAGCATGGTGATATATATATTTCATCTAAACTCAGAGATAACAAGATTTTAATCATGGTAGAGGATAATGGAATAGGAATGACTGAGGAAGAACTTAATCTAATGAAATCTCAAAAGATTAATGATAATTTGGATAGTTTTGGTTTTAGAGGTACTGTAGAAAGGTTGAAAATTTATTATGATTGTTCTGATGTCTATACTATAGAAAGCAGCAAAGGTACCGGAACTAAAATCACATTAATAATTCCTAAAAAGCGAGGGGAGCAAAATGAATAGTATGAATCTTAAATTATTAGTTATTGATGATGAACAAAATACAAGAAACCTTATAAAGATGCTGCTAGATTGGGAAGCTATGGGGTTTAGTATTATAGGGGAAGCAGCTAGTGGACAAGAAGGCTTATATATAGCAGAGGATACTAAACCGGATTTAATTATTACAGACATCAGAATGCCATATATGGACGGACTTGAATTTTGCGGACTAATTAAAGAGCATCACCCACAAATAAAGATAATTATACTTACTGCTTATGAAGAGTTTGAATATGCTAAACAAGCTTTAAAAAAGGGAGCTTCTGACTTCTTGCTCAAACCTCTAAAAAGGTCAGAATTGAAAGAGGCTATAGAGAAAATAAAGATTACGATAGAAAGAGAGGAAGAAAACCGCAGGCATTACGATCTAATGAAAAAAAGACTGTCTGAAGTAGGATTTGAAAATGATGATTTTATTGATGTTAAACCAAGTAAAATTAATGAGATAATAAGTTATATTTCACAAAATATATCTGACTCTACACTTACGCTTTCATCATTAGCCGCTCATTTCTATATTAACCCAAGCTACTTGAGCAGAATTTTTAAACAGCAAAAAGGTGCCAATTTAGTTGAATATCTTACTAGAATGAGAATTCAGGAGGCTATTGCCTATTTTAATGAAACTGATAAAATGGCCTATGAAGTAGCGGAGCTTGTGGGAATTCCGGATCCTAAATATTTCGGGAAATGTTTTAAGAAATATACAGGATATACAATTAATGATTACAAACGAAAGATTTTAAATAATCAATTCTCAACTGATAGAGTTTTATGATTTTTTAGTCTCTAGGGTAGGAAGTGGTTGTAGGAGGCATTTTCCAGCTGACGGAAATCACTTCCTACCATTTTTATTTAGTAAAAATGTTACGAGTCTAGGTAAAAATATTACGTTTATTACTGCGTGCCGTTAAACTATAATAAAAACATAAAGAAAAAAGTCTTATAGGGGACTTGAGATAAGGGGGATTTTTATGAAACAATTCTGCAAACGTTTTTTTGTAGGAGCACTTACTGCATCGATGTTTTTTAGTTTATCAGCATGCAGCAGCAAATCATCGGGAGGTTCGTCTAATAAAAAACAAGTTACATTAAAATTATGGCATATCTGGGCATCAGATTCAGAGTCAAGTAAAGCACCTTTTGAAAAGGTTTTAGCACAATTTAAGAAAGTTCATCCTGAAATTAAGCTTCAGGTGGATGCAACTGAAAATGAGGCTTTCAAGACAAAAATTAGAGCCGCAGTTGCTGCGAATGAAGCACCGGATATTTTCTTCTATTGGGGTGGAGGTTATATGAAAAATTTCGTAGATGCTAAAAAATTGCTTCCACTTAATGATTATTTAAATGACGGAACAAAAGACAAACTTCTTGATGGGACTCTATCAAACGTGACCTTTAACGGTAAGATTTATGGATTACCTCATTCTATGTCTGTTGGAACTTTCTTTATTAATAAGGAATTATTCAGCAAGAACAATGTTAAGATTCCAACTACTTGGGATGAATTATTAACTGCATGTAAAGAATTTAAATCAAAAGGAATTACACCTATGTCAGTTGGAGCAAAGGATATATGGCCCCTCGATATGTATCTTGACATAATAGAAACTCGCCAGGCTGGTTATCAAACATGTTTTAATGCACTCTCCAAGAAAGGAAGCTATGAAGATTCAGGAATCATTGAAGGGGCAAAGAAATTTCAACAACTTATTGATATAGGTGCATTTAATAAGGGAGCGCAGGGGCTTACAAGAGATGAATCTGAGGTGCCTTTCTATGAAGGAAAGATTCCAATGTACTTTAACGGCAGTTGGACAATTGGTAATATAATGAAGGCTGACAGCAAAATTAAAGATAAAATCGATATTATTAAATTCCCATCCCTTAGTGATAAAAGTGATATGAATGATTACACCGGCGGTGCGTCTGAAATCTTTACAGTAAATGCAAATACTAAATATAAGAAAGAATCTGTTACTGCATTAAAATATATCAGTGAAAATTTATCCAAAGAATTGTATCTTGCTGGAGCAGGTCTTCCAGTATATAAGGATAAAGTGGATGACTCAAAAATAGACTCACTTACTAAAAAGCTTGTAAGTATGACACAAAATGCTAAAACCTATACTTTGTGGTGGAACACATATCTTGATGGTCAGGATTCACAGCTGTATATGAATGAATCTGCAAAATTATTTGCAAAACAAATTACTCCTGAGCAATATGTAAAAGACTTGCAAACCATGAATTCAAAGTAAGAGTATAGTGTTGTTCATTCTATGCATCAATAAAGGGGAGAGGAGGCATTCGTTCCATCCCCTTTTACTATAAAATTTCATTTATCTGTACCCATTCTCGGCATAATTGGGGTACGTATAAGGCAAAGTCTTTCTGCCATAGGGAGGAGTTTATATGGACAAAGTTTTTTCAAATAAAAAAGCAATTTTTATATTTATGCTGCCATGTGTTGTATTTTTCGTAGTTATTATTCTTGCACCAATAATTATGTCGGCTTATTATAGTACGCTTAAATGGGATGGATTAGGTTCTGGCACTTTTATTGGACTAGATAATTTTAAGAAGTTATTTATAAAAAATATTGATGGATTTCCGTTATCAGTAAGAAACTCATTCTTATTTTTGCTTGTTTCAGTTTTTATTCAATTGCCTATTTCGCTTATTTTGGCGTTAATATTGAGTAACAGAATTAGAGGTGAAGGATTTTTTAGAACAGTTTATTTTATCCCTGTTGTCATTTCTACAGTAGTTATAGGACAGTTATGGATGAAAATATATCATCCGGATTATGGTCTTTTAAATGAATTTCTGAAATATATAGGCTTGGGAAAGTATGCACACAGTTGGCTAGGTGATAAAAATACGGCTTTAGCTTCAAGTTTTGTGCCTATATTATGGCAGTATGTGGGATATCATATGCTGCTTATGTATGGTGCCATAAAGTCAATATCTCCAGATATATTTGAAGCTGCAAAAATCGATGGAGCTAATTCCTTGACTACAGCCCTTAGAATTACACTTCCAATGATTACTCCAATGCTTAAAGTAAGTGTAACTTTTTCAGTAATAGGATCACTTAAAGTATTTGATTTGATTTATGTACTTACGAATGGTGGACCTGCAGGTGCCAGCGAAGTGCCAAGCACCCTTATGGTAAAAACCATATTTATGAGTAATCAGTATGGATATGGAAGTGCAATGGCAGTATTTATTATTGTAGAGTGCTTTTTATTCACTGGAATCGTAAATCTCTTATTTAAAAAATCTGAAGAATTATAGAGGTAAGTGCCATGAAATTAGAAAAAAATATCAACAGGTTAGGAAAGAGCATAATCTATATCTTATTAGCATTTTGGTCTCTTGTATGTATTTTCCCTTTATACTGGCTTATATGTTTTTCATTTAAAACCAATTCTGAAATTTTCGGAAGTAATATTATAGGACTTCCGCATAAATTGTTATGGAGCAACTATAAAACTGCATTTATGAGTGGAAAAGTTGGCATGTATCTATTTAATAGTGTTTTTGTTACTGCCCTTACAATATTACTTACACTTTTAGCTGCTGCTATGGGAACTTACGCAATGATACGTATGAAATGGCGATTTCAAAAAATTACTATGAGAATTATGATGATAGGATTGATGATTCCTATACATGCGGCTCTGCTGCCAGTGTTTATTATGATGCGTAAATTAAAATTATTAGATACAGACTGGTCTCTGATCCTTCCATATACTGCTTTTGCTATACCTATGGCAATTATGATTTTTGCTGGCTTTTTAGGATCAATACCTAGGGATCTTGAAGAGGCTGCCTGTATAGATGGTTGCAGCATATATGGGGCTTTTTTTAAGATCATTCTTCCATTGCTGCGACCAGCAATAGCTACAGCTGCAATATTTACATTTATACAAGCATGGAATGAACTTATGTTTGCTGTGGTTTTCATTAGCAACGATAAGGCTAAAACTCTTACTGTAGGTATTCAAGCAATGGCTGGACAATATCTGACGTCCTGGGGACCTATAGGTGCAGCATTAGTGGTTGCAACCATTCCTACTTTGATAATTTATATGCTGCTTAATAATCAGGTTCAGAAGAGTTTAACTGCTGGAGCTATAAAAGGATAGAGAGTCAAGAGAAAAGAGAAAAGAGTAAAGAGTAAAGTGAGGGTACGAATTCAGCTATGCTGAATTCCTTTAAATTTTGTTTCTTTTTAGTAATTTATTTTTTTGATAATTGTGGATAAATTTCAGCCGTACAGGAATATGCTACATGTATTGTTCAAAAGATGTAACTATAAAATGTACGAAGTAATATGAGAGTAACTCTTAAGAAATTCTAATAAACAAATAAACAAGAAAAATAATTTGGAAGAAGTAATATAGAAAATAATACTTTGTAAATTCATAGAGTTAGTATAGGGGAGAAAGTGGTTGGAGGAGGCATTTTCCAGCCGACGGAAATCACTTTCTCCCTTTTTTTGACCATGTTTTGACTTTTAAATAGTATAATTATCTTATCAAACAGAATTGGAGTAAAAGAATGAAAGATAAAATATTAATAGTAGATGATGAGAAGATGATTATAAATCTATTGAAAGATCATTTTGAAACGGAAAACTATATTGTTTTTACGGCACTAAGTGCGAAAGAAGCAATTGAAAAATTATCTTTAAAACCTCATATCATTATCCTAGATATAAACATGCCAGATATGGATGGAATTACATTATGTTCTAAAATAAGAAATCATGTGTATTGTCCAATTATTTTTCTTAGTGCCAGAATTGAAGAACAAGACATAATAAATGGCTTGAGGGTAGGTGGGGATGATTACATTGTAAAGCCATTCAGTATCGACGAGTTAACTGCACGTGTAGAATCACATCTAAGGCGGGAACAACGTAGGACATGCAGCACTGATACTAGATTCTCGGGCGGATTAGCTATAGATTATTCAGAGAGAATTATTAGTTATGAAGGTAAGGAAATATGTGTATCCAGAAGAGAATTTGATATCATAAAATTGCTATCGATGAATGCTGGAATAGTATTTGAAAAAGAAACAATCTATGAAAAAATATGGGGATATGATGCTGAGGGTGATAGCAGTGTAATTAAAGAACATATACGGAAAATACGTATGAAACTATCAAGGGTGACTGGAATAGATTACATTGAAACAGTATGGGGAGTAGGGTATAGATGGAACAAATGAAAAAAACACTTAATAATCTATCATTGAAGAAATCTTTAATAGCTATTGTCTTGGTTACTATTATATTTGTTATAGGGCTTTCGGCAATAACTATTTTTGGATGTAGTATAGTTCAAAATGAAACTTTGAAGTCAAGGTCGATTGTAATACATAAGTACAAAATAATTGATAGGAACACTGGCGAAATTAGGATTAGTTCAAAAGACTATCAATTTGAAAAATTAACTACATATCAGAATATAATTTATTCTATTGCAAATATCGGTAATCTTATATTCCCAGTTTTATACGTGATTATTGGTGTTGTTTTTGCAGCATCAGTATTCTATAGAGTAAAGTTGAAAGAGCCTATTTATATTCTGAATGAAAGTGCAATAAAGGTTGGAAAAAACGATTTGGATTTTTTTATAGATTATAAGAATAATGATGAGATGGGGAAACTTTGCGATGCTTTTGAAAAAATGAGAACAGAACTATATAGGAATAATAAAGCTATGTGGAAAATGATAGATGAGCGTAAGCAGTTAAATGCAGCAGCTGCACATGATTTACGGACTCCCATTACTGTTATTAAGGGATATACACAGTATCTTCAGAAAAACATACCAAAAGGTAAAATTAGCAGTGAAAAACTATGTGAAACGCTAAGCAATGTTTTAGCTGCAGCAAATCGGTTAGAAAATTATGTGGATTCTGTACGTGATATTGAAAGATTAGAACAAGTAGAATTGGCTAGACAATATTTTTTATTGTCTAAGCTTTTAAAGGAAGCAAAAGAGTATTTGTCTGTATTAGCAGAAAGGTTTGGAAAAGAAATAATATTTACATATGTGCATAACGATATGGAAGTATTTATAGATAAGCAGATGTTATTTCGTATATTAGAAAATATTGCAACAAATGGCTTAAGATATGCAAAGTTCAGTATACATATAGAATGTTTTGTAGAAAAAGAATTTTTATATTTTCAATTTATAGATGATGGAAAAGGCCTTTCGCAGGAAGAGCTGAAATCAGCGTACTATCCCTTTTATACAGATAAACAACGAGACGATCATTTAGGGATGGGGCTTGCTATATGCAAAATTTTATGTCATAAGCATGGAGGTGAGTTGATTCTCGCAAATGAAAAAGGTATGGGAGCTAAGGTTACTGCTAAAATATGTGTAAGATAATTTTATATTGACCGAAAATTGATTTTTTATATTTATACTCTTCTTAGTTAAAGAAAGGAGAGTATTTTTTTATGAATATTTATATTGACAACTTATCTAAGCTATATGGAAGAAAGTATGTTCTAGACAATGTTTCGCTTACAATTACGACGGGCATGTTTGGGTTACTTGGCAGAAATGGTGCCGGAAAAACAACACTTATGAGAATTCTTGCAACAGTAGCTGCAAAGACAACTGGGAAAATTGATATGGCAGGCATTCAGATAGAAAAAGCTAATGAAATTAGAAAGATAATTGGATATTTACCGCAGAATTTTTCTATTTATCCTAACATGACGGTGTATCAAGCGATGGACTATCTTGGAGTCCTATCAGAACTTACCAAGAAGGAAAGAATAGAAAGAATTCCTCAACTGTTACAGCGAGTAAATCTTGATAGCAGCTATAAGAAAAAAATTAAATGCCTTTCAGGTGGAATGAAACAGAGATTAGGTATTGCGCAGGCTTTACTTAATAATCCTAAAATATTAATAGTTGACGAACCTACAGTGGGACTTGATCCTGAAGAACGAGTTCGTTTTCGGAATATGATAAGTGAGATTGCGGAAGATAGAATCGTAATATTGTCTACTCATATTGTAGGAGATATTGCAGCAACTTGTGAAAACATAGCAGTGCTAGACGAGGGAAAAGTTGTTTATAGTGGAACTGCTAACGAATTATCACAGCAAGCTTCAGGCAAAGTGTATAGTATGGAAATACATAAGGAAGAAATTCCGTTTGCTAAGAAAAATTTTCATATACTAAATATTCAAACGCATGGCGCAAAGACTGAAATTCGATTATTGTCAGATGTTAAGCCATCTAGTTTAGCTGTCACGTGCAAAGCTACTATTGAAGATGGCTATATTGAGCTTTTGAGAAAGAAGGAAGGGAGAGAAATAAGATGAGTTTTTTTTTAAAGGAATGTCGTAGAGTATTAACAAGTGTTATTTTTTGGCTAGTAATAGCTGCAATCATTATTCAATGGAATAGTCAATTCCGAGGAATTACGACAGAAGAAATAAGCAAAGCCTCACCATCAGCTTCTTTGTCTGAGAAACAAGGAAATGTATCAATTCCTGTATTAAGAAAGCCGCAAATAGATGATAACAACTTTGGTGTAAGGTATAAAGAGATTCCTGAAAAGCTTATGCTTGGTGCAGCAGATCAGCTGTTAAGTGAGTATAAAGCAAATCGCTATCAGCATTACCCATTTTCCTATGTAAAATTTGAAACATTTAATAATGAGAAACAAAATCGTGTATTGGAAATATTAGAAGAGATTACAGGACTAACTGCTATGCAGTTAAAACATTTACCAGACAATTATTTCCCGGCAAATAATGGCTTGGGTATTATTCACTTTTATAATAAGACTACAAGGAACAAGGATGGCAGTATTTCCATGGTAAATGAAGCAGGAAATACTAAGAAGGGGAAAAAAGATAAGTTAAAGCATTTTGTTTCTCAAGTGTCCTATGCTCATTTTAAGAAATTGATGGCAGAGATGGAACAGATGGTAGGAAGGGAGTCTTTCTATTCCATAAAGTCTCTGAAGAAAAACTTTGGAGTTGTAAAACAAAATTATAAAGGGGCTCTTTCGGAATATAATACTACAATACAGAAGGATAAAGCGACAGGTGGGTTTGCTAGGCTGCTTTGTGATTATTTAGGGCTTTCAATAGGAATATATCCTGTTTTTCTTGTAGTATTTATGATAATGAAAGATAGGCGAGGAAAGATGCAGCAGCTTATTTATTCACGTAAGATATCCAGCACAAAATTAATACTATCCCGCTATTTTGCTTATATTACTATGTTATTAATACCTGTAATTGTGCTTAGTCTAGAATCTCTTGTACCAATGACAGCTTTTGGTGTTAAAAGTCACATAGATATAGATAAACTAGCATATATAAAATATATTTTTTGGTGGCTGGTTCCGACGCTTATGGTTGTTACAGCTCTTACTATGTGTATTACTGTACTGACGGATAGTCCAATTGCAATTATTATTCAGCTTATATGGTGGTATCTAGATACCGGATTAACAGATTTATCTGGTGATTATTCATTATATAATCTAGTAATTCGCAATAATGATCTGGGAGGTTATGATTTGGTACATAATAATTTACTAATTATATGGGCAAATCGTTTGATTTTAGTAGGAGCTTCAGGTATATTGCTAGCAATTACTATTTGGACTTATAGACAAAAAAGAAAGGGGAAAGTTGATATTGGAACAGCATGTAAGAAATGTTGCAATACTTTGCAAAATAAATTTTGTATTATGTGTAAGAAATAGCGTATTATTATCAGTTATAATACTTTGCTTTATACCTTTAGTTCATGGAATTTCTAATTTAAATGAAATTTTCTCTGCACAATGCTTGGAAGGATTTGTGTCCATTTTGGGAATAGTTTTGCTTGTACCAATTCTGCGGCCAGAACAAAACAAGGAAATTAACGAAGTTGTATCAGGTAAAGCAATAACACAATGCTGGATCTTCATTTTTAGATTGGTTATGGCAGTTTTTTGCATGATAATACTTATAAGCGTGTTTGCAGGTATTATGAAGTTCTTTTATTGCAAGTTTCCATATTTTTTTTATGTGTTCGGAACTTTTTGTTCTGCATTTGCATTAGGATGCATTGGATTATTTACAACAGCTTTAGTTAATAATACTGTAGTGGGTTATCTTGTTTCAATAACCTATCTTTTGCTTGATATGTTTACAAAAAACAGATATCTTGGAGTATTTACACTCTCATCCATGCAATTAAAGAATTATCAGAATAAATATTGGTTATTAGTGTTAGGAATTATTCTTGTAACAGGTACAATGTTCGTGAGAAAATTAAAATTATTACGTTAACAGTAAATAATATATTTCATTAGTATAAAAAACTGCAACAAAAGCAGTAATTTATCAGCTTTTATTGCAGTTTTTTATATATTATTCAGCGATACTGTGCCATTTCCATTGACTAACTTCAGCAAGGTCAACACCGTAATCAGCGATGTGCTGCTTATGCTCAACTAACTTATCACGCATTAACTGGCATAGGTAATCAGCTTTGCTTCCAAGTCCAGGAATTCTGCTTACAGCAGCTATTACTAAATCGAAACGGTCAATCTGATTTTGTACACGCATATCAAATGGTGTAGTTATTGTTCCTTCTTCCTGGTATCCATGTACGTCAAGATTATGGTTATGACGCAAATAAGTAAGTTCTCTTACTAATGTTGGATATCCGTGGAAAGCAAATATAATTGGCTTATCCTTTGTGAATAATGAATCATACTCAACATCAGTTAATCCATGAGGATGCTGTGATGATGGTTGAAGTTTCATTAAATCAACAACATTTACAACTCTAATCTTAAGTTCAGGTAAATGTTCATGAAGTATAGTAGCAGCTGCTAATGTTTCTAATGTTGGAGTATCTCCACAGCAAGCTAATACTACATCTGGTTCGCTTCCTTTATCATTACTTGCCCAATCCCAGATACCTATACCTTGTTTACAATGCTTAACAGCTTGTTCCATAGTTAACCATTGTGGTCTTGGATGTTTCGAAGTAACCATAACATTTACGTAATGCTTACTTCTCATGCAGTGGTTAAATACTGTAAGAAGACAGTTAGAATCTGGTGGAAGATACATACGTACTATGTCTGCTTTCTTGTTAGCAACGTGGTCAAGGAATCCTGGATCCTGATGAGTATATCCGTTATGATCCTGCTGCCATACGTTTGAAGAAAGAATAATATTTAATGAAGCTACCTTCTGTCTCCATGGAAGTTCAGATGTTACCTTTAACCATTTTGCATGCTGGCTTACCATTGAATCAACAACTCTGATGAAGGATTCATAACTTGCAAAGAATCCATGACGTCCAGTTAATAGATAGCCTTCTAGCCAGCCTTCACACATATGTTCACTTAAGTATGAATCCATTACTCTGCCATCTGCTTCAAGGAACTCATCGTTATCAACTTTTGCGTTGTTCCAATCACGTTTAGTTACCTCGAATACTTTGCCAAGACGATTTGACATAGTTTCATCAGGTCCAAAAATACGGAAGTTACGATTTTCTTGGTTAAGCTTGAATACATCTCTAACGTATCCGCCAAGCTCTATCATATCCTGTGCTTCAATTGCACCTGGAGCTTTAACATCAACTGCATAATCACGGTAATCTGGAAGACGTAAATCACGTAGTAAAAGTCCTCCGTTTGCATGTGGATTAGCACCCATACGGTGATTTCCCTTTGGAGCTAATTCAGCTAATTCTGGAACAAGACGTCCTTTTTCATCGAATAACTCTTCTGGTTTATAGCTTAATAACCATTCTTTTAGCATCTCAAGATGTTCAGGTTTCTCCATACTCATAGGAACTTGGTGTGCACGGAAAGTTCCTTCGATTTCATTACCATCTACAACCTTAGGACCTGTCCATCCTTTTGGAGTACGTAATACGATCATTGGCCATATTGGACGAGTAGTATCACCAGTCTCTGCCGCATGCTTTTTAATTGCTTTGATCTCTTCTATTACTGTATCAAGAGTTTCAGCCATTAGTTTATGCATAGTCATTGGATCGTCACCTTCAACGAAGTATGGCTTCCAACCGCAGCCTTCAAAGAATTTCTTTATTTCTTCATGAGAGATACGAGCAAAGACTGTTGGGTTACTGATTTTATATCCATTCAAATGAAGAATAGGTAAAACAGCACCATCTTTAACTGGGTTCAAGAATTTATTTGAGTGCCATGCAGTAGCAAGTGGACCAGTTTCTGCTTCACCATCACCAACAACACAAGTTGTTATAAGATCTGGATTATCGAATACAGAACCAAATGCATGAGCTAAAGAATATCCTAGTTCTCCGCCTTCATTGATTGAACCAGGAGTTTCTGGTGCAACGTGACTGGATATACCGCATGGGAAAGAAAATTGCTTAAATAGCTTTTTCATACCTTCAACATCTTGGCTGATGTTAGGGTATACTTCACTGTAGGTTCCTTCTAAATAAGTGTTTGCTACCATGAAGTTTCCGCCGTGTCCTGGACCGGAAATGTAAATCATATCCTGATCATACTTTTTTATAATACGGTTTAAATGAACATAGATAAAGTTTTGTCCTGGAACAGTACCCCAGTGACCAACAATTTTACGTTTAACATGATCCATAGTTAATGGTTCACGTAACAATGGATTATCTAGAAGGTATAATTGACCAGCTGACAAGTAATTAGCTGCTCTAAAATACGCATCCATTTTTTTTAAATAGTCCTGAGTTAACGGACCTTTTTCAACACAATCGATATTATTTGACATATAAGCCTCCTAAACACAATAAAGCGATTTTTTTTAATTATAACATTATTAGAATGGCTTATTCAAAGGCTTTGCGGATTTTTGTAACAAGTTACATATAAGTGCAAGATAGTATTAATGTATATCAAGATTTAAAAAAATCATGTTAAAAAATGCACATTAATAGACTATATAAGACTATTAATGACAACCTATTTTGTATTAATGAAAAAAGTGATATTAAAATAATGTAAAAGTTATATAAATGTGTGTACTTATGAAATGTAAGCATTTAATAATTTATAAAATAATTCAATATTTTTTTAAAAATCGCTGTCTTATATTTGTTATAATTGCATTTATTTGTAATTTATAGTGCAAAATTTGGTTTCTATACTTGTTAATAATTGTTGGTAAATGCATAATAAGAGTATTGATTAAATAGTTTATATACATTTTGTATTCCAACTATTATAATAAATATGAATGTATTCTATTTAGTATGCTTTTTAAATTAATCAGATGGGAGAGTGAAAAGATGGAGTCGATGAATGACTTTTTGAACGAAATAGACCGTTCTATGAAAAAAATAAAAGTTGGAGATATGGTCAAGGGAAAGGTAATGGCTGTAAACCAAGACGAAATTATAGTAAATATAGGGTATATGACAGATGGAGTTATACCTAAAGACGAACTGAGTTATGATCAGGATGCGCAGGCAGATAGTATAGTTAGTATCGGTGATGAGGTATCTGTCTATATACTTGATATAAATGATGGCGAAGGAAATGTACTTTTATCTAAGAAGATTGCTGATACAAAAAATATGTGGAGTGAACTTGAAGATAAGAAAAATAATGAAGCAATAATAACAGTTAAAGTAAATGAGGCTGTAAAAGGCGGTGTTACAGCAGAAATAAATGGTATTAGGGCATTTATTCCGGCTTCACAGCTTTCTACTCAGTATGTTGAAGATTTAAAATCATATGTTGGTAACAATTTAGATGTCAGAGTAATAGAGGTAGATTCAAAGGACAAAAAAGTAATACTGTCTGCAAAGGTAGTTGAATTAGAAAAACTTGAGGAAAAGAAGGAACTTTTCTGGGATAACTTGAATCGTGGAGATAAGTTTACTGGAAAAGTTAAAAAGCTTATGAAATTTGGAGCTTTTGTAGATTTAGGAGTAATGGATGGTCTTGTACACAACGATGATCTTTCTACCAAAAGAATTCTAGATCCCTCTGAAGTGGTTTCAGTAGGCGATACTGTAAATGTGTATGTGATTGATTTTGATAGGAATAAGAATAGAATTTCTCTTGGTATTATAGATGAATCTGAAGATTCATCCGAAAATGCCTCAGCTTACAGCGATGAGGGAGAAGCACCAACATTAGGAGATTTGTTTAAAGATAAGTTTAAGGATTTTAATTTATAGAAAAGAAAATATATAAATTATATTGATATAAAAGGACGTAATCTATGAAGGCATTTTTGCCGCCAGAGATTACGTCTTTTTTAGTCTTAAGGAAATTTACATAAAATTTGTGTTACAAGTGATTAATGAACGGATCAATCTCTGTAGTGTCAAACATTTCTTTTTTTATGAAAATGTGAAGAAAAACAGGAAAATAGGAAATAATAATAATCTATATCTAACGAAATATAAGAAGCATGATAAGTTGCATAATACACTAATAATTTTAAAGCTCAATAAAAGGGGATTGAAAATGAAAGCTAATATGAACAATAAAAAAGAGAATGTCTTTTTGGAGTTTTATAAAAGTGAATCCTTTAGTGGTTTTATACTTCTAATTTTTGCAATTATTGCGATGGTAATGGCAAATTCTAACTTTAGTGAACAATATGATCATATACTTCATACTTACATAGCTATTGGCTATAAGAATATGTCTATTTCAATGTCAATTCTTCACTGGATTAATGATGGGCTCATGGCTATTTTCTTCTTTGTTGTGGGGATGGAGATAAAAAGAGAGTTAGTAATTGGTGAACTAAAATCCGCTAAACAAAGAATACTTCCTGTAAGTGCTGCTGCAGGAGGAATGATTGTTCCCGCAGTTATATATACTTTGATTAATTTAGGTAGACCTACAGTTATAGGATGGGGAATTCCTACTGCAACAGATATTGCATTTGCGCTGGGAATATTATCTATTGCAGGTAGGAAGGTTCCAAAAGGTATTAAAGTTTTTCTTACGGCTTTAGCAATAGCTGATGATCTCGGAGCAATAATTGTTATTGCAATATTCTATACAAATAAAATTTATTGGAGAGCATTATTAGCCGCACTAATCATTTTTGCTATTCTCATGTTAACTGAAAAAACAAAGGTTAAATCAGTACTGTTTTTTACTATTGCCGGCTTTTTTCTATGGCTTTGCTTCTTAAGGTCTGGAATTCATTCTACAATTGCAGGGGTAATGTTAGGAATATCTCTTCCGACTGGAAGAAATAATGATGAATTTAAATCTTCTATGCTATACAAATTTGAGCATATATTAGCGCCTTGGTCATCATTTGTAATAATGCCGTTATTTGCTTTGAGTAATGCAGGAGTTCATATTGATATAAAAAGCATATCAAAAATGGTACTTGACCCAGTAAGTCTAGGTATTATATTGGGCTTGTTTGTAGGCAAACAGCTAGGGATATTTGGAATGTCCTATATTATGTTAAAATTCAAAATTGCTAAACTTTCACCTAAGGTAAAGCTGCAGCAGCTGTATGGTGCTAGTATTCTTGGGGGTATAGGATTTACTATGTCTATGTTTATTTCAACATTAGCATTTACAGATAATGAACTACTATCTACAGCTAAAATTAGTATTATGTTTGCATCATTGTTATCGGCAATAGTAGGAAGCGCTATATTTAAATTAATTGCAATAGTACCAAAAGATGAACATGTTCGATAACACAATAATGCACTCCTTCTGAATTAGTGTCTTAGATATAAAAATGTGAATTTTGACAGCGTATATAAGTAAGCATATAATTAAGTTATTTATTAAATTAAGGAAGTATATGCAGTATTGAGAAAATAGATATTAAAAATGAAGGATGTTATATATTATAGTTATAATAAGCAAGTAATATTATCGTAATATGAAAGGAGTAAAACTATGAGATACGTAATTGTATGTACAGTTAAAGGTGAAGCAGGAGAATTTAATAATAATCTAAGGAAAGAACTGTTTAAAAAATACAAAACAAAATCTTCTAAACTTCCAGCCCATTTTACTATTAAAGCTCCTTTCGAATATGATGGAAATATTGAAGAGTTGGAAAAGTGTATTGAGGATTTTTGGAAAGAAGAAAAGCCTGAAGCCTATAGTATAGAAGGTTATGACCATTTCGATGACAGGGTAATCTATATGAACGTGAACATGTCAGAAGAAGGTAAAAAGATGCATGACAGGCTTATTGATAAAATGAGTCTTGTGCCTTACATTGATTTTACCAAAAAAGATGGAAAGGATAAGACATTTCATATTACTTTAGCGACAAGAATGCATAAGCCATTATTTAATGAGGTATTTGATTATGTTAATCAATATCCTTGTAAATTTAAATGCAAGTTTGATAATGTGAGCATTTATAAATTTGAAGATTATACATGGAAGTTATATAAAGAATTTATTGGATAATTAAAAGGATGATGCGAAATGAATATACAGATATTTGGAAAATCCAAATGTTTTGATACAAAAAAAGCAGAGAGATACTTTAAAGAGAGAGGAATTAAGTTCCAGCTTATTGATGTAGCTAAATATGGTATGAGCAAAGGTGAGTTTAATAATGTTAAACAAGCAGTAGGCGGATGGGAAATGCTATTGGATGAAAATGCAAAAGATAAGGATTTAGTTGCGCTAATTAAGTATCTGGCACCTGAGTATAAAGAAGAGAAACTTGTAGAAAATCCAAAACTTTTAAAAACACCTATTGTAAGGAACGGTAAAAAAGCAACTGTAGGATATCAACCAGATATATGGAAGGATTGGTAAAACCTTATGGGTTTAGAGGCTGTTAACATACTTATTCCAAGCATGTTAAGTTAAATTTGATAAAATAAATTAGAGGAAGTGATCGTCGCAGATATTTTTAGCTAGAGATCACTTCCTCATTTTTATACTTATCAAAAATTATAGGATTTTATATTTTCAAGCCGACGAAGCTTTTAAACTTTTCTTATTTAACTTCTCCGCCTTCAATAACAAGATTTTCTTCATATTCGGAACCATATGTGGATTTTAGTGTTGCTTCATAAGCTTTGTGCACAAAGTTCTCTTTACCAAGAGATACGATTTCTTTGTTTAACCAATCAAGAAGCTCTTTATTTCCTTTTTTAACAGCTGGAGCTATTGTATCCTGTCCTCCAAAGCTCGGTACACCAACTGTGAAGCCCGGATTTTTCTTAGCCCATGCAAGAACTTCAGTATTATCGTTAGCTATAGCATCACCACGTTTATCTTTTAAAGCTTCAAATATTTCTGAATACTGGTCAAATTTAACGAGTTTAATATCAGGAAGATTTTTAGCGAAGTAAGTTTCTGCAGTAGTGCCTTTAGCGATTATTACTTTCTTATCTTTAAGTTGATCTACTGAAGTTATTTCTGTATTTTTAGGAGACACAATTCCAAGAGAAACTTTCATGTATGGTTTTGCAAAATCTACTTGCTGTTTTCTTTCGTCTGTAACAGTGAAATTAGCCATTATAATATCAACTTTATTTGATTGAAGGTAGGAAACCCTGCTTGCAGCATCGACTAATACAAATTTAACTTTAGATTCATCACCTAAAAGGTCTTTAGCGAATCTTTTGGCAATGTACACATCGAAGCCCTGGTTTTTACCATTTGAATCAACATAACCAAAAGGAGCTTTATCACTAAATACACCTATTCGTATAGTGCCTCGTTTCTTTATAGCATCAATTGAGCTATTTGATTTTCGTGCTGGACCGCTTTTAGCAGAGCAGCCTGCTAATGCTCCGGAAATTATAGTAAGGATAGTTAGTGCTGTTAATATTTTTTTTAGTTTTTTCATGTTTTGTCCCCCTTAAATAATTAGTTTAATATTGAAATATATTTAAAAATTGTTTTGCTCTATCTGTCTTAGGATTTAAGAAGAATTCTTTAGGTTCAGAAGTTTCACATACTTGCCCTTTATCAATAAAAACTATTTTGTCAGCAACAGACTCGGCAAAATTCATTTCATGAGTTACGATAAGCATTGTCATTCCCTGTTTTGCTAAGTTTAAGATAACATCTAATACCTCTCTTACCATTTCAGGATCTAAAGATGCAGTTACTTCATCAAAAAGCATTATTTCAGGATTCATACATAAAGCTCTGACTATAGCTATTCTCTGCTTCTGACCGCCTGAAAGCTCTCTTGGATAAGAATTCTTTCTATCAAGCAGACTTACTCTATCAAGCAATTCTTTTGCTTGCTTTAATACCTCGGCTTTATCTCTTCTTTGTACCTTCATGGGACCTAGCAGAATATTTTCAATAACAGTCATATGAGGGAAGAGATCATAACTTTGAAATACCATACCTATCTTTTGACGAATCTCTTGCCAGTTTGTATTTTTATCTGTAAGGTTTTGACCAGCAAAGAATACATCGCCGCCTTGTACAGGTTCAAGTCCGTTAAGGCATCTTAGAAGTGTACTTTTACCGCAGCCTGAAGGCCCTAATATGACGGCTACATCACCTTTTTTTACTGTTAGATTTATCCCGTTAAGTACAGTTTTTGCTCCATATTGCTTTTTTAAATCTTTTATCTCCATAAATATATCATTTGCCATATAATCACTCACCTCTTAATATTGCCATTTTGCTTCTAATTTTTTTGCTAGTACTGATAGCGGGTAACAAATTATAAAGTACAAAACAAATATGATTCCATAAACCCAGAAAGAGGCTGAAGGTACTTTTAATCGTGAAAGTTCAATGATTTGTTGACCAACTTTTACAACGTCTATAACACCGATTAATACAACGAGAGAGGTTGTTTTAACCATTCTAGTAGCTAAGTTTATAGATGCGGGTATCATTCTTCTTATTGCTTGAGGTATAAGGATATATCTGTAAAGTCCATAGTTGCTAAGCCCTATAGCCTTTCCAGAATCTATTTGATGCTTTGGAAGAGACTGTAATGCTCCACGAACTATATCACCTATCTCAGCAGCACCCCACAGAGTGAACACAATAATTGATACCGTCATGCCGCTTAAATCTATACTTAATGCTGTAGTGACACCAAAATATACTATAAAGAGCCAAACTAAAATTGGAATTATTCTGAAGATTTCCAGGTATAAGCGTCCGAAAAAAATAAGAATCTTTGACCTAGAAGTTCTTGTAATACCAATTATTATTCCGAGTAATGATCCTAAGATTATCGATATAAACGCTATTTCAGCTGTTACCATCAAACCTTCCAATAGTCGTTGAATATTTCTGCCTTCAAAGATAACACTAATTCCCGAATTCTGCATAGCGCACCTTCCTTTCTAGCCAAGTTAGAAATAGAGATAAAGGCAAAAGTATAATTAAGTAAGACACTACTAACATAAATAGGGATTCAAAAGTAAGATAATACATTCCAATCAGATCTTTAGTTAAATTCATAAGATCAAGAATTGATATCGCACCAAGAATAGAAGTTTCTTTAATTAAAAATATACAATTTGCACTTAGCGCCGGCATGCTCACGGAAAATGCTTGAGGAAATACTATATATCTTATGAGCTGAGCGTTAGAAAGTCCCAAACTAAGGCCAGATTCAATCTGAATTTTGTTTACTGCTTCGAATCCTCCTCTAAAAGCTTCACACATATAACTTCCCCCCAAGAAAGTTAAACCTATTATTGCGCAGATATTTTCACTCATTTTTAAACCTAACTTTGTAAAACCGTAGTATAGGAAGAACAGCTGTATAAGTAAGGGTGTATTACGAGAAAGTTCTATGTATGCGTTGACTATAGTATCCACTATTTTTATTTTATAATATTGCACTATGCTGCACAGAAATCCTAATATAGTAGAAAATAATATTCCACAGAAAGCAAGCCTTAAAGTGAGCAGAGCAGCTTTTTCATAAGCTGGAATATTATCTATTATGAACTTCCAATTCATAGTCAGTAACACCTCCTAAAAAACAAACACAATAAAACATACTGGAATAGTAAGATATATAATATATTAGTTGGTTATATCAGTTTTGTCAATTAATCTGATAAATTTTTTGTAAATAGATTTTATATTGAATAAATAGATAATAATCAACATAGTTTATTTATTATTTTTTATTAAACTGAGAAATTTTAAGAATCTTAAAGTAAATATGTGAATATACAAAAAATCTTATAGAATCTTTATAATTTGATGCTAATTTATTTATAAACCAACAAAACAAAAAGGGGAGAATAGTATGAAATTAAAGAGATTAGCAACAATGTCCTTAGCATTAATTATGCTTACAGGAATAAGTGTTTCAGCAAAAGGAGGAACATGGCTTAAAAAAAATTCACACAGACTTGATCTGACAGAAAAGAAAGGAGATAAGGATTTAGCTTTTCTGAAACCGCTGCTTAAAGGTAAAACTGTAGTGGCACTTGGAGAAAATTTTCATAGAGTAGCGGAGTATAGCAGTATGAAAGTTAGAATTATAAAATATCTTCATGAAAAATTAGGGTATGATGTAGTTGCCTTTGAAACTTGTTTTGGAGATGCTGCTGTAGTAAATGAAAATATTGATTCAATGTCTTCAAATCAGGCAATGATAAATTCACTGCATATGATATGGCATTCAAAAGAAACTGCTAAGTTATTTGATTATATCAAGGAACAGAAAAAAACTAAGCATCCGCTATATCTTGCTGGATATGATAATCAACCAACATCCTTATATTTTAACCAAGTTGTTTCTTATTGGGTAGGAAGCTTGGATAAGAACAGAGGAGACGAGTTTTCTAAGTTTGATTTACAATACATACAAGATTGCTATTCAGTAATTAATAAGTATGGTGAAGATAGTTATAAGCATAAAGATATTTTAAAAGATATAGAAACAAAATATAAGCCTAAGTATGATGATATTATTAAATTTATGGAGGATAATAAAGAGAAACTAATTTCTTATCATTCAGATAAAAATCATATTTATGAAGCAACTATAAGATATTTAAAGCAGAGAATGAGTTTTGTAAGACAGAGTATGTATGGCACTGTGCAAAGTTATACTTATAGAGACAAACTTATGGCAGCTAATTATGAATGGCTTACTAAAGTGATGTATCCGGGAAAAAAGGTTATTTTATGGGCTCATAATGATCATATAGCAAAAAATACTTCTAAAATTCAACAAAAAGGAAACAAAAAATGGATATCGAGCTTTACGAGCATGGGAGAGATGCTTAACAAAAAGCTTGGGAATAAGGAATATGTATTAGGACTTTATATGAATAGAGGAAGAGCTGCGGAAATAGAAACTGGTAAAGTGTTTAATATAAAACCAATGCCTAAGGGAAGTATGGAAAATTACATTATAAGAAATGGCTATAAGAATTCTTTTATAGATATGTCAAAGCAAAACCAGAAAAATAAAAACAACGCATGGATGTTTAATAGGGTATATGCAGCAGAAGATGGGTTAACAGATGGAATAGTACATCCTATGGATATGAGATTTATTCCCAAACAGCAATATGACGGAATAATTCTTATTGATAAGGTAAAGGAACCAACTCTATTCCAATATACAGGAAATTAGCTTAATACATATAACAAAAATTCTAGTATTAAAGAGACGAGATTTCGTCTCTTTTAAATTTATACTAAGAAGGGAAGGGCTGCGTAAAATTTTATAAAAATCTTTATATTTATTTGATAAAATCTTGATAATTTGATGTTAATTTATCTATAGAACAAAATGAAATTAAAAATCTTTTATAGATATGTCAAAACAGATAAAAAAAGATAGAAATAATGCATGGATGGTTAATACGGTATATGATGGATAAGATGGAATGACTAAAAATAAGTTGTTATAAATTGGTTTATTGACATTTTTTTTATTAGTGAGATACTTATAATAGTAGAAAATTATTTATGTGGGGGACCTAGATGTTGAAAATCGTAAAGGAGAGCTTTAATAAAAATTTAATTAAGAGAATTATAGAGTTTGCTGTATTGGGTTTGCTTGTTTATTTAATGAGAGATTTATTTAATTTATTCTTTCTTACATTTTTATTCTCTTATCTGATTTACAATATGCAGAAATTCTTGGTTGATAAAACTCATATACCAAGAGTTATAGTTATATTATTACTGTATGTTGTTATTGTAGGTTTTATAGTTTTCTTTATATATAGATATGTTCCCGAACTTATTAAACAATTTAGAATTATGCTTTGGGAGATATCTAAGGTAAAAGTACCTGATGAATTTGCAAAATATATAAATCCTATTATAGAGAAATTCGATATATCTAAGTATTCTGAGAAATATATGGGTACTATAGTTGAAGTTGGTAAAAATGTAGCACAATTGAGTCTTAATATTTTTCTGGCCATAATATTAAGTATGTTTTTTGTTTTGGAGAATGAAAAAATAAGAAAGTTATTAGCTAAGTTTAGAAAGAGTAAGATTGCTGGTGTCTATAGCTATTTCGAGTATTTTGGAGTAAACTTTTTAAATTCCTTTGGTAAGGTTATACAAGCACAAATCTTAATAGCATTTGTAAATAGCATTCTCTCAATAATAGTCCTATGGATTCTTGGATTTCCACAGCTTATTGGACTAGGCTTTATGATATTTGTGTTAAGCTTTATTCCTGTTGCTGGAGTTGTTATATCCTTAGTTCCTCTTTCACTGATAGCTTTTAGTATTGGAGGGCCTATTAAGGTAGTGTATGTCTTGATAATGATTGTGTTGCTGCATTGTCTGGAGAGCTACGTATTAAATCCAAAACTGATGGCTGATAAAACAAAGCTTCCAATGTTTTTTACGTTTATATTACTTATTTTAGGAGAGCATTTTATGGGAATATGGGGTTTGCTACTCAGCATACCATTGTTCATATTTTTCCTAGATATTATTAACGTCAAGGTTCAGGATTAAAAAGTTATAGTTTGTTTCCCCATGAAGGTTGTCACCATACATTAATAATCTGGATATTATGTATGGAGGAGGAATTTTCATGAACAGAGAAACTTTTGAAAAGATATATGAACCGCTTTTACAAAATGTCAGTACACCCATAGAATTATATGAGTCTATACTTGGAAAATATTTTATTGGATATGCTGACAACTTAACTTTTGGTCAGAATACAAGTGCTTGGGCGCGTTTGCATAATCCTATAAATTCTGGAGTGATTTTGCATGTAAATGTGTGGACAGTAACTGGTGTTTCAAGATCGCCTTTCCGTGCACAATTCTGGTTTAACGCAACTCCGCCTGCTTCAGACGTCAAATATTCAGATACAACTCCAACAAATTTAGCTGTTACACCATTGCCTAAAGCAAGGGTACAACTTGAATATGCTTCTAATGTTACTGGGAACCCAACAGGTGGAATAAAAGCTTTTGTAAGAAGAGCTTTGCCAGAAACGACACTTGTAGACAATGAAAATGGTAAGATAATTATCGCTCCAGGTGGAAATTTTATGGTATTTTTATCAACGCCTGAGACACCAGAGAATGAAACTTCAGGAAGAGTAGCATTTGGCTGGTGGGAAGAAAAGATGTATAGAGGTAAATGCGGGTGCAGACAACAGAAGACAAGATAAACTAAAAAGGGACGAAGGTGATCTACGCCGGCTAAATGAGATGCCGCCGATGATTGCACGTCCCTTAAAATCCATTATCTTTATTTTAAATATTTTTGAAGAGTTGCTCTTACTGCGCCTGCCCTGGTAATCATTTCGATAAAATATCCTTCAATTTTTTCTCCGAGATCTATTTCATAAAGATCTGTTCCGAATATCTCAGCATTTGAAAGTATAGGCTTTAAGTTATTTCCAACAGATGCTTTATCGCCTAATTTTATATCTGAAACATAAGATTTCAAAACGTTTAGTAAAGGATCAGGACTCAAATGCATTTTATGTCCTAAGTCATCTACTTCCAAGAGATATCTGCACCAGCCTGCAATAGCAAGAGGTATGAATTTAAGTGCTTTAACATCTAAATCGGTTCTTGAACAGTAGGATTTAATAGTTTCTCCGAATCTTATTCCAACCTTTTGTGAGGTGTCTGAGGCTATCCTCTGAGGTGTATCGGGTATATATGGATTTGGAAGTCTTACTTCGATTACTTCTTTTATGAAGTCTTTTGGATTAAGTATTTCAGGATGAATAACCACAGGCATTCCTTCCTCATAGCCTATTTTTTCTACAAGAGCTTTTAAGCAGTCATCTTTCATTTCTTCGGCTATTGACTTATAACCAAGCAAGCAGCCAAAAACCGCAAGAGCAGTATGAAGAGGATTTAGACAAGTACAAACTTTCATTTTTTCTACTTTTTCCACAGTTTCTCTGTCAGTTAAAAACACTCCAGCCTGTTCCAGAGGCATACGTCCGTTTGGAAATTTATCTTCTATTACAAGATACTGAGGACCTTCTGCATTTACGAAAGGTGCTATATAAGTATTAACTTTTGTACAAACAATTTCTGTGCTATCAAAGCCAATTGAGTCTAACATTTCTTTTACGCTGTCTGAAGGACGAGGGGTAATTTTATCTATCATACTCCAAGGAAAGGATACCTTTTCTGGATTGTTAAGATATTTGATAAAACCTTCTTCTACAAAACCAGACTCAAACCATTTTTTTGCTATTGTAACTACAGCATTTCTAAGTTTTTTACCATTCTGGGAACAGTTATCCATACTAACAAAAGCAATGGGCAGTTCTCCATTTTTGTATCTTGTATAAGCCAATGAGGCAACCTTAGCCATAACACTCTTAGGACTCTTAGGACCTGCGGTCATATCAGTCTTTATTACAGGAAGATATTCATTTGAAATATTCTTTAAGGCATAACCCTTTTCTGTTATTGTAAAACTGGCCATTTGGAGAGAGGACTTTTTAAAAATTTCGTTCAGCCTTTGCCATTCTTGTTCTCTTGAACAGTCGGCAGCAAGACTTTCGCCTACGCTTGCTACAACTTTTTTGTCTAAACTGCCATCAGGATTCATGATTACCAGCAGACTTAAATTGTCATATGGGGTATAAATTCTATCTATAATCTCATAATCATAACCTTCTACAGCAACGATACCAGTACCTACAAGCTTTTTATTTAACAATTTCTGTTGAAGCATTGCAATAAAGCCTCTAAAGATATTTCCAGCACCAAAATGTATCCAGGTTGGATTTTCCTGAGTGGCAGTTGACATTTTATCATAATCAAAGCTTGGCAATTCTATGTCAACTTGCTTCCAATTCTGAGGATTTTTTATGTTTTCTTTGTTTAAAATTAAGCTTTCCAATTAATATGCACCTCTCTTAACACTTTCCGCTGTTCTTTTGAAGGGAATCCCATATTCCCCATATATACATAATCCCAAGTGCCCTGTCATAAAGTCCGTAGCCAGGTCTGCACTGTTCATTCCAGATATGTCTTCCATGATCGGGTCTTGCATAACCAGTAAAGCCTATGTCATGATAAGCCTTAACTATGTCGACTATATCAAGAGAACCATCAGAAGTTTTATGTGAAGATTCTATGAAATCTCCATTTTCGAATATCTTAACATTTCTAATATGTGCGAAATGGATTCTTGGTCCAAATTCTCTTATCATTTCAGCAACATTATTTTCTGGATTAGAGCCTAGGGAACCACTGCATAAGGTTAAGCCATTATAAGGACTATCTACAAGTTTTAAAAATCTTCTAAGGTTTTCTTTTCTGGTGATAATTCTTGGAAGTCCAAAGATTGGCCATGGCGGATCATCTGGATGAATGGCCATTTTAATATCGTTGATTTCTGCTATTGGAATAATTGCTTCAAGAAAGTACTTTAAATTATTCCATAGATCTTCATCTGTTACATTTTCATAAGCTTTAAAAAGCTCTTTTAAATGAGAGAGTCTTTCAGGTTCCCAACCAGGCATTGTCATATTGACTCCATTGGCTATTTTTTCAACTAGCTCAAGGGGATCCGCATTCTCAATTTTTGCCTTTTCAAAGAATAGAGAGGTAGAGCCGTCTGGATGTTTTTTGTATAAGTCAGTTCTTGTCCAATCAAATACAGGCATGAAATTATAGCATATAACTTTAACACCAGCTTTTCCAAGCTTTTCAATAGTTTTTTTGTAGTTCTCAATATATTTATCTCTTGTAGGAAGCCCAAGTTTAATGTCTTCATGGACGTTAACGCTTTCAACCACGTCTATATTAAATCCGTAGCTTTCTATAAGCTTCTTTTCATTAAGAATTCTATCCATTGGCCATTCTTCGCCAGCAGGTATATCATGAAGAGACCATACAATGCCTTCAACCCCAGGGATTTGTTTTATTTGCTCTAGTGTAATAGTATCATTACCTTCGCCGTACCATCTAAAGGTCATTCTCATAAGTATCACTCCAATTCTAATATAATTTGTTTTAAATAGGATTACTGGCTACAAGCATTTGTAGACAAACAAATTATATACATGATAACACTGTTGCACAAATACTAACATGAAAATTATAAGTTTATTTGTAATATTCCACTATAAAAAATCTCAAATGTCAAGTGCCTGCCACTTGACATTTGAGTCTCTAAAGAATTATGATTTTTGCCAATTGAGGATAACTTTCAACTGTGTATGAATAAATTGTATGTGTTATTAGAAGGATGTAACTATATAATATACGAAGTAATATGAAGACAGCTTTTAAGAAAATGCTAGTAAATAAATAAACAAGAAAAATAATTTGGGAGAAGTAATATAGAAAATAATACTTTGTAAATGCATAGAGTCGGTATAGGGTAGGAAGTGGTTGGAGGAGGCATTTTCCAGCCTACGGAAATCACTTCCTACCCTTTTTATAAGTCGATGTACTGAGAAGGACTAATACCCTCATGTTTCTTAAAGGCTTTACTAAAATAGAAAATATCATTAAAACCAACCAATTTTGAGGTTTCTGAAACAGTAAATCCATCTCTAAGCAGTGATTTAGCTTTAGTAATTCTTATATTTATCAGATATTCAATGGTTGATTTGCCTGTAACTTTTTTGAAAATACTGCCTAAGTATGAAGGACTGATTCTTGAATGCTCAGCAAGCTGCTGAAGAGTTATATTTTCCATATAGTTTTCTGTCATGTAGTTAATAATTTTATCAACTTTTCTTGAGTTTGAGTAATTGTATTGATTTCCCTCTTTATATCTGAAAAGGAGTGCCAGTATTTCTGAAAATATTAATCTTTGATTCACGCCGCTTACATCTTTAGTCGATAAGTATGAACGGTTTAATCGTGAAAATAAATCAATAAGTCTGGAGAAAAGGTATTTATCTCCTATCTTCTGTGAATATGAAAAGGGAAGCGGCGCGTTTACAAATTTCCACTGATTATCCTGATAAATAGGACATGTATATAGAAAATCAACTGCATAACATTTCATGGGACTTTCCGTATAAGTATGAGCCTTTCTAACATCACCAGGCTTATGAAAAAGCAAATCACCACTTGAGGCTTGAATAGTAGTACTATTGCATGTGAATTCAGCTTTACCGTCATAAAGCAGCATTATATTATAAAAATTAATTTGGTCATCAAGTTTCCATGATAAATTAGCATTTCTATCAATAATATATAGGATTTTCGGAAATACTTCATAGATATATTTTGGCTGATTCAATTATATTCACCATCTCTCAGTAAAATTACAATCATATATTACAAATATAATTATATAGTAAATGTTTAATTATTTAAATGTTTGATATTATTTTACAACGAGATGTATGTTTTTAGACGAGAAGTACAGTAAAAATTGGAGAGATGGAATAAAGTATATCTATATAATCCAAAAAACCTATATATATTATTACATTCGTATGTCCTAGAATCCTAGCTTTTAAGCGATGACATATAAAATGCAGTAATATCCCGGATATTATCTAATTAAATTTAACGAATCTGAAAGACTGATTTTTGAGGTATAAAATAAACTGGGATGTCGGACAGCTGTTTTTGAAGCCACTGAGCTAAATATTTCATTCCAGGCATTTCACTTTCTCCATGTCCAAGTACAATAAGAGCCTTATTTTTTCCTTGCTGTACAGCATCTTTCACATATTCAGGAGTTTCCCATTCTGGACCTTCGCCGTAAATTATCAAATCCAGATTTTTTTCCTGAAAAAGTGGTAATGTTATCTCACTTGATCCCCTGTACCCAACTAATATTCCTATTCGTTTGCAGGACATGGATAAATCCCCTATGAAACGTACATATGAAATTCCAAGTTGTTTTTTTATATGAACTATCAAATTTTCAGCAGTATTTTCGGGTATTTCTAAAATAGATGAAGTTTGCAGATTTTCAACTTCATAATCCACCCAGTTTAACTCTTTTAATAATCCAGCAGTAATTCCATCTGGAAAACATCTATGAATATAATCGTGATAACGAAAAATAGCAAGGTCATTTTTTTGAATGGTTCTATATTTTTGGATATATACAGAATTCCTCTGCAATATTTTATGGTTATCTCTATGACTATAAAATATACCTTCGTGTGAGATAATGAGATTAACTCCTAAGTCTTTTGCTTTTTCAATAACTTCTTGGGACGCTAGGAAAGCTACAGCAATACCTGTTACATCAGTGTCTACACTTCCCAATAGTAGATTATCAACTGTATTTTCAATTGGTATTTTAGGGGTTGTCAAAATATCTAATACATCTTCAATTTTAATATTCATGTTCTTATGCTCCTTTCAAACGTGAAAGCGTCGTCTATATAAATAATTGGTTACACCATTTCTGTGAATTGCTCTCTATTAAATATTATAGTCGCAGACAGAGTTATTTTATAGGAAAAATCATATGTAAGAATAAATAGTAGTGATATTTTACAAATTCAGTAACATAGTTCATGTCTGCTAGAGTTAGTAAATGATATTATAAGCCTGATATATTACAAAAAATAGATTTTTTGTAGATTTGTTATTCGACGGGAGGGATAGAAATAAGAATATGAAATACGTAGATGAAACTTATTCAATAGGTGACTTTAAGCTTGTTTACAATAATAAGGCAGCAGATATATATGTATCCTCTGAAGATTTTAAAGGTGTTATAAGAGCTGTAAAAACTTTAAGAGAAGATATAAATAAAGTTTCAAGAATACTTCCGAAACTTAGAACAAGCGAGCAGCTTTCAGAGAATACGGTGATTATAGGTACTATTGGAAACAGTCCCATAATAGATAGACTTATTGCAGAAGGTAAGCTTGATGCTGCGGACGTTAAAGAAAAATGGGAAGCTTTTGTAATTCAAACAGTGGACAATCCTATGACAGACGTAGATAAAGCTTTGGTTATCGCAGGAAGCAATAAACGCGGTACTATTTTTGGTGTATACGATTTATCTGAACAGATTGGTATATCACCCTGGCACTGGTGGGCAGATATACCAGCCAGACATAGAGACGACCTAATAGTAAGACAAGGCATCTATAAGCAGGGAGAGCCTTCTGTAAAATATAGGGGGATATTCTTTAATGATGAAGGACCTTCTCTTATGGCATGGGTTAGAGCAAATTACAGAGATTTTACTCATGAATTTTATGAACATGTATTTGAACTCATATTGAGACTTAAGGGTAATTATTTATGGCCGGCTATGTGGGATAATGCCTTCAATGAGGATGATGAATTAAATCCGCTACTAGCTGATGAATATGGAATTGTAATGGGGACTTCTCACCATGAACCGATGATAAGAGCTCATGGTGAATGGAAAAAGCACAGAAAAGGTCCTTGGGATTACTCGGTGAATGAAGAGTATTTATATAGATTTTGGGAACATGGAATAGAAAGAAATAAGAACTTTGAAAGCATAGTGACCTTGGGTATGCGCGGAGACGGCGATGAGGAAATGGGAGGACAACTAACCTTTAAGAAAAAAATTGAGCTGCTGCAGAAAATCGTTCAAGATCAGAGGAAAATAATCAGAGAGAAAATGAATTCTGATGTGACGAAGGTGCCTCAGCTTTGGGCATTATATAAAGAGGTTCAGGATTATTATGAAAATGGAATGAGGGTTCCTGAAGATATAACCTTGCTGTGGTCTGATGATAATCATGGTAATCTTAGACGAGTACCTACTGAAGAGGAAAGAGGAAGATCCGGAGGAGCTGGTATATACTATCATCTGGATTATGTTGGAGGACCAAGATCCTATAAATGGATTAATACTGTGCCGCTTCAGAAGATATGGGAACAGATGCATAAGGCTTATGAATATGGAGCAGATAGGATATGGATTCTGAATGTGGGGGATTTAAAACCCATGGAATTTCAGACTGAGTATTTTTTTCGCATGGCGTGGAATATGGACGAATTTAATAAAGATAACACTTGGAAATACAGTGTAAGATGGGCCGAGAGGGAATTTGGTAAGGAATATGCTGAAGATATTTCCTACATAATCAACAGGTATTCAAAGCTTAATGGCAGACTTAAACCTGAATTACTAAATGCAGTTGAGCTCTATAGTCAGACAAATTACAAAGAGGCTGATTCAGTAATTGCAGACTTCAATGAAATAACAGTCAAGGCTGAAAATATATATGAAAAGCTGCCAGATAATTTAAAGGACGCATTTTTTCAGGTGGCGTTTTATCCTGCAAAAGCTTCTGCACAGGTTACGGAATTATATTTGACAGCTGAGAAGAATAAACTTTATGCGGCGCAGGGAAGAGCTTCAACAAATGAATTAGCAGACATGGCAGAGAAAATATTCGAGGCAGATGCTGAACTGACTTTTGATTATAATAAGAGAATGGCATTTGGAAGATGGAATCATATGATGGATCAGACACATATTGGGTATACCTATTGGAATTATCCGCCAGAAAACATAATGCCGGAGGTTACGAGGTTAAAACTCGAAAGTGGTGCTGAAATGGGAGTGGCTATTGAAGGTTCTGCAGAGGCTTGGCCTATTTCAAGCAAGAGATGCATACTTCCGAAATTTGATGGATTTAACAGAGAAAGCAGATATATAGATATATTTAACAGGAAAAAAGATATTTTTGCCTTCTCTATTGATGCTGATGAAAAATGGATAAAACTAAGCAGCACTAAAGGAACTATAGAATTAGAAAAAAGAATATGGATTGATATTGATTGGGACAATGCACCAAAAGGAGAAGATGTTCAAGGAAGCATAAGGGTTTCAAGCTCCAGTGGACAAACTGTTGCAATCAATTTAAGCTTGTTCAACCCTGTTGAAATTGATAGAACTACACTAGAAGGATTTATAGAGTCCAATGGATATATATCCATAGAGGCGGAACATTATACAAAAAAAGTGGACACCAATAATGCTGGATGGGAGAAGATACCAGACTATGGAAGAACTCTATCGTCCATGACTGTTTTTCCAGTTAAAGTTCCAAGCACGACTCCGCCAGAAAATTCTCCCTGCCTTGAATATAAGGTGTATATTGTAAATCCTGGAGAGCTAGAGGTGACAACACTTATTGCACCGACTATTGATTTCATTCCCGGGCAGGGGTTAAGGCTTGGAATATCATTTGATGATCAGCCGATAAAGATCGCTGACTTCAGTAATTGTGACTGGGATGAAAGTGTTATATATAACATAAGAAAAGCTAAGACGGCTCATAATGTGGAAGGCTATGGGTATCATACGTTAAAAATTTGGATGGTAGATCCTATAGTTGTTTTGCAAAAAATACTTATCAATATGGGTGGACTTAAGCCAAGCTATTTGGGGGCTCCGGAAAGCTATTATGGAGGGAAAAAAGAAACAGGTAAAAAGTATGGAAAGCCAGAAGAGCTTAAATTAATGGCAAAGGAAAAGGCTTTAATGATAGTAAGACCAACCTTAAGGCTCAACGATGTTTTACCTGAAAAGCCGCTGACAGCTCAGATAGAGGTATCTAATAGAGATATATTTTCGCATAAATTTGCATTGACTATTTCGTTATTTGACGAGAGAGGTAATATTATAGATTCTGTAAGCAATATGGGAATCATAGCTAGAAAGGATAGACAAATGTATAATTATTGTTTTAAAGAGGTGGAAAATAGCAAGAGATATAAGCTTAAGACTTCTATTATTTACGAAAAAAATTTAAGTGAATATGAATTCGAATTGGAGCAGCCCGATCAGAGTATTGTGTAATATCATATTCTGATTAATAATAAAATTGTTTGTATGCAGGAGGAAACATGAAATGAAAAAGTTTATGGATGAGAGCTTTTTATTATATAGTAAGGCAGCTGAAGAATTGTATGAAAAACATGCAAAGGACATGCCGATAATTGATTACCACTGCCATTTAAGTCCACAGGAGATCTGTGAAAACAAGCAGTTCAAGAATATAACAGAAGCTTGGTTGTATGGAGATCATTATAAGTGGAGAGTGATGAGAGCTTACGGAATAGAAGAAAAATATATAACAGGAGATGCTAGTGATTACGATAAGTTTGTTGCTTGGGCTAAAGTTATTCCAATGACCTTAGGAAATCCTTTGTATCATTGGACACATTTGGAGCTAAAAAGATTCTTTGGAATAGAGCAAACTTTAAATGAAAAAACAGCACCTGTTATATGGAAAAAGGTTAATGAGCTGTTAGCTAAGGAAGAGTATAGAGCAAAGGGATTAATTAAGAAATCCAACGTAGAAGTAATTTGTACAACTGATGATCCTGTGGATTCTCTAGAGTATCATATTAAGACTAAGGAGGATAGAACCTTTACTACTAAGGTTTTACCTACCTTTAGACCTGATAAGGCGTTAGGAATAAGTAAGAGTGATTTTAAAGAATGGATTGATAAACTTGGGGAGGTATGTGATAAAAGTATTGATGAGTATGATTCTATGCTAAAGGCACTTGAGGATAGAGCACAGTTTTTTAATTTTGTGGGCTGCAAAATATCTGATCACGGTTTAGATTATTTCCCGTATTTAGAAGCTTCTAAAGAGGAAGTTTCAACTATCTTCCAAAAAGCTGTAAAAGGTGAGAAAATCACACTAGAAGAAGAAGAAAAGTATAAAACCTACACCTTAAGGTATCTTGGAGAAATATACGCAAAGCTTGGATGGGCAATGCAGCTTCATATAAATGTTATACGAAATGCTAATACGCGAATGTACAATAAACTTGGGCCTGACACTGGTTATGATGCTATAAATGATAATAAGCTTGCACAAAAACTTTTCAAGTTTTTAGATAGCCTAGAAGTCAATAATTTATTGCCAAAGACGATACTTTACACTTTAAATCCAGCTGATAACTATATTTTGGGAACAATTATGGGATCTTTTCAAGGTGAAGGTGTAAAAGGAAAAGTGCAGCTAGGAGCAGCGTGGTGGTTTCTAGACAATAAAGTGGGAATGATAGAACAAATGAAAACACTGGCTAATGTCGGTTTATTAAGCTGTTTTGTAGGAATGCTTACTGATTCTAGAAGTTTTCTTTCATATACTAGGCATGAATACTTTAGAAGGATATTATGTGATTTTATTGGTGAAAGCGTTGATAATGGTGAATTCCCAGATGACATGAAATTGCTTGGAAAGATTGTTAGGGATATTTGCTACTATAATGCCAAAAATTATTTTAACGTATAGAATGATAAAGAGATAAGTATTATATTTAAAACTCTGCAAAAGAAAGATAGTGGAGTAAGCGACATGGAATAATTTCTTAGTGAACTAGATTAGTCGCTAGATGCCAATATCTTTTTTATTCTTTAGGAAATGTTCATGAAAGCGTGCTTTCACCAAGTAGAATGAAAAAGTAATCTTCTTTTTCGTAGGAAATGCCCATGAAAACTTGCTTTCACCAAGTATAATGAAAATTGGATGCGTTTGTTAATAAAGACGAAATCCTGTCAATAATAAAGAAAGGTGAGGAAGTAAGCCCGTGTAAATTCTGGTAGCAAGAACTCCTTGTAGGAAACTGGCTTCGGTAATTAAAAGTACAAAGTATTGTGCGGAGAGCACGTGT
>NZ_MZGV01000039.1 GCF_002029235.1 Clostridium oryzae
CTTAATAATATCAAATACATAAAAATTGAAGTTTATAAAATTACTTATACTAATTCTGTTGTAAGTTATGAAGATCTAGTAAGTGAAGGAATTATAGGATTAATAAAGGCTGTAGATAAATACGATTTAAATAAAAATATTAAATTTATTACTTATGCCATATGGTGGATCAGGCAAGCTATTTTATATTATATCAACACTAATTTCTGGAGCATTAAAGTGTCTAATCGTACGAAGGTTAAATTATCTCAAGCTGAGAAAGACAATTTAAATAGCTTGTTTTCAGTGGATGATAGTGATATTAACGGCGTAGTAACTTCATATTTAGAAGATGGATATGAACAAGTTGAAAATAAAATTTATTATACTGAGCTTTATAAATATATAGAAAAAAAGCTAACGAAAGTTGAACTGGAAGTAATAAAAAATTATTTTGGGATAGGATGTAAGCCGCTAACACTATTAGAGATAGGCAGAAAAAATTCTATTTCAGGGGAACGGGTGAGGCAGATAAAGAAAAAAGCCATAGACAAAATAAAACAGAACATGGAAGTTACCAGCAGGTAGAAAATAGAATATTTATTTTGGGAGGAATAGAAATGTTACAGAAATTAAAAATGAATAGTACATTTATTAGAATTCTTTTTATTACTACTATTTTTATTATGATTTTTTCCGTGAATGCATTTGCAGGTGATAAGGACAAAAATGATAAAGATACGGGTAGTGGATCAACTGTAGTAACAACGCAAAGTGCAAACCAAGTTGCAACAAAGGCTATTAATTCAATGAAACCAATATTGCTTTCCTTTGGAGGCGTTTGTGTGTTTGCAGGAGTAGCAATGATTGGTTTTAAACTTATTTTTGCACATAATAATCCTGACAAGAGGATAAGCGCAATGAGTGGACTTTTGTATATAGGTATTGGGGCATTTATGTTAGGAGGATGTATGATGGTAGCAGGCTTTTTCTGGGGACTTGGACAGTAAACATAATTGTCAATTATAAAATGTTAAATTTATAAAGAACGAGGAAAGCTGCAGTAGAGACTAGTGTAGTCTTTCTTTTTCTTATGTAATTATCTATTACGCTAATGAGGAGCTGAAGAAAAATGAGATATTTTGTAGTTCCGTTTGATATGGAATCTGAAGATAAAGTTATTGGAGGATATATATCGCTGCGACAGTTTTTATGGTTAATTATACCTGTCATCTCACTTATAGCTATGTTTATAGTTAATAAAAATTATATTATAAGAACAGAAAGTAAACTAGCTATAAGCGCCATTAATATTGCATGGAGACTTGTATTAGATCTAGCATTATTGATAAATTCGATAGTTATGGCATTTGTAAAAATAAAAGGTGAGAATTCAGATGTATATGTAGTGAGCAGAATTAAGTATGCTTTCAAAGCACATACATACATTTAATGTAAGAGGGTGAGGGTGTGTTAATTGCAGAAATATTTCTCGTAATATGTTTATTACTATCTGTAGGTACAGGAATAGCAGTATATTTATATCTGCATCCAAGGAAGAACTCACAAAAACAAAAAACTACTTATAGCGGTAAGGAGAGAAATAGAAAAGAAAGCAGAGTAAAAGCCTTATTTCAAATAAGAGATATTTATAATGGGATTATAAAAACTGTAGGGGGAGGTTATAGAGCAGTATTATCTATATCGTCTCCTGATTTTGAATTGCTTACAGATGAGGAGCAGGAGGGGTTTGAGAATTCTTTGATGCAGTTTTCTCTTTCCTTAAACTTTCCAGTACAGTTTTTTTCAACAACGATGAAGGTTGAAACCAAGGAGCCTGCAGTTGTTTTAGATAATGTTATAAAGGGAGAAGATGCGGCTATATCTATACAGCTGAAGGAATATGCACAAAAGCTGAAAGAAAAGCTTCATGATATGGAAAGAGAGGAGAGTTATGTTAGAAGAAGTTATTGTATTATACCTGTAAATGGTATTAATGATGAAAAAAGAGCTTTAAATGAGCTTAAAAACAGGATGCAAACAGCGGCTTCAGGACTTAAAAGGTGTAATATGCATGTTCAAGTATTGGACAGCACGAAAATATTGCAGCTTCTGCATGATACGCTTAATAAAGGGAGCAATATAAGGATTGACGAACTTATTAATGGTAACTATGGAGGAGTGTTAGAGTTGTATTCACAAGGAATAGGAGGAATTGTAAATGTGGAACCATGCTAATGATGATACATCGCAGGAAAGAAAAGCCAATAGTAATATATTTAAAAATGGTATTGTCGACACTATTGACCTTGTACTCCCGGATGGTCTGATAGAAAAAAAGGATTTTATATATCTTGGACCTCAAAAGTTATGCAGAATATTTGCACTTCAAACATTACCCAGAAATATGTATGTAGGAATCCTAAATGAATTGTTCGACTTAGGGAATATAGACGTCAGCAGTTATATTGAGAACATACCGGATGGAGAGGTTATAAGCAGACTTACAGATAAATATTCCAAGATAGAATCAAATCTTGAGATAAAAACGAGAAGAGGTGAAATTATAGATTATGCAGAGAAACTTGCTGCAGAGGATCTTGATGCCTTGAGGGAAGCTATCCAAACTAATAAAGAGAAAATGTTTTATATTCAAACATTGATTACAGTATGGGGAAAAAATGAACAGGAATTAAATGATAGATGTGACTTAATGAAAGATGTATGTGCCAGAAAGTCAATGTATCCTAGGGTATTGATATTAAATCAAGCTGATGGCTTTACATCTGCATTGCCGTTTATGAATATAAAATATAGTAGAAATTTGAGAAATATAACTACTGGTGCATTATCCTGTCTTATTCCTACTGGAAATACTGAACTTACTCATAAATCTGGTATATATCTTGGTGAGAACATGTTTACAAACTCATCCATATTTTATGACAATTTTATAGGTGCGCCCACTGTCACAAATCCTCACATGATGATTGTTGGTATGGCTGGTGCAGGAAAATCTGTTCTTGAAAAACTTATAACTTTTAGAGGAGCTGCTAAAGGGGAGTGGGATATAATTCTTGATCCTGAAGAGGAATACAAGAAGGTGGTAGATAAGCTTGGAGGACAGTATTTAGTTATAAAACCTGGTGAAAAGTCTGGAATAAACCCATTTGATCTGGAGGCTGAAGATGACGGAAAAGGCGGTCAAACTATAGATATCTATGGAAAACTCTCAGAAATAAGAGAGCTGTTGTCGATGTTTATGGAGAAATTCAGAGGATATGGATTAAAGGGACAGGAGATTACAACGGTGGAAGAGGTGGTTAAAAGCCTATATTCAAAACGTGGTATAACTAGAGAGCCTGAGTCTTTATATGAGGAAAGCAGTAGCGATATAGATGGAAAGTTCTATACAGGAAAGATAAAAAAGCATATGCCAACGCTTGGCGAGATGAGATCAGAACTTGAGAAATCTGACCAAGTAAGTGAATTATCTGAGATGATGAAGATCATAACTAATGATGGTTCTATGTCATTTTTTGATTGTGAAAGTTCTATAGATTTGAGCAGAAGAGTGGTTGGCATCTCACTTAAACATATATCTGATGAATTTACTAAATTTTTTGCTACTGTCAATATACTCTCATGGATATGGTCAAAATTCTCTAATTGGAAATATAAAAATATATGCAAGAGGGTGGTAGTAGATGAAGGGTGGCTATTTGCGAAATATGAGCACTCGGCAGCTTTTCTCGAGGAAATTGCCAGGAGAGGAAGAAAGTATAGAATATCTCTCGTAATATCGAGTCAGATGATAAATGAATTCCTATCAAGTGAAGCCGGTAAAGCAGTTATTCATCAGTGTGCAACAAAGATCATTATGAAACAGGATGCTAGTGTCGCTAGAGAAGTGTCTGATTTTTTTAAATTATCCAGCAGATGCAAGGAGTTTCTGTCCACATTTACTAGTGGACAGGCTCTTTTACTTACGGAGCAAAATACGGTGATAATGCAGGTTATACCATTTGAGTTTGAATGGGAGTATATACGAACTTAGTTTGCAGGAAAGAGAAGTGGATTAGAATGAGCAATAAAATCAGATGCATTTTTCGCATTCTTGTTGTTTTTATAGTTTTTACGATTTTCAAAACTAGCACAGTATTTGCAATACAGCTGCCTGCTAGTAATGGAGGAGGCTCGGATGGCAGTGCACTGAATTTATCTATAGGATATATAGATGGGTACTTAAAGGCTTTTGGCGGAGTAGCTGTTTTTGCTGCAGTTGCTTTGGTTGGACTCAGAATGGTGCTTTTACATAATAGACCTGAGGAGAGAGCAGATTCTATGGCAGCTATTTTGCATATTGCTTTAGGAGCTTTTATAATAGGAGCAGCTCTTTTAATTGCGGGCTTCTTAATAGGAACAGAAAATCATATGTTAGATTCCTTTAGTAAATCTGTTGAAACAGCAGATTCGAAAAAAAATACAGAAATGTCTGATGATAGTAATTTTATGTCTCGAGCGTTAAGTGTACCGTTAAATGCTGTTATTGATACAATATTAGGTGATGGTGAAAAAGATGGAATTCAAAAGCTTATGGGTTTTAAAGCTATTGATAAATTGATATTCAATGATGGCGCTGTAACAGGAACTGAGCCATTTTCATCTAAGGAATGGAATTCGTTAGATTATTTATATTTAATGTTTATTGGTATTACATCTCCGTTTATTTTGATAATGGTAGCTAAGACAGGATTTTCAGCTATAAAAAATTCTAATTCGGTTACAAAGAGAATTGGGTTAAAAGATGATATTGGAAGATGGTTTTTTAGCCTGTTTGTTATTGCTGCAGCACCTGTATTTTTCAGGGGAATAGTGTGCTTTTTTAACCTTATGTCAAGTGCAATATACCAGAACATTATAATTCCCACAAGTGTTTCAAATAGTAGCTTATCTATAGATGCAACTTCTATACAGAAGATAAAAACAGGTAATGTTTTTTCTACGGCTATTGTAAAAGTGATTTTCTGTTATCTTGACGTGAAAATAAATATAGTATTTCTTGCCAGAAAGATTATGCTTAGTGTAATGTATGTATTTACGCCGTTAGCAGCATGTCTTTGGGGAATAAATCGTAATGTAAATGCAGCAAGCATATGGTTTGGTGAAATAATCACTAATTCTGCCATGGCTTTTTTTTATGGGATAACTTATACAGTTATGTGCGTGATGATTAATGCAACTGGAGCAACTGGATGGTTCTTTACGATGATGTGGATGTTTTCAATGATGAAAATATCTGAGGTATTAAGAAATTCTCTTCAAGGACTTTTTTGTAGGTTATCAGGAGTAAATGAAGAAGACATGAGTAAAGGAGCGTCGGGAGTGGTTGGAGGAGCTTTAATGGCTGCCAAAAAGAAAACGAAGGCTGTAGTTAGCTCTGTAAGGAGAACATCTGGAGGTAGTTATTCAGGTTCAGGAACAACATCAGATGCAAAAGGAAATACAAATTATTCGGCGATGAAGGGTAAGGGCATGGAAAGACATAATAATATTAATATTGATCCGAGAAAAGTGAACCACAAAGAGAAACAGAACCCTAGTAGTTCTACGGATGCTGGTTATAAAGAGTCAAGAAATTGTGAAAGTAATATTGCAGCAGGTACAAGCAATAAAAGGGTGAATCCATCAACTGGAATTGATAATGAAGAAAAAATAGAACCATCGGATACGAATTCACAAGATACAATTAGTTTCAAAGATACACATAATGGTGAGGACATCGGAAAACAATATCACATTGCTCATGCTCAGTCTCCATTAGAACAACTTTCTTTACATAGACAGTACTATCATATGTTGCATGATAACTATGATAATGAGGTTGGAAAAAATGGTCAGAGAAATTGCGATATGGGAATGAACAGCAGTGGATTTCTTAACGGTACAGAACATGTTAATCGGATAAAAAATACACAGGTAAGAAAAAATGCTGCAGCTCATGCAATAACCAGCACTGTGAACAGAATGGTACAGGATAGCCAGAATAAGAACAGCAGTTTATATAAAATAAATGGCAGGCCAATAAATGAAAAGGAGGCAACGAAAATTTTGTTTGGAAATGAGAATACAGATAGGAATAAAAAAGGCTTCATTAGAAACGCAAGAATCAATAACATTAATGGTTCTAAGGAGATCTTAGCAAGTACTAATCCATATATAAGTGCAGACACCAATTTTAAATGGAATTAGGAGTATTAAAAGGAAGGGCGGAAGTATATGTTTGGGAAAAAGTATAGAACAAAAGAGGATAAACTAATAAGAAAGTTTTGGATAGGAGTATGGATAGGCTTATTGGTGATACTTATTGTAATATTGGTCTACCAGTTTATTATTATTCCAAGTGTGAAAGAAGACACTAAGAGGATGACTTTAAATAATGTATACGGCAAGGGCCAGAATATATATGTATTAAAAAAGGATGTGAATAAAGGACAAGAGATAGATGCAGCCTTCTTCAAAAATCAATATACAAATATTCTTACAGTTCCAATGGATGCTATAAAAGATTTATCTGAAATACAAGGTAAGGTACCAAGAATAAACCTAAGCAAAAATACACCAATAAATTCAAATATGTTTGTAAACATGAATGAATATGTTACTGAGGATCTGAGAGATGTGGATTATAGTGATATAGTTCTTAATAAAGATTTGAGAAAAGGACAGTATGTAGATATTATATATAGAAAAAAAGATGGAACTAATTTTACAGTGGTGTCCAAGATAAAGGTAAATAATGTTGCTGGACAAACTCTGTATACTAGTATGACTGCTAAGCAGCGGCAGTATAAGGACAATGCAACAGTTAAGGCGAGTCTTACAGGGGGAACGATCCTTACAGTAAGGTATACAGATGCTGAGAATCAAAGAGCAGCTAAGATTACATATCCTCTGGACAAAGATGTAGAAAAACTTATAAATGCAGATCCAAAGCTAGTGAAAAAAGCTGGGCAGGCTTTACGTCAGAGAAACAGTAAAAAGTATAATGTAAAAATCAAACCTCATTTTGCAGATGAAAATAAATAGGAAAGGGTGGTTTTATGCAGGTAGCATTTTGGAGCCCATTTAGTGGAACAGGTTCTACTGTAAGTTGCATTGCGACTTCTTTACTGTATAGTTTATCTGGAGGTAGGAGATGCCTATTATTAGATATGCAGTCTGCTGAATATGGGTTAGAAACTGCTTTTTTTGAAGAAAAACGGCTTGAAAAACTAAGCAGTCTGGAATATGGTATAGATTCTTTAGACAGATTATCAATTGTTGACCCAGAAATCGGCAAAAGTGAATTTGAGTGTTATTCTAACGAAATTATTAAGAATAGATTGGATTTAGTTGTAGGTTCTAATAAAATAAGCGGTAGTTTATTCAATGATTGTTTTAAAAAAAGTGCAGCTAAAATACTTAAAAACGCAAAAAAGTATTATGATACTGTATTTGTAGATATAAATTCAAGTTTACAAAGTAAAATAACAGAAAATGTTTTTGATAATTCAGATATTGTAGTAATTACATTACCACAGAATGAAAGGATATTTGCAGACTTCATAAAAAATAAATGCAAATTAATTGAAAATAAAGAGCTAGTTCTTGTAATTGGCAGATATGATATTGATAGTAAATTTTCGAAAGAATATATTAAGCATTCTTTGCAATACGCTGATGCTATTTACTCAATACCATATAACACTGGCCTTTTTGATGCAATAAATGAGCATAAAGTTAAAAATTATTTTATTAATATTAGCAAGGCTGCGAAAAGTGAGAAAGACGAAATACTATTCCTTCAAGTATCCGAGATTGTAGATAGGTTAATTAGTATGAATAATGATATAAATGAAATATACACTTCAGACTGCCAGCGCATATTTTTAAAACTTAAAAAAGCTTTTGGGGGGATTGAAAATGCTTAGTATAAAAAATGTTTTTAAATGGAAAGAGGGAAAAGACAGCTTAGAAAGAAAATTTTCCTTTGAAGAAGTTAAAAAATATACAGAGGATTCCCTAGAAAGATTAAGAAGATATGAGAGTGATATTTCTGATTTAAGAGAATTTAAAAAAATGGAACATAAACGAAGGACTCTGCTAAAAGTTGCACAAAATTGCGGAAAAGGAGATATAGCGGCTAAGGAGTACATGAAGAGATATATTACTGATCTTATAACAATAAACTATGGTATAAACGAGAATAATATAGATTTAGTATTGAATTTCAATTCTCCGGAGAATGTAGAGGATAAATTTTACATAATACTTTTTAAATATAAGAAAAAATATAGATATGAGGCACTCACAAAATTATTACAGGAATATCGACTAGATGAATTTAGAGAGATTAATGGAGATATGGCATGTACTATTCTATCTGAAGATATAGAAAAGATATTTCATATAGAAAAGCCGTTGTTAACTTTTGAAGATAAGCTAAATATATTAGTTCAAAAGATATATCAAGAAACTAAAGGACTTGGAGTGATAGACGAATTAAGGGACATGTTTTCGGATGGGTTAAGCTTAGGAGTATCAGGGGTACCGGCAGATTTCATTGGAAAACTTTCAGATATGGAGATAAGACAGAATATAGATACATTAAATGATTATAATAAATCCTATGAAAGTATATGGCTATATTATAATGGTAAAGAAATACATCTTAAGTTTCTTAGTTTCGGTTCTCAGCATGAATTGGAAAGAGTTTGCAGACTGATCTATAGGTATCACGATGCACCCAGTTTAACAAGGTCTGATGGTTATGGCTTTAACTATATGGCAGACCTGTCAAGAGTGGCAGTATTCAGACCACCTTTTGTTGAGGGATGGTGTGCATTTATTAGAAAGTTTGACAGAGACCCGGAGCTTGATACGCTGTTTAAGGGTGAAAATTATGATATAGTAAAAGAATTTCTTCACTATCTTGGCAGGGGCAAGCAGAAGGTGGTGATTACAGGACAGCAGGGTACTGGAAAAACTACGCTTCTCATTGCAATAATAAGAAGGATGTATTCTAATGTTACTCTAAGGGTGTGGGAGGATTATTTCGAAGCTTTTTTAAGGCTTAAGATGCCAAATAGGAATATAATGACGATAAGGAAGACTGCTTACATCAAAGGGGAAAAAGGTATTGATGCATTAAAGAAATCAAACGGACAAGTTACGATAATCACTGAAGCTGCAGAGGATGAACATATAAAATATATAGTGAAGGTTTCTGAAGTTGCTTCTGAAACTATTCTATACACTCATCATGCTAATAATATTGATAGTTTAGTATCATCATTACGAAATGGAGCGGTAAATACTGGAGCGTTTACTAATGAAGATATCGCTGAAGCCGAGGTGCTTAAAACATTAGGATTTGATGTTCATCTCAAAAAAACTCCTGACGGTAAGAGGTACATTGAAAGGATAACAGAATTTATTATTGAAGATGATGGGAGGGACATGTATGAAGAATTAATAAATGTAGAGCAAAGCGGAGATGTTCAGCAGCAAAATAAAATTATGTTCGAAATGATAAAAGAAATATATATTGCTAACAGTAAAACTAGAAAGAGATACAAAGCTGTCGACATTATCAGGTACGATATGGATAGCGGAAGATATATTGTTGTTAATAAACTCAGCGATAAAAAGAAGAAAGCTATAATGAATAATTTGCTTTTACAGGATAAAAGTAAATTTAAAGCGTTTATAATCACAATGGAAAACCTTATGGAAACTGAGGTGAACTAAATGAATAATGTCTATATACTTCTTGTAATGGCGTGGGTTTCAGCCATTTCTTTTTTTATTTACTTTTACATCAAAAAGAAAAAAAAGAAATCTGAAAGAGCTGTCAACCTGTTTAACGGGTTGTACAAATATATTATTAAGCTGCCGATAATCAACAAGGAAATTATTGAAATAAAGAAGAGGCTTTACGATAACAACCTATGGGATGAAAGAATGCTTAGGTATAAAGCGTTATTATACTATGCTGCATCGTGGTTTGCGGCAGTATTATGTTTTGCATTCGTTATATTTTATTTCTATGAGGACAAATTTGAGATATTTACTCTATCCATATTTTGTTATTATGTCAAGATAATCGTACTAGAGCATCTGATTGGAGATGATACCAAGCTGTTAAATGGATTAAATGAATTTAATGAAGATTTGATACATGACTATCAGCTTCAAAGGGATATAGATAAATCTGTGGAACAAGCACAGTATGAAAATAGCAGTATGCTGCTTATTAATCATATTGAGAATATGAAGCCTGCTTTAGATAGTTTGGAGGATCTGGATAACTATTTTAATGAATGCAGTAATGATTATCTCAGGCTTACAGCACTCAACTGCAGTCTTACAAAAGAGTTCGGTGATACTGCGATAAACGAAGATGAATCATCATTTACAGCAAATATTAAACATTTTAACAGACTTATAAAGATGGAGCTTTTTAAAAGAAGACAACTTAAATACTGGCTTGGAGGAGCAGCATTATTTTGTATAGTTCCACTTTTAGGCTTTACACCATTTGACAGCTGGGTGAACAAGTTTGCACCATTTTTAAAATCTTTTTATTGCAGCAGCTGGGGATTTATTATAAAGCTTTTTCTAACTATGGTAACTCTGGTATTTTTCTATATGATAAGGAATTATAGAAGAGTAGATTATAGAGAAATAAGAGAAAAGAAATATTATTGGGAAGATAGGCTTTTAAAAGTAAAGTTTATCAGATTGATTATTGATAGGGTAAAACCAAAGAAAGGCACGAAAAGATTTTACTATTATAGAAAGCTTATAAATAAGTCTCAAACTCATACCAAATTCGAATGGGTATTTTTACACAGAATTATTATTTCAATATTGGTATTTTTCTTTATGTTGACAGTAGCATTTACGATACACAGAATAAATTATCAAAATGATGTTACAGATTACCCTACAATATTTGGCAATGATGTCATAACCGTAAACGGTCAGCAGTTAGATGCAGGTAAATTAATAAAAGATACAAGTCTTAAGCTGAAGAATGTTCGATATGCAAGGATTAATGCCATAAAGCAGAGTCTTATTGCTGATGGATTACAGGATAAGGTTGAAATAAACAAGCTGTCAGCAAACATTAATACTAAAATAGACAAGCTAAACAATGAGTACATTAAATGGTACGAGATTTTAGCTTGTTTTTTAATTGCGGTAGTAAGCTCCTGGATACCTATATGGTACCTGAAGTTAAAGGTAAAATCGAATAGCTATAATATGCAGTCTGAGCTTATGACCTTCGAGACGATTATTATGGTACTTATGAACTTTGAAGATAGTACTATAGATAAGATATTAATACATATGAGTAGATTTGCCCATATATTTAAGAATCCTATAGATGATGCTATTTTCAATCTGCAGAAAGGAACAGATGAAGCATTAGGAAATGTAATTACTGGTTATAGGCCGCGTACTAATGAGGAGGAAGCACTAACTGAACTTATGGAAAAGGTAGACTACAAACCCTTCAAGAACCTCATCAAAAATTTGATGAAGGTAGAGGACATTAAGGTAGCTCAGGCTTTTTCAAATTTGAGTTCCTATAGAAATGAATATGCTAAGGAACGTGAGGAAGAGAATAAAAAGGTGGTAGCTAAGAGGGTGAGCAGGGGAAGAATGCTGTCATTAATCCCGTATTTCTTAGTAGTGTTTCTTTATGTTATTGCACCTATGATGATTGTTACCAATAATTCTTATGACAAGTTTAATGACGATATTGCTAATGAACTGATAAATAGTCAGTCTTAATTAAAAGGAGATGTATAATTATGGATGAAACAAGTAATAAAGGAATGTATATAGCATTTGGAACTATTTTAGCATTGGTGGTCATAACCTTTGCAATCACGATTTTCAATAAAAACAAGCCGCTTCAGAAGACAGCCTTATCAACCCAGGATACAATGATTCAAAGTATTAATTCTAGCAGTTTCAGCAGTTATGATAATCAGATAGTTACTGGTGATTTGGTTATTACAGCTATTAATACTAAAGCATCAGATGATTTAAAGGTTTTAGTTAAAACTAATTCTAACCCTGCCGGGAAGGTATATACGTCATCAGCTTATAATATAAGTGATATTTCAGATTCAAATTACATTGAACCCACAGCATCATTTAAGGCAACACTAGGAAAGACGAGTAATGGTACTGTGAATTTGATAACTTTTGTACAGCAATAGGTGACAGAACTTTACAATTAACAATTTATTATCTAAGTAGAGTGAGCAGAATAAGGAGCCTCAGTGCTCCTTTTAATGAGGTGTATAATGAAAAAAATATTTATGTTCTTAGCTGTTGCAGTTATTGGCTGTTCAGCTCTTTTTATTTGCAATGGTAAGAAGACTGGCTTGAATAACCAAAGCAAAAATAAAGAATTTAACGTGCTGCTTCATAAACCTAAAATAGACGAAGGTAAGTGTGAGTATATAGTACTAAATGATTTCCAAAATAATACTTATAAGAAATCAGAAAGTAAAGACTTTATTTCTGGGTTGGCTAAAAGCAGAAGTAATCCCTACAATGATAAAAATTATATTCATAGCTATCCTTCTAATATTCAATCTAGTTATAGTAAATCAGATCTATTACTGATGGCAAAACTCATAAAAAGCGAAGCAGAGAATCAATCCTATATAGGCAAAATTGCTGTAGCAAGTGTTGTTATGAATAGATGCAGGTTTAACGGTAAGACAATTAGCCAAACAATATATGCACCAGGACAGTTTGATGGAGTTGATACCTGTCAATTTAACGAAGTACCTTCGGCAGAGGATTTTAGTGCAGCAAGGGAGGTTTTAAAAGGTATAAATGTAGTTCCAGAGGCCTACTACTACGCAAATTTAAAACTGTGTGATCCTGGTTTTGCAAAAAATGCAAAGTTTAATGTAAGAATAGGTGATCATTGGTTTTTCAAAAGATAGTTTATTATGAAAGGAAGATGCATACATGGAAGATGGTCTGATGGCAATAATTTTGACTCTGCTGCTTCTGTTCTGTTTCATATCAGGACCAATCTATAGCTCCTTTAATGAAGAAGATATCTATATAAACAATTATGTTAAAGTCGCAGCTAATAATTTCCAAAATCAAGTTAGAAAAGATGGATATGTAGATGAGGAAAGTTATTATAAACTTTTAAATCAGCTTAATGCAACTAAAAGAATATATAGAATCAAACTTGTTCACACAAGCAAACTTATATATCCAAAAGGCAGCGATAATGTTCAGAACAAATATATAGAGCATAGCAGCAAGGAGATATTTGGCATCATATTTAGGAACCAAAAGTATATGATGAGATACGGTGACGATTTTTCAGTGAAAATAACTGAGCTACAGGAAGAACCAAGCAGGATGCTCCAGAGCAGCTTATATTCATTAAATGGTGGATATAATAAGTACCTTTCTTTTAAATATGGAGGAATGGTAGAGAATGAAGGTGTTTAGTTTAGTGTTTTCTGTGATGTTTGCTTTATTACTTTTACTGCCTAGTAAACTGAATCAAAACATAATGGTTAAGGCTGAAAATGCGAAAAATGAATACCATGAAGCTATAAGCAGCTCCTGTGAAGATGCAGCAAAAGCGCTTTTAGTTTTTAATGATGGATATTCTACAGAGCTTGGAGCAGAGGGGAAAAAAGAGAATTTTAAAAGGGTGGATTTGAATTTAAAGGAAGGACTAAATAGATTTTATAGAAGTTTATATATAAATCTTGATATTGAAAAAGACTATGCACAGCAGCAGGCTTTACGCTCACAAATTCCAATAATTGTCGCAGTAGGCTATGATGGATATTATATTCATAGCTGGCAGGAGACAAAGAAAGAAAATAAATATAATGTAATCAATGTTTGGTCAAATAAAAAGAAATATTCAATATTTGATGATAAATTAGATATAAAAATATCTTACACATTAGATGATTATGTGTATATAGAGGACTATAGACGCAATGAAAAGCTGCAAGGTGATAGAAGAAACTTTGCGGATACTTATCCTAAATACTTTAGTGATATTAATTTCGGCAAAGTTAAGAACCAGGTTATAAATCAGCTGCTGCAAAAGGATTTAGAATATTACACTTATTATTGCAATAGAACTGCAAAGAGAAATGGTTGGAAACTCAAGTTTGAAGTGCCTTATTGGGACAGCAGATCGGTAGATACAGTAGCATTTGTAGCTTTTTTTCAAGGAAGAATCTTCAGAGCTATGGATAGCTATGACTCCTATGGTTTTGGTAGTGCCAAAATTGTTGAGCGAAAACAGCTTTATGGATATGAAAGAGCCGGTAATAAGTATTATTCGGAGCATAAGGCTGGAAATGGGCTTACTAATTTTTTTAACGAATATGAAGCGGCTGAGAATGGATATTCTCCAGACCCTCAATATTATAGATAAAAGATGATAATCTATATAAGACAAATAAAATTATTTTTAAGCTTGTTTCTTATGCAAAAAGTTCTTATATAAATAATGTAATCATCAACTACGCTTCATATGAAGAAACATTTTGAATTGGCAGTTTTGCCGACATTAAAAATTAAATCAAAAATTATAAAAATATCAAAACTATCATTGGTCAACTAAATGGTAGTTTTTTTATTCTGAAATTTAGAAAGGAGGTAAAAAAGTAGTGCAGTTGGTGAAATATTTATAATAAAGGAGTAAGAAACATGAGTCAAAAAGAATTAGAAACCTATTTAAAATTGGAGGAAATACTTAAGAGTCTATCTAAATACCAAAACAAAAGTGTACATCCCAAAGAAATATATAGTGAAGAAGTGATTAGCAAGAAAAAGAAGTTAAACAAACTATTGAATGACGCTAAGGATGCAGCTTTTGAAATAATGCAGGAATCTAGAAAATTAGTGGATTCATACACTATATATTATGATGATTTTGAGAGGGTACTTTTAGCTATGGAGAATTTACTGACGTATCTTAGCAAAAAAATAGGCGATAATGATATTATGGAAGAAGTTAGAAATATGGAAAGGAAACTGTACGATCCTTTGGTAAAGCAGCAGGGCATAGAGGAAGGAATAGTGCAAGGAAAGAAAATGGTATTGGATAGTGTACACGAAAAACTTCTGAAATATGGTATGAGTGCTGAACAGATCGCTGATATTATAGCGGAAGAAAAAGAGAAAACTGGCAACATAGAAAATAATATTCAAGGCTAAAACATAGAGGCTATGTATTCAATAAGGGTACATAGCCCTTTTACTTCGAAATAGTAAATGTATTTATCATAAAATATCAGTCCTATAAAATATAGTGAGAATGTTAAATGGACTAGTTAAATATGATATAATTTAATTGAAATAAGGAGAATAAACAATGGACAATAAATGGAGAAATGAACACATTAAATTGGATGAAATATTAAAATCCTTATTTACGTCTTCAAACAAAGTGATGCTTGATTTTATAAATAATGCTTTCAATGAAGAGTACACATACGATACGGAACTTGTATTTGAAAATAACGAATTTCCTACCTGTGGATTTGATATGATAAGAGCGGACATGATAATAAAGGTACTTGGAAAAAAACAAGTTGTATATCATGTAGAGTTTCAAACAAAGAAAGATGCAGATATGGCTATAAGAATGTTTGAGTATGGATTTCACAAAGCAAAAAAAGAGGCTGAGCATCAAAAAAATACGGAAGAGTTATATTTTCCTAAGCAGTTGGTAATATATATAGAAGAAAATAATAGCATAGAAGATGAGTTGAATCTACTTGTAGTATTTCCAGATGGTACAGAGGCTGACTATAATGTCCCGGTGATTAAGAATTGGGAATATGATGCTAGAAAGCTGATTGAAAACAAATTGTATGTGTTATTGCCGCTGCAAATACTTAAATATAGAAAGAAGCTTGAGATTATAAAAAGCGGTAACAGTGCAGACAAGAAGGAACAGCTTAGAGAGCTGCTTAATGAAGCTAAGAAAACAGCTTTTGTAGTAGCAAAGGAAGCAGGAAGGCTTGTAGATACTAATAAATTATATGATAGTGATTTTGACAAGTTGCTTTCATCTGTTGAAAATTTAATGGAGTATTTAAATAGAAAATATTTAAATGATGAAAATGTAAGGAATGAGGTGAGAAAGATGGTAAAAACCCTGTACGATCCACTGGTTGAAAAAAGGGCTCTGGAAAGAAAAGCAGTAGAGATAGCTAAAAACCTGTTAGATATGGGGATGGAAACCGAAAACATTGCTAAAGCTACAGGACTTGATTTGAAAAAAATCATCGAAATAAAGAAATGTATTGATAGCAAATAAAAATAGATATGATGGTGTAAACCGGCATTTCTAAAATAGTGATTTAAATAATGTCTATGTCTAAACTACCATTTGTCAGTGTATAACTGAAAGCTGGTAGTTTTTTGTTTTGACTCATATTGGAAAATTATATATAATTATCTAGTAAAGTCATTATTTTGACAACATGTATTACAGAGCGTAGAAATTATAAATTAAAAATTGGAAGGAGAAATATCTATGAAAAAACAAAGTAAAAAAATAATAACAATGATTATAGCAATTATGCTGTTAGTTGTTGTGCCAGTAACAAATGTTAGCGCTGTACCTAAGAAAAGTGGTGTAGACAAGACTATGTCAGCTAAATTAGAAAAGCAGACAAAGGATGATTGGGTTTATAAAGGCAAAAAGAAAAGATATTTTGACAGCCTGGCTACAAAGTGGTCAAAGGGCAAGATATCTGTAAAAACGATGAAGAAGAAACTATATGGTATGAAGTGGTCAGAACCTTGGTTTGTAACTAGTAATAACGAAACAAATCCTGTTATGCCATATCATATAGGAAGTTGGGGTACTGTTATTGTAAAATTTAGTACTAAAACAACTAGTGTTAATAGGTTGAGATCCAAGTGTATAATGCATGGTATAGTATTTAACAACTATAGTAAGTTAATTGCTAAATGGAATAAAAGAAATAGGCAATATACTATATATTATTTGGGAATAGACTTTCAGCCTTATTAATATATTTAGGATGTGAAAAAGCAATGAAAAAAATAATAGATATAGATGTAATCAGGAGAATGCTGTGTGTTCTCCTGGTTTTTTTATTTTTGATTCCAATGATAAAAGTTAAGAAAGTACAAGCTATAGATATTGATCCTAAGGATTTTTATTATAAGCATAATAATCATATAGCATATGACAGTAATTCTGGACAAATAATATATGCTAATTTTGGTGGAAAGGCTCATTCTGGCTCACATACATTTTATCGTACTTTAGGATTTCAAGTGGTGGTATATAGAAAGATAAGTGATAGTAAGACAAAAGCATATTATTGCAGGTTTAAACTTGGAAGTAATTATTTAAAACAAATAAAATCTAAAACAGTGGGTAGTAAAATATATATGTTATGGGGGTTAAGTTTAAATTCAGGTAAAAAAAATTTAATAAGTTACTTAAAAAGCCATTTTAATGAACCTTCAGATAAATCTACATTTGAAAGTATTCCATCAAAGGGCACTACCGGATTTAATTTAAACGCAATTATGACAATAAATGAAGAAAGAGATGGTGTAGATCATATTTTAGGACGTATGGATGATGATGGAGATGTTCATGGAAAAGTATTTTTAACTTATAATGGGAATACTTTTTATCAAACGAAGAAAGTAGATAAAGCTAAGTCGACATGGGAATATGTAAGAGATGAGGACAAGCATACTGGACCCAATAGAATGAAGGGTATATGTGGGTATACAGGATGGCCAGCTCAGAGTATCACTGCATTAAAGACATATTTCAATATACAGCTCACTATTTCTTCTTCAGATATACCAGTTAAAAGAACTGTTAAAATATATTACAAGGATGACACTACACATCAAAATATATGGCCATGTAAGAGTTATAAAACTGTTACAGTGAAAGATAAAAGTGTATCTGTAAAAGATGTGCCATATAAAAAAATTAGTAGATACACATTTGTTGAAAGTGCTCTTAGATATGATGGAAAGCACTTTACAAGTATGGTGAAGGGTGATGATGGAAAGGAAAGAACTATAAAAGTGGATAAAACCCATAAGACATTTCATGTTGTGTTTTTCTATAAATCAAAACCGACAAAACCTCCAGGTGCTATTATATTTATTCCAGATAGTACTGATTGGACTAATAAAGGAAAGATAATTGAAGGTAAAGGAAAGTATAAAGTAAAAGTGTCCTATAAAGGAAATAATCCTATTATAACAAAAGAAAGTGTTAAGTTCACGCATGAGGAAAAAGATAAAAAAGGTAAGGTAACTACTTCCACATATAATCAAGATGTTTATCTTTCATGGCCAATAGAAAAAATAATTGTTACAGGCAATGGTAAAACAGGTGATTTGAATAAGACAATTGATGATACTGAAGGATATATTTATTTGGATCACGAAGGTGACGAACAAAGTTTACAAGGTAAAGGTGTGTACGGAGAACCTATAGTATCATGGCCAACGACAAGTGATAAGCATGACTCACTTCAAAAAACGAAACCGAAAGCACCCGCAGGCGATGGTGGTGAATATGCTTTAGATTGGACAAAGCCTAAAATCAATATAACACCTTTACCAGAAAAAAAATGGATTAATCAAGATCCATATGATATTAACGTAACAGTTAGTGATGAACTTTCAGGAATAGATGATGATAAGTCAAAATTAACAGTGGAAGATAAAAGTCATTATGGAAACAAGATTTTTAACGCACCTGAAAATGATGGAGATGAAAATGATGGTGATGAAGGAACAATTGACGATGGAGATCAAGGAGATACTGGCACTTCAGATGATGAAAGTGATTATTCTGGTAGTGGTGATACTTATGACGATGATGATAATGTAAATTATGAAAATGTATATGATGATTTCAACCAAAATATATCTCTGAATCAAGATGGTATGTACCACTTTGATGTAAATGCAACAGATAATGCTACGAATGAAAATTCTGAAAAGAAGGAGACGTATCTTATTGATAGAACTCAACCAGATGTAGATTTTTCAGTCGGTCCTGGAATTTTCTCTGAAAATAATGGAGCTGTAAGGAAAGAAAGTAAGAAAGGTAGTGATTTTGCATATTATGGCACTTTAACATTTTCAGATAATTTATCTGGTGTAGCTAGTGTTGGATATTATTGGTCTTATGAAGGCGATAGTAATAACAATGATGGAGATAATGCGGATGGAAGCGAAGGATTTGTCCCAAATATTGCTGTAGAAAGTGAAAACTACGAAACAATTTATACTAGTTCATATACTGTAACTGATAGATATGGAGAAATAAAAAGAGATGACAACGGTGATACAACAGGAACAGATGGTGAGATACATAATTCGGAAATAGAAAAACCTGTAGGAGATCATCTATATCTTCATGTTAAAGAGGTAGACACCGCCGGAAATGAAACAGATGCAACCTTTGGTCCTTACGAAGATCCAATAAAAATGAGAAATTTTGAAATAACTGATATAAGAGATCCGCTTTGGGACAGCGTATTTTGGAAGGATAGCAATTATACTGAACCTACAGGAAAAACGTATAAGGCAAATGAACTTCCTATAGATAATAACAGTCATCCGTCCATAAAAAGTGCTGCACCAAAACTTGGGTACTCTTTTTATTTTGATATGACTACAGAGTTTCTTTATAGAGATCAAGATAGAATAGAGATACAACCTTCATTCTATTACTGGGATGGAAAAACCAGAGTACCAGTTGATGTATATTATAATTTAAATAACAATCAGCTCACCAAGCTTGGCAGTAAACAGGATACGCAAACATTGGGACTTAATACAGCTAGATATGGCAATGTTCTTATAGGCTGCTTGCCGCAGCTGACACTGACTAAAGGTGTAAGGATTGCTAAAGGCAGAGAATGGAATGATTGGAAGGGTACTATACAATATTCTGATGGCAAAATCCAGTGGTGGTATGGTAAATATTTCTTGCCGGCTACATCTGTGTTCGTAAAGCAGGGACAGAAACCAAGAACCGAAAATTTGCTTCGAGATAAAAATATAATTATAAATTTTGATATTGTAGCCTATAAAAATGGAATAGAAACGTTAAGTTCTGATCAGCAGTTTTATTATTCACCCAATCAGTGGCAGACAGAAGGAAGCCCTAAGAGTTCAGAATATGAACCGGGAGATGTTATGGTATATGATAACAAACATACTGTTTTGAGTAACTATAGAGCTTTTATAATTCAATAAAATAACTTTAAAAATACTAAGAGTTAGGGGAAAGGAAATGTTGCAGTCACAGAAGATTGCAGCATTTCCTTTTCCCTTTTTTGAAAGGAGCTTTGAATATGGGAATGAAAGAGTATGGTAAAAATTATTTAAAGGGAAAAGCTAAAGGATATGCACGGAAGATATTAATAAAGACAATACCTTATTGGGGTCCTGTTTTAGCTATAATCCTTATAGTTGTTATTGTGCTGGCAGCAGTCCAGGGATTTATGTCCCAAGAAAAAGTTGACGAGACAATAAGTAAGAAAGGAAATGCAAGGATACTTCAAGATATAAAAGATAAAGTAAATAATAGCAATAATCAAAATACTTTTGATGAAGCTGGATTCACTATTGGAAAAATGAAGGACTACTACGGAACAGATAAGAAGTTTGCAATGAAACCAGGAATTATATCATCTTATTTAAAATATGAGGACATGGCTATAGGCAACAACGATAAAAGGGCTAAGACAGAGAAAGAAAAGATTAGAAATGTTAATGATAGAATAGACAAAGTACTACAAAAGTTAAAACCCAAATTTGTATATATGCAAAGTAATATTAGCAGCAGCAGGCATTATAAAAAAACCGTACGAGAATTCGAAGAAAAGAAAGGTCTGCCAGATGAATTACCTGCAAATTTATATGTGATGGAGAAATGCTCCAAAAGGTTCAAACCATCTCAATATAAGATAAACGATAAAATATACATTTTTAATGAAAATAAAACATACACAGTTAAAGCTGATAACTCAAGCACTAAAAAGAAATTTGATAGTACTTCAAGAAGGCCTAAGGAACTTAAAGCAATAAAGATATATGATGAAGAGCCAGATAAATTCGATGCTGATAATTATGATGTCGGTTCAAAAATTTATATAATAGATGAGAATAAAACCTATACGATAAAATCCGCAAATAAAGTTGAAATAAAAGAAAGTAATTCTAATCATTATTTTCTTACTTATGCAAAGACTTATCAAGGAGAATTTCAAATATCCTATAAAACAAAGACTACAAAATACAAAAACAAGAAAAATGAAGTAATAGAAGAGACCAAGCCTGTAATAAAAAAATTTAAACAGGTAGGTAAGATGTACGATCCGCTTAGAAATGTGCTTAAAGCCGATAATCCAAAAGAAGATTTAAATGAAGCTGTAGCCTTTATCACTGGAGTAGGTGAGGGATATGATAATGCTAGTGATGATATGGACTGGACATTTACCGATGTAGATGTTATGACGTACACGGGCGGAGGAACTTTTGCAGGTAAAGGAGAGAAATTTAATGGAAGTAGTAAAGAATTTATTGAAAAAGTGGCTCCAAGTGCGATAGATACATATAGAAAATATCAGGTGTTTCCATCAATAACTATAGCTCAGTCTATTTTGGAGTCTGGCTGGGGAAGCTCAGGACTTACAAGAAAGGCTAATAACCTATTTGGTATAAAGGTTTCAAATAGCTGGAAGGGACCTTGTGTAGAGATGCTTACAAGGGAGTATAGCAAAAGAAGAGGCTATTATTATGTTATTGCAAAATTCAGAGCTTATGATTCCTGGAAGGACAGTATAGAGGATCATGGTAAGTTTTTAAAGGTTGATAATACAAGATATGCCGACCATGGAATGTTTAAAGCTAAAGATTATACTGGACAAGCATATGCGCTTAAAAATGCAGGCTATGCTACAAGTCCTACGTATGCACAAAATCTTATAAATAATTTTATTATTCCATATGGACTATATCAATATGATGGAGTAGATAATTAGAAAGGATTGATGTAGTATGATTGCGGTTGCTACGGGTATGGAACAGCTTGACAAGCAAATACAGCAGAAGTTTTGTGAAAGAGGAGAAGAAAGCAAAATAGTAAATTATAAGGAGTTTTTTCTTAAGGAGAACTTTGATATGGTTATTCTCTCTAAGCATTTGAAAGGAGAGCTTCAACTTGAGCAGCTTATTTTTTATCTTAAGAATAACAATAGCAGAATAATTTTTCTAACAGGAAAAAGCAATAATGAAGAAATATATTTATGCTTTAAATATGCAATATATGATATGATATTTGATCCGATATCTCTGGAAAAAGTAATGGGTACAGTGGATGACTCAAAAAGCTTTTCTGACCATTCTAAATTGTTTGTAGAGGTGATGAACGGAGAAAAAATCAATAGAGACAAAAAGGCTGTCTTAAGGGAGGTGATGTCTAAATTAGCATCAAAAGAACCACAGGGGCGTGACAGTGAACAAGAAAATATGGAACTGGAGGAGATTAAGCAACTTAGAGTTAGAGAAAAAAGACAATTTGAACAAAATATTAATGAGCTAAAGAAAAAATTGGTGCAGGAGGAAAGAAAACCAGCTGCAATAAAAGTGGTGGAAAAAACCATAAAACAGCAGGTCATAGCTTTTTGGACAGCTAACAATAATTTCTTGAAAGAAAAAGTTCTTGCTAATGTATCTTTGCTTTTAGCTAAGAGGTCTGATCAGAAAATTCTTTTAATAGATTTGAGCAAAGATTCAATGCTGGAGTCGTTACTAGAAGGAGAGAAGCACAATAAGGAGATAGAAAAGCATGAAGTAAGTACAGGATTTTATGAAGACGGTAAAATTGATATTAAAAAAGAAATAACATCGGTAGCAGGTATTAAAAATCTTTATGTCTTTAAAAAGGTTGAAGAAACATACCTATCAAAGGAGCAATATTATAGAAAAGTTATTGAATGGTCAAAGGAGAATTTTGATACTTTAATCATAAATATGCCTTTAAGTATAGAAAAGAATGAAATTATGGATGCTATTCTAAGAAAATGCACATATTTTATAGTTGTATTAGAAGGCAAGTTGCCTGTAATAAAGTTAACAGAGAATAAACTTCAGCAGCTGAGAAACAAGATAGATGATAGTAAGATCAAACTTGTACTTGCAGATACAAATATATATAGCTTTAAAGAATTTAGCAAAATCATTAAGAATCAGATTATTTCAAGGATCCAATATGATTTTAAAGAAGAAAAATTTATAAATGAACAAAAACAATTTATTTTTAGTACTGAATGTAAAAAGAACATAAAAAGCTATCAAAAGATTTTGGAGTATTTTGGATATGTGCCAAGGACAAGCTTAATTAAAAGTTTATTAAATAAGATCTACTAAAGGAAGGTGAGAACTTTGAGATTAAGAAAAAACTTTGTTTTTACAACTGTAAGCGTACTTACATATACGGTTGTTTCTGTTTATTTGATAATGCCGATAGTTAAATTAATGTATTTATTTAGAGACTATATGTATAACAAGGTTAACTCATGTCCTGATGTATATCAGATATTAACAATATATAAAAGACCAGCTAAAGTTTATTCCATGCTTTTTTGCAGAAGATACCTATTTACATGGTTTATAATATATTTTTTGTTATCCTTTATGTGTCTAATGCTCTTTTTATCAGCTAAATTTACAAGGAGAGTTCAAACAGGCATAAATTATAAAAAGAATGATGGTACACATGGCAGTGCGGTATGGATGACACTAAAGGAGGCTGGGAAAGTTTTGGAAATCGGCACAGGAAACGGTATCCTATTTGGAACAGTAAGATCGGGAATAACTAATAAGATGGTTACACTACCTATGCAAACACGAAAGTACAACCCTAAGATATACTTGAATTCGAACGTAGCAGTTTTCGGTGCTTCAGGAAGTATGAAATCAAGAGCTTTTATAAGAAATTCAATATTGCAGGATATAAAAATAGGGCGTTCGATGATTATTACAGATCCTAAAGGTGAATTATATCAGGATATGGCGGAGCTATTAAGAAACAGAGGATATATAGTTAGAATGTTCAATATAAATAACAGAACCATTAAATACTCCGATAGATGGAATCCGATATCTGAGGTAGAAGATGATATTTCTGCTCAAACTTTTAGTGAAGTGACCATTGCAAACACAAAAGCTGCTGGCTCAAAAGCGGGAGATCCGTTCTGGGACAGAGGAGAACAGAATCTTCTTAAGGCTTTGGTGTTATACGTAGTAAATGAGTATCCTGAAAAGAACAGAAATCTATCTTCAGTGTACTCACTTATAGCCAGTGGGGATTCAGAGATTATTGATAGCAAATTTGATAAATTGGATTTAAGTCATCCAGCCAAAATACCATATAACATATATAGACAAGCACCTGAAAATGTAAGAAGCGGTATTATAATAGGTCTTGGGGCAAGACTTCAGGTATTTCAAAATAAGTTAATACAAGGCCTCACTAGTGAAAATGATATAGATTTAAGTCTTCCTGGAAAGGAAAGGTGTGCTTATTTTTGCATAAGTTCAGATATGGAAAGCACCTTTGATTTTCTAGGAGGACTTTTTTATTCATTCTTATTTATAAGACTTATAAACTATGCAGATATGAATGGAGGTAGATGTGAAGTTGATGTAGATTTTAAGCTGGATGAGTTTCCCAATATAGGACAGATCCCTGATTTCCCTAAAAAAATAAGTACGATGCGCTCCAGAGGAATAAGTGCAGAAATAATATTTCAAAATATTGCTCAGCTTGAAAATAGATATCCCAATAAGGCATGGTCGGAGATACTTGGGAATTGTGACAGTACTCTATGCTTAGGCACTACTGATATTGTTACAGCTGAATATGTGTCAAAGATAATGGGAGATGCAACTGTTGAAACTATAGATAATTCCATAAAAAATGGAAGAGAAAGCATTTTTGACATGGGAACGACAAAAATAAGTTCTACTAAAAGAGAACTCTTAAGTGCAAGCGAGATGCTTAAACTTGAAAGACATAAGGCAATTTTACTTCTAAGAGGACAGAATCCGCTAATGCTTGAAAAGATGGATTATACTAAGCATCCGATGGCTGGAGAGATAAAATCTGTAAGAATAATTGATGAAGGAGTTAAAGCGTGGGCACAGAAATTATTTGAAAAGGAGGCTTTAAAGGATGTTGAGCAGACTGTGATGACGGAGAATAGCGATGAAGAAAAAAATATTTATGGTATCACATGTGAAGAAATAGGTTGTAATGCACAAGAAAAAGTAGATAAAAGTGAAGATAATTGGTGGTAAATTATTTTGAAAAGGAGAATTATAATGGAAGATATTAAAAATATAAATAAGATGAGCGGTGTAGCAAGTAGTGATGAGGAAGAGGTACAGGATTTTATTAAAAATGATGTTAATTGGCAGGATATATATGCATCGAGGCAGTCAAACAAAATACTTACCGCTGAACTTTCGGCAGTTGAAAAAATAAATGTGAGAGTATCAGAGGCCCCTGTGGAATGTGGTGTGGTTTTTTATGGTGGAATTAAAGTTTTTATACCTGTTGATGAGATGAATGTCTCTGCAAAGGAGAGATTCGTCATAAGAAGTATGATTGGAGCAGAAATAGATTTTGTTGTAATAGGCATTGATTCAGAAAACAAGATAGTAGTAGCTTCTAGAAAAACTGCAATGGAATTGAGAAGAGAAGTTCAATTAACTAAACATAAAGTTGGCGATAGAGTATTAGCTAGAATAACTGGAGTAGGAAAGAACAATGTTATTGCAGAGGTATACGGAATTGAATCAAGGGTGGAAAAAGAAGAGGTGGACTATGGATATATATATGATCTGCATGAATACATGGCTGTTGGAGATAAGGTTGCTGCTGTTATAAAGAAACTTGATTTTTCCAACTATGATATAAGTATATCTTTTAAGGAATGTAAACAAGATCCTTTTGATAGTATAACGGAAAGATATAAGGTGAAAGGAGAATATTTAGGAACTATATCAGGTATTCAAAGCTTTGGCATATTTGTGAAACTTGAACAAGGAATTTATGCTCTTTGCCCACATACTAACTGGTCTGGTTTTGTTCCAGCTATTGGTGATAAAGTGCTGATAATGCTTAAAAGAATAGATCGAGAAAATAGAAAGATAAACGCAAGCCTTATAAGAAGAATAAGAAAGGCCTAATCAAATTAGTGGAGGATAAGACAATGTACTATATAAATAAGAGACAAAAATCCCTGTTAAATCTAGTGAATAAGTTTGGGTGTATATCTTTTCAACAGATTATAAGTTTAATAAGTAGAAATAAGCATGTTGAATATGATCTTAAAGGACTAGTACTGAGAAGGCTGATAGTTGAACAGAACGGAATATATAAGGCTTTGTCACAGCACAATATTGATTGTCATCTGCTTAAATGTATAGATGTAATTTGCTGCTTAAATGATAGAATACAAAAGTGTGAAAAAGAGGAGTTCCCGTTTTGCCTATGGGTGTATTTGAAAAATGATGAAAATTATGATATTTGTTATATACCCGTGGGACAGGAAATGATATATACTACTACGATAAGAAGATGCAATAATGTAAGTAATATCATTGCTGTACTTGATAATAAATCTCAAATAAACCAAATACAATTACAGAATATTAATATTAGGTATTGCACATTAAATCCAGTGAAATTTTATAGAAGCAATAATGGCTTACATTAAAAAATAAAATATTTTACTTGTTTTTGATATAAATTGAACTTATATAAATAATGTAAATATTAATTATGCTTTTAAAAAGAAACATTGAAAATCGGCTTTATGCTAACATTTTAGTTTGAATCTAAAAATCAAAAAAATAATCTAAAACTATCAAATTTATGAGTATAGATAACAAATCTTACTTGAACTGACAGTGTTAAAAGCTTTTGTTGGTCACGGGTAAGCTTGAATGTTTGTTATTGATAATCTGAAGTCTGATAGTTTTTTATTTTTCTAAAAGAAAGGAGAAAAAGTATGAGTACAGATAAAATATTTCAATATGGAAGTTTTCTAAAAATATATACTGAGGAGGATAGTATTATAGTAAATGTTAACATGGAGGGACTAGATAAGGAGACAATAAATGATATAGAAATGTTAATAAATTCAGCACTATCATTGTTACAAGAAAAAAGTATTGCTGAAGTTTTATATTCTCAAAATAAAGAACATATAGCAATTAGAATTGCACAGTCCAAATATCTTATGTAATAATCAAAATACAAACAATCTATTCAAAAGCATAATTATAATTACGAAAGCCGTATATTTTAACCGATATACGGCTTTATTTATATATGACAAAATAGTGTATATCAAGTTATAATATATGCTATAATTTGTTTATTATAATGATTTAAGAAGGGCAGGGGGAGGATTTCTAGTTATCACTAATAGAAATCAAATTGAGTAATGGACACGATTATTTGTTTTGTAGGAGAAAGCGGCAGTGGAAAATCAACTATAGCAGAGCTTTTAGAAAAGGAAGGCTACAACTATATTCAGAGTTACACTACTAGACCTAAGAGGAGCGAGAATGAGAAAGGGCATATATTTGTCCATGATGATAAATTGCTGAGAAGAAAAGAGGCTTTAAGTAGAGAAGAGCTGTCGGCAGATATTATTGCATATACTTTTTTTGATAGATATCATTACTGGGCAACTAGACAGCAGTATAAAAATAAAGGGATCTCAATATATGTTGTAGATGTGGCAGGAATAAAGGAACTAAGAAGCACTGTTAAGGATGCAGCTATAACTACAATTTATCTGAATACTGATTTTAATATCAGAGCTAGGAGAATGTATGCACGGAAGCATCATATGAATATTGACGAGTTAGAAAGACATGCTATTGTTGAGGATGAAGATATTTTGAGGCGGTTACAGCATGACAGTGAAGCTTTTAGAATAGTTCCATGCGACTATGCTGTAGATTGCAATAGAGCTATTGATGATGTAATTAAAGATGTAAAAGCTATCTTAGAAAATATGTAAATGCTTAATGAACGTAACCGGCCGACATAGGGTGTAACCATTTTTTACTCTTTAGGAATTTATGTATTTTGAAAATTGTGGATAACTTTTAATTAGTATCAAGATACACCACTAAAGAGAAAAGAGAAAAGTGAAGGAAGAAATTCTGTTAAGCAGAATTTCTTGAATAACTATTACTTCTTAGTTCTTACCTACTCATAAATTGAATGTACTATTAAAAAGATGCAACTATATAATATGCGAAGTAATAAGAAGAAAGCTCTTAAGAAAATACTAGTAAATAGATAAACAAGAAAGATAATTTGGGAGAGGTAATATAGAAAATAATACTTTGTAAATGCATAGAGTCGGTATAGGGTAGGAAGTGGTTGGAGGAGGCATTTTCCAGCCGACGGAAACCACTTCCTACCCTTTTTTATAGTCAATGCTTGGCCAATTTATTTAAATATGCTGTTGTACCTATTATGATTTTAGGATTCTTTTTGGGATCCATCCATTTCAGCACTTTAACAAGGCTTTTCTCTGAGATTCCTATACAGCCAGCTGTTCCTCTGCCGCTGTGTGGGGCTATATGCATAAATATAGCAGAACCTTTTCCAATGATCTTGTTTTTTCCATAATTAAAATCTAGTGCTGCAGCATATTTATAAAGGGACGTTGCATATAGGTCTTCATAATTGCCGCGGCCGAATTTTGTATTAGGATTGCTTTTGTATTTTACCCATAAATTGTATTGCTTACGAGTTGAAACCCAGTAATCTCCAGGATGAGTCTTTCGATACTGCATTTTTGTACCGGGATTGCTAGCTCGTCCAAAAGCAAACAGAAAACCGTAGATACCTTCCGGAGTTGTAAGATCACCTTCATGTCTGTTGGCACTTACACCTTTTTTACCAACCACACCTATAGTTGAAAGCTTTAGCTTCCAGTTGTCATTTGAGTCTTTTTCATAAGTTTTGTATTTTACGTGTACACTGGAAGCTGATGAAGCCTGTACAAGTATAACTTGTCTACTTTTTCCTAATGCGAAATCTTTTATAGCAAATTTATTGCTGCTTGAAGCAACTTTTGCTTTGACAGAGATAGATATATTAGGAATGTTAGCTGCAAATAATAAATAAACTACAACAGAAAGACATAGGACTTTGAAAAATAGTTTTTTATTGTTGAGATGAAATAGTTTCTTCATAAACATGTTTTTCGCTTACCTCTATATGAAATGTGACTTAATGATGCTAATATTAAAATTATAGCATAATATCTGATTTTACACCATAAATCTACATGCTTTGCCTATAGAAATGAATTTTTTGAGTAACTAATGCAGGTAATGAAAATGCAAAATGCTCATCCATGATATATGAGAAAGAACGATAAGAGAATAGAATATAATAACTATATTTATAGCTGTATTAGAAATTTTTAATTGCTTTTTAGTGGCCTTTTCAATTCTTACGTATAGAAATAATAATAACAGAGCAGGACAGACAATTTTAACAAAGAAGCATAAAAAATTATTGTCTATAATTATGTACATCAAATTGTTTGCTTCACTGAACAATCCTGTTTTCAGCAGAATTAATGTAAATAGAATATCTAATACATTTAGTAAATATAGAACTATAAATTTTTTTCTGATATTAGTTAATGACCAGCTTTTTAAGAATGTAACCATAGTCACCTCCAAGAATTTATATTATTATATGCAGTGTGATAATAAATATGCAAATAATGTTAAAAAATATTATGTAATAATTATTATTAAATAAGTTGTAATTTTATTCCTACGATGCTATAATTATCTCAAAATATAATTTATTTAGGAGGTACGATTATGGCATCATTAAAAGGAACTAAAACTGCTGAAAATCTTCTGAAAGCATTTGCAGGTGAATCTCAGGCGAGAAACAGATATACTTATTATGCATCTGTAGCCAAAAAAGAGGGCTATGTTCAAATATCAGAGTTGTTTTTAGAAACTGCTGAAAATGAAAAAGTACATGCAAAAAGATTTTTTAAATTATTAGCTGAAGATCTAAATGGCGAAGCTGTTGAAATTAATGGGGCCTCATACCCAGTAACCTTAGGCGATACTAAGACAAATTTGAAGGCTGCAGCAGCTGGTGAGAATGAAGAATGGACTAGTTTATATCCGCAGTTTGCAGTTGTGGCAGAACAGGAAGGCTTTTCGATGGCAGCTGCAGCATTTAGGAATATTGCGAAAGTAGAGACATATCATGAAAAAAGATATTTGAAGCTTTTAGAGAACTTGGAAAATGGTCAGGTATTTAAGAAAAACGAAAAAACATTATGGAAATGCAGTAAATGTGGATTCATATTTGAGGGAGCTGAGGCACCAAAAGTCTGTCCAGCATGTTTGCACCCGCAAGCATATTTTGAGGTTTTTGTAGAAGCATATTAAGTTATAGGTCAGCAAAAGCTAGAGTTACCGATAAGGTTACCCTGGCTTTTTACTGCATAAAAAATTCTTTTGGGGTTTTGCCAACTACTTTCTTAAAATATCTATAAAAATTTGAGTAATCTCCGAAACCTACTGCATCGCAGGTCTCAACAGCAGAAATACCTTGAGAAAGCAGCTCTTTAGCCTTCATGATTCGCTTGTAAATAACATATTCCTGAACGGTGAAACCGGTATTCTTTTTAAATAGATGGCAAAGGTGATACTTATTAATATAAAAGATACTGCTTAGTAAATCTAAACTTAGTTTTTTACTAAGGTTTTTATTTATATAATCAAGAATGTGCGGTATTTTATTGTCCCTATCAATTTTTGTGATACTAAGGTCCATCATCTTATCAGAAAAAAATTTATTAAGAGATATGAGCATTTGAGCGAAGATGGTAAATATCATAGCGGAACTTTCTATGCGATTTTCCCTAGCATAATATTTTATTTGATTAAGATAGTCATCATAACCACAGCTGAGAACATCAGAAGCATTAATTTTATTATGATTACCTAGTTTCCTATTTTCAAAGAAATATAGTAGATTATATTCTTCTGAATTAAGTGATGAAACATATTCAGGCAGAAAACTAATAACGACCCTTTCATAAGCTGTCTCAGAATTAAAACAAGGTCTGTGTAGTTCTTTATTATTTATTACTAGCAGATCATTACTTTCAAGCTTATATATTTGCCCTTATATATAATAAGTTATATCTCCAGAGATAAAATAATACAATTCATAATAGTCATGCATATGTATAGGAAACAGATTTTTATCTGTCTTATCACTTTTGGAGTGAATTATACTGATATTTTTGTTTTTTGAGTGATATGAAAATAGAATTTTGTCCATGTTTTTTCTCCTAAAAATAATTTTGCACAAGATTAATTATAAAGCAATATTTACAATATTTGAAGCAATAAACACAATGTTATTATGTAAATATTGAAATATAATTAAGTGTATAGATAACAAATATGTAAGGTCAAATTAAGTATATCATGGTGATGATTAGTTACATATATGTCACCAGTTGAATTATGCGTGTTCTTATTATAGGAGGGATAGTGTATGGCAAGGTTTAAGATTTCTGCTTTTGCAGACGAAATCGATGAGAAATTAGAAGTACAGCTTAGAGTTTTAAAGGAAAACAATATAAAGTATATGGAGGTTCGAGGTGTAGATGGAGAGAGTGTTGTAAACTATACTTTAGAAGAAGTTTCAGAAATAAAAAAGCGACTTGATGCTGAGGGTATATCGGTATCAGCCATTGGTTCGCCTATAGGCAAGATAGGCATAGACGAAGCTTTTGAACCTCATCTTAAGTTGTTTAAGCATACGCTAGAAATAGCAAAAATCCTAGAATGTAAGTATATAAGGATGTTCAGCTTTTATATACCTAAAGGTCAAATCGCTGAAAAGTGTAGACAAGCTGTTATGAATCGATGGAGTTTATTTGTTGATGCTGCAACAAAACATGATGTAGTGCTTCTGCATGAAAATGAAAAAGGAATTTATGGTGATACCGCTGAACGCTGCAAAGATATATTGGAAACAATGAATTGCAATTTTGTAAAAGCCACTTTTGATCCGGCAAATTTTGTGCAGTGTGACCAGAAGGTGTTTCCTGAAGCTTATGAACTCTTGAAAAACCATCTAGAATATATTCATATAAAGGATGCACTGTTTAGTGATCATTCGGTAGTGCCTTCAGGTTATGGTGATGGAAACATTAAGAGCTTTCTAAAAGAAGTAAATAATATTAACTATGAGGGATTTTTATCTATTGAACCGCATCTTGGAAATTTTAAGGGTTTTGCAGAGTTAGAAAACAAAATGAATTTGAATATGAATGTATCGCATGAAGGAGAAAAGAACTTTTTATTAGCTAAAAATGCTTTATATAAAATATTAGAGGAGATAGGAGTAGAAGCTTATGAATAAAATCAGATTTGGTATAGTAGGAGTTGGAAACATGGGCTCCATTCATGCCGATTACTTGTTTAATAATCAGATTGAAAGAGCAGAATTAACAGCTATATGTGATTTGAAGCCTGAAAGGCTTCAATGGGCTAAAGAGAAATTTAGCGATAAGGTAAAGCTTTTCAGTGATGCCGAGGAAATGTTTAATTCAAGGCTGGTAGATGCAGTTATTATAGCGACACCTCATTATGAGCATCCAAGACTTGCTATTAAGGCAGCTGAAAACGGACTTAATGTACTGACAGAAAAGCCTGCAGGAGTATATACAAAGCAGGTAAGAGAAATGAACGCCAAGCTTCAGAAAAGCGGAAAGATATTTGGAATCATGTACAATCAAAGGACAAATCCGCTGTATCGTAAGCTTAAAGATATTATATCCAGCGGGGAGCTTGGAGAAATAAAAAGAACAAATTGGATAATCACTGACTGGTATAGGAGTCAAAGCTATTATGATTCAGGGGAATGGCGTGCTACTTGGGCAGGTGAAGGTGGTGGAGTACTCTTAAATCAAGATCCTCACCAATTGGATCTATGGCAATGGACATGCGGCATGCCTAAGAGGGTAAGAGCATTTATGTCTTTTGGAAAATATAAAAATATTGAGGTTGAAGATGATGTAACAGCCTATGTGGAATATGAAAATGGAGCTACAGGATTATTTGTAACTACCACAGGAGAAGCGCCTGGAACTAACAGATTTGAAGTCAGTGGCGACAGAGGAAAGATTGTAATAGAAGATGGAAAGCTTACTTTCTGGAGATTAAGGCAATCGGAACGAGAGTTTAACAGAGAATACAAAGGTGGTTTCGGTGCTCCTGAATGCTGGAAATGTGAAGTGCCTATAGATGGCGAAGCCGAGCAGCATAAAGGAATAACAAAGAATTTTGTAAAAGCCATACTTGATGGCACAGAACTTTTGGCGCCTGGAATAGATGGAATAAAAGGTCTTACGATATCAAATGCTATGCATCTATCTGCATGGGCAAATGATTGGGTAGAACTCCCAATTAACGAGGAACTTTATTATGAACTTTTAAAGGAGAAAATAAAGAATTCAACCTATAAAAAGAATAATGAAAGCAGAAAACTAGACATTAATGGTACATTTTAGGTGAAATTTAAATATTTATCTATTAAGGCAGGTGTAAAACATGAAAAAGCTTGGAGCAGCCATTGTAGGCTGCGGCAACATATATAGAAATCATGGTGATGCTCTTGAAGGTAGTGATTATGCCGAAATCAAGGCTGTTGTAGATATAGATTCTGCAAGAGTGCAAAAGGCAGCTAATATATATGCATGCGATGCTTATGAGGATTACAGGAGAATGCTTGAAAGAGAAGATATAGATGTAGTACACATATGTCTTCCTCACTATCTTCATAGCAAGGTTGCTATTTCAGCTATTGAGTCAGGAAAGCATGTGCTTACTGAAAAGCCGATGGATATAAACCTTACAAATTCAATGAGTATGATAGAAACAGCAAGAAAGTATCATAAATATCTAGGAGTATGCTTTCAAAACAGGTATAACAATGCCTCTCAATCAGCTAAAGAAATTATTTTAAAAAGGCAGTTAGGCGAACTTATAGGGGCAAAGGCTTTTGTTGCATGGAATAGGGATAAAATCTACTATATGAGTGGAGAGTGGAGAGGAAAATTTAAAACTGAAGGAGGAGGAGTGTTAATAAATCAGGCAATACACACAATAGATCTGTTGCAGTGGCTTGCAGGAGGTGTGAAAGCTGTTAAGGCGAATGTAGATACTAGGCTTCTTCAGAAGGTTATAGAAGTAGAAGATACTGCAGATGCTACTTTTATTTTTAATAATGGAGCTGCAGGAATTTTTTATGCAACTAATTGCTACAGCAGCAATTCACCTATAGAAATCGAAATGAATTTTGAAAGAGGTTTTTTGAAATTCGAAGATGACAAGCTTTATATTATAGATGAAGATGGAAAAAGAGATATTACTGCAAATAGTCAAACAGAGAACGCTTCAAAGAAATATTGGGGAGCAGGTCATAAAAGACTTATAGAGGCTTTTTATAAAGCTATAATAGATAAAACGAATGATTATGTTGATGGTGAAGCTGGAATAAAGACAATGAAAATAATTGAAGCAATCTATAGATCTTCCAGTATGGGAAGAAAAATTTATTTAGATTAATGTAGAAAATATGAAATGTTCAGTGATGATATAGAGTGAATTAGCAATTGTTAGCGAATTTTATGTAAATTTTTATTGAAATTTCAGCAGTATTTGAGGCGTAGCAGAGTTTGCCCAAATTAGGAGATTTGCATAAAATTCGTGTTACAAGTGCTTAATGAACGGATCAGTCTCCGCAGTGCTACAACATTTTCTTTTTTATTTCTTAAATACTTCTGCAATTGAACAAGGTTGAATTGTTATTTCTTTAAATACATTACCAGTAACATAAGGCTCAACCTTTAACCACTCATCTACACCTTCTCTGGATGGAAAGTCAACTACGAAAAAAGAGCCAACCATTTTGCCCGTATCATCTAAAAGTGGTCCGCCATAAAGACTTTTACCTTCCTTAGCCATTTTACCAGCAAGCGCTAAATGCTTTTCTCTTACAGAGAGTCTTCTTTCCAAAGCTTTTTCGTCTTTTCCATCACGGCCAATAACTAAAAATTGCATATAATCACGTCTCCTTTAGTTAATTATAATACTAATTATATAATAAAACTTCCATTCAATCAAAGAGAACAGCTATATGCACTTTACTTGAAATAATGCTATAATTTAAATTAGAAATATGAACAAATTCGTATTATCTAAGTAAGATTTGGGGGAATAGAAGTGAAAATTGAAACAAAATGCTTACATGAAGGGTATAAACCTGAAAACGGCGGTACCAACGCACTGCCTATTTATCAAAGTACAACATATAGATATGATTCCACAGAGCATATAGGAAAATTGTTCGATCTTACAGCAGACGGACATATGTATTCAAGAATTTCAAATCCTACTGTAGCTGCAGTGGAAGAAAAAATAGCATCGCTTGAGGGCGGTGTAGGGGCACTATGTACCACTTCTGGTCAGGCAGCATCATTAATCAGTATTTTAAATATTTTAAAGGCGGGTGATCACATAGTAAGTTCTTCTACTATATATGGCGGAACAATTAATTTGTTTGCTGTAACACTAAAGAGGTTCGGAATTGAGTGCACCTTTGTAGATCCAGATGCGTCTGAAAATGAAATACAGAAGGCTTTTAAAGCAAATACAAAAGCTATGTTTGGTGAAACTATCGCTAATCCGGCAATTTCAGTGCTTGATATAGAGAAGTTTGCAAGTATAGCACATAGAAATAATATACCGCTAATAGTAGATAATACATTTGCAACACCTATACTCTGCAGACCTTTTGAATTTGGAGCTGATATTGTTGTACATTCAACTACAAAATATATGGATGGACATGCTGTTCAGGTAGGCGGAGTAATTGTTGACAGCGGAAAATTTGATTGGACAAACGGAAAATTCACTGAATTTACGGAGCCGGATGAATCTTATCATGGTGTAGTATATAGCGAAAACTTTGGGAATGCTGCTTATATTACAAAAGCGAGGGTTCAACTTATGAGGGATTTAGGTGCATACCCATCTGCCAATGCTGCTTTTCTTTTGAATTTAGGTCTTGAAACGCTGCCTGTAAGAGTAGAAAGACACAGTGAAAATGCTATGAAGGTAGCAGAATATCTGAATGGATTGGATAAAGTTGAGTTTGTAAATTATCCGGGATTGAAGGAAAATAAATATCATGTGCTTGCAGAAAAGTATCTGCCTAAAGGCTGCAGTGGTGTAATATCATTTTCTATAAAGGGCAGCAGAGAAAATGCAGTAAAGTTTATGGATAGCCTTAAACTTGCTTCAAATGTTGTTCATGTAGCTGATATTAGAACCTGTGTGCTTCATCCCGCAAGTTCTACTCATAGGCAGCTTACTGATAGTCAGCTTTTAGCAGCAGGAATAACCCCTGGACTTATAAGATTGTCTGTAGGACTTGAAAATATTGATGATATAATCGACGATATTAAACAAGCTATTGCTAATATTTAAATAAAAATGTCAAGTGCCTGGCACTTGACATTTTTACTGCTGTTTAATTTACGACATTAATTGGTTTTTCAGCTATAAAGCCGTTTATATTGTCATATAAAAGTTTTATAAGTCTGTTTCTTGATTCAATACATTTCCAGCCGATATGTGGAGTTAATATGACGTTATCCATAAATAGCAGAGGATTTTCTAAACTTGGTGGTTCCTGTTCTAAGACATCAAGACCTGCACCGGCAATTACCTTGTTTTTCAATGCATCTATAAGGTCAGCCTCATTTATTAGTGATCCTCTTGCTGTATTTATGATAAAACTAGATTTTTTCATAAGTTTTAACGTATGCTTACTTATCATATGTTTTGTATCTGAATTTAACGGACAGTGAAGAGATACGAAATCACTATTTTTTAGTAAGAAATCTAAAGAAACAAATTTAGTATTTTCATCTGCCCAATTTTTCTCGGTTCTGCTATGAACAAGGACTTTCATATCAAATGCACGGGCAAGTTTTATAAGCTGCCATCCTATACTGCCTGCTCCAATGACACCGAGAGTCTTGTTTCGAAGTTCAAAGTGAGGAACTTGAAGGTATTTTGTAAAGTTACTGAAATCCTTTTGAGAGATCATCTTCTGTTGAGTAATCATGGAAGATGCAAAGTTCAAAATAAACGTAAGGGCAAGTTGGGCTACTGCCTCACTACTGTATCCAGGAAGATTACATACGGTTATATTTCTAGCTCTTGCACTCTGTATATCAATATTGTTGTAACCTGTACCTGCTTCACATATGAGTTCAACTGACTCAGGTAGTTTATCTATAATTTCCTTTGTAATTGGTAATTCTTTGCTTATAAGAATGTTACAATCCTTTGAATACTCAAGCAGCTGTTCATCGCTGGTACATTGTTCGTGCTGAAATAGATTTGTTATTGATGCCAAATCTGAGAAATCTAGATTCTTATCAAAATTAACTTTTGCTGCATTTAAAAAAACTGTGTTTTTCATAATGGCCTCCTAATCTGCATAAACTAAATATATTATATAAATACAAAATCAAAAATTCAATTGTATCACTTTATAATAGAAAAATAGTCATAAATTGTTTATTGTTTTTTCGAATTTCTGATTTGCGATAATAACATACCTGAAAGCATAAGTGCACATCCAATATACCCTCGTAACCCAAGGTTTTCACCAAGTATTATTACTCCGCCAATGTTTGCGAAAACTGATTCCATGCTCAATATTATAGCAGCATGAGAAGGCTTGGCATTTTTTTGACCGATTATTTGAAGAGTATAGGCTATACCAACGGAGCATATACCTCCATATAATATAGGAACAGCTGCAGAACTTATTGAGACTATACTTATTGGTTCTAAGATGATTGCAGCTAACAGACTCAATATTGAACAAGTCATAGTTTGTGTAAATGAAAGTTTCAATGAATCATATTTTTTTATAAAGGAATCAATTAATAAAATATGAAGAGCCCAGAAAAACGCTCCTGCAAGTTCTAAAAAGTCGCCAAAGGAAACTGAAAAATTTTCATTTACGCTTAGGAGATATAATCCTATTATTGCTAAACATACTCCAAGCCATGTGGTAGTACTCGTTTTATGTTTTAAAAAGATTCCTAGGATAGGAACCAGCGCTATGTAGAAACCTGTTATGAAGGCTGATTTACCTGCAGTAGTATATTCTAAGCCGGCTTGCTGCAAAGAAGAAGCTATAAAAAGTACTATGCCAGCGATAAATCCTGCTGTTAGTAAATTGGATTTAGAGGAAGATTCACTGGCTTTTGTATTTTTACCAAAATACAATATTAATGGAAGCAGTGAAAGTCCGCCGAGCATAAAACGTATGCCGTTAAATGTAAAAGTGCCTACGTGTTTTGCTCCAACCCTCTGTGCTACAAAGGCGAGTCCCCATATAGCTGCTGTTAATAAAAGTATTAAGTTTGATTGTAGTTGTTTCTTGTGCATATTACCTTCCTACCTCCTATTGAAAAATATTTATGCTCAAATTATGATAAATTATACATTTGCATTAACATCACTGTCAATTAATAAAAAGCAATGTTAGGGAAATTGTTAAATGTATAAGTAATAGTTAATATGCATGAAGATAATTGATAAAATTAATGTTAATAATAGGTTTGAATCGTAAAATATAGATTTGCTGACAGTGCGGCAATGTATTTCCGATATTCAAGTTTAGTGTATTTACTAATAGAATAAATTTGATTACATTTTTTAGGCTAAGACATAATATACAGTTAACTGTAAAAATTTTACAGTTAACTGTATATTATGAAAAAATCTATGAAATTATTTATCTAGTTTCATGATTTAGTACGAAAAAAACTGAAAATAGAATGATATTTTAAGATTAAAAAAACAAATTATACATTTGTGTAATTTATTAGGACAACCTATTGCTATTAATATGAAGATATTTGGTAATTTATTGGGGTGTAAACGTTATTTATATAAAAA
>NZ_MZGV01000040.1 GCF_002029235.1 Clostridium oryzae
GAAAAAGCCCCTGTCTAAGAATATGAAATAAAATACAAAGCTTGGGACTAGCCTAAATAGGCCAGTCTAGCTTAGTGTTGCCTAAAATAGAAAGAGTGCTATTATTTAATTTTCGTAGGAATTTATGATTTTTTCCAATTGTGGATAACTTTTAATCAAAATTAAGATACACCACTAAATAAGAGAAAAAGTGGTTATTAAATGAAAAAACGATACAACGTGTTTACGAAGAAGTTAACAAGAAACAGTAATATATTTTGAAATTAGAGAATTAAGATAAGAAGGCAACAGAAGCAGTATAATAAAAGCATCTTGTTAATATTAAGAGTTAGGGCATTAAAAATGGTTACATCCGACGGAGGCATTTGGAGTGAGTTTAGCAATTATCCGTGTCTTTTAGGCAAATTTACGTTAAGATGGCGAATTGTTTGAGGCGCAGCCGAGTTATGAGCCATTAGGAAATTTGACTAAAAGATGCGGTGAAATTGCTTAACGAGCGGAACTAGCCGACATAGGGTGCAACCATTTTTTATAGAAAATCAAATGAATAATCAGGGGGCAAAAGAATGAGTAATTATAGTGTATTCTTACCAAGTTATAGTATAGGAGACGATGTATACAAGGAGATTCCTAAGGTATGTGAACCTTATGGAAAGAAGGCAGTAGTAATTGGCGGCAAAACGGCGATGAGTAAAGCTAAAGATGCACTTTTACAGGGAGTCAAGGGTTCAAACATTGAAATAGTTGATTTTGTTTGGTTTGGTGGAGATTCTTCATATGAGAATGTAGAAATGCTAAAAAAGAATCCGGTAGTAGCAAATGCTGATATGATATTTGCTGTAGGTGGAGGAAGAAGTGTTGATACGAGTAAAACGATGTGCGATCAAACTGGACAACCAATATTCGTATTTCCGACGATAGCTTCAAATTGTGCTGCAATAACTGCTACTACAGTAATTTATGATGCTAACCATGTATTTAAAGAGTTATATTTTCCTAAAAAGCCTGCTACTCACTGTTTTATCAATACGAAGATAATTGCTGAAGCTCCAAGTGATTTCATTTGGGCTGGTATAGGTGATGCGCTTTCAAAAGAATATGAATGCACGTTTTCTTCAAGAGGTAATGAACTTGACCATACAAATCTTTTGGGCGTGGATATAAGCCGTAATTGTGTAGAGCCGCTTTTAAAGTATGGTCAAAAGGCTTATGAGGATGTTAAAAATAATACAGTATCGTATGAGTTAGAGCAGGTTATTCTTAATATAATTATCACTACAGGACTTGTTTCGGTTTTTGTAATTAATGATTATAATAGCTGTCTAGCACATTCAGTATACTATGGATGTACAATGCTTGAGAAGATAGAAAAGAACCATCTTCATGGCGAAGTGGTTTCTTACGGCGTCCTAGTTTTGCTTACCTGTGATAAGCAATTTGAAGAAAGAGACAGAGTTTATAGATTTAATAAAAGCCTAGGGTTGCCTACATGTTTAACTGATATTGAAGTAGAGGAAAAAGAGCTTGATAAGGTGTTAGATAAAGCGCTCATAACAGAGGATATTAAACATGTACCATATAAGATAACAAAAGAAATGATCTATAATGCGATAATGGAGCTTGAGAAGTTAAATTTATAAAATCTTATTCAGCAGAAAACTATAACTGATATAAAGAAGAAAGGTAATGCAATTTATTATTGTAAATGCATTACCTCTCTTAATATTAAAGCTTAAAAAAGTTTTAATAAATGTGTAAAGCATATAACAATCTATTGAGTTATATAAAGCTTCACGGCTGAATATAGCTATTTCACAGCACTTCGTATAAAGTCCTGTCTCTGATAATATATAAGCCTATCCCTAGAACCTACCAAATTATCATCGATTAACTCTATACTACTATATGCTATGTCAAAACTATTGTCTGCTTTACAATATTAATATGTCCAAATAAAAAATATAAATACATAATATTTAATAAAATTATAGACAACTAGTAATCTATTTGCTAAAATTGTTTAATTAATAATGTATACTGGTAATGTAAGCCAGTTATGTAATAGGAGGTATGTATAAAAATGGTAACATGTAAAAATCTTTACGAAAATAAAAATGTAGAAATCGTGGAGGCAAAAGGTGATGTGAAAATTCTTGAATATAAGAAAGATCTCAGTGTTGATGCATCGAATGCTGTTGCTTCATATTTCGCGTCACAGATGAATGTTAGAAAGAGACAAGTATTAATTGAGTTAAAAGGTAACTCATATACAATTAGTGCTGGAGCGATGCAGTGGACTTCAGGGAATGTTAGCATGGCTGCAGATGTAAAGGGAATAGGCGACTTTTTAGGCAAAGCTATATCTTCAAAAGTTACAAAGGAATCTGCAATTAAGCCTAAGTATCAAGGCAATGGACTATTAATGCTTGAACCAACCTACAAACACATTCTTATTGAAGAAGTTTCAGACTGGGGAGGAATAGTGCTGGATGATGGACTCTTTCTTGCATGTGATTCAAAGGTTCAGCAAAAGGTAGTTGCTAGAACAAATTTTTCTTCAGCAGCTTTAGGAAAAGAAGGACTATTTAATTTATGCCTAAGAGGTTCAGGACTTGCAGTATTAGAAAGCCCAGTTCCAAGAGATGAATTAATTGAATTCGTGCTTGAAAATGATGAAGTTAGAATTGATGGAAACTATGCAATAGCATGGTCTGATTCTTTAGATTTCAGAGTTGAGAAATCCAGCAAGAGTTTGATTGGATCTGCTGTTTCAGGCGAGGGGTTTGTAAATGTGTACCGTGGAACAGGAAGAATACTTATGGCACCCGTAGAGTAGAAAGAAAACTCAATATTAATATTGAAATTAAGGGAAGCAATGACTTCCCTTAATTTTTTGAAAAACATCTGTAGCATCTACTGTCGATATAGTTGGAATTTAAATTTTGTTAGCCATGTATTAGCATAATGTTGGACTGCATAAGCCTTTGAAAAAGCATCAATATTGTAATACAAAACGTATATAATTTTGTATAGCAGGATAAACAAATATGACATATAGGAGGCAATTATGAAAATAAAAAAGAAAATAAAAGTATTGAGTATAATTTTTCTTATAGGGTTCTTTACGATATTGATATTTGAAGCATACATATGGCTCATTCCAGTAAACAATACAAAGAAGGCAGATGCGGCAATAGTTTTAGGATGCAGTATTCATGGCCGTATTCCAACGCCATTTTTAAAAGCAAGAACATTGAAGGCGGCAGAGATTTATAAAGATGGAAGGGTAAAATATATCATTGTTTCAGGTGGTAAGGGACCAGGAGAGGATATTTCAGAAGCAGAATGCATGAAGAAAATTCTAGTCGATAATGGAGTGGAGCAAAATAAGATTTTATTGGAGAATAGGTCATCCAATACCAGTGAAAATATTGCATTTTCTAATAAACTAATGAACAAGTATAATTTTAAAAATGCAATTGTAGTATCTAATTTGTTTCACTTAAGAAGGGCTGAAATACTTTGCAGGAAAAATAAGTTGAGTGCAACTTATTCAGGAGTTTTCGTGAAGAAATATTGGCAGCGTGAAATCTACGGAGGTTTAAGAGAGGTACCAGCTATAATAAAAGATGTGGTATTAAATTAAAAAAATTTACTGGTAAAGATGTAATCTTTTTTTAGTTACAACCTTTTGATTGTAACTTTTTATTTAAAAAAGTGTTAGATAAATGTAATCCAAAGCAGTATTATATTTAGGGCATTATAAAACATGATGATTAGAGGGATTACTATGGAGAATGGAACTGCAGAAGAAAAGCAATTAAATACAGCACAGATGCTTATTAAGTGTCTGGAAGCTGAAGGAGTAAAATATATATTTGGAATTCCAGGAGAAGAAAATCTCGAAGTAATGAGTGCTATATCTAATTCAAACATCAAGTTTGTCACCACACGTCATGAACAGGGTGCTGCATTTATGGCCGATGTTTACGGAAGACTGACAGGAAATGCTGGGGTTTGTTTGTCAACATTAGGACCTGGAGCTACAAATCTTGTGACAGGTGTAGCCGATGCAGACAGTGATGGTTCGCCGGTTGTGGCTATTACTGGACAAGTAGGTACAGAAAGAATGCATATAACATCTCATCAATTTTTAGACCTATGTAAAATGTTTGAACCTATAACTAAAAGAAGCAAACAAGTGGTACGTCCCGATACTGTAAGTGAAATTGTTAGAATAGCTTTTAAATATGCTGAAAGTGAAAAACCAGGAGCATGTCATATAGATTTACCTGTTAATATTTCAAAAATGCCTGTTAGTGTTGGAGAAAAACCTTTACAGAAAAAGGTACCTCCAAAGGAACATGCTGATTTATCTAGTATTGAAGATGCCGCCAGCGAAGTATTTAAAGCTAAAAACCCTGTTATTCTGGCAGGGATCGGTGCCATAAGAGCCAAGGCCTCTAAAGCTGTAACAGAGTTTGCAACTCAGCTTAAGATACCAGTAATAAATACGATGATGTCAAAAGGCATTATACCTTTTGATAACAAATATTCAATGTGGACAATCGGTATTCCTCAGAAGGATTACGTAAATAAAATTATAGAAGCTGCAGATTTAGTTATTACAGTTGGCTATGACATAGTCGAATACGCGCCTGCGAAGTGGAATATTAACAGAGATGTTCAGATTGTGCATATAGATGCTAGACCGGCGCATATAAATAAATTATACCAGCCTGTGGTTGAGGTTGTAGGAGACATTTCAGATTCACTATATAATATAATGAGAAGAACTACTAGAAAAGTGGAACCCATAAAAGCATTGGAGCTTAAAGCTAAAATGATCGATGAGCATGAAAGTTATGCAAATGACAATGCCTTTCCAATGAAGCCGCAAAGAATACTCCAGGATGTAAGAAAGGTTATGGGACCTCATGATATTGTGATATCAGATGTGGGTGCTCATAAAATGTGGATTGCAAGGCATTACAACTGTTATGAGCCAAATACATGTATTATATCTAACGGATTTGCTACCATGGGCATAGGTGTTCCAGGTGCGATAGCTGCAAAACTTATTAATCCTGAGAAGAAAGTATTGGCTATTGTTGGTGATGGCGGATTTATGATGAACAATCAAGAATTGGAAACTGCACTGCGTATCGGCACACCTATAGTAGTGCTTATATTTAACGATAGCCACTATGGATTAATAAAATGGAAGCAGGAGGATCAATACGGGAAAAGCTGTTTTGTAGATTTTACTGATCCTGATTTTGTTATGATGGCTGAAAGCTTTTATGGAAAAGGATATCGTATTGAAAAAGCTGAAGATTTAATTCCAACACTTGAAGAAGCCTTTAAGCAAAAAGTGCCTGTAGTCATAGACTGCAAAGTAGACTATAATGAGAATATGAAGCTTACAAGGCATTTAAAAGAAGTATATCAAAGTTTATAAGTTAAGAAAATTACGAACCAAATGCTCTAGACGGAATAGTCTAGGGAAAGTGCATTAAATAGGTATGAGAGTTAAGAGTAAAGAGAAAAGAGAAAAGTGAAGGTTAAAATTCAGCCATGTTGAATTTTGATTGTATAGAGACTCTTAATTATTTAGATAATCTTTTTGTAATACTAGGTATAGTCTTATTTTTTAAAAAGTTATCGCAGATAATCAGATTTAAATTCTCAGAAATTCTGCCCAGCAGAATTTCTTCCTTCACTTTTCTCTCTACTCTTTACTCTTTTCTCTTACCTATTTAAAGCATACACTAACTACTTAATATTATCTTGATTTAATTCACTTTCTTGGTTCGCAAATTATATATATTATTAGTAAAGTAGTGTTGAGTTATGATTAATTTTCTAAATCTAAGGTATTTTTTAGTTGTAGCAGAAGAATTAAATTTTACAAAGGCAGCAAAAAGACTATTTATTTCTCAACAGTCTTTGAGCTGTCATATTGCAAAGCTTGAAAAAGATCTGGATGTTCAGCTGTTCAATAGAACTGTTCCGCTAACGCTCACTCCTTCAGGAAAAAGTTTAGCAAAGAATGTGCATAAGATATTAGATCTTAAGGAACAGTCTATTAAAGAACTAAATGATATAAAAGATTTTAAACGAGGAGATTTGTATATTGGAGTGTCTCACACAAGAGGACGAGCATTTTTGCCTGAAATCCTTCCTGATTATAAAGAAAAGTTTCCTAATATTTCTCTTCATTTGCTGGAGGGAAACTCTAAAGAGCTAGATATTGCTTTATATAATGGAGATGTTGATTTAATTGTTGGTATGCTGCCGTTTAATGTTGATGGGGTAGAAACAGTTCCGCTATGTAATGAGGAAGTACTTATGATCGTACCTGACAATATATTGATTAAATATTTCTCAAACAATTATAAGGAAATAAAAGCAAATCTTGAGAAAAATGTTGATATTACTTTACTAAAAGAATGTCCTTTTCTGATGGTTAATGCAAGAAACAGAGTAAGAATAATCGCAGATGAGATGTTCAATGAGAAGAATATAAAGCCTAATATAATTCTTGAAACGGAGAATATTGAAACGGTACTAGCTCTTTCCGTTAAAGGTATGGGGATAACCTTTTATCCAAGGACGTTAATGAACAATAAAAATCTTATATTCGATAAAAGTACACTAGTTGGGACCAACATTTACCATCTTGAATATAATGAGACTCATGGAACGTTAGCCATTGGCTATCAGAAGAACAGGTATATTTCACAGGCCGTGAAAGAATTTATTAAATTGGCAAAAGTTAAATATCAGAATCTATGATTTAAGGAGCAGGTAATTTTACTGCTCCTTAAAATTTTGTGTATAATAATAGTAAATAGAAATTTTGAGGTGACCTTATGAGAAGAAAAGAAAGAGAAATAACTGATGAAAATATTATAAAATCGATTATGCAGGAAGCATCGGTTTGCAGAATCGCTTTATGCAAAGACAATAAACCTTATATAGTTCCGATGAGTTTTGGATTTAGAGATAATTATATATATCTGCATTCTGCTCAGGAAGGCAAAAAAATAGATATTTTAAAGGACAATAATGATATATGCTTTGAAGTAGACATAAAAGACCAGTTGGTTAAGGGAGAAAAACCCTGTAATTGGACTATGAAATATTATAGTGTCATTGGATTCGGAAAGAGCTCCTTTGTAGAAGACATTAATGAGAAGATTGATGCGATGAATATTATTATGGAAAAATATTCGGGAAGATCAGATTTTGAGTTTCCACAGGCTGCACTAAATAAAATAGCTATTATAAAAATAGAATTAGATCAAATTACAGGTAAAAAGTCACAATAGTAATTTGTTTTATGTAAATTAATAAATGAAATGTACCTAAGCTCTAATTATATAGAATTTAGGTACATTTGTTTTATTAAGGAAACTATGAAAACAGCGGTGATATGAATAAGATTACAGATAGAATAATTATAAATATAACAGTAGACCAGCTTATTAAATTCTGAATTTTACTATTCACATATTTACCCATGATATTTTTATCATTTATCAGAACAATCATAAATGTTAAAATTATTGGTGATAGTATTCCTGCTATTTGCTGCGAAACAAGAATAATCTTTATTAGTGACACTCCAGGAATAAGGATAAATAGCGCTCCCAATATTAAGATACCTGTATAAATTCCGAAGAAAGCAGGAGCTTCTTTAAAACTATTGTTAACGCCGCTTTCCCAGCCAAAGGCTTCACATATAGCATAAGATGTCGAAAGTGGAATAACAGCTGTTGCAAGAGCTGAAGCACCTAAAAGACCCGCCCCAAATAGTATAAATGCAGATTCGCCGGCTAATGGTTTCAGCGCCATGGCAGCTTGTTGTGCACTTGTTATCGTTACACCAGCTTTGTAAAGTGTAGCTGCAGTACATAAAATAATAAAAAACGATACTGCATTTCCCCAAAATGCACCTAAATAAACATCTAATTTCTCATATTTATAATCAGATAAACTTAACTTCTTATCGGCTATGGAAGATTGAAGATAAAACTGCATATATGGAGTGATTGTTGTGCCAATCATTCCGATGAAAGTTAGCAGAAAACCTGTATTTAACTCAATTGTTGGAGTTAGAGTCGTTTTTAGTACGCTTCCCCAATCTGGTTTAATTAAAAACGCAGATATAATATAAGTAAAAAATACAAATGTAAATAGTAAAAATATATTTTCAACTTTTTTATAGGAGCCTTTTGTAACAAGAAACCAGATCAAAATAGCTGCAGCTGGTACAGATACATATTTACTCACATTAAAAAGCTTTAAACTTTCTGCTATACCAGCAAAATCGCCCAAAACCACGCCCATATTTGCAATCAAGAGGATAGCCATTGCTAGAAAAGTGAGTTTTACTCCGAATTTTTCTCTGATAAGATCCGATAGTCCTTTACCAGTCACAATAGCCATTCTAGCATTCATTTCCTGTATCACTGCAAGGCTGAAGGTAATAAGAAGAAGTCCCCACAGCATCTTATAGCCATAGGATGCTCCAACGGATGCATAAGTGGTAATCCCTCCTGCATCATTGCCCGCGTTAACAGTAATTAGTCCAGGACCTATGATCGTCATAATAAAAAATAATCTTTTAAATCTATTTGATAATGCCATTCTCATAGTGCAATCCTCCTCAATTTCATGAGCTCATGAATGCTGTCATTTAAGGTGATAACACCTACTAAGCAATTATTTTCATCAAGCACTGGAAGAGAAATGAGATTATATTTTTGCATTAATTCAATAGCATCTTCAATAAAATCTATATCCTTTAACCTCTTAGGCTGAGCTGTCATGATATTGTATATTTTTGTGCTTCTGTCTGACGTAACTATGGAAAATAAAGATACGATACCAAGCAAATTATCTCTATCATTTGTTATATATAGATTATAGCTTTCTTCTTCATCAGTATGGTTTTTCTGAAACCAATTAAGAATATCTTCAACTGTTACATCAGGCAGAAATGTCAAAAAATCTTTAGACATAAGGCTGCCTACAGTTTCTTTTTCATATTCCATAAGTTCCCTTATCTCTTCCTGACTATCCTCATCCATCTTAGTCAGCAACTTTTCTGCTCTGTCTTCATCGATTTCCTCAAGAATGTCTGCAATTTCATCTGAAGGCAGGATTTCTAGAATATCAGAGGCTTTTTCATCTGACATTGTTTTAAGCAAATTTACCTTCACATCAGTTTCAATTTCTTCAAAAACTTCCGCAGCTTTTTGGTTGTTCAAACTATTAAATAGCACGTTAGCATTTTTATTATGAAGTTCTTCAATTATATCCGCGATATCAGCGGCATGAAGAGTTTCAATTCTATTTGCAGGACAAAGAAGCTTCAATTTTTCAGTCCCCGTTGATAAGGGCTGAACATTGTCCCAAATGATTAATTTGTTTCTTAATTGATAATTAATTAGTCCAGATAACTTAATAAAAGTATATTCTACACCAAGTCGTCTTAGCAAACCTCTTGTACCAATATCAACTGCAAGCAACAGCCAATTATTATTTATATAGCCAAGCCTAACATCGTTGACACGTTCAACTTTTCTGCCATTAATATCTACAATTTGTTTATCTAAAAAATCTCTTACAAGAAAAATATCATTTTCGTCTGGTAATTTAATTAATAAAGTCTCACTTTTAATTTCAATATTATATCTTTCTTTTTCATTTTTTGTTATGTTAAGTGCTTCGGCAGCAGCATAAAATTTTCTTCTTCCATCTCTGATTTGCATATACATTACTGTAGGCTTTTCTTGATTAAAGTCAAGAATCAAATCACTTAATCTTCCAATGGTTTGGCCGGAAATATTGTGAACTTCATTATTTAAGATTTTGCTGAAAAAGAAATTTGTTAATCTTGTCATTTCCTTCACCCTTTCTATAAAGGGCATCAAAAGAGCAGGCAATCGATGCCCTTATAATTATTTTTAGTTTTTTCTAAATAAAAATGTATGTGATAACTTTCCGCCGCGCTATAATCATCCATTGACTGCACCTCCTTAAAAAATAAAACCCTCCACTACCAAGTGAAGGGTTAATAAATCACACTGCAATAACATCAATATATGTTCAAAAAAATATATTGATACAGCAATCCTTCACTAGTTTAGTTTTAGCACTATATAGCATAGAAAACTCATTGTTTTCAGCTGCATTAAGTAGAACCTTAATCCGATAATACCTGTTGACCCATTGGCATCTCTCGACGTTTCCGGGCAGCAGCGTGTATCCATATAGGAGCCTCACCTAACAAGGACTTTATTAATATTTTGCAGATTTATATTACCTCTATCTGCCAGGATTGTCAATAGTAATTGAAAAATATTTTCATTTGTCTACAATAAAATGATTCAGCGGAAATAATTGACAAGGTATTATATATCCAATATAATCTATTTGTGAAAAGAATTATTGTAAAATACAATATGTTCTTATGAAAGGATGATGGTATTATGGCAAATTTAATGGTGATTGCTGCATAAACTAAATATGGGTGAAAATGTAACTGTTAGGGTTAAAATGCCCTTTGTTAAAGTCGCATTTTTGCAGTATTCTAGCCTTTCATAATTTTACTGTGTACGAGTAACATTACAGGTGTTCCTGTTAATATGCCCGCAGATAGTATCCAAATTTTTGAGGTTACTGTTTGCGGAATTTTTTCGCCCATTTTTAGAGATTAATATTTTAATATATTAAAAGGAGACTATAGAAGATGAGTGAAAAAGAATTAAATCAAACTATTAAAGTAAAAAGGTATATATCAGAAAAGGATTATAAACAAGTAACCGCCCTTAGTGAAACTGTAAAATCAACGGACAATGTGAATCTAAAGCTGGAGCTAGACTACAAATTGAACAAACACAAAAATTCAGATGTAGAAATAGATGATATGAATGAATTCTTCTATTATGTTGGTGATGAATTAGCGGCATATATGGGAATTTCAAGTTTTGGGGATAAGACTAAAGGCGAAATAAATGGAATGGTACATCCGGATTTCAGAAGGAGAGGCATATTTAAAAAGCTTTTTCAAATAACAATGAATGAATGCAAAAATAAAAGTTTTAAAAAGATATTATTATTATCAGATGGTGAGTCTAATTCTGGAATTGAGTTTATAAAAGCGGTGGGAGGAGAATATGATTTTTCCGAGTACAGAATGAAGCTTAACCAAAAGGTTAAACTAGAAAGTATAGATACTGTACATTTAAGAAAAGCAGAAAAAACGGATAGGGAAGAAATAGCAAAGCAGAATTCGGTATATTTTGGCGATGAAACAGTTGAAGAAGAAACAACTGTGGAATTTGAACCTGCATATATGGTTGAATTTGCTGGACAGATTATTGGTAAAATTCATATAGACTTTGATGAGGATTCAGCGTTTATATTCGGGTTTGGAATACTTCCTGAGTTTAGAAGAAAAGGCTATGGAAAAGCCGCATTGATGGCGGCTTTGAAATTAATTGAAAAGCAAAATAAACATGATGTGCAGCTGGATGTTGAGTGTAAAAACAGCAATGCTTTAAATTTATATACAGCCTGTGGTTTTGAAAAAAAGTCTGTAATGAACTATTATAAATATGATGTATTTAGGGATAATACATTTAGAAAATAGATTTAATTTGGAGGATTAAAATGGAAAATAAGAAGTTGTTTTTGAGTGATGTAAATAGTGGAGAAGAAGTAGTTATATCCTTAATGGTTATGAAAAAGATGGTAAGGGATCCTGATAAGATCATATACATATTGGCAGATAAAAGTGGAGAGATAAAGGCTAATATACCTGGCAAGGATGATAATATTATTGAGGGAAGAGTTTTGCAGATTGAAGGCGTAAAAGATGTAAATCTCAGTGTGAAAAAATATGAATTCGTATCAGAATATCATATTACAGATTACCTTCCAACAGTTAAAAGACCTATCGAAGATATTATGAAGGAAATTCAGTATTATACTGATAAATATGTAGTGTCTGAAGAAGGTAAGGCATTAGATGATTACTTTTTTAAGAATAAGGAGTTTGTAGACAGATTTAAAAGAGGTATAGGCGGAATTTCCATGCACCACAATTATATAGGAGGACTAGCGGAGCATACTTTAAATGTAATGTATCTTACAGTAATGCTATGTGAAAGATACAACGCCAGAAGACCTGAAATAGCAGTGCTATCGGCTAAGCTTCATGATATAGGAAAGATTTATGAGATGTACTATGATGGACCGTTTAAATATACTACTAGAGGAGAGATGGAGGGGCATATAGTTATAGGAACTGAAATGATAGACGAAGCAATAAGGCAAAAGCCTGATTTTTATTCAGAGGATTTTATTCTCAGAGTAAAAGGCTGCATAGTTCAGCATCATGGAAAATTAGAGTTTGGGTCTCCAAGGCAGGCTAATACGGAAGATGCTTTTATTGTGAATTATGCTGACACAATTGATGCGATGATGAACAAGATAGACAGATTAAAAGATAAGACAGAGCCAGGAAATTGGTCTGAATTTGATAGAAGAGTGGAAACTAAATTATTTTTATAAAAGGTGAGAGGTATGAGAATCTTAACTGCAAAAATAACGCTTAGGGCGTCCTGGGTACATTCGCTGAAAGAAAAGAGAATGGTGGTAAAAAGCATTGTTCAGAAGTTAAAAAACAAATTTAATATTTCGGTAGCAGAAATAGAAGAGCAGGATATTCATCAGACCATAGTGATTGGAATCGCTGGAGTATGTAGCAGTGCTGCTCAGGCAGATTCCACTATGGAGAATATCCTGGATTTTGTAGAAGAAAATACAGATGCTGAAATAGTAAATATTGAGAAAGAAGACATTGGAAATATATAAAAATATACTTGACAAAAAAATACTTCTAGAATAGAATTAAAATATACTTCGGTAAAAGAACTATTTTAAGGAGACTCTTCTATGATACCTAATGGACAATTTGATTTTGAAACTATAATTTTTTCATATATTGACCAATTGAAATTTTTATTTCTGCCGAATAAGTGGAATGAAACATTTTTCGATTACTCTAAAAATGAGCTGCTATCACTATTATTTATTTACAGAAATAAAAATGTGAATATGAGTGATATAGCACAGTATATTAGTGCTCCGCTAAATACTGTTACTGGTGTTATTACAAGGCTTGAGAAAAAACATATGGTGGAAAGAAGAAGAGGAAATGAGGATAGGAGAGTAGTTTATATAGTTCTAACTAACGAGGGTGAACAGATTATCAATCAGGCAAAGAAGAGTATAGAGTATTATGTTAAAGAAGTATATGCTGCACTGACAGAAGAAGAGCTAGGTACAGCTATGAACATTGTAAATAAAGTGATTACTGTATTGAAATCCAGCAGTAACAGCGAAAATCAAAATGAGATTAAACGAGTCAGAAGAATAAATATAGAATAGCTTAGTATAGATTTTCTAACTAAGTTATTTTTTAAAAGAAATACTTCGATACAAGAACTATTCGTAACAAGAAATAAGGGGAGGATTAATATGAGCAGGATTATTATTTTTACAGGCAAAGGCGGGGTAGGTAAAACTAGTACTGCAGCAGCTCATGCTGTGAAAGCAGCTGAGAAGGGAATGAAAACTTTAATAGTAAGTACAGATATGGCGCATAACCTAAGTGATATATTTATGAAGGATATAAAAGAGGAACCAGTGGAAGTAATAGATAATCTCGATGCACTTGAGATAGATTCTAATTATGAAATGAACAGATATTATGGTAGCATTTCAAAAGCTATTAAGAGCATGATGCCAATAAAGAATGAGCAGGATCAGGAAACTATGGAGGATATAGTTGTATTTCCAGGAGTAGAGGAGCTATTTTCTCTTCTTAAGATACAGGAGCTATATGATAAAAGTATTTATGATTTAATTATAGTAGATTGTGCTCCTACAGGGGAAACACTATCTTTGCTTAAGTTCCCAGAGTTATTTTCCTGGTACATGGAAAAACTTTTTCCAATAGGAAAAGTAGCTATGAAGGTGCTTAGACCCGTTTCAAAAGCAGCTTTTAAAATAGAACTTCCCGATGCTGAAGCAATGAACGATATCGAAAAATTATATGTAAAATTGGAACAACTTCAGAAACTGCTAAAAGACAGGAGGGTCTGCAGTATAAGATTAGTCGCTATACCTGAAAAAATGGTTGTTGAAGAGAGCAAAAGAAGCTATATGTATCTAAATCTATATAATTTTAATGTAGACGGTGTTTATATAAATCGAATAATATCTGATGATGTAGATAACAATTTCTTTGATCATTGGAAGGAGATTCAGAAGAAGTATATAGAAGAGCTAACTTCCGCTTTTACTCAGCTTCCAATTTATAAAATAAAATGGTACGAGACTGATATAAATGGAATTGATGGATTGGAGAGAATTATTAAGGATTCGCTTAGCAATGAAAAAATATTTAACGTTCTTAAAAATACAAACAGTGAGGTATTTGAAAAAACAGAGAAGGGCTACAAGCTTGAAGTTCATGTTCCTTTTACAAACAGGAAAGATTTTGATCTTTACGAGACTGGCACAGATATTGTAATCAAATTAGGAAATTTCAAGAGAAATATACCAATACCTAATGTAATGAGAAAATATTTAGTAACATCGGCTAAACTGAACGATGGAATATTAAATATCTATTTTGAATAGAAGGAAGGCTTTGTTATGAATAATAATTTTGTTAAAAATATGTTGATGGCAGAAAAATATAAATATAAAGCTATAAAAGAATTGCTTCCAGAATCTATGAAGAAAAGGGCGCAGCTTTGGGAGAAGAATGCTGTAAACCTCTTAAAGGATATAGCTGTGGAAATCGTGAGTGAAGAGACAGCTGAACAAGGAACCACAGCTAAAAAAGAAGTTAAAAAAGTAAAAGTGGATTTTTCCGAATAGAAAGGGGATAGAGTCATGAGAATAATATTATATACAGGCAAAGGCGGAGTGGGAAAAACCAGTGTGGCTGCTGCTACAGCATGTAAAATAGCGAAGCAGGGCAAAAAGGTGTTAGTGATGAGCACAGATCAAGCTCACAGCTTAGGTGATTCCTTTGATATCAAGCTTTCAAATGATCCTGCTAAAATTACGGATAATCTTTATGCTATGGAAGTAGATTCTGTTTTAGAAAACGAAAGTGCGTGGGGAAATATAAGAAATTATATTGAGAAACTTATGGTGTTTAAGACAGAAAAAACGATAGAAACAGAAGAATTGTTAGTTTTTCCTGGATTTGAAGAGCTGCTTTCGTTGCTTAAGATAAAAGATATATATGACAGTAAAGAGTATGACGTGTTGATAGTTGACTGCGCTCCTACAGGAGAAACAATGTCACTGCTTAAATTTTCAGATTTATTTAAATGGTGGATGGAAAAGCTCTTTCCAATCAAACGAAAGGGAGCTAAAATTGCTGGACCTATAATTCAAACAACAATGAAGATACCTATGCCTAAAGACGATGTGTTTGATGATATGGAAAAATTGTATTCAAAAATAGATGAGCTTCACAAGCTTTTACTAAATAAGGAAGTGGTGAGTATTAGAATAGTAACTACAACAGAAAAAATAGTCATTAAAGAAGCAAAGAGAAGCTTTTCATACCTCCATCTATTTGATTATAATGTAGACTCAATAATAATTAACAGGATTTTACCTGAAAAATCACTTAATGGGTATTTCGAAAAATGGTCGGTATTCCAAAAGAAAGCTATAGAAGATATATGTAATAGCTTTTATGGTATTCCGGTTTTTAAACTTGAACTGCTAAATGATGAGCTGAGGAAATATGAAATGTTGAGTGATACGGGAGACAAGCTTTATGGTGATATAAATATTGAGAAGGTTTTATTTCAGGAAAAGATATTTTCGATTGAGAAAAATTCTGAAGGCTATGATTTAAAAATAAATATGCCTTTCGTAGATAAAAAAGATTTAAATCTTTCTCAAAAGGGAGATGAAATAGCAATATCTATTAAAAATGAAAGAAGAAGTTTGGCATTGCCTTCAAAACTTCAATCAAAAGAGATAACGGGTGCCAAATATGAGGATGGTAAACTTAGTATTTACTTTGCATAATGCAGCAATAGCAGATCTTATTCATAGACCTGCTATTGTTGTCCCTTGTTTAATTCCAATAGTATAAGAGATAATAACAGTAGTACATCGGCTCCCCAGACAGCTTGGTCACCAATCGAAAATGTTAGTAAGCCACCAAGAAAGGCACCGGATATAAAAGAAAATATAATTAAGAAATAGCTTACAGCTTTTATAGCTGCTTCATGATCTTTTTTTGTAAATGCTGTATATGCAGCCTGCGAAGCTGAACGTAAATTTCCTGTACACATAGTTGTAGCATAGGGATATTCAGATAGCTTTTTAAAAGCACAATATTGAAGCGAAGTAGCAAAGGAAATAGAAATATTAACGATGCTATCAGGAATACTGTTCGGAAGAAATCCTATAATAAACAGAATAATAAATTCAAAAACTAGCACCATATGTTCCCACTTCGATATTAGAACTGCTGAATGCTTTTTCTTTATGATTTCAGAAGTGATTACTCCAGCTATAAACGCGAATATAGGCAATAAGTGCAGTACTGCTCGTGACCAGTTCATCTCAAAAGCATATACTCCTACTAATACTATATTTCCTGTTTGAGCGTTAGAGAAAACTCCACCTTTGCCTATGAAGGTATAGGCATCCAAAAGTCCTCCAACTATAGCTAAAAGAATTCCAAGCATAATTGATTCAGAAGTAAAACTTGCTAAAAAAGCATTAAATTTATTTTTAGGTAAGTTATTTACGTCATTAGTAGTCAAATTTATGTCTCCCTTCAGTAAATAAAGATTAACTAAATCATATTTGTTTAGGCCATAATTATTTAAATAAATTTTGGCTGATTTATTAGAAATTGATAGTATGTATAAAACCCTTAATATTATAAACCTATAAATGAACAACTTCAACCGAGTTATTTACTCCAACAAGTTAATAGGAGTCGAGGAAAACGAATTCAAGCTTCTTTTTCTGCTTCAATCATTTTGCTGATTTTTAATGCCATAGATATCTATTATATTTACTTTCATGATATTTTACATGCATAAGTATGGTAGAATAGAATTAAAATAACATATATTGGTTTTTTTAAATAACGTTTTAAAGGAGGAAGTCTATGCCAACAGACAATGAAATCAAAATATTTGCAGGAAGTATGGGTGGGGCATTTGCAAAGAGAATGTATAGAGCTTGCAGGTGCAGACAGAGTTGTAACAATGGATTTGCATAGTCCTCAGATACAAGGATTCTTTAAGAAACCTGTAGACCATCTCTTTGCATTGCCCATACTGTGCGACTATATAAAAGATTTAAAACTTGATAACTATATAGTTGTTTCACCAGATGCAGGCTTTGCTAAAGAAGCTAGAAAATTTGCTCATAACCTAGGTACCAGCGTAGCTATTGGTGATAAGACGAGAAAAGCTCATGATGAGAAGGCTGAGGTGCTTGATATAATTGGAGATGTTGAGGGTAAGAATGCATTGATAGTAGACGATTTTACGATTTCAGGTGGAACACTGGTAAATCTGGCAGAAGCACTAAAAGCAAGGGGAGCAAAGAAAATCATAGCATGTTTATCACACTTATTATTAACTAAAGAAGGACTTAAAAGACTTGAAAATAGTCCTATAGACCTATTGATAAGTACAGATTCTGTAGAAAACCAAAACATTGTTAGTTCGAATAAAATTAGGATTATTTCTGTTGCACCCTTGTTTGCGGAAAGTATAAAAAGGATACATAACAGGGAATCTTTAAGTCCCCTGTTTGAAAAGGTTCCTAAAGAAGTATTCAAGAAATCTATTATATAACAGCATTGAAAATTATATAATATAGAAAGCAAGTGATAGAAATGAGTGGAATTTTTAATATTCCTTTCGACAAAGTAGTCAAAACTCGTACATCTATAAGAAATTATAGTGATGCAAAAATCTCTGAAGAAATTAGAGAAAAGATAGATGCTTACATTAATGTACTTTCAGGACCGTTTCCAGTAAAAGTACTATTTAAGCTTATTGAATCTGAGGCAGCTGCTAACTCAGCTAAATTAGGTACTTATGGAGTTATAAAAGGAGCAAGAAATTATATTGGTGCAAAGGTTAGCAAAGAAGAATTTTCATTAGAAGAACTTGGATATGAATTTGAAAAATTGATTCTCTATTTGACTTCCTTGGGACTAGGGACCTGTTGGCTTGGAGGAACTTTTAAGAGAGACGAATTTGGTAAGATTATGGAAGTTAAAGAAGGAGATTTGTTTCCAGTAATTTCACCTGTTGGATATGCTGCAGACAAAAAACATTTAACTGAGAACATAGTAAGATTTATAGCCAAATCTGATAAAAGAAAGCCTTGGGAAGAATTATTTTTCAATAAGGATTTTTTAAAGCCATTAAGTAAACTAGAAGCAGGAGAGTATAGATATTTACTTGAAATGTTAAGATTAGCACCTTCGGCAGCAAACAAACAGCCCTGGAGACTTGTAAAGGATGGATCAAGTTACCACTTTTACGAATTTAAGGCTAAGGGGTACAACGATGTGTTGGGGTACGATATACAAAGAGTAGATATGGGAATTGCAATGTGCCATTTTCACCTTGCTGCTATGGAGAAAGAGTTAAGTGGTGAATTTAAAAAATTATCACCGAACATACTGAATGTGCCTGTTGATGCTCAATATGTAATATCCTGGATAAAGGAATAACATATAATTGAAGTTGTGAATAATGACGTGTAATCAAAGACGGCTTTTTAGCTGAGCGGAGATTATACGTTTTTTTTGATATTTACAGAAGATAGAAATATATGAAGATTATAATTTAAACGAAGAATTAAAAATAAAGTATGATAATTTTGTAAAGGTGGACAAAAGAAGTTTCTTAGAATCAACTATCAAAAAAGGAATAAAAGATAAATCGTTTAGAGGAGATTTGGACTCTTTAAAAACTGGATACTATATTTTTCAGACAATTATGGGATTGCTTCAGAGAATGAGTTATACATCATTGCCCAATAGTGACGAAGCCGTAACCTTTGATGATATCACGACAGCAGTTATAGAGATGATTATAAACTCAATAAAAAATACTGAGAGCAATAAATAGGTAGCTGGTAACGTGATTTGGTTTACAATGGTTACCAACTACTAGAATTAAGTTTGGATAACATTTAGCATATGATTTAAATAAATTAATGTTCGGTTAGTGAATTTAATGAGACTTCCTGTTTGCTTGCAGGCTCATTAAGTGAATGTATATAGGCAGTTTCTTTATTATCATTTACATCTTCAATATAAATTGGGGTTCCGTTATAGGTGACATTTGCCATAACTGGTGAACAGGCAATTTCTTTTGCATGTTCTTTATTCATAATAAAAATCTCCTTTTTCATTTCATTATATTTAACAAATATAGTCTTTGCTTAATATAAAAAAATATTCTTTTTATGCTTTTTATAAATATAAATAATAGATAGAATTAGTGCAATTATTATAATGCCAATAATTATATATTTTTTTATATATACATCGAATTTGTTCCAGCCAAATCCGAGAAACCTACCTAGTGAAATAAAAGTAGATGCCCAAATTGCTGCTCCAACATACGCATTTATCGCAAACTTTTTATATGAAATTTTTGTTATCCCGGAAAAATAACCTGTAATATGCCTAATTCCGGGAATAAAGTATGCTAATATTAATAATCCTTTTCCATATGAGTTGAACCAATATGAAGTTTTATTTAGTTTATCTATACTAAGGTGTACATAGGATCCATATTTTTTAAAGAACTTTAGGCCTAATGTGCTCCCAATGCAATACGAAATCGTTATTCCTAAAATTGTTCCAGAAGAGGCAACAATGATACTTACAATCCAATTCATTTTGGCTTGATAGACAAGGAAACCGCAGTAGGCCATCATAAGCTCTCCTGGTAAAGGAAATGCTATCAACTCAAGTGTCAAAGCGCTAAATAAAATTAAATATCCATAACTATTTATCAAATGTATTATAGACTGCAAATTATCACATCCTAATTTGTTTATGAAGAAGAATCCTGCTCTCTCATAATAATACGTTAATTTGAATTATACATTGCATGTTAAGAAATGACCAGTATAGTATTGGAAATATATGTGTTATTGACAACTGGCATATACAATGCTATTTTTAGTGTCTAAAGAGTTTTATGGTATATGCTATTATTTATATTTTACAGAATAGTCTTGAATTATGGGGGGAAAACATATGAAGATAGGTCTTATTAGATGTATGAAAACAGAAGATAAATGCCCAGGTACAAATTGCTTTAAAGCTATGTATAAGAAAAAAGCTGCCTTTAAAGATATTGAAGAAGAAATTGAATTGATAGGAGTTACTACTTGCGGCGGATGTCCTGGTAAAAAAGCAGCAGCAAGAGCGGCTAAAATGATTAGAAAGGGTGCAAACGCTATTGCTTTATCCTCTTGTATTACGAGAGGTAATCCTAAAGGAAATATTTGTCCGTATTTAGAGGAAATGAAACAAGCAATTACTAAGAAATTGGGAGAGAATATAGAATTAATAGAGCATACTCATTAATATATTCTGATGTGGAAAATAGGAGACTTACTAAATAGAGTAAGTCTTTTTTACGCTTCAGGAAATTTTCTTAAATCTGACTTAGTAATTTCTTAACGAACGGATTAATCTCAGAATACTACTATATCTTGTTCTGCAGCAAATAGTCTCGACATGTTTTTGCATTATATTTAACACAACTTGAATCTCCTAGAATAATATACATTAAAAATATATTTTAAAATACAGCAAAGGAGAATGGTTGTTTATGGATGAAAGATTTCATAGAATTTGTGATTACATTGATATAGCGAATTCTGAGAAAATAATAAATATGTTATCGAGCTTTGGAGATGATAAAGCCACTGGAAATCGTTCTGCAGGTTCAAATGCAAGTACTAGAGCATCTAGGTACCTTGCAACACAGTTCAGAAATATAGGCTTACGGAATGTAACAATTGATAGTTTTAATCGTTCTGGTTGGACATACAAAGGTGCCAATATAATATATAGAGATGAAAATGGAAATTCAAAAAAAATAGTACTGGGGGGGTATGCTTGTAGCATAGAAGCAGATAGTATAGATGTTAAAGTAGTAGATGGTGGAAAGGGAAAGATAGATGACTATAAGTCTCTAGGCGATGTGACAGATAAACTGATATTAATCAGCATTGAAATGTGGAAGGATTTTTGGGTTTCATACCCAGCCTATCAAGCCTATTTAAAAGGTGCAAAGGCTATTCTTGTCTATACAAAATATGAAGTTTTGCATGAAGATAATCTTGTTTCACAATCGATAGGAGGATCAGCTCATGCCCCAGCTCTTGCAATTACAAAAAGAGATTACGATATATTGAGGAATCTCATAAAAAAATCTGACAGCGGAGATATCACAGTTAAATTAACTGCACATTCTTATGTATATACCCATAAAACGTCCTACAACATTTGGGGAGAGATACCTGGAAAAACGGATGAAGTAATATATTTAATAGCTCATTATGATGGGTATTATCATTCTTATTTTGACGATGCATCTGGTGTTTCTACTATAATAGGAATAGCTAAGGCAATAATTGATAGTGGCTATAAACCTTACAGAACTATTAGAATAGTCACACATGGAGCTGAGGAATGGGGAGTAGAAAATTCTGATTTTGATTGGTCGGTAGGTGCCTATGAGCAAATAACTCACATTCATCCGGAGTGGGCAGAAAAAGCTTTCGCTCTTATCAATATTGATGGCAGCTTTGCTGTACCACATGAAAGAAACTATCATATAATAGTGTCCAGCGAATTAAAGGAGTATGTTAAAAAGAGTGCTAAGCCTATCATAAGAAATAGCGGCTATAACTATAAAATAGAAACAAATAATTCTGTTATGAGTGAAGAGTTTGCGTATGCAAAAGCTGGAATACCATGTATAACACCTAGAGAGTCTTTTTATACAGGCATATACTATACTAATATTTATCATAGTTCTATGGATAGTAAAGCTTTTGGATTTGACAAAAGAACTTACAGGTTAACGCATATATTATATGGCAAAATATTGTTTGATCTAGACAATACACCAGTTCGACCAATGGATTTTTATCAGCGTTTTGTTGAAATCAAAGAAAGTATAAATACAAGTATTACTGGAAGACTGCTTCTAAGTACAGCAAGAAGAGCGTCAATTTATGCACATGAGCTTTCATCTAAAATAAAACAGTTAAATATGGAAGATACAAATCAAATGCTATATGAAAAAAGTAAATATAAACGTCTAAATATTGAACTTTTTGGACTATATAAGATAATTCAGAATAGTTTTGTAAGATTAAATTGGAGACTGGATGTTGAATTCCCGCATCAAAATTATCAAATGAATATTGCTTTATTATCAAAGGCAATAAAAGCTTTGAAAAATGAAAGTGAATCTTTAGAAAATGTTGTTAATAACTATATAAAACCTATAGATATGAATGAGTATGTTTATGATATCGATAAAAATGCGTATAATTATTTTGCGAACCGAGCAGTTTTTGAAAATAAGGATACTTGGGGATATAGGATGATAAGTAAACCTAATGAAGATTTATATGAAGTAGCTCAAAGCTTAAAAGCGAAATTTAACAAGCAAAATCCAAATGTTGAACAGGAAATAAAGGTATTGCAGGAAGCTCTGAACAGACAAAGCTTATATTTAAAAGAGGCAGTTAATAGAGAAATAGCAGACATTTATAAGATTATAGAAAAAATGAAAAGAATAATTTGCGTAATTAATAAATTTTAATTTATGAACAATAGGATAGCCTGTTGATACTTCAAAAAGGCTATCTCTCATCATGCCAATAAACAGTTAGTGGTGTATACATGTAGAGATACGAAGAATGTGTTATAAAGTTAAACTAAAAATTAAACTTAATTAAATAAAAATTTCTAAAAAGTATAAAGTTATCTTAAAGTGGCACGATATGTTAATTGAGTTCTTTAAAACAAGGAGGATGTAAATGAAAAAAATAAAAAATAGCTTAATATTGTTGCTAGTTATACTTATTGTTCCTGTTTTTGTGATGGGATGTAAGCCTAAGGTGGGGGCAGATGAGTCAGCAAAAGCTCTATTTAATTTTGTAATCAAAGGGCAGAAGGATGGACTCTCTAAAATGGGTGCTCAGCAAAAACAGCTTAAAAAGTTAGCTAAAACTCAAAAGGATCAATATATGCAGCAATTAAAAGCAGGCTTCACATCACAGGGGTTGACGATTAATAACAAACAAGTTGAGAATATATATAATTCAATCATGGTTGCCTTTGGAAAAGTGTCTGTTACTACTAATAAAGTGTCTGAGAAGGATAAGACTGCTCAGGTAAAAGTTAAAACAACATACTTTGATTTAGCTGCTCTTTCTACAGGAGCTGCAAATAAAGCTGTTCAAAAATATAAAGGTACTAAAATAACAGATCGAAAAGTGTTGATGGAAAAATTATCAAAAGAATTTATTAATAACCTCGTGTCTGATTTGAAGAAGGTTAAGCCATCAAATAATAAAAAAGAAGAAACATTTAAATTTGTTATTGAAGACAATGTCTGGGTTCCAGCAGATGAAAAAGGCTATGGCGAAGATATAATGAAGTTAGTTTCAGGCCAACAATAAACATAAATACGGTATTGAGAGTTAAAACCCATATTAGCAAAGCTAATATGGGTTTTAACATTTATAAAATCTATTTCATTGAAGGCATAGAAGACATTGAGTTAACAATTTCGGGATTTACCATACCAAAAATCATGGCAATATGAGCAACTACGAGGAAACCACCTACAAGAATAAAATGAATTTTCATTTTTTCTTCTGATGTTTTGTATTTAAATATTATTCCAAGTTCCATCAATGCGATAGGCAACAAGAAAATCACACCGCTTAAGTAGAAACCGACTGCTAATACATCTACCCAAGTATGCCATTCTCCTGCACTGGTAAGCGGAATAACGGCAGTGATTAATAAATAGATGAAAATTCCTGTGAAATAGAATCCGTCGAAGATACCTACGAGTTTATTAAGAGTTCGTAATCCTCCTCGTTGTGTTCTATTAAAAATAATAAAAAATTCTGTAATGGTTAATGTTTCTGCACAGATAACAGGAATTGCCATGAAAATCAGTAGGTTCCAAGGCTGATTGCTTGCTAGTAAGGACATATAATGCGTCATATTCATGCTGTGATACCTCCATAAGATTAAAATATAGTTTTGTTACAGTATTGCTCAAGGATTAACTGAATATATATTATAAAATTGTTATGTATATTTAATAAAGATATTAATATTATGTTCTGAAAATTTATGTTTATAGTTAGTTGTGCTAATATTAAATATGTAAATAGATTTGAAGGAGGTAATATAGTGAATGAGGTTTTAGAACAAATACATAATCGAAAGTCAATGAGAGTATTTGAAAATAGAGAAATAGGTTATGAGACTAAAAAAGAAATATTAGATGCGGCCATTGCAGCACCTACAGCTGGTGCCATGATGCTTTACAGTATAATAGATGTAACGGATAAAGAGCTTAAAGAAAAGCTTGCCGTATTTTGCGATAATCAGTCTTTTATAGCTAAAGCACATATGGTTTTGGTTTTTGTTGCAGATTATCAGAAATGGTATGATACATTTTACTTTGAAAATTGTAATCCCAAAACACCAGGAGAGGGAGACATACTTTTAGCTTGTGCAGATACGATAATTGCTGCGCAAAACACAGTGGTAGCGGCTGAATCTTTAGGGGTTGGGTCTTGCTATATAGGTGATATAATAGAAAACTATGAGGAAATAACAAAACTGCTTGGTCTTCCAGATTATGTGCTTCCGGCATGCATGGTAGTTTATGGTTATCCGGCCGAAGCCCAAAAGAGTAGAAAAAAGCCTGCAAGGTTTGACAAGCAATATGTTGTATTTGAAAATAAATATAAGAGATTTACTAAGGATGAACTTACAGAAATGCAGAATTCTAGAAATGAAAAGGCAGGATTGGGTAAGAGAAACATCAGTGAGGATATTAAGGCCTTTTGCAAACGTAAATATATGTCTGACTTTGCTAAAGAGATGAACAGGTCTGCTGACAAATATCTTGATAAGTTCAGAAGAAAAGATAACACTACACTTTAATCGGATTACAGAGCGCAGTTGCGTTTAAAAAATTAATATTTATAGTATTTGACGAAAAATGAGATTCATTTTATCATTATATAGATAATGAAAATAAATAACGGCTTATACTAAGGAGGAAATAACAATCAATATGAGCAGAAAAATGATATTTTTTGATATAGATGGAACTATTATTAGTGAAGATACGCATATGATTGCTGAAGGAACAATAAAAGCTATCAGAAAAGCAAGAGAAAACGGACATTTAACATTTATAAACACTGGTAGAACTTTTTTTAATGTACCTGAAGAAATAAGAAGTATAGGCTTTGACGGCTATATATGTGGATGCGGCACATATATTTATTATAACGGTAAAGAACTTTTAGCAAAATCTATTTCACACGAGAAATGCAAAGAAATTATTGAAAAGCTTCGAGGTTGTAAAATTCAAGCCCTATGTGAAGGATTAGATGGTGTATATTTTGATGAAACGAGACCTGAAACGAGTGAACTAGCTAACATCAAAGAAGGATTTAGAAAAGGAGGACATGATATATCTAGAAATTGGGACGAGCCAAACATTGTTTTTGATAAATTTGTTGTATGGACTGATGAAGAAAGTGATTATGATGCTTTTTATGCATATATAACAAAAGATTTTGATTATATTGACAGAGGAAATAACTTTGGAGAAATAGTTCCGAAGGGTTATTCCAAAGCTACTGGGATCAAGTTCCTGCAGGAATATCTTAATGTTGATCTTGAAGACTGTTATGCTATTGGTGATAGCACAAATGACTTACCTATGCTTGAATATGTGCCTAATAGTATTTTGATGGGAAATGGGACAAAATCTCTATTTGGTTCTGTAGCATTTGTAACAAAAAATATTGATGACAACGGCATTGAATACGCGCTTAAACACTATAACATTATTTAGCGCAGGCTATTCTGACAGCTAAAGTATTTATCTTAGGCTGCATATAGAATGATAAGTTGAAAAATCAACATTAGAGTATGTATACTTTTACTAAATTGACACATAACTACGTATATGCATCATTCTAATATAAGGAGGGTTTATGGAGCGCTACAGTGTATTAAATAACGTGGTATTTTTAGATATAGAAACCACAGGTCTAGATGCTTCTAATGATAAAATTATAGAAATTGGAGCTGTAAAAATAAAGGATAAGCAGGTTTCAAGATTTAGCACGTTAGTGAATCCCCATATAAGTGTTTCATTGAATATTTTAGATCTCTGTGAAGGAATCACTGAACAGCAGCTTCAATCTGCACCTGAACTTGACCAGGTTATGAAAGAACTACTATCTTTTATAGAGGACTTTCCCTTGGTATGTCACAATGCGGCTTTTGAACAGAGTTTCCTTAAGATAGATAATAAATTTCTTGATTCTTTGGAACTTATAGCAATACTCTTTCCTGAACTGCCAGAGTTTAACCTTCAGTATGTGATACAAAAATTTCTGACTGGAAATAGGCAGGAGAAGCATAGAGGACTTAGTGATTCAGAGGATACACTGGCAGTGCTAAACTATGCTGTCAGTGATTTCTTCTACGAAAATGGATATACTCTTCCAATAAGTATAACTGAATTGACAGAATGGAATTGGTATAAATACCTTGAGAAGGTTGATATAGATGATGTTAAATATTTTCTTGAAGATAAGCCTTTTACTTATGAAACAAAACTATCAGAGGAGTATCCTGATTTTGCACTGAAGGATTATGAAAAACTGTTTAAAAGAGAGGATATCTGGAGAAGAAATGGCAAAAGCTATAGCTTTAGACCACAGCAGAAAGAAGCATCAAAATTTGTTAGGGAAGGTTTAGAAAAAGGAAAAATCACAATAATGGAAGCACCTACAGGACTTGGAAAAAGTATGGCGTATTTACTGCCATCAGCTATATATAGCCATCTTAAGCAGAGTAAGGTGATTATATCTACAAACACAAAAGGACTGCAGAACCAGTTGGTTGAAAAGGATATTCCCAATGTTTTGGATGCTTTAAATTTGAAAAAAGATGTTAAATATACTCTGATTAAGGGAAAAAGCAATTACTTATGTTTCGAAAGATTTGAAGAAATAGAATTTCCTAGAGACCTAAAGACTTTATTAGGTTATGTGTATCTAAAAAGGTTTATGAGAGAAAAGGGACTTGGAGACAGTGAAGAAATAAGCTATGCAATACAGGAAAAGTTTAATTTAAATAATCTAATGGAGCAGTGCTATTGTGATTCAGAACTTTGCGAAATAAACAGCTGCGCATATAAGGATTCCTGTTTTTACGCATCAAAGGTTGAAGATTTAAGGGAGTCTCAGCTTATTGTTGTTAATCACTCATTGCTGCTTAGATGGCCTTATCAAAATATTGCACCTCTTGATAACATTCTGGTTGACGAGGCACATAATTTGACTCAGGAGGTTTATGATGCTTTTGAAACCTCGCTCATATCCTATGAATTTGATAAGCTTCTTGAAGATATATATGATAGTAACAAAAAAAGAGGATATCTTTATTACTTATCTAAAAAGGTTAAAAAAGAGACGCTGCCATTAAAAGAGATACAAGCAGATATGGAGCAGTGTGTCAGTGGAATGAAAAATGTTCAAAATGCTTTTAAAAGCTACATATACGAAAATGAAATAAGCAGGGAATATAATATAAAACAGCATTTAAACGTTGAAAATGTAAATCTTGAGCCTATTTTTAGATACTTAGGATACATTAAAGAAGATATAAGCAGTTTAAGTTTAGATCTAGATAAAGCTTTGGCTGTATTGAAGAATATGGGAAATCTTGAAAAAGATAAAAGACTTAAGATATTGTCAGAAAGATTGGAAGTTATGAATAGCTATACTAGACTGTTGGAATCAATGCTCAGCCAGCAGGAGGAAGACAGCTGTTTTTATTTTGAAGTTGATAAGAGCTTAAAATGGTGGAAGGTTTCTGTAATACCTTTAGACGTTTCAGGAATTTTCTATGATAGAATCTTGAGTACAATTACAAGCTGTTTGTTTATTTCTGCTACATTATGTACAGATAATGGCTACAAAAATTTAAAAAATACGTTAGGTATTAATTTTGCAACTTCACAGAATAAACAGATAATTGAAGTACCTCCGATATCTCCAGTTTTCGATTATAAGGGGAGAAGTGCCATATACGCTATGAGTGATATGGAGCCAAATGATGATATACAAACTTTTTCTGAAGAAATGAAGGATTTTGTTTTAGAATTATTAAATATAGTGGGTGGCAATATAATAATTCTTTTCACAAGCAGGAGAAGATTAGTGTCATTTAAGCAAACAGCAGCTGAACGTCTCAGTGGTTTAGGGGTAAGACTGATCGAAGGCAAAAAGGATATTTCTAAGCTTAAGTCAAGAAAGGAAAGATATATTTTTATAGGCTCTAAAGGCTTTTTTGAGGGTGTAGATATTCCGGGAGACAGTATGACTACGGTAGTTTTGGATAAGGTACCTAATATAAATAGCAAGGAGCCTTTCTATAAGTCACTGATAGATAACGAAGCAAAAAAAGGTAAAAGTTATTGGCATGCTTATGCGAATGTAAATATGCCTATAGTGTCTATTGATTTAAAACAAATATATGGGAGACTTATTAGAACAGAGTATGACTATGGAGCGCTATTTATAATGAGCAAGTTTGATAGTGGTAATTCCATGGTTAGAAAATTGGAACAGCAGCTTCATCAGGTTCCGATTATCAGAAAACCTGTTGAGGAGAGTTTCAAAGATTTAAAGAATAGAGTAATGCGCTGGAAACAGATGAACTTATATAAGATACTTAAAGAAGTTCAACAACCATTGAAAAAGGTTGTTTCAGATAGAAAAAAATACGGTGATATAAATTCATTAGAGGAAACTGAGAATTTTATAAATCAATATATTAGCTTTGAATATGATAAGAGAAAACTATATTATGATGTGCATATTTCTATAATTGATGAACTAAATATTTATATAAGCGGCAGAAAAATCGGCTTAGGAAAAAACAGAAAGAGCATAGAGGAGTATTTTGATCATGTTATTAATTTTGTTTAATCGCGACAGGACTCTGGAATTGAGACCTGTCACGACTGGTAATTAAGCTAGAAAACTTAGATTAGTGAAATGTTTTAATTGAGCGCAGAGAATCTAAGCTTTTACTTCAAATCCTACACATAATTTGTAAATTTCGTGCTGAACTAAAGCTTTTATATGAGTTCCTTCTTTTATATAATCTTCATCGATTATGTGAGAATTTTCATGAAGCAGTGAAACCAATTTTTGTTCAGTGTAAGGAATTATAAACTCTTTTTCAACTAATTTAACAGGAATTTCATTACCTATTGTATTAAGCAGTCCGTTAAGATTAATTTTTTTGGCGGCGCTTATTTCTACTATTTTTTCTCCATTTAGAAACTCTCTTAATCTTTTCAAATTATCTTCTGAAGCTTTGTCGATTTTGTTTAATACAATTATAGTATTTTTATCTCTTGCGTTAAGCTCCTTTAGAACTTTATTTACTGATTCTATCTGGCTGATAGCTTCCTCATTTGAAGCATCAACTACATGTAAAAGTAAATCAGCGTCAACAACTTCTTCTAAAGTGGATTTAAAAGCTTCAACAAGCTCATGAGGAAGCTTATTAATAAAACCTACAGTATCAGATAAAGTGATTTTTCTGTTATCATTCAAGTTTACTGCCCTAACTGTGGTATCTAGTGTGGCAAAAAGCATGTCAGCTTCTAAAACACCTTTCTTATTTATAGTGTTTGAAGAGGATGCAGCACAAAGCTTGTTTCTCAATGTTGATTTTCCAGCATTTGTATAACCTACAATTGCTACATTACTGATGTTATTCTTGATTCTTTTAATTTTTTGAACTGACCGTTGATTGGCAGTTTTGGAAAGCTCATTTTTTATTTCCTCTATTCTTCGTTCTATATGCCTTCTATCTGTTTCAAGCTTTTTTTCTCCAGGGCCTCTTGAACCTATGCCTCCTTTTACTCCAACACCGCCTTTAATCCTCGATAAATTAGCGTTAGCATCTCGGAGTCTTGGAAGCTTATGTTTGAGCATAGCAAGCTCTACTTGCAGCATACCTTCTCTGCTTTTAGCTCTTCTTGCAAAAATATCGAGTATTAGTGTAGTTCGATCTAAAACTGTGCATTTAACAGCTTTTTCTAGATTCCTAATCTGGGAGCCGGATAGTTCATCATCAAATATTACGATATCAGCATTTTTTAACTGTTTTAGGTGAAATATTTCCTGAACTTTACCTTGCCCAGTATAATACGTAGAGTGTACTTTATTTTTTCGCTGGAGTACTTCGGCTGCTGGTAGAATGCTGCAGGCCTTAGCAAGCCCGCAAAGTTCCTGAAGGCTTTCTTCACTGTCAGTTCCAACAAGAATAGCTCTTTCTGTACCATATTTTGATTCATGAATACGAGGCAATATATCATGTTCAATATGAGATATTTCATCTCCTAAATTAAATTCTAAAGCCTCCGTTAATGTTAAATTTTCAAGCTCTTTAAAACTAATATTGCTGTTAAAGCAGTCGCATAAACCAATATTTACGAAGCTGCTTTCAATATCATCTTTGACACCAATGGACACCATAGCATCTAGTTTCAAATCTATTAGAGATGAAATATCTACTGATGATAATCTACTGTTGCCTGAAGGATGCGTATGGATTACTCTAAAGCCGTTAAGTTTCCTATCTCCAGCAGACATAGCAGGTATTTCTGCAGTATTTATTTTGCCAACTGAAATTCCTGTGATTTTTCCATGCCTGTTAATTACAGCACATAATTCCTTATTTAATAATTTACTGATATCATTAAGTTCTTCTGCTAATTCTTTAGAAAAGATGCTGCTAGTATCTATTGATATTTTATATAAATTTTCTAATCTCTGAATAACTACGCTTTTTATTCCACTAATATTTCCTGTTATCATAAAAAACCTCCTATAAATGTATGATTTAAAATAAATCTATATAAACTTTAACCTCATTTTTTAGGCCTCCTGTGAGTAAATTTAATGTCGATTTTTACAAAATTACCTTAACTTCACTTCAAACTCCTCCTAATATAAATTTGCAACGCTATATTAAAGGTGCATTAAAAGTATAAAAAACCACAGAACAATATACCTGATTTGGTATGATTGCACTGCGGTTAATTAGCATAATTAGTTAAAACATTTTATTGAATTGCCTCCAAAAATAAAAACCGCAGAATATGACTGCGGTAATCGTATGACTTCTAGTAAAAACGCATATTAAAATAAAAACAATTAATCTTAATAATGTGTTTTTAGAAATATAATAAAACCGCAGATATTCAGTCTGCGGTCAACATTCTTTAATTTCCTATAAATAGTTAACTGACAGCAGACTGATTATTTACTATTAAAATTCATTCTAGCCTTACTATTATAAATTAACATTTATAGTCTCCTCTCAAAATTTACTAATATATTTTATATATTCATTGTAAACCATATTATTTCAGATGTAAAGAAAAAGAATTTAATGGACATCATTATTTGATAAAAATTACATAATATACCTAAATCAATTATAGAAAGTTGCGATAAATAATTAAAAGAAAAAATAACCATTAAAGGAGATGCCGTTCATGGAAATATCTGATGAACAATATTTTGAGTCTATTAATAATTTATTTGATGTGTTACCTAACCTTTTTCCTTCGGATACTGCCGTAGGTTTGACTAATACAGAAAAATTCGTTTTTGTTAAGCAGTCAGATTCTTTTAAGCTGAATGTAGAGGTTGGTACAACTCTTACTGAAGATGGAGCATCTAAAAATGCAATAAGAACTAAGAATGTTGATAGGAGAAGTTCACCAAAAGAACTTTTTGGCTATTCTATTAATACTACTACTGTACCAGTAATTAATAATAGTACAGGAAATGTGCTAGGAACTATAGTATGTGCTGTATCACAAGAAAAGGTGGACAATGTTATTAGTGTTGCAAATGATTTAAAAACATTTTCGGAGCAGTTAACTGCATCAGCTCAGCAAATGGCAAGTTCTGCAGAAGAACTATCTGCTAGCAGCCATAATATAGAAGAATTGGCTAATAGGTCATCAGAAGGTATTAATAAAATGGATGATGTACTAAAATATATAACCGAAATATCAAATACTACAAATATGTTAGGTTTAAATGCTGCTATAGAGGCAGCGAGAGCTGGGGAACATGGCAGAGGGTTTAGTGTGGTTGCACAAGAGATTCGTAATCTTGCAACTCAAAGCAAAACTTCAGTTACGGATATAGATAACAGTCTTAAAGAGATTAAAGCTGATATAAATAACATAGTAGAGTTTATACAAAAATACACAAGTACAAGTGAGAATCAAGCAGCTCAAGCTGAAGAATTATCATCAAGCAGTGAGAGTATCAGTGAATCAGCTGCAAGATTATTAGAATTTGCACATAAATTATAAGATTAATCTAAAAACGCATTCAAAAACTATACAGTTAGAATGCGTTTTTAATAACAAATTTTTATGAATCTTGGAATTTACATCTCTATTGTTGAATAAAAAGTTCATTCAATCTATTAAATCCAAAAACAAGCTTACCGTTACTCATTACGCCTATACCTTCAGATTCTCTTTTTGTGTTCATAGATATGTGTTTTACATTTGAACCGTCAGGATTAAAAGTCATATATTCACCATTTGACAACAGATGGTACTGACCGTTTCTGTATGTAAAACCCTGTATTTCTCTATTAGGAGTGATACCAATAAATCCGCTTATATGGATTTTCTCATGCCAATCACGCTGTGCATCAGGCCCCTCTGTTAGATGGATTTTATTGATGTCATATCCATCAAGATATCTCGAAACTGAAATTCCAGTATTATCATCCTGCATAAACAGGACATTTGGATGAATTGTTGATGGAATCGTCCAACTTCTTACGATTCTAAATGTATAGGGATCGATTTTTAGCAGGGAAAAATTTGTTTGATCTTTAATATCTGCCAGCTGATATAGATAACCGTTTTTGTAGGATATTGCTTGTCCATGACCAAGTGGCATCTTTTTACTTTTTCTTAGTAATTTGCCTTTTTTGTTGTATACATAAATATAGGCATAACGAGTTTCGTCACAAACAGCATAGGTTAAGTATATATTATCATTTGTGTCTATTGTTAGGCCTTGAAGATGCCTTCTTAAGTTATCAGCAGTATTTCCCGGATCGCGATAAGGGTAAAAAAGAGTTTTCACTTTTAATTTATTGTTGAATGTAAGAGTATGAACAGAGTCCGCTTTTGCTAGAATTTTTTTTGAAAATATTGAATGGAATCCTATAACAAATAGTAGAACAGTTAAAACTACCATAAATAATTGTACCTTAATACTTTTCATCTTTTGCCTCCGAGCTAAAATGTAATAATAAAAAAATTGTAGCAAAAATTTAAGTATAAGGCAATCTTTTCATGATGATAGAATATACAATTTTCAAATAATTGATTCACAATGTTCGCTTTTTATTAAAAAATAATTAAAATTTCTATTATTTTCTTGATTTTTATAGAGAAATAAGCTAAAATTACCTAGTAAAACGAACTATGATAATAAAAAATAGAATAATATTCACTTATATAAATTCAGCAATATGGGTTGAGTGTTTCTACCAGGCTACCGTAAATAGCTACAGGACTATAAGTGTCTACTAACAAATTATATTTAATATCAAGGAGAGATAAGAATGAGTTATGATGTAATAATAGTAGGTGCTGGTCCAGCAGGAATATTTACTGCGTATGAGCTTAAGAAGCAAAAACCACAATCGGAAATTCTTCTAATTGAAGAAGGAAAAAGTATTGATAAAAGACATTGTCCTAAAGATAAAACTAAAAAGTGCGTATCTTGCAAGCCTTATTGTCATATTACTACTGGATTTTCAGGAGCAGGTGCATTTTCAGATGGAAAATTATCATTGAATTATGAAGTAGGTGGAGATTTACCTGAACTTGCAGGTGCTCAGTTAGTACAAGAATATATAAATTATACAGATTCAATTTATTTAAGCTTTGGCGCAGATACTAAAGTTGAAGGTGTAGGAAATAATGAAGCAATAAAAGAAATTAGAAGAAAAGCTATTCAAGGAGCATTAAAATTAGTAGATTGTCCTATAAGACATTTAGGAACTGAGAAAGCTCAGGAAATATATTTAAAAATACAAGATCACTTATTAGATAGTGGCGTTGAAATAAAATTCGATACAACAGTTAAGAATCTTTTAATAAAAAATAATGAGATACACGGAGTGGTAGTAACAGATTCTTTAACAAGAAGTAATGATGAAGATGTACTTTCTGATAAAGTTGTTGTAGCAACGGGTAGAAAAGGTGCAGATTGGCTAAAGGATATGTGTATTGAACACAATATTAAGCATAGTGCGGGTCCTGTAGATATTGGCGTTAGAGTAGAACTGAGAAATGAAGTAATGGAAAGTGTTAACAATGTACTTTATGAATCTAAGCTTATAGGATATCCAGTACCATTTAAAGATAAAGTCAGGACATTTTGTCAAAATCCAGGGGGTTTTGTTAGTCAAGAGAATTATGATAATAACCTAGCAATAGTTAATGGACATTCTTATAAAGATAAAAAATCTGAGAATACTAACTTAGCTATATTAAGTTCACATAATTTTTCGGAACCTTTTAACGAACCTATTGAATATGGGCAGAAAGTTGCAGAACTTGTTAACATGCTTGGCAGCGGCAGAATATTAGTTCAAAGATACGGTGATATATTAGATGGTAAAAGAACCTGGGAACATGAACTGCATGAATCCAATGTTAAGCACACATTACCAGATGCAGTAGCAGGAGATTTAACATCTGCAATTCCATATAGAACAATGACTAATATACTAAACTTTATACAAGCTATGGATGTAGTAGTGCCAGGTTTTGCAAGCAGAGAAACACTGCTATATGGACCGGAAATTAAATTTTACAGTAACAGAATTAATTTGGATAATAATTTTGAAACCAATATTAAAGGATTGCATTGTTTAGGGGACTCAAGTGGTTGGACAAGAGGATTAATGATGGCATCAGCAATGGGAGTAATGATGGGAAGAAAACTATAAATAGGAAATGTTGTGGTCTACTTTGATCACAACATTTTTTATGCACTGATTTTTGAAATTAATTGTCATACGGCCGAAAAAATTATTGATTCGGCTATTCTTTCAAGGTTAAAGTCATGGAATCTATTGCCTACAAGCTGAACACCTAAAGGTAATCCAGCTTCTGTTTTTCCAATGGGTATAACAATAACTGGACTTGCAGTTAATGAAAATGGAGTAGTGAAACCCATATTAGCTTTGGAATAGGAAACTTTTTCTCCGTTTATGGTCATATCAGTATAAATGGATTGATATCCAATAGATTTCAGAGGAAGTAAGTGCTTGAATGCTGGGGTTGCGGTAACTGGGGAAATCAAAACATCAAATTTTGCAAATAGTGAATCAAGTTGTTGTAAAAGTTGTTCGCGTACTTCTTCTGCCATTAAGTAATCTTTGAGCTTAGAGGACATTTTTGATCTCATAAGTATACGAGCAATAGGTGGAATGGAAATTGACATATTGCCATAAAGAAGTTTAAGAAAACAAATTCGTGCTTTTGAAAAGTCAAACTGTTTACTATCAATTTTTTTTACCTCAAATTTCTTACCCAATGAATTTATAAACTCCTTATAAACTTTTTCATAATCCTTGGAGAGTGGAAGACCTTCGCTATTTTCTGTAAAGGCTATTTTAAGCGATTTTTCATCGAATGTAGCAGGAAACAGCATGTCTTTTTTGCACAACAAATCAAACAACAGACTAAGATCCTGTAGCGTCGAAGCCTGGATACCTAATCGAAGAACAGCTGACATCGTATTTCCATATGGTTTTCCGCCGACAATATTTTCATACGGAATGACTTTATCTGTTCCTATTATACCATAAATGCCGCAAAAATGAGCGGGAATACGGATAGAGCCCATAAAATCATTGCCAATATCAGCATCACTGATACCTAATTTTATTGCTGTAGCGCCGCCTCCGCTACTCCCTCCACAGGTGTAAGCTGGAAAGTCTGGATGTTTAGTTCTTCCGTAAATTGAGTTAAAAGTCTGAATATCCATTGCGCCAGCAGGCATATTAGTTTTGCCTAGAATAATCGCTCCCTCATTTCGCAGCTTCGAAACAATAGCGCAGTCTTCACTACATATGTTATTTTTATATTTTAGCATTCCACCAGTAGCGGGTAATCCTTTTACCTCTAAATTATCCTTAATAGTAAGCACAGCACCGCAAAGCCTTCCTAAATTTTGACTGCACTTAATTTTTTTATCAATCATTCTCGCTTCGTGTAAGATTTTACCTTCATCATATGCAACAATTGCATTATAATCTCTACACTTTTTTAATAAAGTAAGTCTTTCTTCTACTATAGTTTCTAATTTAACTCTACCTTTTTTTACATTTTCCACATTTGTTAACATTTTTGATAGCATAAAAAACACCTCCTGATTTAAGTTTAATAAATTTGGAAGTGCTAAGCTGTTCATTTCTTGCTATTTTTAATAGGAACGCAGAATTGGATGATAATATTACCAGAAACATCTTGTGTATAGAATTCTATAAAAGGCCTGTAATCAGGAAGTAGATTATGTTCTGGCATATAAAAACCATATAAATATTCCATGTATTTAAAAAAATTTGCTGCAAAATCCTGTTGATTACGATTCATTTTACAGCAAATATATTTTCCTGAGGTTCTAAAAATTCTATAAGTCAAACTTTCAGTATGCATAGGGTGCTCTAAAGTTGCACAGGCATAATATCTGCATTCACTTAGCGACTGTACTTCAGGAGTATCTATCGTTATTCCGCAAATTTGAGTAGATACATTTGTACCATTATCCTTAAGCCATTGAAATATCTGCTGATACGCTTTTTCGATTTCTGGATTTTCCCAGATTTCAGACAGACCGGTTATTCCGATGCATATTGTTTTCAGGTCAGTTAAATCTAACAAAAAAAAGCAGCCTTCAATTGTTTCGTCATATATATATTTGGGAAAGGACAGCTTGGCAAAAGTAGCAGGATACTTTCTTGTTTTTTCTTCTCTGTACTCTGTAGGAGTGCAGTTAAAAAGTTCTTTGAATTTCTTAGCAAATATACTAGGAGTAGAAAAACCGTGAGCTAAGGCTATTTGAGTAATAGTGCAATCTTCATAAAGTAGTTGATTAGCTGCAAGATAGAGTTTGCGTTGAAGTATATATTTATGCAGCGTTTGCCCGGTAATTGCACAGAAAATTCTATGAAAATGATAAGGCGAAAAACCAGAAACATTTGCTAAGGATTTTAGGGACAACTCGGAATCAATATTGCTTTCAAGATATTCTAATGCTGCTTCAATTCTGATTTTATAGACATTGTTATTATTCATGAATCTTTCTACCTTTCTTGTTATTTTCCCAAGCAAAAAACTTAAAGTTTAATTCTTTTGATACAAATTTAACTGCTAAATGTTCTATAACAATATTATGAATAAATGTAATAGTTATAGCAAGTGCAATGCAGCTATCAAGTATTCTTCACTTGTCCATCTCAACGGAGCAGCTTATTATGTTTTTTTAACAGCAGGCGTTCTAATTATGTTTATTTTATCTGTAAATCTGGCAGAGAGGTAAATATACTAACTGTATGGTAGTATATGGTGTATAATGTATCCTGTATTGTTGACATTTACCTGTATTATTGATAAAATAACAAAAAACGTTGAAGAGAAGAGTAGATAAATGATTTCTTTCAAAGAGAGTTCCCATTGGTGAGAAGGGGCATAGAGATATTTATTGAAAAAGGTCTCAGAGTTTCTCATTGAGCCGGCTTAGTCGAGGTAGGTGTCGACGGGGACTCCCGTTACAGAGTTAAAGTATCGTTCATAGATATCATTAAACAGTATTAGGTGAGTTATCTGGAGCCGTACTTGAAAAGGTTAATATGGTGACATATTAATAAACTGGGGTGGTACCACGAAGAAATAAAACTCTCGTCCCCAAGACAATTGTCTTGGAGGTGAGAGCTTTTTTATTCTATAGGAAACTATGTAATTGCAAGGTTGTGGATAAGTGTGTAAAATATAGGTATTATGGTAGATAAGAAAATAACAGTAAAAGAAATATTAGTAGATAAGTATCAGGATTTTAAAAATAAATATTGGAGT
>NZ_MZGV01000041.1 GCF_002029235.1 Clostridium oryzae
ATAGTAAAGAAAATTATGGTAATGATAAAAAAATACGATTTTGTTTAAATTTCTTTTATTTTGTGAAAATGTATACATTTATTTTGAGAATAATGGACTATAAGGTTTTTAAGAAGAAAATCTGAAGTAGATGCTTTATACCACTAGGAAACATTCATAAATTCCTTAGGGGTACATCTGACATATTTTTTAAAAATTTGAGAGAAATATCTATAGTCACTGAAACCTAGAAGTTCAGCTATCTCACCTACTTTATATTTTCCTTCAGATAAAAATTTTTTTGCTTTCTCAATTTTATATTCATTTTGAACATGAACAAAACTTTTTCCCATTTCCTGCTTAAATAAATGACTAAAGTAATTTGGGCTCAGGCCAACTACGTTGGCTACAGTATTTACGGAAAGATTTTCATAATAATGCTCTTTCATAAACTGGACAGCCATTTGAATTAGTTTTTTATTGCTGTTGTTTTTTTTGAATTGATTTAAGCATTCCTCATATATTTTTATTTGTCCAAGTATATATTCTCGAATATCAATTAAGTTAGTCATATGAAATATTTGAATGTATAATTCATCTGTAAACAATTTGGAGTCGTTTACATGAAGTTCATCAAAGAATTTATTCAATTTAATAATCAATTCTACGCATAGTCTTTTATAGGCATCTAAATCATCCTTTTTATTAGGTCTTATTTGTAAGGTTATATTATCTAGCATTTTATAGATTGATTCCATGTTTCCTGCTCGAATACTTAGTTCAATATCTTCATCGATTTTAAAAACATTTTTTTGCATTAATGTGTTATTATTTTTTACTTCTGTAGCTAGAAGTACTTTCGTTTTATCAGAAGCTTGCGGATATTGAGTAAGAACTATAGCTTCATTGAAGGAATTTTTTATTCTTTCAAGCTCAGGTTGATAACTCCCTATTCCTATATGAATATTTACAGGAAATGAAATTTCCAATAAATTCACAATCTTATCGGCTTTATACTTTAGCCTATGTAAAAATTCATCTGGCTGTAATTCTTTATTCTTATGAATTAATGCTGCTATATTATAGCCAAAGATGTTTATCAATTCGTTGTCAAAACTTTCATCTAAAATTCTTTTTATTTCACATCGCAATTGGTCGTTGGCAAAGCTTGGTTTTGCTTCATTGCTTTCTTTTAAGTCTATTTTAACTATCATGACAAGCAAATTGTTTGGCTCAAAAGGTATATTGAAAAAACTAAAGTTACTCTTTGCATTTTCAAAGGTCTTTTCACTGCCGTAAATAAGGCTTTTTAAATAATACTCTCTGCTTATTGAAAGACTTTCATCTAATCTTTGGGAAATAGAGTGCAGATTTGTTTCCTGCTTCTGTTCTTCTAATATAATATTTTTTACTCTTTCTAAAGATTGCATCAACTTTTCTTCTTTCATGGGTTTTAAAAGATAATCTTTTACGCCATACAAAATAGCTTGTTGAGCATAACTAAAATCATCATAACCGCTCATTAATATAACTTTTATTTTGGGAAAGTTATCATGTATGTATTTTGAAAGCTCCAATCCATCATATAAAGGCATTCTTATATCAGCCAGTACGATATCTGGTTCTAGGTTATTAATCATGTCTATGGCAATTTTTCCATTTTCGGCAGCACCGATAATTTCAATTCCAAGGTTACTCCAATTCACAGTGGTAGTTAGGCCAATGCGAATGAATTTTTCATCATCAACAATCAAGAGCTTCATTTTTTTTACCCTCCAAATCAATATTAGTAATTGCCGGAATTATCAGGCTTATTCTTGTACCTTTATTTAACTCAGACTTTATTTTTAGTCCATATTTTTTACCAAAATAGAGCTTGATCCTATCATTTACGTTTTTTATTCCAATGCCATTAGTTTTTTTGTTTTCTTCCTTTAAAGCCTTCATAATGTTTTTTTCATCCATCCCTTTTCCGTTATCTTCTATATAAAAAATTATATTTTCATTCTCTCTGAATCCTTTTATCTTTATTAGTCCTTTTAATTCGCCTTCACTGATTCCATGGATTATTGCATTTTCTACTATTGGTTGAAGTGTCATTTTTACAATAGGAAATTGGTAAATCTCATAGTCGATATCTACTTGTATGTCAAGTTTTCCATCATATCTTATCTTTTGTATAGTTAAATAACTCTCCAAATATTCTTTTTCTTTTTCGATTGAAGTAATACATCCGCCGTTTCCTAAGCTTAATCTAAATAACTCTGAAAGTGCTTGAGTCATTTCACTGGTTTTAGGTGCTTGTTCAATTCTACCCATCCAATAAATAGTATCAAGAGTATTGTATAAAAAGTGTGGATTTATTTGAGATTGCAAAGCATTAAGCTGTGCCTCCTTTGCCCGTATTTCTGTTTTGTAGACTTTATCAATAAGTTCAGAGATAGTTTGAATCATGCTATTAAAGCCTCTGCTCAGTTTTCCAACTTCATCTTCAGTTTCAACCTGAACTTTCATGTCAAATTTACCTTTTTCAACTTCAGCCATTGCAAACATGAGGTTATATAAGGGTGTTGTCATTTTGGAAGCCACTTTTATTGCTATAATTGCGGCAAGTATAGAAAATAGTATTGCAAGTATAATTGTATAATTACGAATATCTAAACCCTGTTTCATGACGTCTTTGTAAGGAACAATCTGTACTACCTTCCAGCCAGTCTTTTCTGAGGTATTATATGCAATAAGCATATCTTTTTCGTTGATTGTTTCTCTATAATATCCTGCTAAACTTTTGAACAGTAATTTTTTAGTCTTTGAATTCAATTTATAATTTGATGTTGCCCATTCATTTTTAGTAGAAATAACATCACCCTTTTGATTAATAAGAAACACCTGACCAGTACTACCTAATGTAAGATAATCATAGATTCCATTAATATAGGATTGATCAATATCTATGCTTGCTATACCTACCTTTTTGAAGGAATCGATATCATTTAACTGGCGTGTAAATGAAATTACAGATTTTTTCCCAATATACATATAATCTTGTGTATGTGCATTGCTTAAGTTGTACATGCCTTCTCCAAGAGCATTTTTTCTTATAAAATCATAATTTAATTTTAATGCTTGTTGTCCATACTGGAAATTTTGACCTTTATTATTAATGAGTATAATAGATTCTATATAGCTTTTTGAATCGCAAAGATTTACAAAATCTCTTTCAACACGATTTTTCAATTCTTGACTAGAGTTATCTGACATGTTTTCTGTTTTTAGCAATTTATTAACATCACTATTTGCAATTATAAACAACGATAAATCGTTAACATCGTTGATTATAGTATCTAGATTATAATTTGCTTGTTTCAAAGTCTGTAAGATATATGTATTGATATTTTTCTCAATTACGCTGGCAGTTATGAAGTATGAAATAGTTCCAACAATAGTCAGAGGAATGATGATGCATATAATAAGACATCCAACTAATTTACTACGTAATTTCCAATTTTTCAAGGAATCTTCACTTCTTTTCCATTATATATAAGTTAAGTAAATATTATCATTAAAATTAATTTAATTCAATTAGTGAATAATTTTCTTTTAAAGAAGATTGTTCCATATAAAAGCATAATACTTGTTTCTGAACAAAAATAAATATATTTTTAAACAGGTGCCTTAAAGGTCGTTATAAAGCACCTGTTTCTTTTCTACGATATTCAATTGCAGTCATTCCGGTAACATTTTTAAATTGTTTAGAAAAGTATGCCATATCGTAGTAGCCAACATTTTGAGCAATTATATTTACATGAAGGTTTGTGGTTTTCAATAGCTTTTTCGCTTCTTCCATTCGAATGCTAATAAGCAATTGTAAAGGTGTGAGCCCATATTTCATTTTAATGCATCGTATTATATATGCAGGGTGAAAGGCGTATCTATGGGATAATTCTGTTAAATTAAAAGGTTCTGTATAGGAATGCTTTAAAAAACTGTAGATTTCCTCAGCAAGATCTCTTTCTTGTGGCTTTTCGCTGGATTCACAAATGAGAGCTATTATTTTCATAAAGAGAATTTGGTAATCAATTTGTGAGGAAACTGAATTGAAGAATAGTTTTTGCTGATTATATTTATCAATCTTTACTTGAGATATTTGATCCAAATAGCCTTCAATATCCCTATAACATTTTGAATTCATAGATCCATACTTTGGAATGGAAATATAGAATTTATCCTTTTGATAATATTTATTCTTATTCATCTTAGCTTGTATATAATGTGCCGGCTTATCTGAAAACGAAAAATCACCAGTAGAATAGAAATGAATCCAAGAAAATACTGTATCTTCATCGCAATAGCGATAGCTCGCATGAACCTTATCAGGAGATAAAATCAAGAATTGACCCTTATGCACATCAAAATGTTTTCCTTCTTCTTCCATATACATAGTTCCGCTGCGTACATAAATGAGATCAAAGGTATTATGAATTTTACGCCGTTCATGTTTGTCACCTTTTCTAAAAATAGACAATCCTCCAACAATCAAATAAGGCATTGGTGGACTAATAAAATTAATATACATTTTGTAATCCTCCATATAATATTACTATATTCAACATTCAATTTATTGTACTATATTATCACGATTTCATGATTTCGACAAGAATAAATACATTTTATTATATAAATAAGGTTAAAATCGTCATATATTTAGTTCGTTTTCTTAATTTTAAGAGTTCAATTTGCCAACTATAATAACCTTATAGAGGTAAGTCAAATCAAAGAACGCAGTTTAGAAAGGAGGAAAACGATTCCGAGGCTTGCTAAAAACTAAATATATAAACCAATAATTGGAGGGATATTTTATGGGTTCATCTAATTCAAAGATATCAAGAGTATTAAAAAATTATCAATTTTCAATTATTCTCTTAACAGGAGTATTAGTTGGAGCTATTATAGGTATCGTATTTGGTAAAAAGACATCTGTATTACAACCGTTTGCAGATGTGTTTCTAAATTTAGTATTTTGTCTTATTGTTCCTGTGGTATTTGTATCAATAGCTAATTCAATTGCGAATATGGGTAATTTGAAAAAGCTGGGTAAAGTTTTAGCTGTCTTTTTCGGGGTTGTTGTCATTGGCGGTCTCATAACTTCAGTGTTGGCTGTAAGTGCCGTTACGATTTTTAATCCAGCAAAAGGTGTTATAGTTAAATTCACGGAAAAAATTGATCCGGGCAATACTTCTTTGAATTTTGTTAACATGTTTACAACAACAGATTTTGTAAATTTATTATCTATTAAAAACATGATGTCTTTAATTGTATTTGCTATTCTGTTTGGTGTTGCGGTAGCAAGCATTGGGAAAAAGGGAGATCCTGTAGTAAATCTTTTCAGTAGTTTAAGTGAAGCACTATGTAAGATGGTGGCTATTGTTATGTTATATGCGCCAGTTGGTATTGCATGCTATTTTGCTACTCTGATTGGTAAAATGGGAAGTCAGATTATTGGATCTGTAGCTCGTATGTCAATTATTTATGTAGTATTTTGCAGCTTGTTCTTTATAGCTTACGGCATTATTGTTCCTTTTCTTAGCGGTGGACGAGAAGCTGTAAGACGTTATTGGACACACATTTGGCTTCCGGCAACTACTGCAGCAGGTGCTTGCAGCAGTACAGCCTGTATTCCGGTCAACCTTTTAGCAACTAAAAAGATGGGGATTTCAGATGAAATTAGTAGCTTAGTAATACCATTAGGTGCCAGTATGCATAAAAATGGAGTTGTTTCTGTTCAAATTGTAAAAATAGCGTTTTTATTTGGTGTTTTCAATATGGCTATGGGACCTGGAGATATTGCAAAGGCAATTATCGTAGCACTTATTAGCGGAATTATAGTGGGAACTATTCCTAGTGGTGGATTCATTGGAGAAATGTTCATATGTACTGCATTTGGTTTCCCTACTTCGGTAATTCCTATCATAGTAATTATGGGAACTTTAACAGATCCATTCTGTACGATGAATAATGTAACCGGAGATCCGGCTATGGCAATGATGGTTACAAGAATTGTAGAAGGTAAAGACTGGATAAAAGCTAAAGTACAAGGTATTGCAGAACAATAATGAAAGTAGGAGGAATGGATATTATGGACATAAATAAAAATCAGCTAACGCCGGATGAAATTGTTTTGCGGGACCTTGAAGAAATATATATAGGAAACTTAAATACAGTAGAAGCAGATTTATCATTACCCTGCAAGGGGAGACTTGGTTCTGTCTTTGGCTGGCAGTCGAAGGAAACACTCTTTTTAAGCAATGACGGAAAAGTAACACGGCCGACCTATGGAGTTGGAAACCGAGTAGTCCCTCTAATTGTCACAGCTAATTTTCAGAATTCAAGCAAACAGAGGGAATTTCAAGTAACGGTACTGGAGCAGCCGCGTGAAACTAAATTCACAGAGATTTATCCAGTAGATATACAAGGTGAAATTGGACAAGTTGTTGATTTGCCTCCTGTAGTAATAGCAACAGAAGATACGGGAGTACAGGTAACACTTCCAGTAGTATGGGAAAGATTTGAAATACCACTGCACCCTTGTACGCTGCAAATTACAGGTATTATTGATAAGGTTGACATAAAAGCAAAAGCAAATATTAAATTTCAATCAAAAAATTCAGTAGATAAGGAAGCGCTTCAAAGTGCAAAGATAGCTTCTTTTCCAACAGAATCTATTAAGCTTAAGGATGGAACTCTGTTTTATGAAGCACAGGAACGAATTATTCAATATCTGCTGCAGACTAATGATGATCAAATGCTATATAATTTCAGAGTAGCAGCTGGTTTAGATACAAAGGGAGCTCCGCCTATGACAGGATGGGATGCACCAGAATGTAATCTTAAAGGACATACGACTGGACATTATTTATCTGCGCTAGCATTAGGATGGAGTGCAACGCACAATTCTGAATTAAGCAGAAAAATAAATTATATGATCCAAGCTTTAGAGGAATGTCAGGCGGCTCTTGAAAAACACAGCTGTCATTCAGGGTTCCTAAGTGCTTATTCAGAAGAACAGTTTGATTTATTAGAGGAATTTACAACTTATCCAACTATATGGGCACCATATTATACCTTAGACAAAATTATGTCGGGATTATTTGATTGTTATTCCATTGCTAATAATCAGCAAGCTCTTAAAATTGTCTCTAAAATGGGAGATTGGGTCTACGAAAGATTGTCTAAGTTATCCAGAGAGAAGTTAGATAAAATGTGGTCTATGTACATTGCTGGAGAATTTGGTGGTATGATATCAGTGATGGTTCACTTGTATCATGTAACCAAAAAGGATAAATATCTAAAAGCAGCATATTTTTTCCGTAATGAAAAGTTGTACTATCCAATGGGAGAAAATGTTGACACCTTGAAAGATATGCATGCAAATCAGCATATACCACAAATTATTGGTGCTTTGGAACTATATAAAGCAGGCGGCTCTAGTAGATATTTGCACATTGCAAGAAACTTTTGGAACATGGTTACAGGTTCTCATGCTTATAATATAGGCGGTGTAGGAGAGACAGAAATGTTTCATGAACCCAACAAAGCTGCGGACTATATCTCAGATAAGACAGCAGAAAGCTGTGCTAGCTATAATATGTTAAGACTTACTTCCGGATTGTTTAAATTATATCCTTCAGGTGATCTGATGGACTATTATGAATTAGTTCTATACAATCACATTATGGCTTCCGGCAGCCATACAGATGATGGAGGAACTACGTATTTTATGCCATTAAGGCCAGCAGGGCAAAAAGAATACAATACCGATGAAAATACGTGCTGCCACGGTACGGGATTGGAAAGCCGCTTTCGTTACATTCAAGATATCTATGCCTACAATGAAAATGAGGTATATGTAAATCTATATATTGCGTCTATATTGGATACAGAAAATATGAAGTTAGAGCAGAGCTGGTCAATTAACAATCCAGGTTACTCGTCTTTGGTTTTAAAAACTCCAGGAAAACGAACAATATGTTTGCGCATACCTGTCTGGGCAAAGGAAGATTTTACGGTTAAAGTCTGTGGAGAAAAATGTGAAATAGGTGCATCTGATGATGGATATATACGTATTTCTAGAGACTGGGGTGTTGGAGATATCATTGAAGTTTATATGTCATATCATTTCAGGATAATACCAGAACCTAGTGAAAAGAAGCTTGTAAGTATTGCGTATGGACCGTTTATTTTAGCGGCATTATCTGAAAGTGAAGATTATCTGTTATGTCCTAATGATATAGAAAGCTTGAATGATAGCATTAAAATACTGGATTCACCCTTGCATTTTAATATAGATGGAGTTGTATATTTACCGATTGCTGAGGTTAATAAAGAGAAATATCATGCTTATTTCAGACGATAAAGAAACTTTTTGAAGTTTTGAATAAATTCAAAATAATGATATAGGATATGTTGATGGTCAGTAAGGAGCTGTTACACTAATTAGTGTGCAGCTCTTTTTGAATAAAAATATTTTAAGTTTTTTAGCAAAGCTAAGGCTATTTTGATCCTTGACAATTAAATTTATAAGAGATAGTATTTGGTTATACACAATGTGTAAAGGTACTAATTGAGTATATTGATACAATGTATAATTAAAGGAGTAAAGATATGGATGCAAGAGAGATGCTACCCGATAACCGAATAGAGAGAAAAAAAAAGAAAACTAGAGAGAAAATTATTAAGATTGCTATGGATTTATTTCAGGACCAAGGGTTCAATAATACGACAATGGAACAGATAGCGGAGAAAACGGATATAGCGAGAAAGACCCTGTATAACTACTTTCCAGTAAAAGAAGCCATAGTTGATGAATATGTAAGAGGTATTTCACACAAGTTAGCAAGAGAGAACTTTGAAACTATACGTAATCTTCCAGATACGAGGTCTCGCTTAATAGCTTCACTTAATCATGCTTATAGCTGGGTTGAGGGCAACCGAGAAATTATGAGAATATGCATTAATTACCGCCTAAGAAATATGTTTAATGACTCAACAACTCAAAATGCTGAAACTGGTACCCAAAGCATTTTGATACAAATTATAACTCTAGGACAGCAAACAGGCGAAATCAGGAAGGATATCTCAGTTAAATTGCTGACGGCTCATATAGATGTTCTTCGGAGTGCAATGACATTTGAATGGTTGAATAATCCATCAATATTTGAACTTAATGAGGAAATAGCTAAACTCGTAGATCTATTTCTGTATGGAGCAGATAACCGGTTAGCTGCTTCGAAAAAATTAGTACAAGGTCATGTAAGTAAGGGGGAATGACAGAGATGAAGTACTTTTTGACTTGGGAAGAGGCCTTTAAATCAGGCGTATCATTGGTAGGGGGTAAGGGCTGGAATCTAGGACGTTTGGATAGGTATGGCTTCAGTATTCCAAAGGGAGTAGTCCTTACTGCTCTGGCTTACGACGAGTATATGAAGCATAACCAACTTGAGGAATTAATTAGTAGTTTTGCTTCATCAATTACACTTAAAAATTTAGATAAAACTGATGTTAAGAATAGATTAGCTCAGATAAGAGAAAAAATCATGAGAAGAATACCTAATAGCTAAAAAGATCCAGTAGATAAGCAATTGTTTTGCTTTCTACTGGATTTAGTTTATTAAAGCTTTGATGATTATTCAAAGGCGATAAGTTAATGAATCTATCATTGAGTACTGTTCGGACTTCTATGGGGAAGGTTTTAGGAAGATGATCCGTAAATGTCTGAGGGCAGTTCATCCAGTGTTATCACATATGGACTGTTGTAGATAGTGTTGAGAAGCGTAGGATTATTATAGGTTGAACTAGTAATGAAATCACCATACCATGGGCAGAAATACAGCCACCAAGCTCCTTGATTAACAATGTTCTGGATGTCTGGGATAATGTCATTTTCGGTCATAGCTACCATCTTTTTGTCGTTTGTATCATTTACAAGTGTGAGGAAAGCTGTTGTTGCAGCACTTGTTTTCCACGTGTAAGGCGATCCCTCATACTTATCATATCCAACGATATCGACATAGTCATCTCCTGGATACCACTGAGATGAATCAGCATATGTGTAAAGATTTACTTCCCATATTAGATTATGAATGCCATATTTTTCAGTTAAAGTTGTGTAAAGAAGTTTCCAAAGCTGCTTGTAAACTTCAGAACCTGAAGAACCCCACCAGAACCATGCACCGGAGCCATCTGTGTTGTTGTTGCCTTCAGCTTCATGGAAAGGTCGGAAAAGTAAAGGAACTTTAGCATCCTGAAGAATGAGGAGCTGCTTCGCAAGATCATCGATTGCAAGCATCAGGTAAGCATATTCTTTTGTCGATTTATCGAGACAGTTGGCTGCTTTAAAGCTGGAAGTGGGCTTATAGGTACATTTTGTCCAGTCCAGTTTATCGCCCAGCTTGTAGCTTGCAAAATCAGATGGTATATTGATATGCCAAGATGAAGTTGCAATACCGCCACGCTGTTTTACCCACTGAATGATACGGTTTGTTGTGCCGTCTTCCCATCCGTACAGAGGATTATAGTTCATAAGATCAAAGCCTCTGATTGCAGGATATTTGCCTGTCTTATCATGAATGTAATCAAATTCAAGCTCTGAATTGCCGTTATTTCCGCCTCCGTAAATTTCTTGTTGTCCTGAAAGAACATGATTGCCGTAAACGCTAGTAAGATACTTTTTAAGGCTCTTTGTTTCAGAAGTTGCATTTACATCACATGGAGTTGGGTCAATGCTTAGTGCAGGCATTTTGGCATTATCAAAGGTTACTGTGTCGTACAGTATGAAGCCCCAGCTTCCAGAAGATCCAATCTCAATTTTGGCTGTACCTGCTTCAAGATAAAAGTATCCAAAACTGTAATCAGCCCATCCTCCTTTGTTAGGAATATAAAAGTTTCCTTGAGAAACGCCATTGATGCTAAGAACTTGAAGTCTAGAATCACCCTTATTCCCGAGATACATCCAGCATTTTGTTGAAAGTTCATACATACCGTTTTTAGGAACTGTAACATTTAATGTTATTGTACCTGAGTTTGCCACCCATACAAATCCGTCACCTGAATACCCAGGGTAGTTAGTTCCGTAGACATTTGTAGTAACAACAGCACCGTTGCCGAGATTACAATCTTCAGCTTCGACTTTTATGGGAAGGGAAGAGGCAGCTTTAACTGAAGTTGTTCTGATTAAGAGAAAGGAACTTATAAACGTAATCGTTATCAGCAGAGACAGTGCTTTATATAAAATTTTTTTCATAATAGAGATAAACCTCCTTAAAATAAAAATATTTTTTCAAAAGGAACTATTCTGTTGGTAAATTAGGATATACAACTACATAATTTACTTTTATATAATTGTAAAATTTTTAATTTATAAGCTATAATATGTTAAAAAAGTAAAATTTATAACAGAAATCTTTATAGAATGTGCTTATTTTTATATGACTAAATATGAAGATGGAACAAAAGACTGTTTTTCAAATTGAAGCTGACTGGAAATATCCTTCTACTAATGTTTAAAGTTATAAAAGATCTGATGATATTTTAAATGTAATAATTGCATTTATTGATGAAGTGATCCCTAATCAAAAATTTATTTTGGCGGGTGAGTCCTACGGCGGATATTTAAGTAGAGCTTTAATACAAAAAAGAAGTAAAGACATACTTGGACTATTTTTATTATGTCCACTAATATATCCAGGTGATAGACAAGGAGATGTACCTCCGCTTACAGTGATAGAAAAGGATAATAATCTTCTTGAAGGTTTGAGTGAAATAGAAAGAACTTATTTTGAGTATATGACAATTGTCCAAAGTGGCTTTGTTTCTTTTTAGGAATTTATGTTTTGGCATGTATGTAATCATTTCCTGTAGAACATCATCTAAGTCTATACTGTCTGATTTCATGAAAATTACCTCGTGTTGTGAAAATAGTTATACTATTAGGAGATATAGTTATAATGTATCCTGAAAAATAGTGATATTATTATATTATCTGCCGCTTCAGAAACATCAATATATGAAGAAGAAGCGTTAAGACATACCAAGCAGGAGAAAATATATTTGTAAGCAGAAAATCCGAAGAATACAAGACAAATGGCATGCTTATGAGGAATGGGGGAAAGAATGAAAAGATTTTCAAATATTAAATTACAATATGAACATACTATTTATGCTAGTTATTTAGGTTACATTACACAAGCAATTATAAATAATTTTGCACCCTTACTTTTTTTGACCTTTGCAAGTTCCTATGATTTAACGCTAGATAAAATTACTTTAATAACTACTATAAATTTCACTGTGCAATTGTGTGTAGATTTGATATCAACCAAGTTACTGGATAGGGTTGGATATCGTGTTTCAATTATTTGCGCTCATATTTTTGCTGTACTAGGGTTACTTGGATTGGCAATACTTCCCGATATTACAGGAAATCCATATTTTGGCATTTTAATATCTGTTGTTTTTTATGCAATTGGTGGTGGGATTATTGAGGTACTAATTAGCCCTATAGTTGAAGCATGTCCTACAACAAAAAAGGAAGCAGCTATGAGCCTGTTACATTCATTTTATTGTTGGGGACATGTATTCGTAGTAATAGTTTCTGCCGTATTTTTTAAAGTGTTTGGCATTGCCAACTGGAAAATTCTTTCCTGCATATGGGCGATAGTACCACTTTTTAATATAGTATATTTTTCATTGGTACCAATATATGTTGTTTCAGAAGGACATAAGAAAATATCCATTGGAAAATTATTAAAACAAAAGACATTTTGGTTAATTATTATCATAATGATATGTGCTGGTGCGTCAGAACAGGCAATGAGTCAGTGGGCTTCTGCTTTTGCAGAATCAGCTTTAAATGTTCCTAAATTTGTTGGTGATCTGGCAGGACCCTGTGCATTTGCATTATCTATGGGAAGTGCAAGGGCAATTTATGCTAAGTATAGTGATTCTGTTCCTTTAAAAAAGATGATGATGGGAAGTGCATTCCTCTGCATTATGTGTTATGCAGTCACCGTATTTGCTAGCAATCCCATAATGGGCCTTATTGGTTGTGCAATTTGCGGTTTTTCAGTGGGTATTTTCTGGCCGGGAACATTTAGTATTGCAGCTTTGAGACTGCCAGGCGGAGGAACAGCTATGTATGCACTTATGGCTTTGGCTGGAGATATTGGATGTGCATCAGGACCTACAGTGGTTGGAATGGTTGCGAATGCAACAGGAGAAAATCTAAAGGCAGGATTATTGGCAGCAATGTTCTTTCCAATTACAATAGCAATTGGTATTACGATGATAAAAGACAGAAATGAACATTAAAAGTCTCGTGCTGTTTCTTGAAATAGATAAAATGAATCTTATAATTGGGTTCATTTTATCTATTTTTTGTTATAGAAACCAATAATTCAATTATTCAGCCTTGTTTCTTTGCAGTGCCGCAACATTTCTTTTTACAACCTAAATTAACTATGCATATGCTTCCATTCTTCGGCTACAAGTCTTGCAAGACGATCAGCTGTATCTTTTTGGAATGGTAATACATGACCATGAAACTGATAATATTGCAGATAACTATACAGTGTTTCATAGCCGCCTTTTACCCATTCTTCACTGTGAGGCAGATATCCTGTGCAGCCGTTAGTGTATCCGTTAAGGAAAAGGAATGGAGAATGTACTAATTCCGACACCTTGAGAGAGATTTCACAGAAAATTTCATCAGGCACTCCACAAAAGCAAGCGTTATTCAAGTTGAAAAAGTGAATTTTTCCTTCTTGAACCTGTGTTGAGATACCAGATTTCCTAAGCCTTTCACATTCATTGAGCCATTGTAAACCATCAATGCCGCAAAGTCTTTCAGCATCGTCAGCAATCTGTTTTGCTTCTACTTCAGAGGGAACATCGGAGCAGTAGTCAAAATTAATAGAAAACATTTGCAAATTGGTTACTTCACTCATATCAAAATGTAATTGCTTAGCAGAATTTAGGAGAATATCTGATATTCGATCCAGGTCAGAAATACTGCCACCATTTATTTTGTCTACTCCTGCTGGTTTGACGTTTCCTGCTGCACCTTGAATAAGCATAACCGGACAATGAAAGTAATCCTGCAGTTTTTCACGAGCAATCCCAAAATAATCGCAGGATATTTTGTTGTTACAACTCATCAATATGTTAGCATGTGCGGTAATACGCAAAATAATTGCTAGTGGACTTTCAGTAGAAACATCATCTATTTTCAATGCTCCAAGTCGATTATCTACTATGGTACAGCCTTCTCGGCGATTCTCTCCTATTTTTGTATTTGTCATGTCCCACCCTGCTTTACATGGTTGCAGCCTCTCTTTTGCTTCGGTAACACACTTTTTAATCCGATCACACATTAAATAAAAATACCTTTCACCATTGATTGGAGATAACTCATTTGGAGCGGAATGTGTGTGCGAAAAGTTAAGCATAACACAAGAAATATTGGTATTTAATTGCTCTGCGACAATTGAGCGCAGTTTATTACTAAGAGTTGTTGTTAGCCCAAGGCCGTCAATTGCAATCAAGCAATAATTCTTTTTATTAAACTCCAATAAAAGTATCTGTGCATATAGTGGATGCAGGACTCCTTGTGACTTGCTGTCCAATCTGTAGCAGCCAATTAGCTCAACTTGAAAATCAGGTGTAATATCAATCTGTGAAAATGCAGCTTTACAATAATTATTTTTATTCATTTGGCTTTCTCCTTCTACAATATTTATACTGTGGACAAAGCCTAAAACAGGACAATATATTACTTCATGTATCCTTTGCCCTGATAGGCTATACATGAAGTTTTTACAATCGTGAGTTTCATATCATCACCTCAAATTACTATATATGTGCAACTAGCTTTAAGAATGTACTAATTGTTGTAATAATTATACATCACTTCAGATATTAGCTCAAGGTCAATGATATTACCTTAATAATATTTGTTTATTGCTTATACTTTATTTTTTCTTTTTTGTAAATATGATTGCATAATTCAAAAAGCATACTGGTACCAATAACATGATAAAAGATTTAAAATAATTATATAAACTGGGATGTTATGGTGAAATTTAGACAGCCAGTATAAAAAAAAAGCTCCAGCAAATAATATTATTGTGTTTACTTTTAGGATATAAGGAGAAAGGGACTATATTATGAATAGAATAAGGCTTAATATTGAAGGATTACAAGAGAACGAAACACAGGATAAAGTTAGAAAACAATTAGAAAACTTGTCTGGAATTCAGGATGTATTTTTGAGTAAAGGACAGACTTACGTGGATATAAATTATGATGATAGAACATCGATTGAAGAGATTAACAGTCATTTACAAAATAATGGATATAAAATAATGAATAAAGAATAAAATTATTATGTATATCTATATATTATGGGTGGAAAAATAATATAGAGGTGATGGCATATGAAAAAAATTGGCGTAGAAAAAGGTTTGTCTACAATTGCAGATTACTTGAATACTCAGGGATATTCAACAGAAATTTTAAGTGAAGATCTTAAAAGCAATGTTGGAAAATACCAAAACTATGATGCAATTGTAACGGCAGATTATAATACAGATATGATGGGATTTAGTGATACTTCATCAAAGGTCCCTGTTATTAACGCTAGTGGCATGACACAGGAAGAAGTAAAAAATATGCTTCAGCAAAAAATAGCAAAGGAGTAAATATAAAGCTGCAGTTTAATTATCAATAAAGAATGGATCTATATAAATTATAGTAATGAGTATATACGCAATAGCTAAATATACTCATTATTTTTTACATATTTTAGTATACGAAGTACATAGTGAAATATGATAAAATAGAGTATGCATGCTTTAAGAGGCAATGCTAAAAGTTATGTAAATCTGTTTATTGGAGTGGAGTTATATTGAATTTAGTTTTAAGAATAGATAATAACGTTGTTGCAATCATTGTGTCTATTATATTTTTAATAAATATATCTAATAATCTTGATAGAAAAGAAACTAAGAATAAAGCTTTTTCAACTATTTTTATTCTAAATACAATTGAGTTAACTGTAGAAACTTTAACTTGCATAATTAATAGACAGCCATATTTGTGGCTTATACCTATAACAACTTTGCTCCATATCGTATTATATATTTTGGCGCCGATAGTAACTTACAATTGGTATATGTTCACTGGGTTGTGGATAAATAGCAATACAAATGCTAAACGGAAAAAAAATCTGTTACTCCTATTACCTATAATAGTAAATACTTTTTTAGTTCTACTTAGTCCTTTCTTTAAGCTAGAGTTTTATATTAATCAACACAACATATATGCCCGCGGACCATTATTTTTTATACCTGCAGCCATATCATATCTTTACTTATTTTGCGGCTTTATAAACATTTATACTAATAGGAAGAAACTAAGAAAAATAGAGTTTAAGCCGATGTTTCTGTTTGGAGTATTCCCATCGTTAGCCAGTTTAGTTCAATTATTATTCTATGGACCACTGCTTATGTGGAGTTCAATCACATTTTCCTTAATAATCCTTTATTTATTTCTGCAACAGCAAATGATGCATGTGGATTATCTAACTGGTGCATGGACTCGTGAAAAATTATACCATTATTTATGTAGCAGGATTGAACAGAAAAAGCAGAAGGTTTTTTCACTTGTATTTATTGATATTAATGACTTTAAAAAGATTAATGATGCTTTTGGACATGGAGAAGGGGACATAGCATTAGTTAATTTAGTGCATATAATGAAAAGCCAATTACGTCAGGAAGATATCATTATCCGTTACGGCGGGGATGAATTTATATTAATTCTTAATGTAGAAACTGAACATGAGGCAGAAGCGATAATTAGAAGGATTTCTAAAGCTGTTAAGGAGAATAATAGCAGCTCGAAAAAAGAATATGAATTAAGTTTTAGTTATGGGTATGAACTTTATAATTTTGATAAGCCTATGACACCTGAAGAATATATCAATCATGTAGATCGGTTGATGTATCTAAATAAAAGCAATAAGAAACTTGATATTAATTCAAAATAGTGTAGAGGAGCGGATGAATAAATACACTTTTATATGGAATGAATAATACGAAAAAGAGAAAAGTTGGGAGAGTAGAGCATGAGCAAATGGATAAATAAGGATTTGCCCGATTTGGTTTTTTTTCAGGAGGGTCCTGGAATAAGGAATACTCAATACACTGATATTGGTGTGAAATTATTGAATGTTGCTAATCTGCAAGAGGGTAAGCTTGTGCTGGATAATACGGGCAGATATATATCTAAGGAAGAAGCATATGGAAGATATAAACATTTTCTTGTGGATGAAGGGGATTTGATAATAGGAAGTTCTGGAATAAAAGTTGAATATTTCGAGGATAAAATGGGCTTTGCTAATAAGGAACATTTGCCTTTATGCATGAATACGAGTACGATAAGATTTAAAACATTAGATGACAAGAAATTAGATATACGATTTTTTATGTACTTTCTAAAGTCTATACTTTTTAAAAAACAAATTGCAAAGCTTATAACCGGCTCCGCACAGCTGAACTTTGGACCTTCTCATTTGAAAAAGATAAAGGTGACTGTTACAGAAATTGAAATTCAGAAAAAAATTGTAAATGTTCTTGATAAGACTCAATCACTTATAGATAAGCGCAATCAGCAGCTAGAAGATTTAGATAAACTTATTAAAAGCATATTCTATCAGATGTTTGGTGATCCCATAAGTAACACTAAGGGTTGGAAAAAGGAGAATGCAGAAAAACATATAGACATAATTTCTGGGTATGCTTTTAAAAGTGAACAATATTCTGATAATGAAGACGATATTAAAATTTGTGGCGGACTAATAATTTATAATGATTATATCGATTGGAGTAAAGCTATTAGATGGAACAGGAATAATGTAGATAATCTAGAAAAGTATTTTCTTAAGGAAAACGATATTGTACTTGCCTTAGATCGTCCGTGGATATCTGATGGCTTGAAAATTGCCGTAATAAAAAAAGAGGATCTACCAGCTCTGTTGATTCAAAGAACAGCCTGCTTACGCTCAATTGATATCGATCAATGTTTTTTGTACCAACATTTACAGGATAGATCGTTCAATTTGCATTGTAACGTAACTGAGACAACAGTTCCTCACATTTCAACAAAGGATATAACAACCTATCCTTTGATTATTCCACCAATGGAGCTTCAAAGAGAATTTGCTGATATAGTCAAGCAGGTAGAAAATCAGAAAGCTACTATAAAGCATAGTCTTTCGGAACTAAAACAGAACTTTAATAGTTTGATGCAGAGAGCTTTTAAAGGTGAATTATATTAATTTTAACTTTACTTGTTTGAGGATATAAATGTGATTATAGAAAGGGAAGTGACTTAATGATAACAGGAGAACTAAAGAGCAAAATTGATAAGATATGGGAAGTTTTCTGGACTGGTGGAATAACCAATCCGTTAGAAGTTATAGAGCAGTTTACTTATTTATTATTTATTAAACAATTAGATGATGTAGAAACTATAAAAGAAACAGAAGCAAGCTTCTTAGGATTAGAGTATGAAGGAATGTTTCCTGCAGAATTTCAGCAATGCAGGTGGAGCAAGTTTAAAAATTTAGGCTCAGCAGAAGAAATTTATAATGTTGTGCTTAACGGTGTATTTCCATTCATTAAGAATTTACATCAAGATGGTGACTCTGCATATGCAAAGTACATGGGGGATGCCATATTTAAAGTACCTACACCTGCTATGCTAACAAAGCTTATTGATGGTATTGATTCGTTAAATTTAGGTGATGCGGATACAAAAGGTGATCTATATGAATATTTACTTTCAAAGGTTGCAACAGCAGGTACTAATGGACAGTTTAGAACTCCAAGGCATATCATCAAAATGATGGTAGACTTAGTTAAGCCTACGCCTTCAGATGTTATAATCGATCCAGCTATGGGTTCGGCAGGTTTCCTAGTGGAAGCACAGAACTATTTAAGAGTGCACGAAGCAGATTTGTTTCTAAATGCGGGGCTGAGGGAGCATTTTAATAATGATATGTTTCACGGCTTTGATATAGATACGACAATGTTAAGGATCGGTGCGATGAATATGCTGCTGCATGGAGTAGACAACCCTAAGATTGAATATAGAGATAGTTTGTCTGAAATGAATACAGATAATGAAAATTATACACTTGTGTTAGCAAATCCACCATTTAAAGGTTCGCTGGATTACGAGGCAGTTTCCGTTGATTTGTTAAAGGTGACTAAAACCAAAAAGACAGAACTGTTATTCCTTGCTCTATTCCTTAGGATATTGAAAAATGGAGGTAAAGCTGCAGTTATTGTCCCAGATGGTGTTCTTTTTGGAAGCAGTAATGCTCATAAACAAATTAGAAAAGAAATCGTAGACAACAATAAACTGGATGCCGTGATTTCGATGCCAAGTGGGGTATTCAAACCATATGCAGGAGTGTCTACAGCAATATTAATATTTACAAAGACTGGAGCAGGCGGAACTGATAACGTATGGTTTTATGATATGAAGTCTGATGGCTTCAGCTTGGATGATAAAAGGCAGCCAGTAAATGATAATGACATCCCTGATATTGTACAACGTTTTAGTAATCTGGAAAAGGAAATTGACAGAAAGCGTACTGAGCAGTCGTTTTTCGTACCAGTGGAAGAAATTAAAAACAATGCTTATGATTTGTCTATTAACAAATATAAAGAGATTGAATATGAAGAAGTGCAGTACGATGCTCCGACAGTGATACTTAAGAGAATTAATAAACTGGAAGATGAAATCCAACGAGGATTAATTGAGCTGGGGAAGATGTTGGAGGGGTAGAACATGAAGTATGTGAAGCTGGAGGCTTTGTGTTCAATAATAACTGATGGAAGAAAAGCAGTTGTAAAAGTGTAACTACAAAAATAGGCTCTGGATCAACTCCGAAAGGTGGAAATTCTAATTACAAGACAACAGGTATTTCATTGATTAGGAGTATGAATGTTCATAATAATGAATTCATATATAAGGATTTAGCATTTATTGATGATGAACAGGCTAAAAAATTGAACAATGTAATTGTAGAACCTGAAGATGTATTATTAAACATAACTGGTGCATCTGTAGCTAGATGCTGCATAGTTCATAACAGAGTTTTACCAGCTAGAGTTAATCAGCATGTTTCAATTGTGAGGGTAAATAAGGAATATATTCTACCTATATTTCTAAGTTATCAGTTTACTAATGATAGTTATCAAAGACTAATGAGGAATGTTGCCACAAGCGGTGGAGCTACGAGAGAAGCTATTACTAAACAACAAATAGAAGAATATGAGATAATTGTACCGCCCATCGAACTTCAAAATCGGTTTAATACTTACGTTCAGCAGATAGAACAGCAAAAATTTTTATTACAGCAGAGCTTGTCAGAATTTCAGCAAAACTTCGAAAGTCTGATGCAGAAAGCTTTTAAAGGCGAATTATTTCCAGACGCAGGTTAGAGAACAAAAATATATCAGTTGGAGTAGATAGAAATGCTGTATTAATGCAGGAGCCTTTCATAAGCGTAGGCAGCATTGTTTCTTTATTCTAGTATAGGAAAGTGTAGATTTTTGCATATAAAGAAGTAAAAGATTAGCACTAAATAAAAAAACAGTACATATGTTTACAAAGTAATTAGAAAGAAACAGTAATATATTTTAAATTAGTGAATTAAGAGAGCAAGTCAACATAAGTAATATAATAAAAGCATTTTGTGAATACTAAGAGCTAGGGCATAAAAAAGATTACATCAGAAGTAGGCATTTGGAGTGAGTTTAGTAATTACCCATGTCTTTGAGGGGAATTTCCGTTAAGATGGCGAATTGTTTGAGGCGCAGCCGAGTTATGAGCCATTAGGAAATTTGCCTCAAAGATGTGGTGTAATTACTTAATGAACGGAATTAGCCTACGTAGGATGTAATGTTTTTTTTATTTTTGAAGGAAATAGTATATTAATTTTTGACTTGTACAGACTAATTTTATCAGCTATAGAGAGGAGTAATATAATGAAAGCGGTTGTGTATGGTGGGATAAATGATGTAAAAGTAAAAAATGTAGCAGATCCTGAGATAAAGAAAGATGATGACATTATTGTTAAAATAACTTCTACAGCAATATGCGGATCAGATTTACACCTCATTCATGGAATGGTCCCCAATATGCCTCATGGATTTATTTTAGGACATGAGACTATGGGCATAGTTGAAGAGACAGGCAAAGATGTTCAAAAGGTAAAAAAAGGAGATAGAGTAATAGTACCATTTCCGATAGCGTGCGGTCATTGTTGGTATTGCGAACATGAGTTATGGAGTCAGTGTGACAATTCAAATCCACATGGTGAAGTCGGAGCAATATTTGGATATAGTGAAACCTATGGCGGCTATGACGGAGGTCAAGCAGAATATATCAGAGTACCTTATGCTAATGTAGGACCTATGGTGGTTCCAGATGAACTGACTGATGAGCAGGTACTTTTTTTAACAGATATTTTGCCTACGTCTTATTGGGGAGTTGAAAACGGCGGAGTAAAAAAAGATGACACGGTTGTAGTCTTAGGTTGTGGTCCTGTTGGATTATTAACAATTAAATGGGCTGCTTTCCAAGATGCGAGAAGGATTATAGCAGTGGACTGCGTAGATTATAGATTGGAGCATGCTAGAGGCTATAGCGGTGTAGAAGTTATTAATCTAAAAGATCACGACAATACAGGTGAATATATTAAAGAGATTACTCACGGTGGAGCAGATGTGGTAATTGATTGTGTTGGACTTGATGGAAAAATGTCTGCATTTGAAAAGATTGAAACAGCATTAAAGCTTCAAGGGGGTTCAAAATCTGCTATTGAGATAGCAACTCAGGCAGTTAGAAAAGGAGGGACTGTATCGCTGGTAGGTGTTTACGGTTCTAAATATAATCTTTTTCCGTTAGGTGATTTTTTTTCAAGAAATATTACGCTAAAAATGGGTCAATGTCCTGCACATAAATATGTAAACAGGATATTAAATTTAATCGAAGGGGGTAAATTTGATGCTACGGATATTATTACGCATCGCTTATCATTGGATCAAGGTGAACATGCTTATGAAATATTTGATAAAAAAGAAGATAATTGTATCAAAGTAGTATTAAAGCCTTAAAAAAGGTACCTGTATGGTACCTTTTTAATGTTCACAATGATGATTGCAAACAACATTTTTATCTTTTAAATTTCCTTTCAGATACTCTTCTATGACCATCTTATATTCACCAGCGGCACCTTTTATTACTTTTAAGTTACAGTTTTCTAAGCCAGCTATCGCTCCGCCGCCTATTCCGCCTGCTATTACTACAGATACACCATTTTTAACAAGCAAGTCTGCCAAACCTTCATGTTGATGCGCTAAAGCAGCTGTTGAAATTTCTTCAGCATTATTAATTTTTCCATTGTCCACCGATACTATTACAAAGCTTTTACTTGTTCCAAAATGAGGATTAATCATGTTTCCTACGTTAGGTAATGCTATCTTCATTAAAAATTCCTCCTTAATTTATAAACTAATAAAAGTATAGCAATGTAAATCGTTATTGTCAAATGCCAATTACGTAACGTTCGATTTTCTAATTCATATTTCGATGCTTAAACTTGATATGTTCGAAAAAAACTTCAATTTTAAGCAAAAATATATTAAAAAATATTAATTTGAGCATGAAAAGCTATTTTGAAATTTATTATTTGTACGATATATATATTAAGAATTTATTTATATATTTTACGCTTAAGGAACAAACGCAGATACATATTAGTTAAAGTATTCAATACAACAGATAAAAGTTATGAGAAACGGCGGTGGGTTCAAGATGGGGCTAAGCAGTAAATTGATTTTAGAAGATGTAGAGTTAGAATTCAATTTAGTTATGAAAGAGTTTTCACGTTATTTAAAGAAACAATTGAAAACCAAGCAAGTAATAGAATTGTGTGTAAAAAATATGAAACAATATATGAGGTGGGCCTATACAGAAAAGAATTACAAATACCTAACGAAAGTAAATAAGAATGAAATGTATAGATATGAGATCTTTCTGAATGAAATAAAAAAATATAAATATAATACAATAAAGCAAAAAATTAGAATAATATTAATATTTAATAAATTTATGGACAGTTTTACAGCTCAACATAATATGGATGGATTGTTCGATGAGAGCAAAATCTGCAAACGTAAAAAGCAATATAATTATATAACCAAGACGTATATTAAATTGTAAAAGGTACTTGGTACTATAATGGCAATATCTATTCTACATTAGTATATTTTAAAGTTAATGAGTTAAGAGAGAAAGGTAATAGAATTAATAAAATAAAAGTATTATATAAAGATTAAGAGATAGGGCATAAAAAAGTGTGGTTATTGACAACCAAATTGGGATTTTCTTGGGAAGTGTAATATTACTGTTTGGCTTATGTATGAAGCCAATGACTGACCATTATGCTTTTGTTGTTGTAGTGGAAATTATATCTTATTTAGTTATAAACTATCTGCATATGCTAAGAGTAAATAAAATAAGCATGGCGGATGCATTAAAAAATAGAGATTAAAAGCATTTTAGTTCATGAAGCAGGTGAGATGTTTCATGAACTTATTTTTACTCTCAAGGAAGTGCACATAGAGCAGTTTAGTCCATGAGAAATTATATTTTTTTACCAAAGTTATACGCGTACAGTACGATAAAAGTAGTAAATAAATTGCTTTTTAAACTGTTAATAAATTGCAAGTAAAACAAATGATAAATTTTTGAATGGGGAGGTTGAAGCAAATGAAGAAAAGTGATTACAGTAATTTATCGAATAGGGACAGTATGTTCCCCAAAGAACGAAGAATTAGAAGAAGAAGAAAGTATGATGAACAAATTAAAATTGTATCAAGAAATATTGATAAAGTAGATATTGAAGTAACAGGAGTAGATATTTCTATTTATGGTATTGGATTTATATCAGATAGTAATTTTGAAAAGGATGATATCTTAGAGATGCTGTTTTATTATGAGAGTATTACAATACCTGCCATTATTGAAGTTACACATTCAAACCTATACGATGATGGCTTTTTTACAGGAGGTAAATTTATTGGAATGCAAAATTTATATAGAGAAATATTAAGAGAATTTTTAGACAAGTAAAGCAGTAAAATATTTTGAAGTTATTACGTTAAGGTAAGAGGCAACAAAAGCAATATAACAAAAGTATTTTGTGAATATTAAGAGTTAGGGCATAGGAAATGTTGTTGTGGCATTACGGATCAATCTCCGTAGTGCCACAACATTTCATTTTTTACTCTGTAGGAATTTATGATTTTTGCCAATTATGGATGGCTTTTAACTGTGTATGAATAAACTGTATATGTCGTTAAAAGAATGTAACTATATAATATACGAAGTAATATGAAGATAGCTCTTAAGAAAATACTAATAAATAAACAAACAAGAAAAATAATTTGGGAGAAGTAATATAGAAAATAATACTTTGTAAATGCATAGAGTCGGCATAGGGTAGGAAGTGGTTGGAGGAGGCATTTTCCAGCCGGCGGAAATCACTTCCTACCATTTTTTAGTAACCTTTACTAGCTTCAAATCTATCTACATGTAAAATTGATGGAAACAGCTTCATCCAGAGCAGTACGACGATTATTGTTCCGAGACCGCCCAAAAGTGCTGCTGGAACAGTACCAAACAGCGAGGCAGTTACGCCTGATTCAAATTCACCGAGCTGATTAGAAGTACCGATAAATATCAGATTCACAGAACTTACCCGTCCTCTCATGTAATCAGGAGTCTGAAGCTGTACAAGAGTGGATCTGATTACAACACTTATTACATCTGAAGCACCTAGCACAAAAAGTGCAAGAAACGATACTACAACAGATTTTGATACTGCGAAAACCATTGTAGATATACCAAAGAATATTACTGCTGTAAACATGATTCTGCCTACTTTATGTTTTAATGGCTTTTTGGCAAGATATGCAGACATTAGTAAAGCACCTAATGCAGGAGCGGATCTAAGTATACCAAGACCAAAGGAGCCTATCATAAGAATTTTGCTGGCGTAGATTGGAAGCAAAGCTGTTGCACCACCAAAAAGTACTGCAAATAAATCTAGAGATATTGCGCCAAGCACAATAGGTCTGCTTTTGATAAAAGATATACCTGCAAATAATGACTTTATGCTCATTGGTTCAGATTTTGCATTTTCCTGAGCCTTTATTACTATTTGGGAAATGAGTGTACCAGAAATTATCAATAAAACTGCTGTTAATGCGTAGACAAAAGTTGCTCCAAACGAATAGAGAATACCCCCTACAGCCGGCCCGATAATAACTGCAAATTCAGAAACAGAAGACATAAAGGCAGAGGCCCTGGGGAAAACGTCCTGAGTTACTATGTTAGGCAGCAAAGACTGCATCGGAGGTCCTTCAAATGAATGCGCTACGGCTATAAAGAAAATGATTGCTAAGAAGCTTTCTTTAGTAATCCATCCATTGAGACTTCCCAACGCTAGAACAGCTATAAATATACTCTGAACTATTTGACTTATCGTAATTATTCTTTTACGGTCATACCTATCTGAAATATGCCCAACAAAAAGCGATAGAAACAGCATCGGTAAAAATTGAACTAAGCCTACTAAACCTAAGTAGAAGGCTGAATGGGTGAGAGCATACATCTGCCAGCCTATAGCAACCGTAATCATCTGATAGGCAAAGTTAGTAGATACTCGAGATACCATTAATAACCTCAAGGATTTATTTTGCAGTAAACTAGAGTCTTTAAATGAAACCATTATTATTAAACCTTTCTATATTTAGCTGGAGATAAAAGTATATATAATTACCATATATCAACATACTTTTCATATTATTATTAGTATATACCTGTATATGGCATATAGGCAATAGAATACGCAGCTTAAAAAATGTGAATTTGTCGACAATATAGAAATATTTAAAAAAAATGTTTAATTGGAATAATATGACCTACTAAATGTATAAATATTTATGATATAATCAAAATGCGATTTTAATTTATGATAAGCATAAAGATACATTATTTTATTATTAATCTACAAAAGTTAATTACGGCCGAGGTGGTGTCAGATATAGTGAAAATGTTTACAAGGATTATTTTTATATTGCTGTACATATTTTATTTTATATCAATTAGTTTCCAATCAAATCTTTGGGGTAATATGTTATCACCAATTGTGACACTGATTGCAGCAGCCTATGTTTTTCAAGGTTTCTGCCTTAACGAAAAAAGAAAATATTTAAAGGTATCGGGATTACTTCTTGCTTCTAGCATTTTTAGCTGGGCTGTTTGTGACATAGTATGGGGTATAGATGATCTTATTTTAAAAGTTAATCCTGAAAAAAGTCTTATAATTTCGTATGGATACTCTTTAACTAATCTTTTAATTTCAGGTTCATTGTTCATATCTGGATTTCAACAAATAAAGAAATGGAATGTTATTCAATTTTTTCTAGATACGGTTACTATATCTGTTTGTATTATGTTACTGATTTGGGAGATGCTCTTTAATGGAAACATAAATAATATTGTAATGCTGAATAATAATTTAAACTCATCTTTATCCATTTCGTGTGATATTTTAATCCTAATTTGGACATTTATAGTGTTTTTATCTAATAGAAAGACTGAAATGCATTTATCAATTGCGTTCACACTATTAGGACAAGCATCTTTTGCTGGTATAGATATATTTTGTTATTATCAGGAGTTTTATAACAAGTATAATCCTAATTCACTAACTGATGGAGTCTACGTTACAGCTTTTGTACTTATTGCTATAGGCGCTATTTTGAAGATGAGAGCAAATCGGAGCAGAAATATTGCAGGCATAAGCAGTAATGGCAGGAATAGGAAAGGAATTGTGCTAATATGTGCTCCTATATTAATAATAGTATCTAAAGGCATTCAGGTACATGATTTATTTATCACCTCCTTCATAATAATTGTTTATTACATATTTTCTACGTATATACAGAATAACATATATAAAGATGAATTGATTTTAAAGGAAAAGGAACTAAATGAAAAATTAGAGCAAACAGTTGCGGACAGAACAAATAGGCTTACGCAAAAGAATAAGGAACTTAAATATCTATTAAATAGAGATGTTATTACAGGTCTTTATAATAGAAGGTATTTTTTATCATGGTTAAAAAAGGAGCTGCCACAACTAGGACAACATGAAACGGTACTGCTCTTGTATATAGAGCTTAATAAATATAAGATGATAAAGACTATGTTTGGAAATTATATTGGGGACGAAGCACTAAGGGAAATGAGTGATCGGCTGAAAAAATACAGTGATAGTTTTGATAATACCATTTTAGTTTACTACGGGGAAGATTCATTTATTATCTCTAAGAAGGATTCTTTTGGATATGAGGAAGGGCATAGGATTGCTGAAGAGATAATTAATCTGATTAGTGATATATATAAAATTCAGGATTATGAGATACGCGTTACAGTTAATATAGGAATCTCAATATATCCTTTTGATGCTAAGAAACAAGAGGATTTAATTAAGCATGCAGATGTAGCCATGCTGCAGTCAAGCATGCATGGATTTAATAAAGCTATGTCCTATGATGAGAAACTAGGAGAACTAATCTATAGAAAAAATAGAATTGAAATAATGCTTAAAAAAGCAAATTATAATGATGAATTTATGCTGTTTTATCAGCCGCAGGTAAATATTGAAGATAAAAAACTTGTCGGTTTTGAGGCACTTATTCGCTGGAAAACGGCTAAGGAGGGATTTATTTCACCAGCTGAATTTATACCCATCGCAGAGCAAACAGGGCTTATCATTCCTATTGGAGATTGGGTTATGAGAAAGGCATTATCGCAGCTAGCATATTGGAATAGTAGAAGTGATATGGAAATTAAGATGAGTATTAATGTTTCGGTTAAGCAGCTTAACGGAACGCGATTTATAAATAATTTAAGGGAAGAGATGAAAAGATTAGCGATTCAACCGGAGTGCGTAGATATTGAAATTACTGAAAGTATTGAATTAGAACAAAACCTTGAAATTAAGGATATGCTGCAGGAATTTAGAAATATGGGAATATCTATATCTATTGACGATTTTGGTACAGGATACTCCTCTTTATATTATTTAAAGAATTTGCCTATCGATCGTATTAAGATTGCAAAACAGCTGATTGATTATGTGTGCGAAAATGAATTTGATTATGAGATAGTAAAGTCCGTTATTTCAATAGCAAAGGTAAGAGGTATTAGAGTTATTGCAGAAGGTGTAGAATTAGAAGAACAGTGGAACTGCTTAGATAAATTAAATTGCAATGAAGTACAAGGATACTTTATTGGAAAACCGATGCCGCCCGAAGCTATTTATGAAGAACTTAGTGAATGCTGTGAGCCGAATTTATAATAGCTATATATTAAAAATTCGCAGGCTGAGGAAAATTTTTGAAAATATTGACAAGTGTTAATATTTATGATAATGTTCATTATAATATAAAACTTATATAAGCTTATGATAAGGATAAGCGTTTCTACCAACTACCGTAAATAGTTGATTATAAGTGAACCATGCTAGTGGTGCGCTTATAATCAAAAGATTAGGTAGTTGTTTTTTTATCAATAAATATAGAAAGGGTGAGGGCGATGAAGACAATAAAAGAAAAATTGCTGGTAGCAAATGGATTTGAAAAGGCGGATTTGGTTTTAAAGAACGGTAATATTTTAAATGTATTTACAGAGGAAATTGTGATTGCTGATGTTGCTATTGTAGGTACCAAAATTGTTGGGGTTGGTAAATATAGTGGTATAAAAGAGCTTGACTGTACAGGCAAATATATTGTCCCGGGATTTATTGATGCGCATATGCATATTGAAAGTACTATGGTGACACCGCTGGAACTTTCAAAAATGTTAGTAGTAAAGGGTACAACAACAATTATTGCAGACCCCCATGAGATTGTTAATGTGAAAGGCATTGAAGGATTGGATTTTATAATTAGTGCTACGGAAGACATACCTATATCGGCATATATAATGGTTCCTTCTTCTGTTCCAGCTACCGAGTTTGATACTAATGGAGCCGGCGAATTTTTAGCGGAGCATATGAGCAAGTATGTAAATAATCGTAGAGTGCTTGGCCTTGGTGAAATGATGTGTTTTCGCGATGTTATTAATGGGCAGCAGAAGGCATTGGATAAGATTCAATTATTCCACGATAAAATAGTAGATGGCCATGCACCTGGGATAAACGGCTATGCAGTGCAGGCATATCGTCTGGCAGGTGTGGACAATGACCATGAATGTTATTCCTTTGAGGAAGCTTTAGATAAACTAAGAGCTGGAATGCACATTTTCATACGAGAAGGTAGTGGGGCAAGAAATCTTCAAGCCATAGTAAGCGGATTCTTAAAGGCTGGAGTACCTTTTGACCAATGTATGTTTTGTACAGATGATAAACATTTAGAGGATATAGAAACAGAAGGCCATATAAACTATTGCATCAGAAAAGCTATAGAATTAGGTGTTCCGATAGCTAAAGCATATAAGATGGCAAGCTATAACACCGCTAAAGTATATGGCTTAAAGCAGTATGGGGCTATTGGAGCGGGATATATAGCGGATATAATAATAATGGATAATCTTGAAAAAGTAGAACCTAAATATGTTATTAAAAACGGGAAGTTTGTCGATGCTAATTTTATTTCTTCATTTAAATATGAGTTGAAAGATTCTGAGCTGCTTCATACTGTAAAAATTCAAAATATATCAGAATCTAAATTAAAATTTAACAGAAAAGATAAAAATCATGTTATTGGAATGATAGCTCATCAAATTACTACAAAACACCTCTATGAGACTATACCTGGAAGAGATGGCGAGTTCATACCAAATAAAGTATATAGTAAACTATGTGTTGTGGAAAGACATGGTAAAAATAATTTAATTGGAATAGCACCAATTAAGGGATTTGGAATAGAAAATGGAGCTATTGCAACTAGTGTATCCCATGATTCACATAATATAATAGTAGCTGGTGATAACGATGAGGATATAATAAATGCAGTAAATCATATAAAGCATTTGCAGGGCGGCTATGCTATATCATCAGAAGGAAAGATAGTAGCCAGTCTTCCGCTGCCAATAGGGGGATTAATGAGCAATCTATCCTGCAATGAAGTTAAGAATATAATGAAAGAAATGCTTGTAATAGCTAGAAAATTAGGCGTTAATCCAGAGATAGATCCATTTATTACACTATCTTTCATGGCTTTGCCGGTAATTCCTGAAATAAGGCTGACTGAAAAAGGAATATTTGATGTGGAAAAGTTTGAGTTTGTGAGTAGGTAATAGGTACAGCGATTTTATGGGACATGAAAACAGGGAATTAAATTATACAGAAAGTGCGGCAGTATCTGTAATTAATATTGTGAGAGAGAACTTTTGATTTATATAAGTTGAGAAAGTTCTAATACATTCTGACTTCTAAAAAATCTTAGGGTCGAACCGATTCAGCAGTGATATTTTAGAAGCCATAATGTAAGAACTTTATTGCAACTTATATAGATAGATGTAGCGTATGTTATTATCACATAGTTGAATTTTATGTTAATGGAGCTTATGTATTTATTATCGCTAAATGCTTTTAGAGTTGCTTAAAAGGGTGAGTGGCCATAGAAGGCATTTTCCAACCGACGTAAATCACTTTCTACCCTTTTTAGTCTCTAGGAATTTATGATTTTTGCCAATTGCAGATAACTCTTCATTAAAATCGGGTTATATCCCCAAAGAGTAAGAAAGGTGGGAATTAAATAAAAAAACGTTACAGCATGTTTGCGAAGAAATTAAAGAGAAATAGTAATATATTTTGAAGTTAGTGAATTAAGATAAAAAGGGAATAGAATTAATAAAATAAAAGTATTATGTAAAAATTAAGAGTTAGGGCATTAAAAATGGTTACATCCGACGGAGGCATTTAGAGCGAGTTTAGCAATTATCCGTGTCTTTTAGGCAAATTTCCGTTAAGATGGCGAATTGTTTGAGGCGTAGCCGAGTTATGAGTCATTAGGAAATTTGCCTAAAAGATGCGGTGTAATTGCTTAATGAGCGGAACTAGCCGACATAGGGTGTAGCCATTTTTTATATATTCTCGATTTGCCAGTCAATCGGTTTTTCTCCAATGGACTTTAAAAAGTTATTAGCTTTTGAAAATGGTTTGCTTCCAAAGAAACCTCTATGAGCAGATAATGGGCTTGGATGAGGTGATTTTATTATGTAATGAGCCTTGTTAGTGATAAGTTTTTCTTTAGAAATTGCATTGCTTCCCCAAAGAATAAAAACTATTGACTTCTCTCTTTTATTTAGCAAAGAAATTATTGCATCAGTAAAGATTTCCCATCCTTTGTTTCTATGAGAATTTGCTTCTCCAGCTCTTACGGTAAGGGCTGTATTAAGCAGTAGGACTCCTTCATCAGTCCATTTTTTTAAATAGCCATTGTTTGGAATGTAGCAGCCAAGATCATCTTTTAGTTCTTTATATATGTTGATTAGCGAAGGTGGAGCAGGAACTCCAGGCTTTACGGAAAAGCTTAAACCATGAGCTTGGTTTGGACCATGATAAGGATCCTGACCTAAAATTACTACCTTTACATCCTTATAAGCAGTGTAATTCAATGCATTAAAGATGTCATACATGTCTGGATATATTGTTCTTGTTTTATATTCACTAATCAAAAAATGCCTCAAATCTTTATAATAGTCCATTTCAAATTGATCTTCTAATAATTCAAGCCAATCATTTTTTATATTAACAGTCATATATTATCACTCCTATGATTCTAAAAATAAATATAAGACGAACTAAATGCTCTAGACGGAATATTTAAGAGAAAGTGCATTAAATAGGTATGAGAGTTAAGAGTAAAGAGAAAAGTGAAGGTTAAAATTCAGCTATGCTGAATTTTGATTGTATAGATAATCCTAATTATTTTGATAATCCTTTTGTAATACTAGGTATAGTCTTAGTTTTTAAAAAGTTGTTGCGGATAATCACATTTAAATTCTCGGAAATTCTGCACAGCAGAATTTCTTCCTTCACTTTTCTCTCTACTCTTTACTCTTTTCTCTTATCTCTTATCTATTTAAAGCATACACTAACTACTTAATATTATCTTCTTTTAATTCACTTTCTTGGTTCGTCTTATATTTATAGTATTTACTTAATAATATCACTATATCAAGTTTATGTAAAAAAATAGTCTAATAAGCGTACAAAATGAAACAGCTATTTTTCATAAATAGTATTTATTGTATAAAAATATTATAAGTCCACATAATATTTTTATACAAGTGTATGATAGAAATTATTGCAATCAAAACGCTGCTAGTGAAGGAAGTAATCCTATGTTTAAAAAGATAAGACAGTACCTACAATATACAAATGAAATGAAAAAAAGAAAAATTTATGAATATAATAAGAACAATTATATAGATAGCGATATTATTGTAAACACTAGCATAGAGAATAATCTTCTGCAAATGAAAGAGCTGATTGGGAAAAGCAGCGATGTGATCTTTAAGGAGTTTAAAGTTGGAATTAATTATAACATAAAAGCATTTGTATGTATGATAAGTGGACTGACTGATAAAAACAGGGTTGAGGAATTTATAAGTAAAGTTGCTGCATTTGATGGCTATATGTCAGAGGGAGGAATGGAACAAAGGGATGTAATTAAAATCATTAAAGAAAATTTATTATTTCCTGTTGAAACAAAAGAAGTTGAGTCAATTAATGATATAGTAGGATATGTATTATCTGGCAATAGTGCTCTGTTTATTGATGGATACACTTCCGCTTTTGTAATGGGCACGCATTCATTTAATCAAAGAAACGTTCAAGAGCCGTTGACCGAGACGACTATCAGAGGGTCAAGAGAAGGTTTTGTAGAAAACATCGTAGTAAATATGTCACTTATTAGAAAAATTATTAAAAATTCAAAGTTAATGTTTGAGCTAAATAGTGTTGGTCAAAAAACTCATACTAAAATATGTTTAGTATATATAGATGATATTGTTAACAAGGATGTTTTAAGCGAAGTAAAAAAAAGATTGAATAACATTGATATAGATTACATATTAGAATCGGGATATATTGAACAATATCTTGATGATAACCCTTCCTCTATTTTTACTACCATAGGAAATAGTGAAAAACCTGATAAAGTGGCTGCAAAAATATTAGAAGGTAGAGTAGCAATAATATGTGACGGAAGTCCGTTTGTATTAACTATTCCTTACGTATTTGCTGAAGCGTTTCAAGTTACTGAGGATTATTACTCCAGACCTTACATAGCTTCAGTAACTAGAATGTTAAGAATTTTAGCATTTATGGTAACCACTGTAACCCCAGCCTTGTATGTTGCCTTAACTACATTTCACCATGAAATGATACCATCAATGCTTTTAATTTCATTTGCCGCAGCTAGAGAAGGTGTACCTTTTCCTGCTGCTATTGAGTGTGCAGGCATGTTAATTGTATTTGAACTTATGAAAGAGTCAGGAGTAAGGATGCCGCGTCCTATAGGACAAACAGTTACGATAGTCGGAACATTAGTACTAGGTGAAGCTGCTGTGGATGCAGGAATTATTGGCCCTCCAATGATAATAATTATTTCTCTTACAGGAATATCGGGTTTTATTGTTAATCCGCTTTTAGATGTTGTTTTATTGCTTAGATTTTTTTTCTTAATATGGAGTGGAATGTTTGGAATGTTCGGGCTAATTATTGCTATTTTTATTATAGCAGCTCATCTATGCTCATTAGATGTATACGGAACTCCATATCTAATTCCATTAGTACCTATAAATTTAAGTGAAATGAAGGATTCGTTTATAAGAATGCCGCTATGGTTTCAGAGATTTTTACCTAGGTCAATAAAAGATAGCAGCTACAAGGCTGAGAAGGAAGGGAGAACAAAATGAAAAGGATGTTAAGTTTAACACTATCTGTAGTATTATGCTGCATTTTTTGTACTGGGTGTTGGGATAGAATAGAACTTAATAACATTGGTATAGCATACGCCGTAGCTGTGAATCGTGGGAAAAAGAATAAAATAAGCTGCACTGTTCAAATTGTAAAACCAGATGTTTTGAAAAAGAAGTCTACTAAATTACCAGTTCAGTATTTTTCAGCTCAGGGGGAAACTATAGAAGAAGCAATCAGAAATATTGAAATCAACCTTGATAGAAAAATTATTTTTTCACAAAGTAAAGTTATTGTTATTGACGAACAAATAGCAAAAGAAGGACTATGGAGATTATTAGATTTTTTCAAGAGAAACTACAAGGCAAGAAATACAACATGGATTTTAATAGCTAAAAATCATAATACTGAAGAAACTATTGAAATCTCAAGCGGTTTATCTAGTATTCAAGGTGTCTATATAGATACGATGCTAGAACTAAATGAAAACGATCTTAATGGTACAAGTGTTAATCTGATGGAATACTACAGGAAGTTGCTGTCTGCTGGAATTAATCCGATAACTGGTGCTATTGAGGTTATAAGACAGTCAGAGGTTAGCGGAGTTGATGATTATGAAAATGATAATTTAGTTTTAGAATTATCAGGAACCGCAGTTTTTAAGAAAGATAAATTAGCTGGGTATTTAAATAAATCTGAAACTAGGGGACTTAATTGGTTATTAGGGAATAAAGGAACAGGGTTCTTTAAAAATTCTTCAATAGATAAATCTAAAAAGGTTGTAAACTTTATTCTAAGGAAATTAAAAACTAAAATTAAACCTAATATAAAAAATGGCGTAGTAGTCTTTGATATTTTTGTTAATGCGACATCAGATATTACCAGCATCTCTGACAATATTGATATTTCTGATACGAAAGTAATAGCTGAATTGGAAAAAATGCAGCAGAAGAGGATTGAAAAGGAAATTAATGGTGCTTTGGTAAAGCTACAGAAGGTTCTTCGTTCAGATGTTGTTGGATTTGGAGGAATACTGAGTAAAAAATATCCTGAGTTTTGGAAAAAATATGAGCGTGATTGGGAAAAAATATTCCCTGATGTTATGTGCTCTGTAAATGTAAAAGCTAGAATAAATAAATCAGGTTTAATTTATAAACCGTACGAAATTAAAGAGTAGGGACATTATTTTATTATATTATAAAAAATATAATATAAAATTAATAACATAAGAACTAAACAGAAGGCATAGCCTCCTATTATTAAGATGCTTGGAAATAATCCGATAGATTTAAAAATATCTCTAAAGCCATCTATGTAATTCATATTAGCTCCCTTCAGACATCTGATTGACTAATTTTACCAGCTTTGTTCTTTAGATAATATATGATTAATATAAGAGGAGGAAGAATCACTTGGTAAGTATTGAACAAATAGGGTAAAGAAATTTTGTGCCCTAACCATATATGGTAAGCGTAACTTGGTTCGAATTTAGAAGAGTATAACACTACAAAAGCTCCGCATATGATAGTTATTGTTTTAATATTTTTCATTTTAAAAATAGTACTAAAAGATAGTACTGCTCCATAGAAAAATATAAGCATCTTGTAAAAGCCGCCGATAAATATGATTGTAACTCCTAACGCATCTAAATTAGTAAGAAAGTTTCCTATATTTATCATTTTTATCATATCTAGCAGTGGGATAGTGGCGATGGAAGTGTAGCCGACACCCAGTGCAGATATTGTAATTATTGTGGATAGCATGATAAGCATACCGGCAAATGTTAGAGCTATTGCTGATATTTTATATTTGTTAATATCTTTGTTCATATAGCACCAATACATAGAGAACACAAAAACTTCACCAAAAGGAAAATTGACTAAATCAGGAAATACTGTATTTAGTATAGGTTTTATTCCATTACTAAGTATAGGACTCAATTCCTTAAAATCCACTTTGGCTGATGCAAGAACCAGTATAAATGATAAGGTTATAAAAAAAATAACTGTTGGGAACATAATTTCACTAGTTCGTGCTAAAACTTTTAAGCCTAGAAAAATAATATACAAGGATGTTACCATCAATATGCCGTGTATCACGATTACAGGAGTTTTATTTAAAAAAGTCATTTGCATCAAAAGTCCAAAATCGTGCATGTTTCTTGACGAACAATAAATAAAGAAAGCACCATATAATATCGAAAGTGCAATTCCTATAGGACTGCCTAAAACTAAAATCAATATTTCAATAAAGTTTTTCTTAGGAAATTTATTTTGAAGTTTTATATATATGGCTAATAAAACATATGCAATAAGCAGAGCTAATATTATTGCTATCCATGCATCCTGTTTAGCGCTGATTCCTAAGGCAAACAGAGTAGAACTGCCTATTTCAAAGAGCATAATAAGACAAAACAGCTGATATTTAGTAATAAACATTTTGAATCTCCTTTTATTCTAAGGTTTATAAAGTTAGTATCTCCATTTTTTTCTTAGGATATTTTTTTAATTAAAATGAATAAAAAAACAGCGTATTATTATGTACTTGCAGTATTAACGAATAAATTTTTTTCTATATAAATAC
>NZ_MZGV01000042.1 GCF_002029235.1 Clostridium oryzae
TGTTTGGTTAGAGATTCAATTATAACATGAAATTGGGGGTCATTGTTTTTTTTATACAAAAAAACTCTGTAACCCTTGATATATAAAGAAATTTTTAAAAGAATAGTGTAAAAAACTTTACACTAACAAAGTTTTAAAAGAGAGGAAAAAATGAATATGGCTTTAAGAAATATTACTAATTATGAAAAAGATGGGGTATTGAGGAAAAAATCAAAGTACGTTGAGAAGATAGATAAAAAAGTATTGCAGTTAATAGAAGATATGGCTGAAACAATGTATAATGGAGATGGTGTAGGGTTGGCAGCACCGCAGGTAGGAATATTAAAAAGAATAATAGTTATTGATATAGGTGATGGTCTTATTAAACTTATAAATCCTCAAATAATAGAAAAAGAAGGAGAACAAAGGGATACGGAAGGATGTCTAAGTATTCCTGAATTAATAGGTGAAGTTATACGTCCGTATAAAGTAATAGTTAGAGGTATTAATGAGCATGGTGAAAATGTGGAGATGAAAGCCGAAGGATTTCTTGCAAGAGCTTTCTGTCATGAAATTGACCATCTTGATGGCATTTCATTTATTGATAAAGCAGTTTCTGGAACTATTAAAAATATTACTATACAGAGGTGAAATAATTAATGGCAAGACCGAGAAAATGGAGAAGAGTTTGTACATTACCGGAGATTGATAAATTTGGTCCTATAGATAGTTTATCAGAGTTAAATGAATCAATAGTAATGTCAGTAGATGAATATGAGACAATCAGACTCATGGATTTAGAAAGATTAAATCAAGAGCAATGCGCAGATACAATGGGAGTTGCACGTTCAACTGTGCAAAGAATATATGATGATGCGAGAAGGAAAATAGCTGATAGCCTAGTAAATGGTAAAATATTGAAAATAGAGGGAGGAGATTATAGACTTTGCAGTGATATTGGAGATAGAGAAAGTTGTGAGGGCTGTGTTTGTCATAGACATAGGTATGGAAGAAGTATGAAGTAAAGTTGGTGATTTAGTTGAAGTTTAAAATAACTACACTTATAGAAAATAATCCGGATGATAATTTAAAATTATATAATGAACATGGTTTATCACTTTATCTAGAAATAAATGATATAAGGATTTTATTTGATACTGGGCAAAGTGGAGATTTTGTTAAAAATGCTGAATTATTAAATATTGATTTACTTAATTTGGATTATGTTTTTTTAAGTCATGGTCATTATGATCACAGCGGAGGATTTAGAGCGTTTGTAGATAAAGTTAAAGTCTCATATAAATTAATCATAGGAAAAAAATTTTTTAACAGTAAATATAAATGTGCAGAAGGACGAAGTTATAAATATAATGGAAATTCTTTTGATGAGAAATTTGTTAATGAAAACAATATTAGTATAAAATATATTGAAGAAGATATGTTTAATATTAATAAAGAAATAATGGTATTTTCTAATTTTAGAAGAAGTAATGAATTTGAACTTATAAATAAAAAATTTAAAGTAAAGCAAAAGGAAGGCTATTGTCAGGACGATTTTTCAGATGAAATAGTATTGGGAGTAAAAACTGATAAAGGTTTTGTGATTATAGTAGGTTGTTCCCATATAGGAATAGTTAACATTTTAGATACAATCATGGAGAGAACTAATATGCAAATCTATGGCGTAGTAGGAGGAACGCATTTGGTGGAAGCTGATGAAGCAAGATTAAATGCGACACTAAGCTTTTTTAAAGAAAAGAATATACAAGTGTTAGGTTTATCTCACTGTACTGGAGAAAAAGCAATTGAAGAAATAGGACATCAGTTTGGGAAGAAGTTTATATACAATAACACAGGTAATGTCATCAGTTTGAATGTATAGATTCTAGCTGGAATTAATAGGAAAATGTATCCTTATTATTTGGAACATTTTTCTTTTTTTTGTTATGCAATTAAAATAGTTTTTTAATTGAAATCATAATAAAAAAGTGTTATATTGAGTTAGAAGAAACTAACTCAACGGATATTTGTAAATTATTCTATAATAGAAAATTAGGGGGAATTATTATGGAAAAATCTAAGACGAAGGATTACAAAGAGCTATCAAGAGTGGAATTTAATAGGGAAGCTCATAAATTTGACCAGAATAACCTTATGGATATATATAATATGTGCAAGCATGATTATCCATATATTTTAAAAAAGCTTGAAGAAGAAACTTTTGAAAAACTTCTGGATGTTGGATGCGGTACGGGGAATGTTATCACACTTTTACATGAAAAATATCCATCAAGAAGTTATACAGGTATTGATTTATCGGAAGAGATGATTAAAGTTGCCAAGAGCAAAGAAATATCGTCAGCATTTTTTATGAATGGAGACTCAGAAAACCTGCCATTTAAAAATGAACAGTTTGATGTAGTAATCTGTACGGAAAGCTTTCATCATTATCCGAATCCGGGAGCTTTCTTTGATGGTGCACAGCGTGTGTTAAAAGCAGGAGGAAGACTGATTATTCTGGACGTTACAACTTGGAAAGTGTTTCGATGGATTGAGAATCGTTTATTTCTGCCTAATATGAATATGGGTGATGTACACATCTATGGACGTGGAGAAATGGAGAATTTGTATAAAAAACACGGATTTAAATTAGAAAGCTGTGAAAGTGCTGGGATGATGCGTTTTATATGCTGCGGAAGGAAAATGTAATCAATAGCTGTTGTAAAAAATTTGACTGTTAAAAATGCAACAGTAAAAGGATATATGGCGTCAGGTGCTATAATTGGGTATAATCAAGGAACAGTAGATAATTTAACTTTAAGTGGCAAAAATGTAATTTCTGGTGTTGACTGTGCGGGTGGCATAATTGGTGGAAACGAATATGGACAGATTAAGAATTGTGTAGTAAAAAATGCAAAAATCAATGTGCTTGGTGATAATAAGTTTACTGATGATCGTATTATTCAGTATGATGTGGCAGAATGTGGAGGCTTAATTGTTGGCGGCAGTTTTGGAGGAAACATTGAAAATTGCAATGCCAGAGGCGAAGTTGCTGCCAAAGGTAATGAACCTGTTGGGTTAGGAGGTGTAGGAGGCTGCCTTGAGAACATGAAAACTATTAAATTCTGCAAGGCAGATATAAAGATTACAGCACCCAATAAAGCACATGCGGTAGGAGGATTGTGTGGTTATTGAAAAAATATTTGGTGAATACCGCTTTTGTATTTACAGCATGAAGAAACACTAGTATGGAGACCAAAGGAGTGGATGGAAATAATTAAAAGTTGTGTACTATAGTTTCGTTATTTGTTATTGAGAAAAAATATTAATAAGGTTATTGACAAAATTTATGAAAAGTAATAACATAACGGTGTTATCTAATATGGTTAATATTTTTTCAGGAGGAAGATTTATCTTGAAAGACGAAAGGGAAAAGAAAGAAAAACTACTTATTTGTGCAAAACAGGAATTTCTAGAGAAAGGGTATAACAAAGCATCATTACGGGATATCTGTAAGAAGGCAGGGGTTACTACTGGGGCGTTATATTTCTTCTTTAAGGATAAAGAGGATTTGTTTGCTACACTTGTGCAGGAACCTTTGGATAAGCTATATGCTATAATGCTTAAGCATTATCAGGGGGAAATGGAGCAGATTCAGAAAGGAATATTAGGAAAAGATGATCATTCGGAAGATATTGATGCAGCCAATCAGGTTGTTCATTATATTTATCGGTATTATGAAGAATTTCAGCTAATCTTAACTAAATCACAAGGATCGCGCTTTGAGAATAGCATCGATCGCTTCGTATCCATTACAGAGCAGCAGTATAGACTTATGGCGAATAAGTTTGCTCAAGAGCTAAACATACAACAACTAGATGACTATATAATTCATTGGACATCACATATGCTTATTGATGTATTTGTACATATGCTTACTCATAAAATTTCTGAAAAAGAAGCATTGAAGCATATGAATTTGATAATTAAATATTTAATAAACGGCTGGTATGGAATGTTTTGTTTACCAGATAAGAAATGGTGAGGCTATACGTTATAAATAGCGTATAGCTAAAAAAATAGTACCAACATAACGCTGTTATGTTGACTGAAAAGCTTACAAATAAAAAAGCTGCAATAACATCGTATTGAAGTAAAAGTATAGGGGGAAAGAGATATGTATTTAGAAGTAAAAGCTATGAAAAAAAGTTATGGTGAAAATGAAAGCTATATTGAGGTATTAAAAGGAATCACAACGGGACTGGAACATGGAAAGATGTGTGTCATACAAGGAGCGAGCGGTTCAGGAAAGTCCACATTTTTAAATTGTATTGGTGGATTGGATTCGCTGGATTCTGGTTCAATTAAAGTTGATGGAAAGGAAATTGCAAGGTTAAAGCAGGAGGAATTATCAGATTATAGACGGGACAACCTTGGTTTTATATTTCAATTTTATAATCTAGTTCCGAATCTTACAGTAAAAGAAAATATTCAGGTATGCGAATATTTGTCAGAGCACCCATTGAATATGGATGAACTGCTGGAGACATTGGGACTTATAGAGCATCAGAATAAATTTCCATCTCAATTATCTGGAGGACAACAGCAGAGGTGTGCTATAGCAAGGGCGTTAATTAAAAACCCAAAGTTATTGCTATGTGATGAGCCGACAGGTGCTTTGGATTCAAAAACTTCAAAAGATATTTTAATACTTTTAGAGGAAATTAACTGTAAATACGGCACAACTATGCTGATCGTTACTCATAACAATTCTATAAAGAACATGGTTCATAAGGTCATAATTATAAAAGATGGACAAATAAGCAGAGAATATGAAAATGAAACAAGAATACCAGCAGCAGAACTGGAGGATTTATAATATGCAGAAAATATTTAGAAAACGCGTGCTGCGCGATTTGAAAAGTAACTGTTTCAGGTATCTGGCATTGGGATTAATGATTGTGCTTGGAATGTATCTTGTGGTTAGCCTTGTAGGAGCGGCAGATACTGTTATTAGCGACGTGAATTCTATGTCACTGAAAAATCATCTGGAAGATGGAGAATTCAGTGTATTTGTTCCTCTGACCGGTAAACAGGAAGGAAAACTCAAAAATAAAGGTATTACACTTGAGAAAATGTTTTATCTGGATTATATTTTGAAAGATAATTCTACCGTAAGGGTATTTAAAAGCAGAAAAAAGATAAATTTGATAGTAATAGATAAGGGAAGAACTGCCAAAAATTCTAAGGAAGCTGTAATTGAAAAAAGATATAGTGAAGAACATAACCTATCTGTTGGAGATAATATTGCAATCGATGGTGATAAGCTTAAAATAGTTGGAATAGGTACAGTTCCGGACTATGATTCCATGCTTAAGAACATGTCGGACAGCAATGTAGACAGTAAACATTTTGGCTTGGCTTTTGTGACGGATAAGAAGTATGAAAATCTTAAAGAAAATGGAAACTATTCAAAGACAGAAGAATATGTGTATGGTTATAAATTGAATGGGAAAATGACAAATAGCAAGCTGAAAAATTATTTAAACAAGCTGAAGCTTGATACGAAAAAGGTTAGAGATCCTTACTTTCAGGAGTTTCTCAATAAAAGCACAGGAAAAAAGAAAGACATTAAGAACGGAATAGGAAAACTTTCAACTGGAGCAACTAGATTAAAAAAATCATTATCAATACTTAAGAAAAATAATATAACTGTACAAGCTGGCGCGGATAGGATTTTTAAAACATATCTTGATGAAACCTATAATGAACTTGAAAAATATGGATATAATCAGAAGCTTACAGAAAAAAATTATAAAGCTGTTTTGCAGAGCTGTATTGACAATACTGACAAAGCTGACTTTAAAATTAAACTTGGTTTGACCTTGAAGGAATTAGATGCTCTTGAAAAGTATAAGCATGGAATTGACGATTATACAGGAGGGGTAGCTAGAAGTTCAGGAGGGGCAGCAAGTCTTACAAGAGGAATGCAGAAATTGAAAAAAAATACGAATAAGCTTTTAAATAAATATTTTAAAGTTAATATTAATGATCTTACGCAATTTGTTACAGCTGCAGATAATCCAAGAATTAAGGCTTCCGCTGGAGACCAGATCATTAATAAATATGCAGGACTTGTGTCTGGAATCATTGTGATGATTCTATTTACTTATGTAATTTCTGTATTTGTAATCCATGGAATAGAAAAAGAGAGCAGTACTATAGGAGCTCTGTATGCATTGGGGGTTAAAAAGAAAGAACTTGTAATGCATTATCTGACACTGCCTATAGTTATAACGTTGCTTGCAGGGGCATGTGGAACTGTGCTTGGTTTCAGTAAGTATGGAGTAAACGTACAACTGAAGGATTGTTATACTTATTATTCAGTTCCTAAGCTAGAAGCTTTTTATCCATTTTACTTAATTATTTATGGAGTAATAATGCCACCTGTAATAGCTGTTATAGTTAATTATTTTGTTATCAGCAAAAAATTGTCACAGCCCGCGCTAAAGCTGATAAGAAATGAACAGAAAAACAGCAGAATCAGCAATATTAATCTTGGCAATATGGGTTTTGTTCGCAGATTTCAGATAAGGCAGATGCTTCGTGAAGCCAGAACAGGTTTTACAGTGATATTTGGAATGTTCATTTCGCTGTTGGTTATGATGATAGGAATCGACTGCTACGTGATGTGTCATAATATAAGTGTTAAAAACAAGGCAGATACGAAATATGAATATATGTACACATATAAATACCCCCAGAAAAAGGTGCCAACTAGTGGCGAAGGATGCTATGCAGAAACTCTTTCAAAGAAATCACATGGTTATAACCTTGATATAACACTGCTTGGTATTGATAACAATAATCCATATTTTAATGTAAATACAGTGAAAGGTAAGAATAAAGTAGTTGTAGCATCTTCAACAGCAGAAAAGTTTAAACTGAAAAAGGGAGACAAACTAATACTGGAGGATAGAGCCAACAATATGGATTATGCTTTTACAATAGCAGGTATTGCACCATATTCAGTTGGATTGCATGCATTTATGGACATTGATAGTATGCGTGAGTTATTCGGGCAGAAAAAAGATTATTATAATGTAGTACTTTCATCCCAAAAGCTGAATATAGCGGCTGGTAGACTTTATACAGTTACTACTAAAAAAGATATAAGTAAAAGTTCTGATGTGTTTATTGATAAGATGATACCTATGATTAGTATGTTGATTGTTGTTTCATCAATTATTTTCTGTGTGGTTATGTATCTGATGATGAAGGTTATGATTGACAGATCAGCATTTAACATTTCGTTAATTAAGATATTTGGATACAAAGCAGCAGAAGTTCGGAAATTATATTTGAATGGAAATTTTTATATTATTTTAGTTGGAGCAATAATCAGCATTCCGCTGGCTAAAAAACTGATGGATACCATATATCCGTATTTTGTATCTAATGTAGCGTGCGGAATTGATCTTAGATTCAGCGGGCAGCTGTATTTGGGAATTTTTGCAGGAGTAATGCTTTTGTATTTCGTTATTAATCAGCTGCTGGTTGGAAGACTGAAAAAGCTATCTCCTGCTGAGGTATTAAAAAATAGAGAATAGAGAAATATAAAGACTGTTAAAGCTCTATTATTGGAAGATAAATTCGCGTAATGTATTTTTTAGGATTTCCTTTCATTATCATCCCAGGTTCTCTATCATAAAATTCAAAAATAGGTTTCTGGTAGATAATATTATTTTCAACTGCATAATCAAAAATAGCTCTATAGGCAAAGTTTAAATATTTATATGAACCTTTATGAGTGATAGATAAGACTTTACATTGCTGAGTTTTCTTACATTTAACACCGGTTTTGGAGATTGGCGTAGAAATAGGAATACAAGTTTCTATTTCTACTTTTTCAATTTTAAATCCCTCAATATTGAAAAGTTTTTCTAATTCATTAAGGGTATAGAACCAATTGTTTTTCGGAGTATACTTTTTCATATCATCCCAGGTGTATATATAATCTTCATTATCTTCAAAATACGGTTTTACATGTTTTTCATAAATATCTAATGGCAGAGTTTTGGAAAGTATGTATCGATATACTTGATTAAATTTTTCTGGTTCAGATAGCGGATTGAATAGAATTAAAGTATCGCAAATAATAAAAGTTCCGCTGCCTTTCAATAATTTTTTAACATTTTTTATTGCAATTTTTCTGTTATTAAATGGTACCTGATGGAAGACAAGAGAAGATAATATCATATCTGCTTTTCCGGAATAATTTGGACTTTCAAAACTTCCGTTTATAAAATTGATATTCGAAATTCCGTTATCTAAAGCTCTATGTTTTGCTGCATCTAAATTTTCTAACGAAGGTTCAATAGAGATCACTTTGTTTGCAATAGAAGCAATTTCCATAGAAAGACTCCCCCAGCCGGAACCCATATCAATAATCGTATCACTTTTATTTATATTTGCAAATCTGATGACTTGTGCTGACAATAACTTTGACGTTTCAAATGTAGCTCCTTTATCAGGACTTACTGTGGCGTGGACTAAATTTTCAAAAATAGTATCCCATTCTTTATATTTTAACATTAAATCACTCCAATCGATTCTTTTGAATTTCATTATAAACCTTTAAGTGCACTGTAAGGTCAAGTACCGAAAAAGATTTATAAGAATTATTATCTACAGCAAGTATGTTTTTTTATTGTAAATGCAAATTGTTTTTATTTATATTTATATCTTGAGTATAAATTTGAGTGAGAAGAATATTTATATAAGGTATAGGTAAAAAAACTTTTATGCTAAGGAAGTGATTTACATTAATGATGGAAACTAGAAGTGATAATAGAAAATTGGTGTATATTTTAGTAATTGTTTTTTTCATACTAGTATTTCCTGTGGTTGCTCAAAAAATAAACATAAACTCTTTCAATGTCGCAATAGGAAATTTGATAACCCATAATTCATTGCAGAATTTCAGCACTATATTTATAAGTATATTATTAGAAGGATTTCCATTTATAATTCTAGGAACTTTTATTTCTTCGCTCATTCACGTTTTTATATCTGAAGAAAAAATTGCGGCAATCATACCTGAAAATAAGCTTGTAGGATCAGTGTTTGCAGCTTTAACGGGTGTCTTTTTTCCTGTATGCGATTGTGCCATTTTCCCAATAGTAAGAAGACTTATAAAAAAAGGTATGCCGCTGCATATAGCTGTAACCTTTATGCTTTCTGTTCCGCTTATAAATCCTATTGTTCTATTCTCTACTTACTATGCTTTTTCTAATAACCATAAAATAATCATAATGAGAGTGGTTTTTGGATTCATCAGTGCTATTGTCATAGGAAATATTATTGGTACGTTTGAAAATACAAATAATATTATTAGATATGATTTTCACGAAGGGCATCATGAACATGAATGCTGTCACTGCCATAAACATGAGAATAAACATAGAGAGCATCATGTTCTTTTTGCAGAAATAGTACACGTGCTGGAGCATACTAGTATGGAATTTCATGATGTCGGCAGATTACTGATATTAGGTGCGTTCCTGTCTTCTATGCTTCAAACCTTTGTGCCTAAAACATGTCTTATTTCTATTGGACACGATAAAGTCATATCCGTACTGGCAATGATTCTTATGGCATTTTTCCTTTCTATATGTTCACAAACTGATGCGTTTATTGCGAGAAGTTTTTTAGCACAATTCACTACAGGTTCTATAATTGCGTTTTTGATTTTTGGACCTATGATAGATCTAAAAAATACTTTAATGATTGCCACAACGTTTAAAGTAAGCTTCATAATAAAACTCATTTTAGCAATATTTATTGTATGCTTTTCTATCGGTTTAGGTATAAATTGTTTATTGGGAGGAGTGTTATAAAATATGCAATTCAATAAAGAAGAATTTAAATGGTTTCTTATACTTTCAGCATTAGCCTACTATTTTAACTATTTGCTTAGCACAGGTAAAATATATGATTTTATACATCCAAGGATGATTATATATGTGCGTATAGCTTTCTATTTTTTGATTATCTTATGTATTATTCAAATAAAAAGGATATTTACTGTAAATGAAAAAAAGAAAATTTCACTAAATGTTTTTTTAATACCAGTAGTAATTGTCTTTTTACTAAATCCTCAGCGAATTACATCGAATATGTTATCAATGAAAAGTTCAGTAGCAAATAGTACCGGAACATATAAATCAGATATTGTTTTTAATAAGAATAGAATACTTTCAAAGGCAGATATAATAATTGGAGATAATAATTATACATCAGTTACCGACAAAATTATTTATGGTAAACCTAAGAAATATATAGGTAAAACTATTCAAATAAAGGGTTTTATATATCATGATAAACAGCTTGCTAAAAATCAGTTTATGATAGCTAGACTCCTGATGGTATGCTGCGCTGCAGATACAGAAATTGATGGTGTAATATGTACATATGATAAAGCTTCATTTCTTACTGAAAATGCGTGGATGACTGTTACCGGAAAATTAAATTATAAGAAGATAAAATATTATGGAGAAACATCGTTAATGCCTGTTATAGAAGTAAATAAACTTAGCTTAGCAAAAAAACCTAAACATAAGTATGTATATCCGGAATGATTAGGTATAACTTTGGTAAGTACTAGTTTTATTACTAGTATATACTAGCATCAATGAAATATATGGTTGTTTCAATATAGAATCAGTTTTATCTTAGTAACCATTCCTATAATAAAATTTTCTTAATATTAATGATACAGCAGTAAATCCGAAGCCAAGTGCCGCTATTGCTATATTTTTAAGTATTATGTATTGGTCAGGTAATAAATTAAATGCAAATCTTATTATGTAATAAAATAATATAAAATTTAGGACTGCTATTAAAAATGAAAAATCTATAATAGGAACATCAATAATTTTAACTATTTCCTTAATATTTAGAATAATTCCTATAAATGAGGTAATAAACATCGTGACGCTGTAACCGTATATATTTATAGAGGGTATAGTGGTTAGGGTGTATAACAGGAAAAGTTCAAGCAGTGACATCAAAATTGTATTTTTCAAGATGACAGTTTGCCGACTTAATCCATTCAATATACTAAAAGTAGCTGATGACATAAATAAAAAGGGTATAGGCAGTGAAGCAAATTTTATATAAGAACCTAAATCGCTTCTGCTATAAAACATTTGTCCAAGATTTTTACCGTTAGTAGTGCAGATAAGTATTGTAGACATACCTAATAGCAGCGATAAATTCATAAAGGTTGAAATTCTTTTTTTTACTGAGTAGAAGTCTTTTTTTATAATGTTTTGAGATAAATCAGGTATCAGTATAATCGAGATAGAATTAATAACTATCATTGGAAATACTGTTATGTTTAGACACATTCCTGTGTATTTTCCTATTGTTTCAAGAGCTGATGTATAACTTATCCCCGATAGCATCAATCTCCTTGGAAGAATAAGTGATGAGGCTGTAGAAAGTCCAGTAGCCACAAATCCGTTAATACATAGAGGTATTGATATAACTAGAATATCGAATAGAAGCTGCGCTCTGCTTTCGGGTTTAATTAGTACTGGAGGTAATTTTGTTAAGCTGCGTTTATAAAAAAAATAGAGAAGTATAAGCGAAATAAATTCACCGATGCATAATGCAAAGTAAGCTGCCGTTACGGTATATATTACAGAGCTTGAAGTTATTAATTTCGATATTGTAAAAAGGATACAGATTCTTACAGTCTTTTCGAAAATATCTATTAACGCTGGTGTTATAACATTCGAAACACCATAGAAATATCCTTTTAAAGTGTTTGAAAGAGATATAAACAACATAGCGGGACAAGTTATTCTGAAGGCATATAAGGTTCTGCTATCTCTAATTATGTATCTGGAGATCTGTGTGGAGAATATAAGTACAAAAGTTACAATAAAAGCTGCCCAGATAATGTTAAATATCATTGTAGTATTTACACATTTGGGTATATTGTTAAAGGATTTTTTAGCAAAGTGTTCCGCACAGATTTTTGAAGCAGCTGTAACTATACCACCACAGATAAGACATATAAAAAGGTTATACACTGGCATTATAAGTCCATATAGTCCCATCCCTTCAGCACCTAGTTCTCTAGAAAGTATTATTGAGAAAATGAAACCAAGTACACCAGTGGTGAGATTTGACATTGTAAGCAAAATTGAGTTTTTAATGAAATCGTCTTTTATCATATATATGTAGATATACTCCTATAATTATTGATAACAATAATATTTATTCTTATTGACAGAGATATATTCATGAATAGATAACGGATTATATAATTAAGAATTAAGAACGAGGAATGAAAAATAGTTAATTAGGAATGAAGGTGAAAATTCAGCTATGCTGAATTTTGATTGTATGAATTATATAGCAAATAGTATTTTTAACTAATTAGCAGAATTATAAAGCTTTTTGAGGTTATTTTTATTACAAAATATTTATTTGCTTGTCAATATAAATATATAATTTGCATTATATTATTAATAGGAATATATTTTGCAGTGAAGATAAAAATATATTATATAGTTTTTTAGTTAGGGGAAGTAAATAATGGTGCGCAATCGTTTGGAAAATACTTATGGTAAGACTATGCAGGGACTTATGTTTGCTGTGAATCCATTGAAAAAAATGGTATTAAAGACACATTGTACGGTGCATAAATATATAAATATAAGAGCAATAGAAATATTAGCAAATGAAGGGTATCTTGATGTATATAAGTTTTATAGAGATAATATAGTTCAGCTGAACTTAGGGGTAACCTGGGCGGATCAGGATTTTAAAAGCACCAATCATTTCTATCATTATAAAAAGAATAAAGGACTCTATGGTTTTTCTGACGCATACACTGAATGCAGAAGATACTACGATAAAGCTAAATGTTTATATATTAAGAATGATATAGAAAAATCAATATTCTATTTTGGAGCCAGCTGCCACTTGGTTCAGGATGTTACGGTACCTCAACATGTGAACAATAGACTGTTAAACAGCCATAGGGATTTTGAAGTTTGGATTATTTCTAAATTACTCTCAGATTATTCTTTTAGGATAGATAGAGGCATAAAGAGATATGATACGATTAAGCAATATTTTGACGGAAGTTCTTCTTTGGCTAATGAGACTTATATGAAATTTTCAAAGATAGAAGACAGAGATAAAAAATACAAAGAGATAGCACAAATTATATTAAAAGAAGCACAGATTACTACTGCGGGATTTATGTTAGATTTTTATGAACATATTGTTATTAAGAGATAACTGGAAATAACATAAGGATGGATGTGATTGAAAAAGGTATTTTCTAGCCCGTGTAAATCATTTCCACCCCTTTTTGTTATTCTTGAAGGTATTTTTTTTAAAATGTAGAATTTATATAATACAATATTTGGATAAAATATACGGAGGATGATTAAACTGATATGGTTAATATTGATATAGAAAAAGTTAAAATTGAGGGAAATGTACTAGACATAGGGAGTATAAACTATGGTATTGTTTATAGAATATGCAAAGAGCTTGATAATGCTGTAGAGGTTGACTATGTATCTGAAGATAGACAGAACATAAAAACAAATTTTTATGATACAGCTATAATTTTTTTTAACGTTAGTAATTTAGCATTTGAAAGTGAAAGAAAAGATCTTATAAAGGAGGCAGCAAAGTGCTTGTCGACTGATGGAGAAATAATTATTTGGGATGTGGAAAAAAAGCGAGGTAAAAAGGTAAATACAGATGTAAATATGATTTTTAAAAGTGGGGATAACAGGATCGTGAATATAAGAAGAAATAATATTTTTACATCAAATTCTCTAAGTTCTACCAAGACACTTATAGAGGGTTTTTTTGATATAATAGAAGAAAACCAGATTGAAAATATATTTTTTATAAGAGCAAAGAAGAAGGAGAACACATTATGAAAATAGTACTTGTAGCACTTAACGCGAAATATGTACATACAAATATAGCAGTAAGATATTTGAAAAATTATACGGCAAATTTAGATTATGAAGCGGTAATAAAGGAATTTTCGATAAACGATAGGGCTGAAAAAATAGTTGAGGAAATCATGCAGCAGCTTCCGCAAATTGTATGTTTTTCTTGCTACATATGGAATATGGAACTCGTTTTAAAAGTGGCTAGCGTAATAAGGCAAATAGATGAAAACATTGAGATTGTATATGGAGGACCCGAGGTATCCTATGATAGTGATGAGCTTGTACTTCATAGAAAATGTGATTATTTAATAAAAGGTGAAGGGGAATATGTCTATAGAGATTTTGTTAAATATAAACTAGGGCTTATTGACAAGGACGAGCTTAAAGGAATTGCTTATAGAAGTGATAATAACAGTGTCATATATAAAGGTGAACAACCACAGATAAATATGGATGAGTTACCCTTCCCCTATGAAGGAGAGGAACTTAATAATAACAAAATAGTATATTATGAGGCATCTAGAGGATGTCCTTTTAATTGTTCCTATTGCCTTTCTTCTACTATAAAAGGTGTTAGACAGAGAGATATTGAACTCGTAAAGCGGGACTTAAAAATATTTATGGATAAAGAAGTTCCTTTAGTTAAATTTGTTGACAGAACTTTTAATTGCAGCGGGGAATATTCAAGGCAACTATGGAAGTTTTTATGTGAAGCAGATACAAAGACGTGTTTTCATTTTGAAATAGAAGGTGATTTGTTAAGAGAAGAAGATATTGAAATCCTTAGATCAGCTCCCAAAGGAAGATTTCAGTTTGAAATAGGAGTTCAGACAACAAACAATTCAGTGCTTAATAACATATCAAGAAGGATGAATCTAGATACACTTAAGAAAAGAGTAAGTGAGCTGCAGGAAATTAAAAATATAAAATTACACTTGGATCTTATAGCAGCGTTGCCTGGAGAGGATATTTCTTCATTTATTGCCTCTTTTGATGAAGTATATAAAATGAGACCTCAGGAACTTCAGTTAGGTTTTTTAAAACTGCTTAAAGGTTCATCTATTAGGTATGATCATAAAAAATGGAATTACAGGTTTTTACCCTATCCGCCTTATGAAGTGCTTAGTTCGGCAGATATATCCTACCAGGATATAATAGTACTTAAAAAGGTAGAGGAGATGGTAGATAAATATAATAACAGCGGCAAATTTACAAATACAATCAATTATCTTATTAAAGCTTTTGAAAGTCCCTATGAATTTTTCTATAAGCTATCAATATATTACGATAATAAAGGCTACTTCAATAGAAGTTTATCTGGAGCAGATTACTATAGGTGCCTTTTTGAATTTAATAAAGAAATTTTAAAATTAGATGAAACTATAGTTCATGATGTAATTAAATATGATTTTCTTGATAGCAATAAAAAAAGTTGGATTCCTGACTTCCTTCAACGAAATGTATCAAAGGATACGGAAAAAGAATTAAAATTAAAGTTTGCAGAGGAGAATAATATTAAAGCCTTAAATAAAATATTTGTGGAAGGTTTCAATATTGATATGAAAAAGGTATTGGATAATGAAGACTACATGTATAGAAAATGCTGTTGTGTTTATTCTGAACAAAAAAGTAAATTAAGTAGTATCTATTACATGTAAAAAGATAACTGTTACTTATTTTTAAAGTGATAATTTTATAATATGTTTATAAAATTAATTGAACTTCCGCCAAAAAAACTATATAATATAATACAAAGCATAATGTGGTAAACAATAACACATAAACGGAACTTCTTAATTATGTATTATAAATGCAAATATGAATATGGAGGATACATATGGAGAAAACATTGTTAAGTATAGTTTTGATTCTATTATTTACAAAGATTGGCGGAATGATAAGTAAAAAGTTAAAAATGCCTGAGGTGTTGGGTGCATTAATTGCTGGTGTAATATTAGGACCAGTAGTATTGAATGCAGTACATTATGATAAGAACATAAAACTTCTTTCAGATCTTGGAGTAATTATGCTCATGTTTCTTGCAGGAATTGAAACTAATGTGAAGGAGTTTAAGAAGGCTGGTTTTTCTTCCTTTATGATTGCACTAGGAGGGATAATGCTTCCGCTCATTTTTGGTACTTTATCGGCGTATTTATTTTTTAACAATTTCTGGGAAAATTTATTTGTTGGTGTTATTTTAACAGCTACCAGCGTAAGTATAACAGCAGAAACCTTAAAAGAGCTTGGAAAATTAAACACAAGATCAGGTATAAACATTCTTGGAGCAGCAGTAATCGACGATGTTTTAGGATTAATGCTTATATCTATAGTTTTAGCAATGGCTCAGACTTCTGGAACAGGAAGCGCAGATTCAGGTGTAATCCCCCTTTTGATTGTATTTATTAAGATAATTATATTCTGTATTGGTTCAATTATAGCGGTTGCATATCTGCCTAAATATATAGACAAGCTTGCAACTAATATGAGACAAGAGGGTGTTCTTCTTACATTTGCGATAGCTGCGGCACTTTTGGTAGCATATTTAGCAGAACTTGTTGGAATTGCAGGTATAACGGGTGCCTATGTATGTGGACTAATTTTATCATCTCTTGATAGCAAAGAATACTTGGAGAGAAATGTAAAGGCTATTTCTTCAGGGTTTTTATCACTTATATTTTTCGCAAGTGTAGGTATAGAAGCTAATTTAAAAGGATTAAATTCTGAAGTAGCACTAATCACTCTAGCAATGTTTATTATTGCGGTATTAGGAAAAATGATAGGCTGCGGAGGGGCTGCAAGAGCATTAAAAATGACAAAAGCAGAAGCAGTTCAAATAGGAGCTGGAATGATTTCAAGAGGTGAAGTAGCAATAATCACAGCTAATATAGGTCTTCAAAAAGGGATAATTTCAGAGGAAATATTTCTTCCAACATTGATTGTTGTTATATTGACTACGATAATAACTCCAATACTGCTAAAGGTATCTTTTTCGCATAGATTGGAAAAAAAGACGGCATAATTTTTGTTTCGTAAAAATTAAAAAAGATATGTAAAATTTAAATAAATTATGAACTAATTATTGAAGCTGATAATTTAGTCCGTACCATATATAATTTAGAAAAATGCCTAGTAAAAAACTTGGCATTTTTCTGAATATAATGATAAAAATTATGGTATTATGATATTATAAGCTAACATAAAAAAAGGGGGATGTTTTGTAATTGACTGTTATGAAAGTGGTGCAGTATGGTGATAAAATATTAAAAAGACATTGTAAAAAAATAGAAAACATAGACAAGGATATACTTAAGATAGTTAAAAACCTTGAAGATACTTTAGATAATTGTGATGGAATTGGTCTTGCGGCACCTCAAATAGGAATTGCAAAGCGTATCATTCGTATAGATTTAAAAGATGGCTCACAGCCTATAAGCTTAATAAATCCTGAGATAACAAAAAAGATAGGTAAAGAAGTGAGCATAGAAGGGTGCCTTAGCTATGTAGGTTATGAAGGTGAAGTAGTACGTCCCAAAAAAGTTTATGTAGAGGGTATGAATACGGAAGGTAAGAAAGTGGAATACTTTGCAGAAGGGCTCCTAGCAAAAGCTTTTTGTCATGAGATTGACCATTTAGATGGTATAATGTATATGGACAGGGCAAGAAAGGTATATAAGCTCGAGGAATAGACTTATCACTAGGAGTTTGAGATAATATAAAACAAGTAAAAATCTTTTGAGAAAAATTTGAATTTGGAGAGTGCATTAATGGAAGAAAAAAAGATGATGGCTTTTAGAGATGAAGATGGAAATAAGGTTGAGTTCGAGGTAGTAGCGGAAATATATTTAAATAATAATAAATATATAATATTATCTTCAGAAGAGGATTCGGATCAGGATGCATTCGTTTTCAGAGTAGATGGTGAGGGAGAAGATATTGAATATAATATGATTGAAGACGACAGAGAATTTGATGAAGTGAAGAAGGAATACCAGAGATTACTTAATCAAAATTAAGCAGATAAGGAGTGATGAACAATGAATAAAGAAGATATCATTGATTATTTATCGGAAAACGGCATTGAAGAAGTAGAGGAGATAGATTACAAACCTGAGTTCTTTGTATTTAGATTTTTCTATGATTTTGACGATGCACAATTAAGTTCGGCAAGATCTTATTCAGATGACGAGTATGATGGCGAAAGTGAAGATCCAGTGTGGTACAGTGAGTTCTTTCTGCCGTATTTAAGCGAATTGGCATTAGATGATGTAAGTGAAATAATGGAAGAAATTATTGATGAATTTGATATAAAGGTTCAGTATATAAATTACGAAAATGATATTGATAACTATGACTATTGCGAGTTTGTGGCAGTAGCAGCGGACAAGGATAAAAATATTAATATAGATACTATATTAGAAGAATTAGAATTATAATGAATTGACCTAAGCTAAACATCAGAAATTATTTTTGTGAGAAATGAGTGATTATTTTGGCTGTTAATATAAATGATATGGCGAGAGATTTGAATTTGGAGATACTTATAAGAGGCGATGAGACTAGAGATATATCTGTTAGTGACTTTAACAGACCTGGATTGCAGTTTTCAGGATTTTACAATTATTTTGCTAATGAAAGAATACAGATAATTGGAATGGCTGAGTGGAGTTTCCTAGATGCTATGCAGCCAGAAGTAAGGAAAAAGAGATTAAATAAATTTTTTTCCTTCGATACACCATGTATAATAATCACAAGAGGGTTAGAACCGCAAGATGAAATATTTGAATATGCGAAAAAATATAATAGATGTCTGTTAAGAAGCAAAATGTCTTCTACAAAATTTATAAACAAGCTTATGAATTATCTGTCAGACGAGTTAGCACCTGAAACGAGAATGCATGGAGTACTTGTGGATGTATATGGTATGGGAATACTTATTATGGGTGAAAGCGGTATAGGAAAAAGTGAGACAGCCCTTGAACTTTTAAAAAGAGGTCATAGACTTGTAGCAGATGATGCCGTAGATATAAAGGAGATAGATGGAACACTGGTAGGAAGATCTCCGTTTATTACTAATGGAATGATGGAAGTCAGGGGCATGGGTATAATAGATGTACCTGCACTTTACGGCATGTGTTCTGTGTTAAATACAAAGAATATTGATTTCGTAATCAGTCTTGAACAGTGGAAAGAAGACGAAAATTACGACAGACTTGGTATAGATGAGAAGCATATAGATATATTAAATATAGCAGTAAAGAGAATAGTTGTACCTATCAGACCGGGTAGAAATATAGCTGTTATAATCGAAACTGCTGCTATAAATTACAGGTATAGCCTTATGTCTAAAGAAACACCTATTGATACCATAAACTCTAGAATGGAAGAAGTAAATAAAGATGAAAACTAAATTACAGATAAGAAAAGATATGGAGATGCTTAGAAATAAGCTAACGGAAGAGGAAAAAACGAGGATGGACTTAAGCATATATAATAAAGTGATTGAACATCAAGTGTATAAAGATGCTGAATCGATATTTATATATGTTAGCTATAGAAAAGAAGTCGATACCCACAAGCTCATAAGGCATGCTCTTAACTTAGGTAAAACTGTTGCGGTGCCAGTAATACTTGATCAAAAAAGAGAATTTGTGGCAATAGGTATATCTGATCTTGACAAACTGAAAAAAAATAAATATGGAATACTTGAACCTGATTTAGAGCAAAATAACATTATTGCAGCACAAAAATTTGATTTAGCATTCATTCCTGGAACTGCTTTTGATAATAATTTTGGAAGAGTAGGTTATGGAGCAGGCATGTACGATAAGTATTTTAGTACAAAGGACATCCACAGCTACAAATTAGCTCTTGCCTATCATTTTCAGGTTTTAGATAGAGTCCCTATGGAAGAATTTGATTTAAGAATTGATGAGTTAATAACTGATTAGGCTTTAGGTGATTTCATGGAAATTTATGATATAGCTAATAATTTCAGTAGTGTTACAGGTGACTGGAATCTTGGTGACAACTATTACTGGATACTTTGCAATGCTGAAGAATTAAATATTCTGAATAAAAAAATAAAAATGGATACAGAAACTTTAGAAGAATGTAAGAGTCTTAGACAATCAGCAAAAATAGTTTTTTTTGCTGATTATATTTTTATGGTTTTTAATGTATTAGAGTTTAATGAAAATGAAATCGTATCCAGAGAGCTTAATATTTATCTCGGAAAAACATATATAGTTACGGTATATAAGAATAATCCTCATATTCTTCATGATATTCTAAAGGATATAGAACAAGGAAAGAACTGCTTTATATTAAAAAAGAATCCAAGACCATGCATAATGCTTTATTATATTTTAGATTCCATAATAGTTAGAAATTATAACATAGTGTCAGGCCTTGAAGCAGCAGCTGATAAAATAGAGATAAGTATTTTAAAACAGCCCAAAACGGAACATGGGCATCAACTAATCGTATTTAGAAGGCAGCTGTATAGAATAAGGAAATTTTTAAATCCATTAAAATATATAGGGGATAGTTTGGTTATTAATGAAAATAAAATAATTGAAGAGGAATATATTGAATATTTTAAGAGCATAAACATAAAGATAGGAAAACTTATGCAGACTGAAGAAAATCTGATTCAAACGCTTGCTCTTGTGAGAGAAGCATATGAATCGGAAATATCTAACAAAACAAATGAATTAATGAAAATATTTGCAACCATCGCGTCAATATTTCTGCCCATTGAAATAATAACTGCTATCTTTGGAATGAATTTTGAGTGGCAGCCGTTAAAACATAGCCATTATGGATTTTATGTAGTATTATTTTTTATGATTGTTGTTGTAATAGTTATCGTTAAAGTTTTTAAGAGAAATAAGTGGCTGTAGGAAATTTTCTATGATCTGCTGTAGCAATTTCTTAAAGGACGGAATTAGTGGTTGGATGCCATTATATTACTCTTTGGAGTTCATGTATTTTGCCAATTGTGGATAACTCTAAATTAATATGAAGATACACCACTAAATAGGAGAAAAGGTGGTTGCTAAATAAAAAAACGGTACAGCAGTTTATGAAGAAGTTAAAAAGAGAGAGTAATATATTTTGAAGTTAATAAATTAAAATAGAAAGGTAATAGAATTAATAAAATAAAAGTATTTTGTAGATATTAAGAGTTAGAGCATTAAAAATGGTTGCAGTCGACGTCGGCATTTGGAGTGAATTTAGAAATTACCCATGTCTTTTAGGCAAATTTCCGTTAAGATGGCGAATTGTTTGAGGAGTAGCCGAGTTATGAGCCATTAGGAAATTTGCCTAAAAGATGTGGTGTAATTACTTAATGAACGTAACCGGCCGACATAGGGTGCAACCATTTTTTATTAATCAAATCGAGAAACGGTGACAACAGTTCCTCGGGACATTTAGTCGACCCAATATATCCATGTTTCTTATCTCCAGCGTCACCTCCGTGGAAATCTGAACCGCAGGTCACTACCTTACCATTTTCTTTAGCAAGCTTAATAAAAAACTCCGTATCTTCTTCAGTATTTTGTGAATAGACAGCCTCTATACCGTCAAAAGCGTAATGCACCATTTCCTTTGCAGGAGTATTTTTTATGAGTACTGGATGGGCTAATACAGTTACAGCATTAACACTTTTTAGAACTTTTAGACCATCTTCAACGGAAAGTTTTTTATTTGGAACATATGCAGGACTGTCAGAACTTATAATGTTGTTAAATATATATTCCCAACTATAATCATATCCGGAAGAAATTATTTCCCTGGCAATATGGGGTCTTGCTATAACACCATTAACATTTGAAATTAATTTATTATAATCAATTTTTATATTAAAATACTTATATAGATTATCTACTATTTTCTTGCCTCTTTGAAGCCTTTGGTTTTTCATATCATTTAAAAAGTCCTGAAAATTTTTTGATCTAAAATTGTAATCGGGAAAATATCCAAGCACATGAATGTTTTCATGATTGTGTTGAGTAGAAAGTTCTATACCTGGAATTAAATTAACATTTAGCTCCTTAGCTGCTTTTATACCAGCCTCAATACCATCTGTGTTATCATGGTCGGTTATCGCCATAAGCTCTATATTTTCCTTCTTTGCCAATGCTACTAACTCTTTGGAACTAAGCTTTCCGTCCGAAGCATTAGTATGAAGGTGAAAATCATACTTTTTCATATGTGCCTCCTAAGCTATTGAATAAAAATTTATAAAACGATTATAACATTAGTAAACAGAAATATCAAAAATACAAATATTTAATGTAAATTAACTATTATATAAGGAAAAATAAGCACACAATACCAATAAGGTCACTTAAATAATGACCAATCCAGGAAGCAAATAGGTTTTTAGTTTTTGTGAAGATAATTCCGTATATTATACTATCTACAAATATTCCCAACATATCTAATGCAACAATAGGAATACTTCCGGAAGAATAATGCATAAGAGTAAAAATGCAGGATGAAATAATAATAGACTTAGTTGGAGGAATAAACCATTCTAATCTTCCTTGGAGAAATCCCCTAAAAATAACTTCTTCTAAAAAGGTGCTAATTGTAATTGTTATTATTGTAGGGGCTATTACATTTATATCCATTGGTAATCTTGATTTTACATGGTCAGTAAATCCGGGAATGCAATACTTTCCTATCATAAATGTTAAAAGCGGTGAAATAACACCAACTAATAAAACTAAGTACCAATTCATCCTTAAATCGGAGAAAATATTTTTTATTTTGAAACCTATATCGGACCATGAACGATGTCTTTTTCTTTTCTCAATTAAAAGATAGATTGCAGGAATTACAGGAATAATTGAGCTAAACTTATTAAATATCAAAAACAATAAAATAGTAATGATAATAACAATCAGCGTTTCAGCTAACAAACGTCTTTTTGTTTGTATGTTCCTTTGATTCTTCTCCACAATTTCACTTCCTAGTTTCTTCAAATTATTTTTGAAAATAATGCTTATTTCTTTATTATACAGAATGCTAATATAACTTTCAATTTGTATATTAGGTAAATGGTAAGGAGTAAGAGTTTTTAGCCTGAAATTCTTCAATAACTATTACTTCTTAGTTCTTACTTCTTGCCTACTCATAAATTGAATGTACTGTTAAAAAGATCTAACTATATAATGTACGAAGTAATATAGAAAATAATACTTTGTAAATGCATATAGTCGGCATAGGGTAGGAAGTGGTTGGAGGAGGCATTTTCCAGCCGACGGAAATCACTTCCTACCCTTTTTTAGTCACTAAATAAGTATTGACAAAGATCAAACAGATTATAGAGCTTTTTTACGTCGGACATATCAATATAATCCATCTCATATGTGCCATCCCAAGGAAATAAAGCTATGTATTTTCTATTATACACATTGATGACGTACTTTTTTTTACTACAGGTAACAAATATTTTATATCTTGGCTTTTTAGGAAGTTTTGCAGGTTTATTAATAAAAAATTTAGACTTAAGATTATTAACAAAGGATTTAAAATACAGCAGATTGTCATTATTTATTTTTTTCTCTTTTATTATATTCGTTTCTAAACTATATATCTTTGTAATATCATAAGTATTTATATCTTCTGATAGTTTATTTGTATAGAAGAATTTGCATGGCTTTTTTGTGTCTGTGAGAATATTTGTACTTGGCAGAGAGCAGGAGGAGAAAAATATCATTGTTATAAATACAGCAAAATATATGTATATTCTTTTCAATTGAACACCTCATACTAAAAATTTGTTTTTTATAAAAATATGAATAAAATGCATAATTTATGACAAATACTAAGATATGAACTTAAGGGAAGGATGTATATAAATGCTGGTAGGAATTCCTCAAGGACTTTTATATTGGAACTATGGTGACATAATTAAGTCTTTTCTGAATGAACTTCATATTGAATTTATCGAGTCTCCAAGGACGAATAGAAATATTTTGGATAAAGGAGTAAATTGCTGTGTTGACGATGCTTGTTTGCCAGTGAAGATTTTTCATGGTCATGTAGATTGGTTAAAAGATAAATGTGATTTTATAATGGCACCTAGGGTGATGCAGCTTAAGAAGGGAGAATTCATCTGCCCTAAGTTCTGCGGAATAACTGAAATGATTAAAAATTCTATAGATGGACTGCCACCGCTTCCAGAAGAACCTTTATATGCACTTTCAGAAAAGCAAAGGCACCAATGGTTTTTGTATATAGGAGAGTTGTTTGGGCAGAAGAGAAAAAAAATTTATGAAGCATATTTAAAGGCTATGGAGGAAAATGGCAGACATATACTGGGATTTAATGAGGATAATTATGAACATAAGATTGCGCTGTTAGGACATCCATATAATATCTATGACACTTATTGCAATATGGATGTAAAAAAGAAGTTTAATAAACAAGGCATCGGTGTAATAACTGAGGACTACGTAGACAGTAATCTGGTAGATAGAGAAGTTGACAGGCTTTTTAAGAAGCCTTTTTGGACTTTTGCCAGGAAGAATTTCGGAACTGCTGCCGTGCTGTATAAACAGAAACAAGTAGACGGATTTGTTTATGTATCTTCGTTTGCATGTGGTATTGATTCTGTTGTGATAGAGCTTGTAAAAGAAGTCATTGGAACATTTCCGTTTATGACGTTAAAAATAGATGAGCATACTGGGGAAGCAGGTATTAATACAAGAATAGAAGCTTTTTCAGATATGCTTAAAAGGAGGTCGGCAAACAATGGTCATAAGCTTTCCGCATTTGGGTAATACAGCTATAGCAGGAAGAGCATTATTTGAAGAACTTAGAATAAAATGCATAACACCTGAGGCAGTAAGCAGAAAGACATTAGAAATAGGCAGCAAGTATTCGCCGGAGGATATATGTTTACCGTATAAGCTTATGGTTGGAAATTATATAGATGCTATTAATAAAGGTGCAGATACTATTATAATAACTGGAAGCTGCGGACCTTGCCGCTATGGTGAATACTGTGAATTACAGCGAAATGTATTGAGAAAAATTAAAAATGATGTAAATCTTATAGTTATTGATTCTCCTGGGGATATAGGAAAGGAAGAATTGTTAAATAGAATTAAATATATAAGCAGCAATAGCCCATTATCTAAAGAAAAGAAAATAGCTGCTTTTGTTAAGGGAATTAGGATAATTAACAATATTGATAAACTTGAAAAAATGCTAAGAATAAAAGCTGGATATGAAATAGAAACTGGCGAATGTAAAAGACTGCTTCAAAGTTGTAAAAAAGAATTGATGGACACAGAAGGGATTGATGGCAAACTTAGTATGTTAAAAGAGTACTATAGGAGGGCTCTAAAGGTTAAAGTCGATAAAACTAGAAATCCTGTTAAAATAGCTGTTATTGGTGAAATATATACAATAATAGAACCTTACAGTAATCTATTTTTGGAAGATAAGCTTATGGATTTAGGAGTAAGTACATATAAAATGTTATACCCAAGCTGGTGGGTAAAAAATACTTTTTTGAAAGCAGTTAAGCTTGACTCACTAAAAATAAAAAAGTATTCAAAAGAGTATATGCCGTACTATATAGGCGGGCACGGAAAAGAATGTATAGGTGAAGCAGTTATTGCCAGTACAAAAGGACTTGATGGTGCTATTCAAGTGTTTCCGTTTGGCTGTATGCCAGAAATAGTTTCAAAATCGGTACTCCCCAATATATCTAAAGATAGAAATTTCCCAATAATGTCACTTATAGTTGATGAATTGACAGGTGAGGCTGGTTATATTACAAGAATTGAAGCATTTGTAGATTTATTAGAAAGGAGAAAGAGAAGATGTATTATATAGGTGTAGATGTAGGTTCAGTGAGTACTGATATAGTTATAGTTGATGAAAATATAAATGTTGTTGACAAATTATATTTGAGAACTATGGGGAAACCAATTAAAGCTATTCAGGAAGGCTTTGGAATGCTTAAGGATAAATATAATGATAAGGAAATAAAAGGAGTAGGTACTACTGGAAGCGGAAGAACCATATCATCATATATTATAGGCGGAGATGCCGTAAAAAATGAAATAACAGCTCATGCGGTAGCAGCTTTACACTTAGATAAAGATATTCGAACTATAATAGAAATAGGAGGACAGGACTCAAAGATAATTCTTCTTAGAGAAGGCATAGTAACAGATTTTGCTATGAATACAGTTTGTGCTGCCGGAACGGGTTCATTTCTTGACAGGCAGGCTGAAAGACTTGGCATAGCTATAGAGAAGTTCGGAGATTATGCTTTAAAGTCAGAGATGCATCTAAGAATTGCTGGAAGATGTGCAGTATTTGCAGAATCTGATATGATACATAAACAACAGATGGGATACAATGATTGCGATATAATAAGAGGTCTATGCGATGCACTGGTTAGAAATTATCTTAGTAATGTAGCAAAAGGAAAGGACATACAAAGTAAAATTTTCTTTCAAGGAGGAGTTGCGGCTAATAAGGGAATGAAGAGAGCTTTTGAAGAGAATCTTGGTGTAAGTGTTGAAATTCCTCAAAATTATAATGTCATGGGTGCTATAGGTGCAGCAATGCTGGCTAAAGAAGCAACAGATATAAGAGGTAAGACAAATTTTAAAGGATTTTCTATAGCTGACAGAGAATTTGAAACAAAAAGCTTTGAGTGCAGTGGCTGCAGCAATAGATGTGAGGTTGCAGAGATTATGGATAATAGCAAGCTTATAGGAACATTAGGAGACAGATGTGGAAAATGGGGTAATAGAGAAGCTGTATCATAAAGACAATAGCTAAAATATTATTGAAAATGTAACCATCTTGTAATCACAAAATGATAATATTCAAGTATAATCATTTTGTGATATAAATTACTAAATTAGGGGGAAACTTTATGAAAATGAAATTAACAAAAGTATCTACTGCAATTATCGCTTTTCAAGTAACAGCTGTATCGCTAGGCATAGGAATTAATAATACTACAGCCTATGCTGCTGTTAAACCAGTTATTAAGGTATCAACTGTACAAAGTAAAGCTAATAATATAAAAGTAACTACAAAAACTATTAAGTACAGTGACAAATATATTGAATCAAAACTAGAAATACCGGTTTTTAGCGGGATCAAAAATAAAAAAGTGGAAAATAAAATAAACAGCAAAATAAAAAATAGCATGGTTAATTTTAAGGAAGCTATGCATAAACAGGCTAAAAAAGATATAACTGCTCTTATAAAAGATGGTCAGAAAAATTGGAATAAATATGGTGCGTATACCGGCTATTCTGTTAAAGAAAAAACAAATAAGTTGCTTAGTTTTACAGCAGATTATTATAGTTATATGGGCGGAGCACATGGATCTACTGATAGAAGAGGAATTAATCATGATTTAAGTACTGGAAAGCTTATTTCGCTATCTTCAATTTTCCAAAAGGGTTTTGATTATAAAACAACATTAAAAAAGGCAGTCAAAGATTATGTAAAAAAGAATCCGGATATGGTTTTCGAAGATGCAGCAAAATCTATAAAGGATGTAACAAAGAATAGACAATTTTATATTAAAGATGGGAAACTTGTACTTATTTTTCAGCAATACGAAATAGGACCATATGCAGCAGGGATACAGGAAGTGAAAATCCCATTAAAGAATTTGAAATTATCAAAAAGTTTTAAAGCATTACTATAGATTTATAAATTAGATGGAGTAGCCTTGTGACTACTCTATTTTTTTACAGTTTTACAAGAAGGCTTTTAGTATATTGACAAATTCATCTGGCTTCTCTTTCTGTGCCCAGTGCTTGCATCCTTTCATTATATAAAGTTGACAGTTTGCAATGGCTCTACTTGCTGCTATAGCAGATTTAGCAGGAACTAAGGAATCTTTTTCTCCATTAACGATTAGAACTGGCATTTTTAGTTCACTTAAATGGGGAGCTAAATCTGAAGTTAAATTTTCCTTTCCTAATTCATATCGTTGAAAAGATTCCCAAGCTTTGCTGCAACCAGGTGCTTGAACAAGGTCATATAGCTCAGAAACTAGAGCATCAGTAATTTTTTCTTTATTGTCAATTAAGGATGAACCTATTGACCATTTAATTAGTTTTTTACTTTTTGCAAACCATTGATACGACTTAGAATTGAGTGATGAATTTACAAACCATCTGCAAATTGTATGAAATGGCATTCTTTCGTATAGTCCCAGCGAGTCAACCAACACAAGTTTATCTACCATTTCAGGATATTTCAACGAAAAGCCTATACTAGTTCCGCCACCCATTGAAAGCCCTGCTAGATAAGTTCTTTCAATATTCAGCTGCTGAAGTATATCATGTAAAAGTTCTACGTACATTGGTATAGAGTATGTAATATCAGGTTTATCACTTTCACCATAGCCAAGCAAGTCTATCGCATAGATATCATATTCACTTCCCATTAGTTCGATTACTTCTTTCCATGACAAAAGAGCGCTGTCTAATCCTCCACCGTGTAGAAAAACTAACTTTTTACTGTTACATCCTTGTTTATGATAAACTGTAACTACATAGGATTTATATTTCATTTTAATCTTTTCCATATGAACGCCTTCCTATAAAAATTATTCTTTGTAAAATCCTGTTTTTAATATATTTATATACTCGTAAACTTCACTTTCAAGTTCTTTTGCAGCTATTTTTCCTTGGCATCTCTTTTCTTTTATTAGTCCTTCTCCAATCCAAACTAACATTTTAATAGCTCTATTAATATCTTGCCTATTTTTGAATTTACTTATATCAATATTTTTATTAAGTTTAACATATGCATCTTTTAAAATGCCTTGGTTAATAAATTTTATAGCCTCTATAATTTGATTATCTGTCTCATAATATGCTCGTAGAGCAAAATCAAAAATGAAAGGGTATTCTATCATTACAGCTACTCTTGCTTGTACTATTTTTATATTTCGCTGAAAAAAGTCTGTTTCTTCTAAAGCGTGATTTTTATCAATTTCGGCATATATTTTTTTGCAGCTATATTCGTATAAGTAGCAATATAATTCCTTTTTATTTTTAAAATGATAGAATAATGATCCTTTAGATATACCGGCCATCGCAGCAATATCATCAGTAGAAGCTTTACGATAGGGGCTTTGCGAAAAAATTTTCATTGCCGAGTTTATAATTCTGTTTTGTTTTTCCTCTGTCAGTGAATAGAAACTTTCATTCATTTTACTCTCCATTCTGACCAAATCGGTCATATTATATTTTAAATTATAATAAACTGACTCAGATTTACAACCCAGCAAGAGAAATAATTTGGAAGAAGCGATATGGAAAATAGTACTATATGAATACATAGAGTTGGTTAAAGGGATGAGTGACCAGCGGAGGCATTTTTCAGCCGACAGAGGTCACTCACCCCTTATTTTACGCATAAAAAATCACCAGACATGTTATAAAACTAGCCTGGTGACCTTTCTATTTTATGCCGATGGTGGGACTCGAACCCACATGGTTTCCCGCATGATTTTGAGTCATGTGCGTCTGCCATTCCGCCACATCGGCTTACTCAGTGTTAGTGTCTTTCGCCGCGAACAAAATTATCTTATCACAGGAATTTATTTCTGTCAATTAAATTTAAAAAAATTATTTTTAATTTATGTTGTTAGTTTATCGTATATTTGCTAAAATAGACTTTGTAAAACTACTTTATGACCCGGTGGGTCAGAAAAGAACCAACATTACAGAAAGTAGTTTAATTTTTGTCATTAGATGAAGTGGGAAGGAGATAATAAAATGATTTATTCACAAGAAGTTGAGAACATGATATGTGTAGCAAAAGGACCTAATCATGGACCAGCACCAATTCCTGAAGAAGGAAAATGGGTACAAGCTAAAGAAATTAAAGATATTTCTGGATTAACACATGGTATAGGTTGGTGTGCTCCTCAGCAGGGTGCTTGTAAACTTACTCTAAACGTAAAAGACGGGGTAATTGAAGAAGCATTAGTTGAGACAATTGGATGTTCAGGAATGACTCATTCTGCAGCAATGGCTTCAGAAATACTTCCTGGAAAAACAATATTAGAAGCATTAAATACTGATCTTGTATGCGATGCTATAAATACAGCTATGAGAGAATTATTCCTTCAGATAGTATACGGAAGAACTCAGACTGCATTCTCAGAAGGTGGACTACCTATAGGAGCTGGACTTGAGGATCTTGGAAAAGGACTTAGAAGTCAGGTTGGTACAATGTATGGAACTAAGGCTAAGGGAACTAGATACCTTGAAATGGCAGAAGGTTATGTAAAGACTATAGCTTTAGATAGTAATAATGAGGTAATAGGATATGAATTTATACATACCGGCAAAATGATGGACATGATCAAAAAAGGTATGGATGCTAATGAGGCTTTACAAAAAGCTACTGGTACATACGGAAGATTTGCTGGGGCTGCAAAATACATAGACCCTAGACATGAATAAGAGAAGGAGGATGAGCTTAAATGGCATTATTTGAAAGTTATGAAAGAAGAATAGACCAAATTCTACCTGTATTAAAGAAATACGGTATTAATTCATTAGAAGAAGCAAAAAAAGTATGTGATGAGAAGGGCGTAGATGCTTATAATATCACAAAAGGAATACAGCCAATATGTTTCGAAAATGCAGCTTGGGCTTACACAGTAGGTGCTGCTATAGCAATAAAGAAGGGCTGTAAGAAAGCTGCTGATGCTGCAGAAGCAATCGGAGAAGGCCTTCAAGCTTTCTGTATTCCAGGATCTGTTGCAGATGACAGAAAAGTTGGATTAGGACACGGAAATCTAGCTGCAATGCTTTTAAGAGAGGAAACTAAGTGTTTCGCATTCCTAGCAGGACATGAATCTTTCGCTGCTGCAGAAGGTGCAATTGGACTTGCTAAATCAGCTAATAAAGTAAGAAAAGAGCCATTAAAGGTAATACTTAACGGTCTTGGAAAAGATGCTGCTATGATAATATCCAGAATCAATGGTTTTACTTATGTTCAAACTAAGTTTGACTACTATACTGGAAAACTTAACATAGTTAAAGAAACTGCTTACTCCGATGGAGAAAGAGCAAAAGTTAGATGCTACGGCGCTGATGATGTTAGAGAAGGTGTTGCTATAATGCACAGTGAGGGTGTTGATGTATCAATAACTGGTAACTCAACAAACCCAACAAGATTCCAGCATCCAGTTGCAGGTACATATAAGAAGGAATGTGTTGAGAAGGGTAAGAAATATTTCTCAGTTGCATCCGGTGGTGGTACTGGAAGAACTCTTCATCCAGATAACATGGCTGCAGGTCCAGCTTCTTATGGTATGACTGATACTATGGGAAGAATGCATTCAGATGCTCAGTTCGCAGGTTCTTCATCAGTTCCAGCTCACGTTGAAATGATGGGATTAATCGGAATGGGTAACAACCCAATGGTTGGTGCTTCTGTTGCAGTTGCAGTTGCTGTTGAAGAGGCTATGAATAAATAGTAGATAATTTATCTGTTTTTATAAATCACAGGACACGTCTTTTGATGCAAATCATTAAGACGTGTCTTTTATTTCTCTTTAGGAAATTATGTTTTTTGGGAACTGTGGATAACTTTTAACTGTGTATGAATAAATTGTATGTGTTGTTGAAAGGATATAACTATATAATATACGAAGTAATATGAAGATAGCTCATAAGAAAATACTAATAAATAAACAAGAAAAATTTTGAAGAAGTAATATAGAAAATAATACTTTGTAAATACATAGAGTTGGCATAGGGTGTAACCATTTTTTAGTCCCTAGGAATTTATCATTTTTGCAATTGTGGATAACTCTTCATTAAAATCAGGTTATATCCCTAAATAGCAAGAAAGATGGGCATTAAATAAAAAAACGGTACAGCGTGTTTACGAAGAAGTTAAAATGAGACGGTAATATATTTTGAAATTAGTGAATTAAGAAAGGAAGGCAATAGAAGGAATATAATAAAAGCATTTTGTGAATATTAAGAGTTAGGGCATAGGAAATGTTGTGGCACGAAGGAGATATAGAGTGAATTTAGCAATTGTCAGCAAATTTTATGCAAATTTACGTTAAGATTAGGGCAGTGTTTGAGGCGTAGCCGAGTTGCCCTAATTAGGAAATTTGCATAAAATTTGTGTTACAAGTGCTTAATGAACGGATCAATCTCCGTAGTGCCACAACATTTCCTTTTTTACTCTTTAGGAATTTATGTATTTTGCCAATTGTGGATAACTTTTAGCAAATGTCAATATACACTCCTAAAGAGTAAAAAAGATGGGTGCAGGGAAGGCACTTCCCGCCTCAGTAAAGGGGGGGTGTCAGGGAGCGTAGCGGACGCCGCAGGGGGACATAGGTCCCCATCCGGAATCGGCACTTGGTTTTGCCGATTTTTTTATATTATATTTTCTATTACATAAAGTTTTCTTGTATCTATATCAAATATTAGATACATTTTTGAGTTTTTATTTTTATATTTTACGAAGTATTTATAATTATGTTTAAAGTTAGGAGCATGATACTTCGAAACACCAAGTGTAAGAAGTACCTTTTTTGCTGATGCTTCAACTGATTTATTTTTGTCATCATACCAATCTACAGAGCGGCTTAATTTAACTTCATTCTTATATTTAAATATGTGATATCGCTCTCCATCACCATGAAAACTTGGCCCGCTATCTATTGAATATATCTGTTTATATGGCATCGGGAGCTTAATATTCCAGTTAATTTTAATAATTTCAGTGTAAACTGCATTCAATCTTATGAATAGAAAGGCTATAATAGAAATTGTTAAAACTAGTATAACTAATAAAGAAACTTTTATTTTCTGTTTCATCATCCACCTCAATATTTTCAATAGTCAATATTTATATATACAATTTTATCATTTTATTCAATAAATTACTATTTGACAATTAAAAAATAGTAATATAATAAATTTGGAGAATATTTTGAAGAATGTCACGTGCCAGGCACGTGACATTTGAAGTTAAATAAATAAATTAACATTTGAATCTTCAGCTTCACCTAAATAGTAACCAACGCCGCCTATTTTTATTCCATCAATGAGCTCCTCTTTGCTAAGACCCATAACATCCATAGACATTTGACAAGCAACTATTTCTATACCGCTATCTAAAGCCGATTTGATTAGATCTTCCAGTGAACTTATATTTTTGTTTTTCATAACCTTTCTTATCATTTTAGGTCCCATGCCTATCATGTTCATGTTAGACAACTTTAGTCTTCTACTGCCTCTAGGCATCATAAGGCCAAACATCGAATCCATAAAGCTTTTCTTTATAGATACTTTTTCATGCTTTCTTAGGATATTTAATCCCCAAAATGTAAAGAACATAGTTACTTTTTTACCCATTGATGCAGCTCCATTAGCTATAATAAATGAAGCTATTGCCTTATCTAAATCACCACTAAATACAACTAATGTTTTGTTGTCTTTAGCAGGTGAAATATCCTTACTATGATGCTCAGGTTTGTTTTCGCTGCTGCCTTTTTTTATGAATGCTGTAATATTACCTTTGTCTTTATTTAAATCAACAAGTTTATTACTGGTTCTTTTGCACCAAGCTTTTATATCTTCATAAAAGCCGGGATCAGACGCAGTAACTTTAAGAACCTGCCCAGCAGATAAATCATCTATGGAGGCTTTAACTTGCATAAGTGGACCTGGACAGCAAAGTCCGCAGGCATCGAGACTTTTATCAAAGCCTAGTTTATCTACTGCCACTTCTGATCTTATAACCTGTGTATCCTGATCTAAAACTTGTTTTTTCAAATTATAAGTATTTTTATCTGCTTTTTTGGGAATGAAGTCTAACATAGAAGCACTTTTGTATCCTCCAGTTATATTTTTGACCTTATATCCATGCTGGGATAGTATTCTCGAAGCAATATAGCCTCTAAGTCCAACCTGGCAGTATTCAATGATCTCTTTGTTTTTATCCAGTTCGCCAAGTCTTTCTCTTAAGCTATCTACAGGTATATTTAAAGCTCCTTCAAGGTGTCCGTTGTTAAATTCTATCTCTGAACGTACATCTAAAAGGACGGTATTGTCTTTATCATAAACTGAAAAATCTTCTGGTGTAATTACATCCATCTTACCAGAGAGTACATTTTCTGCTACAAAACCAGCCATATTTACTGGGTCTTTTGCTGAAGAGAAGGGCGGTGCATAGCATAACTCAAGTTCTGTTAAATCTGAAACAGTACCACCAAGTCTCATTGTTGCAGCGATGACATCAATTCTTTTATCAACACCATCATAACCAATAGCTTGAGCACCTAGAATTTTTTCTTCATCATTAAATATTAGTTTTAAGGTTAACGGGTGAGCATCAGGATAATAGGATGCATGAGAAACAGGATGTATATGGATAACTTTGTAAGGAATATTTAATCTTTTTAAAGTCCTTTCATTATTTCCTGTACTAGCAGCTGTTAAACTAAAAACTTTAATTATTGCAGTACCCTGAGTTCCTTTATAGATTGAATTTAAGCCTGCTATATTATCTGCAGCTATCCTTCCTTGTTTATTTGCTGGACCAGCTAAAGGTATTGCTGTATTTTGTTTGTTTACAAAATCAGTTACTTCAATAGCATCACCAACAGCATATATATTTCCAATATTTGTCTGCATTTTGCTGTTAACTAATATATGTCCTTTAGCTCCAAGCTGTATCCCGCTGTCTTTTAGAAAGTCTGTGTCAGGAGTAACGCCTATAGCTAAAATTACTAAATCAGAAGTGATTTTTGTATTGCTGTTTAGAGTAACTTCAATAGCATTATTAGTATCATTAAAATGATTTACTCCGTCGTTTAGTATTAAATCAATTCCGTTATCAACAAGTTCTTTTTCTGCTGAAACTACCATGTCTGAATCAAAAGGAGCGAGGATATGCGGTGCGGCTTCAACTAATGTAACCTGAAGTCCTCTTTCCTTTAAGTTTTCAGCCATTTCAATGCCTACATACCCGCCGCCAATCACAACAGCACTAGTGATGTTGCTTTTGTCAACTAATGCTTTTATGTTATCTGTATCTGGTATGTTTCTTAATGTAAAAATTCTGCTGCTATCTATGCTTTCAATATTTGGTCTAATAGCTTTTGCACCTGGAGACAGCACTAAATAATCGTAGCTTTCCTCATAACTTCCGTTGTTTTTACTTTTTACCCTTACGACTTTTTTGTCTGAATCCACACCCACGACTTCGCTATTAATTCTTATATCTACATTAAATCTGTTACACATGCTTTCAGGGGTTTGAACCAGGAGCTTTTGTCTTTCTTTAATTGTTTCACCTATATAATAAGGTAAGCCGCAATTTGCAAAAGATATATATTCACCTTTTTCAAACATTATTATCTGTGCACTTTCATCTAATCTTCTAAGCCTTGCAACAGTAGATGCTCCGCCAGCGACTCCGCCGACAACTAATATTTTTTTGCTCATATATATTTCTCCATTCTTTGTATATTTTTAGGTTGTCAGTGTCAGTAAATGCAAGCTGCTTTTAAATAAATCCCTAGAAACTTAAAATAAAGCTTTTATTAAATCTATAACTAGTGGATTTGAAATTCTATAATTTATTTCTAGACCATTGCGCCTGCCTTCTATGATTCCTGCTGTCCTTAGTTTTTGTATGTGTTGAGATAATGTAGATTGAGGTATTTCAAGGCAATTTTGCATGTGAGTAACATTACATTCACCTGTTTCTAATAAACCTTTAACTATACATAACCTGACAGGATGAGCTAACACTTTGAGAAGTTCAGCTTTCTCATTGTATTTCATAAAGTCTTTCTCCATAAAGATACCTCTTTTCAAAACGTGTATTTATTATATATTTATATATTACGATATTACGATATAATAAGCAACAATATTTTTTAGTTTTTTATTAGAATTATTAAATTCTTAATAGTATCATTATAGTCCTATTTTTTTAAATCTTCTTTTATTCTTTTATCTGAATAATCATCATCGTTTAGGTTATTCAGTCCTAAATTAAGAGAGCCAAAAGCAAGCATTGTGTCTATCTGTTTATCTATCTCATCTTGATGTTTATTAAGTTTATTTGAGTCTTTTTTTACTTTTCTTTCCAAATCTATTTCTTCATCTGTCATAATATTACCT
>NZ_MZGV01000043.1 GCF_002029235.1 Clostridium oryzae
ATACACGATATGATATATACATTTATAAATTGATTCAAAATCTATATTTTAAGTAACAGTCATTTCTTTTTAGCTGGTGTATATTTTGGTTTATATTATCTACTTTCTTGCAAGTGTTTATGCAACTTTAATGAATTTATATAGAGTAATTTAATTTCTAATAAAAATTTTTGGAATAGGTACTAATTTATAGATACAATTTGTATTTTATAAATTAAAAAATATATTAGAGGGGGAAATTACCTATGGTAAAAAGAAAAAGGCATTTATGTAAACTTATAGTTTTAGTTCTATCAGCTGCTCTCACTGCATCCGTACTAGCAGGATGTAGTAAGAAAGCTGCATCTAAAGATGGAAAGGTAACACTTTCAGTGTTCACTTACGCTCAACCTCAGGAGAAAAAAGTATATTTGAAGCTTGCGAAAGAATACATGCAGAAACATCCAAAAGTTAAAATAAATTGGAATATAGTAGATGGAACAGTTTATGCTACTAAAATGAAAGCACTTTTTGCTTCTAAGAAAGTACCTGATATATTCTATACTGGAGCAGGAGATTTAAGAGCATATGTCAATGCAAAGGAATTGCTTCCACTAGATAGTTACGTAAAAAAGCTAAACATAGATACCGCATCAATATGGTCTCAAGCATTGGAAAGATACAAGTATGACGGTACGAAAGTAGGACAAGGAACATTATATGCACTCCCTAAGGATATAAGTGCATTTGGATTTGCATATAATAAGACAATGTTTAAGAAAAATGGAATTGCTGATCCAGACCCAAATAAACCATATACTTGGGATGAATTCCTTCAGATATGCCAAAAACTGACTAAGGATACAAATGGGGATAGTAAGAAAGATCAGTGGGGAGCAGGGTTCGATCCTAATTATTCCATAGAGCCATTCATTTGGACAAATGGTGCTGATTTCTTAAATAAGGATGGTACAAAAGTTACCATAAATACTCCGGAGTTTCAAGAGGCACTTCAGTATTTCACAGATCTGACAGTTAAATACAAGGTAACTCCTAGCGCCACAGAAGCTAAATCATTAGCTTATTATCAGCGTTGGTTACAGGGACAGCTTGGCTTCTTTGCTTGTGGTAACTGGGATATGGCAACCTTCAATAATCTAAAGAAATTTGACTATGATTTAATTCCATGGCCGGTAAGTCCTAAGACTAATACTTCATATACTTGGACAGGATCTTTGGGATTTTCTGTAAGCAACACAAGTCCAAATAAGAATGAAGCTGTAAAATTTATCTCATATCTTTCTACAGATAAACAAACAAGCGTTGAATTATCGGATGCTAATATTCAACTTCCTAATAACGTAGAGTATGCAAAAGGTGACTACATTAAGAATCTTAAACCTAAAAAGAATATTCAAGTAATGTTTAACTATTTGGAGAAAACAGGAAGATCTGGTCCTACAGATTATACCTATAATTCTGAGTGGTGGACTGAGTTCCAGAATGCGCTTCCACAAGTACTCAATGGAAAACAAACTGTGAGTGATTTCATTGCTAAAGAGCAGCCTAAAATGCAGCAGAAATTAGATGCAGCAAATCAGCTTGCAAAACAGCAATCGCAAAAGTAAAACTTCAATATTTAATATGTATGTACTTAGGTACATACATATTAAATAAATGAAATATAGCAATTAAGACATGTGATTTGTTTTATAAGGAGTGATAATGTGGAAACTGTCGACATAGTTAAGGAACCTATTATACAGAATAAAAAGAAAAAAAAGTATAATATGTTCAGAAAGGAAGAGAGGATTGCGTATCTTTTTATAGCTGCTCCAATATTGCAATTTTTAGTGTTTATGTTGGGACCAATGATTTTTTCGGTAGGCGCTAGTTTCACTGATTGGTCTGGAATTGGTAAGATGAGCTTTATTGGTATTAAGAACTATATTAATCTATTTAATGATGCAAATTTCTGGAAATCACTTTTCAATACAATTTTCTACTTCATAGGTATTCCTATAGGAATGATACTGGGATTGTTACTTGCTATGGCTTTGAATAGAAAGATACCTGGAGTGAGAGTGTTCAGAACTATATATTATATACCTGTTGTTTCTTCTGCTGTAGCAGTATCTATTCTATGGTCCTGGGTTTACAATTCAGATTATGGATTAATTAATGGATTTTTAAGTGTTTTAGGAATAAAAGGACCGGCTTGGTTAAGCGATCCTAGTACAGTAAAGCCGGCACTTATAGGCATGTTTGTTTGGCAAGGTTTAGGAAATACTATAGTACTATATCTTGCAGGACTTCAAGGCATCTCTTCAGTTTACTATGAAGCTGCCGCAATCGATGGAGCCAATGCTTGGCATAAATTCAGACATATAACTGTCCCGCTTATAACTCCAACTAGTTTTTATTTGCTAGTAACTAATTTGATAGGCGGTTTTCAACTTTATATACCTATTACAATTATGACAAATGATGGAGGAACTAATTATAGTTCTGCAACTACGGTATTTTACTTATTTAATAAGGCCTTTAAAGATTATCAGATGGGTTATGCATCTGCAGTTGCATGGATACTAGGATTTGTAATATTGATAGTCACGATAATTAATTTTAAATTCCAAGATAAATGGGTTAATACAATGAATTAAGGAGGGGAGAAGACATGGTAAAAAATTATACAATATCAATGAGAAACCGTGAAAGGATTACTAATATTATAGTATTCATAATTGTTGCATTAGTAGCAATCATTATGATAGTTCCGTTACTTTTTATGATATCAACATCTTTTAAGTCCATAGAGCAAGTCTTTGCAATCCCCCCTGTATGGATACCGCATCCTTTAGTTTTGGGTAAATATGCTGAGGCTTTAACTAATGGTGACTTTTTACATGGTTTCTTAAATACAGGAATTATTGAGGTATTTGTGCTGTTAGGTGGAACTTTCACTTCTTCATTAGCGGCATTTGCGTTTTCAAAGATGCGTTTCAGACATAAAGAAGGTATATATCTAGCTATTTTGTCTACAATGATGATACCTTTTCCTGTTATAATGTTACCGCAATATGTGCTATTTTCAAAAGTTGGATGGGTAGATACATTATTGCCGCTTATAGTTCCAGCGCTATTTGGAAATGTGAGCATGATTTTCTTTCTTAGACAAAGTCTATCAGGAGTACCGGATAGCCTTGTAGAAGCAGCTAAAGTTGATGGATGTGGTTATTTTAGAATCTATTGGCAGATTATAATGCCATTAATAAAGCCTGCAATAGTTACACAACTAATATTATGGTTTAATGGTATATGGAATGATTATATAGCTCCGTCTGTTTATCTCACAAGTCCTTCAAAACTAACAATTCAAGTTGTAATAGCTCAGTTTAACAGCTACTATGCGATACAGACAGACTATGCTCTTATAATGGCTGCATCTGTTATTGCTTTGCTGCCTACAATGATTTTATTCTTTATTTTTCAGAGATTTATAATAGAGTCAATGGCAATAAGTGGGATTAAAGAATAGCTAATATAGAATTCAGCAGCTATCATTATGCTTAATAGGGTAATTAGATAATTTTCTATATTAATTAGAGAAAATAATGTTTTTGCTTATTAAGGTAACAGAAGTAATATGGTAAAAGTATTTTGTGAATATTAAGGGCATAGGAAATGTTGTGGCACTACGGATCAGTCTCTGTAGTGCCACAACATTTCTTTTTATATATTTTGACATAATAATTCAAAATGTAATATGATAATTTATATATAGACGAACATTCGAGGAGGACTAAATTTGCATAGACTAAAGATAAGTATAGTATATTTGTTATCTGCATTGCTATTGATACTAAGCGGATGTACAGCTGATGGTACTGGACATATAAAAAGCAATGTCGTGAAAAATGCAGCAGATCAAAATCAATTAAAGGTTAAGCAACAAAACATCAATAGAATTGCAACTGCTAATACAGCAGGAAAGCTTAGAGTAGATTATATAAATGTGGGTCAGGGTGACAGCATTCTGATTAGCCAAGGTCAGCACAATATGCTTATTGATGCAGGAAATAATGAGGATGGCAGTTTAGTAACAAATTATATAAGAAGTCAAGGAATAAAAAGGCTGGAATACATTATCGGAACGCACCCACATGAAGATCATATTGGCGGGATGGATGTAGTGATTAAGAATTTTCAAGTGAAGAAAATATACATGCCCAAAGTAACTATCAATACAAGAACTTTTGAAGATGTTTTAACTGCCATAAGGAATAAAGGGTTAAAGGTAAATGCGCCTGTACCAGGCAGCAGCTTTAAACTTGGTGCTGCTAATGTTAATGTTTTAGGACCATTAGGTGCTAGAAGTAGTGATTTAAACACATATTCAATAGTTACAAAAATCAGTTTTGGAAGCAATAGCTTTCTGTTTACTGGGGATGCTCAGATTAGTAACGAAGAAGCTATGATTAGAAAAGGTTATGATTTGAAGGCTGATGTACTTAAAGTAGGACATCACGGAAGCAATACATCCACTGGAAAGGAATTTCTAAATAAAGTACAACCTAAATATGCTGTAATAAGTTGTGGAATGGGAAATATTTATGGCCATCCGCATCAGGAAACCGTGGACGAGCTTAGAAGAAGACATATAAAACTTTATAGAACGGATGAACAACGTACGATAATTGCTACAAGCAATGGAAATACAATAACTTTTAACCGTAAGCCGGGAAGCTATAATTACGGTAAATATGCTGACAATAGCAGCACTAGAGTATCTACAGGTTCAAAAGCTGAAATCAGAAAAGATACAAACACTAAAATAAAGAATAATAGAATTGTTTATTGGACAGTTAGTGGAAGGTCATATCATTATGATAAGAATTGTCCTACATTGAGAAGAAGCAAAAAAATAATCAGCGGTGTACTATCAAAGTCACCAAAGAAAGATCCTTGTGATTTGTGTGTTAAATAAGGAAGCAGCATATAATGTCTGTAGGTTGAGAAATGCCTCTTGTGCCTGCTTCCCATTTTTTACTCTTTAGGAATTTTGCATAAAATTTGTGTTGTAAGTGCTTAATGAAAGGATAAGTTTCTGTAGTTCCACAACATTTCATTTTTTATTTTATTTTTATGGATAATCTTGTAATATTGTCCTTAGGAACTATTCTTACTCCTTTAGCTTCGGATACTACCGATATAGCATCTTTGCAATCAGCATTAGCAGCATTTCTAAGAAGAAGACTCCATGCTTTAGCAGAGTTCGAAATCTGTACCTTTAATACATCACCATTTCGTGTTATTGTAATGCTGTTTTCAAGATTATCAGAAAGATCATGTATTTCTGCAGTGGCAGTTTTACCAGATTGCAACTCAAAAACATGAAAAGTTACATTTTTAGCGTAATCATAGTCAGGTTTTGTATCATCGTTTCCTACTGCTATAATAGAATTTTCTTTTACCATTAGTGGTATGCTCATATAGTCATGAGTCTCACTATACCAGGTACCACCCTCAAGTACTTTACCGTTAATAAAATTAGTCCATTTGCCTTTAGGCAGGTAGTAGGATACCTTTCCGTTTTCATTAAATATAGGAGCAACTAAAAGAGAATCTCCAAGCATATATTGTCTATCCAAATAGTCACAGGCAGGATCTTCAGGAAATTCGAGTAGCATAGCTCTCATTTCAGGTATTCCAGTAGCTGCTGTTTCGCATGCTTTAGCAAATATATATGGCATAAGGCTGCATTTCAATTTTGTAAAGAAGCGAAGTACATCAACTGCTTCTTCATCGAAAAGCCAAGGTACCCTATAAGAATTGCTGCCGTGAAGTCTGCTATGGGTCGAAAGAAGACCAAAAGCGCACCAACGTTTATAAATATCAGGAGTGGCGGTACTTTCAAATCCACTTATATCGTGACTCCAAAAGCCGAAACCTGATAAACACAGGGATAACCCGCCTCTTAGGGATTCTGCCATAGAGCCATAAGTGGCAGTACAATCTCCGCCCCAATGTACGGGGAATTTTTGAGAGCCTACTGTGGCTGAACGAGCGAATACCACAGCTTTGTCTTCTCCAAGTCTTTCTTTCAGAAGCTCATAAACTGTTTTATTATATAAATAAGTATAGTAGTTATGCATTTTCATTGGATCTGAACCATCATAGTACACTACATCTGTTGGAATGCGTTCGCCAAAGTCTGTCTTAAAACAATCTACTCCAATGTCAATAAGGGTGGATAGTTTATCTTTATACCAATCACAAGCTTCAGGATTAGTAAAATCGACTATGGCCATACCTGCCTGCCATAAATCCCACTGCCAAACCTTTCCATTATGCTTTTTTAGGAAATATCCTTTTTCCATTCCTTCATCAAATAAAGGTGATTTTTGAGCAATATAGGAGTTTATCCATACACATATTTTTAAGCCTTTTGCTTTTAATCTTTGAATCATACCTTTGGGATCAGGGAAAACGTCTTTATCCCATTCAAAATCGCACCATTGGAATTCCTTCATCCAAAAACAGTCAAAGTGGAAGACGTGAAGAGGGATATCTCTTTCAAACATACCATCTATAAAGCTGTTTACAGTTTTTTCATCGTAATTAGTAGTAAATGATGTAGTCAGCCATAGACCAAAGGACCATGCAGGAGGAAGAGAGGGTTTTCCAGTTAATAAAGTATAATTTTGCAGCACTTCTTTGGGGTTAGAACCTCCGATTACAAAATATTCTAGATATTCACCTGGAACGCTAAATTGAACACTTTCTACTTTTTCTGAAGCAACCTCAAAAGATACTAATTCAGAGTGGTTTACAAATACTCCATAATTTTTATTTGTAATATAGAAAGGTATATTTTTATAAGACTGTTCACTGTTAGTTCCGCCGTCTTTATTCCAAATGTCTACCACTTGACCATTCTTTACAAAATGTGAAAACCTTTCACCAAGACCATAAACACACTCACCAACATCTAGAGAAAGCTGTTCTTTCACATATGTTCTTCTATCATCTCGTATTATATAGGCCATATCTTTATAGCTGCTTCCGGTAAGGTGTTTTCCATCATAGCAGTAATCTATTTTCCAAGTCTTTTTTGATACTTTTACTGAGAGCTTATTGCTGGTTAATATAGCATAATCTTCATTATTTTCTATAGCTACATTTACATCTTTGCTGTGATTAATTATAAACTCCGGGTTGCCATAGCCCATATCCCTGAAATGATATAGTTTAACCCCTATCACATCATTAGCAGGTGAAAAAAACTTGATTGTGAACTGAGGAGCGTTTAACGTATCGCCTCTCTGAATTATCTGTTTATATGGTGCGAAAACAGTCATGGTATCATCTGATATTTGTATGTCTCTAGCTTCAGAAGGAGCATATAAAGTAACATCATCTTTAAGAAGCCATTGTCCGTCAGAAAACTTCATTATGATTACCTCCTAATTTTTTAAATAGTTTGTGCATAAAGGTATTCTTTATATGTTTGATAAATAATATTAGTATTTTGATATATGTATGTTATTATACAAAGCAAGATTACGAAGACAATTTATACAATAAAGATAAAAGCTATACTTCACTTTATTACCACTAACTGTTTACGTATATACATTTTTTATAACGTATTCATGACATATAATTAACACATAATAAGTATGGTACTTAAATGATTAAACAATTGAATCCATGTATTTATTAAAATTAAAAACAATTTTAAATTATAAAAAACAGATTAGGTGGGATGAATATGCTTAAAATAGGTAAAAAAGCTACAGAAAAAGTTGAGTTTATTGTATACGTTTTACCAGCTATGATACTTGTGTCCTTGGCAATTTATATTCCATTTCTTATGAGTATGTTTTACTCTCTTACTGAATGGAACGGAATACAAAGCAATCCTAAGTTTGTTGGCTTCAAGAATTTTAAACAGATTTTTAGCGGAGACAGCGATTTTAGGAATGCAGGGCTTTTTACATTAAAATATTGTATATTGTACATTATTTTAATAAATGTTCTAGCACTTCTTATAGCAGTTATTCTCGATAAACAGTTAAAATTAAGAAATGTACTTAGAGCTGCTTTCTTTATTCCTTATATATTAAGTTTAGTAATAGTAGGATTTATTTGGAAGTTCATATTTTCTCAGGGATTCACTGCATTAGCTGCCAGCACAGGATGGGGAGTTTTTAAACTTAGCTGGCTTGGCGATCCGAAGCTTGCATTTACATCAATTGTCATAGTATCGGTATGGCAATCAGTTGGGTTCTATGTACTTATATATATTGCGGGCCTTCAATCAGTACCATACGATTTAATTGAAGCCGCTACAGTAGATGGAGCAGGACCTCTTAGAAGATTCTTTCAGATAGTTTTACCTCTATTAGGACCTTCTGTAACAACTTGTGTATTTATGTCCCTTACAAATTCTATTAAGGTATTTGATGTTATACTATCACTCACAGCTGGAGGCCCAGGAGGATCAACCTACAGTTTAACCTATGACATATATAAGGAAGCTTTTCAGAACAATATGTACGGATATGGAAGTGCAAAAGCGTTTATCATGTTCATAATCATTTTGATAGTTACTGTAATTCAGCTTAAATTCTTTAAGAGCAGGGAGGTTGAAGCATAATGAAAACGAAGAAAAGCGGCTTGCTTTTGTTGGAAATAGTTATGGTTATAGTAGCTATAATGTTTCTATATCCAATAATCCTCATGATATTTAATTCTTTGAAATCATTTTCAGAGGTAATGGCAAATGTAATTGCACTTCCTAAACATTTAGAAATAAAGAATTATACTTATGTATGGAAGTTTGTAAATTATCCTAGATTATTCCTAAACAATTTAATAATCACTACAATAGGCATAATCGGAATAATATTCTTTGCTTCCATCGCATCCTATAAACTTTCAAGAACAAAAACCAAATACAGTTGGTTAGTGTATCTGTTTTGTATAACTCCTATGCTGATTCCTTTTCAGACAATAATGATAACTGTTTTAAAGCTTTTTAAGGTATTACATCTGACAAATAGCACGTGGGGACTAGGTATACAATATTGGGGATTTGGAGTCCCTATGGCAATATTTATATATCATGGTTTTGTAAAAACAATACCAAAAGAAATAGATGAAAGTGCTGTGGTTGATGGAGCATCGAGTTTTAGAACGTTCTTTTCAATAATTTTCCCACTGCTAAAACCAGTAACAAGTACCATAGTAGTAATAGATGTAATGTGGATATGGAACGACTTTTTACTTCCTTTATTAATGGTAAATGCGACAAAAGCTACACAAACGTTAACTTTAGCTGCTTATACGTTTGTAGGGCAATATATAACAAATTGGCAGTATGCTATGGCAGCAATGGTATTAGCAGTATTTCCTTCAATTTTATTCTTCATATTTATGCAGAAACATATTGTAAAAGGTGTTACTGCTGGAGCTGTTAAGGGTTAAAAAGTTTGAATCAAAAGATGGGCAGATAAACAGTGTAATGATTTTATACTGTTTATCTGCTTATTATATTTTATTTATAAGAACTGCTTATTATGAGAAAATATAGGGAGAAGGTGATACTATGAATATAAAAAGGGTGTTAAAAGATGCACTGATAAATATTACTGATAAAATTGAAAGTAAATTAGTAAACAAGCTTATAATTATTTTTACCTCTGTTGTTACTTGCATAATAATAATAGTTGTATTATTGTCCTATAGAATAATTAAAAATGAACTTGTAAAGGGAAATATAGAAAATAATAAAAATATCATAAAAATAGTAAATAGGAATACTGAGAAATATTTCAATGAAGTAAGGCAATTTTCACTGCCGCAATTTAAATATGAGGACCTAATACGAGCACTAAATACTGAATCAGGAGATTATGATGAACAATTGTATCTGGAAGGATATTTAAGAGAAATGTTTTATTCAAGAAGAGATATAGAGGGCATTTATTTATATATAATTAAGAAACATAAATATTATTATATAACAAGACAAAATGAGGACATAAGAGTAAGAATCGCTTATGATAACACAATTCCCAGATCAAGCTGGTATAAAACGACGATTAGCAGTAAAGAAAATTCATTTTTTCAGCCTATATTGCTGCAGAAGAATCTAGGGTATTGTAAAAATCCGGGAGATTATTTTTTGGCATATCATACAACCATTAACAATATTTCTACTAGAAAACCACAAGCTATGATATCGTTTTACTTTAATTCTTACACTATAAAAGAAGTTCTAAAAGATATACCTATAAATAATGGAGAGCATATCATACTTCTAAATTCAGATGATATTCCATTCTATTTTGACACCAGAAAGTTTTATTATAAAGCCTTAAAAGCTAAACTATTTAAGACTTTTACAACTTCAATAGATCAGGGTAAAACTGTGTGGAATAATAAAACTGGCAAATATCTTGTCATATATAGCAATTCTGAGATAAATAACATGAAATTGGCTAAATTTATTCCGTATACTGAAATGTATAGAGCAGTTAAAACTAATCGGAATGTAACACTGTTTATGGGATTTGTTTGTATGCTTTTTGCTACAGCTCTTATTGCATTTACTTCAAAGGCTATTACAAAACCTCTTAAAAAACTATCTTATAATATGGATAGATTCAGTGAAGGTTATTTTGATGTTAAGACTGAAGTGTATGGGAAAGATGAGGTATCTCAATTATCAAAACAATTTAATGTAATGGTAAAAAGTATTAATGACTTGATCAACGATAAGTATAAAGCAAAACTTGTAGAACAGAGGGCAATATTAAAGGCATTAGAAGCTGAAGTAAATCCTCACTTCTTATATAATGCTCTACAGGCAATATCAACTAAGGCGCTGAAAAATGGTTTATATGACGTCAGTGAGATGATAGATGCACTGGCGATGACATTTAGATACTGCATAAATGGAGGAGATATTGTAGATATTAGAAGTGAAATTAAGCATGTTGAAAACTATATTATGCTTCAAAAGGCTAGATTCGGTGACAGACTTCAGATTATATATGAGATTGATGAGGATATAAGAAATGTTGAAATTCCAAAACTTTCAATACAAACGTTAGTGGAAAACTCCATAAAGCATTCCCTTGAAAAAGCATCAGATAATATGACTATAGTTATAAAAGGATATAGGGAAAATGGGAAGGCAGTAATTATTGTAAAAGATAACGGAAGAGGTATTTCTAAGGAAAAATTAGATTCAATACTAGAATCTTTTGATGATATATGGGATGAAAAACAAAAAAGACATATAGGAATAAAAAATCTATATATGAGATTAAAATTGATTTTTGGTGAACAAGCGTCAATGAAAATAAAAAGCAGCAATGGTTCGACAGAAGTTATAATTTTTATTCCAATAGGAGGATAAATATGTGCAAGGTATTGATTGTAGATGATGAAGAACCCGTTAGAGAAGCGATAATGCTTCTTGGTAAATGGAAGGAACTTGGAATAAACCGAGTTATTGAAGCACAGAATGGCAAAGCAGCACTACAAGTCGTTGAGGATGAACATCCAGATATTATACTTGTAGACATGAAAATGCCAGAGCTTAATGGGGCGGAATTTTTAAAAATAATTGCTAAAAAGCATCCGGACATAAGTAGTATTGTTATCAGTGGGTATGATGAGTTTTCATTTACTAAGCAGGCAATAAAATCAAAAGTGATTGATTACTTATTGAAGCCAATAAATAGAGATGAGCTCAACAATGCATTGAAGTCTGCTGTAGATGTAATAGCCTCTAGAGAAAAGAGTAAGGATAAAATTATAGAAAATAATATAGCTCTTAATGTATCTATACCAGTGGTAAGAGAAAAGGTGTTTATGTCGATTATTGAGGGCAATTATAGTGAAGAGGAACTGGAGTTATACAAGAAAATAATAAATGCACATGAAAGTAACTATTATGGGATCACTATATTGAGGATAGGAAACCTAGAATATGTTAAAAAGGCTCAGCATTTTAATAATAACATAGATCTACTAAATTTTGCTATAAACAATGTGGTGCAGGAATTTTATTTTGATAGGCTTAAGTGTTTTGGCTTTAGAAATCCTAAATTTGAAAGAGAAATAGTAATTGTGACGTATTCAGATATATATAATGATGAAATAGTGCAAATAGCCTATGATTCAATTAGCAAAGTAGTAAGAAAGCTTAAGGAAGTTCTAAATATAATAAGTGTAGCAGCGATAGGAGATATATATTCGACTAGTCTTAAACTTGGAGATGCATATAAATCTGCTAAAAATATTTTAGATTCATATAATATTATTAATCCTGCTGAAATTATATGCCGCAGCGAAGATAAAAAAAGGCAGCGATATAATTATACGCTTATGAATATAATAAACATTATAAAAAGTGCTGTTGAAAATGGAAGCTATAGATACATTAAAAATGAACTTGAAAAATTCCTTACTGAAATAAAGAAAGCTGAATATCTTAGTATAAATAATGCAGATAGGATTATTGATGAACTTATTTTTATAATGAAAAATATTTTTCACGAATTTACTGATGAAAATAAGGATCACGATGAAAATACAAGCAATTCTATCGAGTCGAAATTTGATGAATTAGATTATACAAATTTTTCTGAATTTGAAACGTTGCTCTATAGAATTTCAGAATATATGTATCAGAAGATTAGGCAAAATATAAGAAGCAATCAGACTTTCAACATTCAGGATATCAAGAAATATATTGATAATAATTATTATGAAGATATAAAGGTATCAATGTTTACAGAAAAATATTATCTCAGCAGAGAATACTTGATGAAACTATTTAAACAGGAATTCGGATATGGAATTTATGAATATGTTCAGAAGATTAGAATGGAGAAAGCCCAAGAACTTCTAGGAGATTTGGATGTTAAGATACAAAGTATATCTAAAATAATTGGGTATAGAGACAATAACTATTTCAGCAAGGCTTTTAGGCGATACTTTGGTATCTCACCGTCAGCCTACAGAAATATGCTCATAGAAAAAAGAATGCATAATTTAGAGGAAAAATAAAATTATTACTTTCAATATTTAGAATAGAATAAATTAAAAGTGGAATAATATTTATATGAAATCGTTTTATAAGTATACTTTTTTACCTCTAAGAGTTAACTTATATACATTTATTTTAAACCCATAAATTTCTACAATAGACATATGAAAAATAATGAATTAGGGGGAAACAAATTATGAAAAAGAAAAGTTTAGGAGTTATTGCTGCCATTGCTTCGCTCTCAATAGCTAGTTCTATACTTGTGGGCTGCGGCAAGAAAACTACTAACAATACGAAGCAAACAACAAATAACAAAAAATCAGTAACAATAACATGTTTTCAAAACTCACCAGAATATACTGATGCTATTAATGCGTATATAGATCAGTATAAGAAGGTTAAGCCTAATGTAAAAATAGACCTGGAAATTACTCAGGCAGATTATCCTACATTACTTAAGGCAAAAATTGCTTCTAATAACATACCTGATGTTTTTTCCTCAACTGCAGGCGGAGAAATTAAATCATATGCAGAGTATTCAGCTGATTTATCAAATGAACCTCTCGCAAAAGCTATGACTGATGCTGTACGTACAAATATGTCGTATAATGGAAAAGTTCTAGGATTACCTCTGAAAGCTAATGTCTTTGCACTAATTTACAACAAGGATTTGTTTGAAAAAGCAGGTATTACTAAACCACCTACAACTGTAAGCGAGCTAGAGGCTGCTTGTAAGAAACTACAATCAGCAGGTATAACTCCATTTACTAATGGATATAAAGAGTGGTGGGTATTTAAACATATATTCCAACATTATATGGATGCAGATACACCAGATGTTTCGAAATTAGTTGATAAATTTATCGCAGGAAAGACTAAGTTTGAGGATCATCCATTATTATATGATAATTTCTTTGATTTCATAGATCTATCATTAAAGTATGGTACAGCTAAACCTCTTGAGTCAGATTATAATGCTGAAGTGTCCGCTTTTGCTAGTGAAAAAGTTGCTATGATGACTGGACAGGGTGCATGGGCAGAAGAAGGAATACTAAAGATAAATCCTAATATTAAAATAGGCATAATAGGCTATCCTGTAAGTAATAACCCAAAGCAATCTCAGATAATAGCAGGTGCTGATCAGGCGTTAAGAATCTATAATAAGTCTAAGGTACTTAATGAAACAAAGGCATTATTTAACTGGCTATATACTTCTGACTATGGTAAGAGTTGGTTCTCAGAGACAGCTAAGGTAATACCTCCAATAAAAGATGCAAAAATGCCAAATCTTCAGATACCTAAAGCAATGCAGCAGATCACTAAGACACAGAAAGTAGGAGATGTAGCTATTAATTACTCTTTGGATAGTTTCCATCAGAAATTTGGTGAAATTATGCAGGCTTATATATCAAAAGCCAAAACAAGAGATCAGGCAGTTAGAGAGATTGAAAAGGCTTGGATGCAATTAGGCGCAGCAAAATAAATAAAAATATTTAAATTTATGAATAGATAATAAAATCTGTAAAATACTATTTTTGTAAACCTTCTCTAGTTATAGGGGAGGTTTATATTTTTCTAATCTGTCATATTTGAAATAGTCTAAAATTAATTTTATAATTATATATGTAGTATCAACTAGAGAGGATAGAAATATGGGCAGAGGGAAAAAGTTGCTTTTTGAAAAAGAAATTGATTATCAGCAGCGTTTAATAGATAGGCGAGAGATAGGTTATTACAGAACACCGGAATTTGTTGCAGCGTACATTACTAAAAGAATGCTTGAGATAAACCCGAAAGGCACTAGCGTGCTAGATCCCTGCTGTGGGAAAGAGGAGTTACTGAATACCTTCATAAGTAAAAAATTACAGATACAAGGTTTTGATATTATAAAATATAAAAAGAATTATAATATAGACTTTAAAACTAAAGATTTTATTGATTATTATTCTGAATTAAAAACAGAAAACCAGCTTCCGTTGGGATATGATTACTACATTGCTAATCCGCCCTACAATTGCCATGAAGTAAATTATATTAAAGATAATAAGAGAAAGTTAATGCAAATATTTTCTGATGTTGGAGTGCACAATATGTATAGTATGTTTATTTCGGCTATTATAGATTGTGCTAAAAAAGGAGCGGTAATTGGTATAATAACTAGTGATTCGTTTCTTACAGCTAGATTTCATAAAAAACTTCGAGAAAAAATATTAAAGCAATGTGCTATACACGAGATAACGATGTGCCCTAAGGATTTATTCGCTCAACAAGGAGCAGATGTAAGAACAAGCATTATATTATTGCAGAAAGGGTTAGAGTACCAGAAAAAAGTTCGAATAAATAATAGACAGTTAAGCATAAGTGAATTTAAGAGTGTTTTGAATCTCAATATAGAAAGCTATAATTGTTATGATTTAGAAGCTATAATTTTGAAAAATTTAGAAGACAATTATGAATTTATTTTAGAGTGTCCAGATGAAATAAAAACTATTTTTAATAATGTCAGGTTAGGAGATAGATATGCTTGTGTTAGCGGTATATCCACCGGTAATGATAAAAAATATCTTTCTAGCAAAAAAGAGGATCCTTATACGGTACCCTTTTATAAAAATCCAGCCAAAAATCGTTTCTTAGCTAATAATTTTATTTATATACATAAAGATTTTTTAAAATTATCTGATCAAATAGATAATTTTATAGTTAGAAATAAGGAAATGATATTCAAGCCGGGAATAACTTGTTCATCCATGGGAGTTGAGTTTACTGCAGCTAGATTACCCGAAAAATGTGCTTTTGGGGTTAATGCTAATATAATTTGTGATGATGAGGAAGCATGGTGGTTGATGGCATATTTAAATTCTTCGCTTGTAACTTATATGGTTAGGGGAGTTTTAATTAGAAGCAATATGATTACTTCAGGCTATGTTTCAAGGATACCTTTAATTTGTTTTAGCAGTCAGGACAAATATGAATTAACAAAACTTTCGAAAAGGGCTTATTCAGCCGTTCAGGCTGGGAAAGGATACGGTAATGAACTTAACTCTATCAACAGAATTGTATATAATGCAGCTCATATAGCTAAAGATACTGAAGATATGATAGAATTATTCAATAAAAGCTTAATAAAAAATACATAAAATCTCTCAACAACATTGATAATTGGGCAGTAATACATTATAATGTAATAAGTAATTTTACAGATTAAAATAAAAGTCTATATTTATATTGCAAGCAAAATGTAGATACATCCGCATTTTAGAAAAAATGATGGTTTCCTCATAAAATTTTTAAAATGTGATATTTAGACAAAGAGGGGTGACGTTATGAAAACATTTAAAACTTTAATGGATGAGATGAATGAAATTGATGACTTAGAAGAACTAGAGGCTGCAGCTGATTTATTTCAATATGGAATAGAAAAAGGTTATTATAGTATAAGAGAGTCAGATGAATTTAATCATGTATATTGGGATGTTAAAAACAGGTGCTTAGCATGTAAAATTGCTAAGAAGATAAAAAGAAATACTCTTGATGTAATAAGTATTGTTAAAGGAGCTCCTGTTTCAATAAAAAATGATGAAGAGGAACTGACAAATTATATAAATGGTAGAATTAAAGCTTTAAGAGGAAAAATTGGCGGACTTAAGTAAATTACATAGTATTCTTTTTGTGAAGGTAAGTAAGAGAATTAGATAATATTCTCTTGCTTTTTATTTCGTCAAAAAAATAATTGACGTTAATAAAGTTGGATGGAGGATTAAATGTTGAACATAAGAAAAGATGTACTTAGACTTACAGTTCCTATTCTTATGGAGCAGATTTTTGTAATGGCTATGGGAGCTGTAAATACAATAATGTCTTCAAATGTAGGAAAGCAGGTTGTATCTGCGATAGGTATGGTGGATTCCATAAATAATATTTTTATAGCTTTTTTCTCATCCTTAGCAGTTGGGGGCACTGTCGTTGTTGCCCAATATACAGGCAAAGGAGATAAAAGACAAGCTAATAATTCAATGAAACAAGCGTTATTTTCTTCTCTGCTTGTTTCATTTATAATAACTCTATTAATATTTATATTTAGAAGACCCATGATTAATTTGCTTTTTGGTAATGCAGAAAAAGCTGTAATTGATAATGCATTAAGATATATGGAAATAACTTTGCTTACATATCCCCTTATATCTATTGAATTAGTATCCAATGGTATTTTGAGAGGAATAGGAGATACCAAAACTCCTATGAAGATAACTATAATAATGAATATTATAAATGTAGTCTTTAGTTATATCTTTATATATGGTATTAATATAAGCAATGTTCATTTTACTATACATACACCGCCAATGGGAATTACCGGCGCAGCTATAGGCATAGCTCTTGCTCGTACTAGTGGAGCAGTAATAGTACTTATGATACTGGTAAGGGGCACAGGGCTTCTTAAACTAAATAAAATAAGAACATTTAGGTTTGATAAGGAACTTTTAAAATCTATATTTGGTATCGGAGTTCCAGCTGGTGTAGAATCTCTTATGTTCAACGGAGGTAAACTCATAACTCAAATATATATTGTAAGTATGGGAACAAATGCTCTTACAGCAAATACGATTTCTGGATCCATTGCGGGAATGCTGAACATACCGGGAAATGCATTATGTACTGCAGCTACTACGATGGTAGGACATAGTATGGGAAAGGGTAAAGACAAAAAAGCAGAAGATGATTTAAGCTATATTGTAAAGCTATCAACAATATCATTAATTACATTAGCTGTTATAACAGCTCCGTTTGTAGGAGTATTATCTACATTATATACAAGAGACCCTGACATAATTAAGATTTGTAGAAATGTACTTTTATCTAATGCTTTGTTCATGCCTGTATGGTCCATATCATTTGTACTTCCTTCTGGGCTTAAAGGAGCTGGTGATGCAAAGTACACTATGATTACGGCTATTATAGGTATGTGGGTGTTTAGAATAACGCTGGGATATTTATTAGGAATACCGCTTAAACTTGGATTAGTTGGTGTATGGGTTGGTATGTATATAGATTGGACTGTAAGAGGAATTTTATATTTAATCAGGTTTAAAAAGGGTAAATGGAAGAAGAATGTTGTAATAAGAGCGTAATTTATTTATGCTCTTATTTACAATAATGATAATAAAGTTTATTAAAACTAGAACTTTAAAATTGTAAATTAGAAAAGAGAATGGAAATTCAGGCGTGCTGAATTTAATTAACAATGTAATCAAAGAGTTTTTAAGAAATTTGTAAGAATTTCATAGAGTTTTTCTTAATGTATAGGTTGTATAATTGGTATAAATAAAGGAGGAGCATTGCATGGGTAAATATAATGTTTTAGTAGTAGATGATGAGGATGAAATAAGAGATGCAATTGAAATATATTTAAAAAATGAAGGAATAACAGTGCTTAAGGCTAAAGATGGAATTGAAGCATTGATGGTGCTTGAAGAAGCAGAAGTACATCTGATAATTATGGATATAATGATGCCAAGAATGGATGGAATAAAAGCTACCTTTAAAATTAGAGAGAAAAGAAACATTCCTATTATAATGTTATCTGCTAAATCTGAGGACATGGATAAAATACTGGGCCTTAATGTAGGAGCTGATGATTACATAACTAAACCCTTTAATCCATTGGAGCTTACAGCTAGAGTAAACTCTGCTCTTAGAAGATATATAGATTTGGGAGTGTATAAGAGCAATGAAGATGAGGTTGTAATAAGAGGTCTTGTTTTAAATAAGGCTACAAAACAGGTTACCATAGATGGTAACAAGATAAGGCTTACGCCTACGGAATTCGGGATACTACAGCTGCTAATGGAGAACAGTGGGAGAGTTTTTTCTATTGATGAAATATATGAAAAAGTATGGAATGAGCCTTCTTATAACGCTGAAAATGTAGTTGCAGTACATATAAGAAGAATAAGAGAAAAAATAGAAATAGATCCAAAGGAACCTAGGTATCTTAAGGTGGTGTGGGGGATTGGCTATAAGATTGAAAAATGATTTATTAAAAGTAATTATTAAGCTTGCTGCTATAATATTATTTGGATTATTTACGTTTTCAGTTGTTAACGTCGTGATTTTTTATAGATATATATTAGTGGACTCTTATTATAAAAGTGATGAATTTGTTGATAAGGTAGCCGAATTAACTAATGATTTAGAACGATATTATGGTAAGTATACTACTGTAAATAATAGAAATCAAAAAAGCCAAAATGAATGGCTAGAGAGTTTTGATAGAAAATTGAAAAAGGACATGAACAAGGTTAATGCTAAATATAATATTAAAATTGCTTCTGCAGAAAAAAATAAAGATGATGATCTTGTAAAATCATTGAAGGAAGAAAAAGAAAAAGAGATTAGTAAAATAAAAAAAGAATATAGTAAAAATGTAGATCAACTGAAAAAGAGTTTTCGTTTTAATTCGCTTGAAGAGTATAGACAAATAAATGACAAGATGAAGGAATGGAAAATATTAAAGTATTATTTAATAGATAGAACTTCAGGTGAGGCATATACAAATATTACCAAAGATGCAGACAGCGTTGATATTGATAAATATATCAAACAAAACAGCAATTACGCGTTGAAGCTGCCTGTTAAATTCAATGATAATAATTATCGAGAGTATTATCAATACAAAAACATTTCTAAAATTTTTGAAGAAGACAATTGGAAAGGTTATTTTATTGTACCTAAACAAACTGATGGTTACAATACATATAATGCTGAATATATAAGATATTCATTTAGTAGGCAGAGAATTCTGAAACAGGTGATATTAGGCAGTATATTTTTTGTCGTTTCAATAGTTCTTGCAATTGTTTTTTCTGCAAACAGAGAAGAACAAGATTCAGCATCTGGAAATTTAGAAAAGTTATATATGTTGATTCCATTAGAAATACGGATGTTTTTTATACTAGTTTTTTCTCTGATGTATCTTTATACTACAGAAAAGTATCAATATATGATGCAATATGAGTATTTAACGCCAGCCTACCTAATTTACATGGTAATTACGATAATTTATTCATTTTTTATGCTCATTAATCTGAAGGAATTTTACTTTATGTTCAGAGATATTAGCATTCTCAAATTACAGTGCAGAAGAAGCGTAATAGGTATGACTATCCAATTGATTAAAGATATGGTCTATTATAAGGATGCTGCCGTTAAGACTGTGATAAGGTTTTTAAGTATGTTTTTTGTGCTTGTATCTGGTTTTGTTATATATTATCAGGTAACAGGTATTATTGGAATTTTGGCAGTTTTTTATCTGCTAATTTATTTTATACTAATGCCGATATTTACTTTTCGAAGAAATGAATATTTAAATAAGATAGTTAAAGCTACAAGAAATATGGTACAAGGAAATATGAGCTGTAAGATAGATGAACATAATAGTGATATACTATTAAAGGAGCTTGCACATAATATCAATAACATTGGAGAAGGCTACAAAAAATCTCTTAATGAGCAAATGAAGAGCGAGAGAATGAAATCTGAACTTATAACTAACGTTTCTCATGATTTAAAAACTCCATTAACCTCTATCATTAATTATGTTGATTTACTTAAGAGCGGGAGATTATCGGATGAAGAAAAGGAAGGTTATATATCGGTAATAGCACGAAAGTCAGAAAGGCTAAAAGTATTGATAGAAGACTTATTTGAAGCAGCTAAAATGACTAGTGGAGCGGTTAAGCTTAATATAGAAAAAATAGATGTAACAGCGCTGTTAAAACAGGCCTTGGCAGAATTTGATGAGAAAATCGAAAAGTCTTCACTTATATTTAGAACAAACATACCAGCAGGAAATATTTACTTAAATTTAGATGGTAAAAAAACATGGAGAGTATTTGAAAATATGATAAATAATATATTAAAATATTCTCAGCCTGGTACAAGAGTTTATATAGAACTGATTGAACTTGACGAGTCTGTCAAAATTATTATGAAGAACATAGCTAATTATGAAATGGATTTTGATGTAGAAGAAATATCGGAGAGATTTAAGAGAGGAGATAAATCAAGGCATACAGAAGGTACGGGCTTAGGATTAGCGATAGCTAAAAGTATATTGGATATGGAAAATGGACAATTAAGACTATCTATAGATGGTGATTTGTTTAAAGCTGTTGTTGAATTTAAAAAGAGTAAAGAAAAGGAGAAAGAATTTGTGTAGTATATGACCCGTATATAAGCTGAATATATGATATGATAGGGAGAGGGTTAAGAGAACTGGCAGCAGAATACTGTAAAAACCAGCTGAAAGGATGCGGATACAAATCATGAATCCAACCAATTACTATACTCATGAAGAATTAATCTGCACGGGCAATGGGTATAAGCCATCTAATTTGCACAAGTGGGGGCCAGGTGTTCGTGATATTCATGCTTTGCATTATGTTATAAAAGGAAAGGGATATTTTGAAACTAACAATACTAAATATGCTCTAAAGGCCGGTGAAAGTTTCATTATTTTTCCATATACAGAAGCATATTATTATCCTGATCCCAAGAATCCGTGGGAATATATATGGATTGATTTTAAAGGCGACGAGGCTTTGAGATTGCTATCCATGACTAATTTTTCGAACAATAATCCTATAGCACCGGCGTTTCCGTGGGATTTGGAGCCATTATTTCATATTATTGAAAATGATAATGTTAAGATCTTTGAAAGGGAACGTTCAAATGCAAAGCTGCGACTTCTGCTGTCTTATTACATAGAATATTATCCTAAAGCAAATGTTATTTCTCAAACAAATTATGTATTAACAGCTAAAGAATATATAGAAAATAACTATTGGAAGACTACACTAACTGTTGCTAATATAGTTGACTTTGTAAAAATTGAGAGAACCTATCTATTTAGATTGTTTAAGGAAGCAACAGGTATGTCAATATCAAATTATCTTGCCTCATACCGGATTAAGTGTGCATGTGACCTGTTAAAAACCTCAAAATTATCAATAAAATCGGTGGCTTGTTCCGTAGGCTATCAAGATCAACTATATTTTTCAAAAGTATTTAAAAAAGCAACCTTATGTTCACCTTCAGAATATAAGAAGATATACTCCAATGTCATAGATGGATAAAAGAAAACCGAATATGACTTATATAATCGGTTTTCTCTTACTTTCAATATTAACGAAATAATGTGCAATTTCCGGATTCTCTGTAATATTTAATCCTTTCTTCAATGGGCCTGCGTCCGCAGCCGAGTTTGGCGCCAAGGCAATCTATGCATAAGAAGTCTTCTGCATTTCTTGTAACCAGTTTCATGTAAATGGCTTTATCATCGGACATCAAAGCTGTTCCACATTCTCTGCACGTTTTACTGTTTCCCATTTATTTCACCAGCTTTGCACGGACTACAATGCAATCATGTGCAGGCACAACAGGAGCATATCTTTCTTTGAAAACTCCTATTTCCTTATGTTCCCAACAGTCATACATAGATAATGAAATTCCGGATGCATAAGGAAGTCCCATGTCCCAAAATTGTAAGGATAACTCTCTTTGACTATCACTAAGATTAAAAAAGCCTATAGCAAGATCTCCATTGGTTAATGTTTTTACAAGCATAAATGCATCATCTGCGTTAAACCATTGGGGTTCTGGTTTGATGCGGTAAGCCCCACGACCTTCTATGTCCTGGTTGATAGCAATAATGTCCTGATTTAGCAGAATATCTTTTGTTATCTGATTAGCTTTTCTGATATCACAGCCAATCATAAGTGGGGAACCCATAATACTCCATAATGAAAAATGTGTTTTATATTCATTATCGCTGCAGCCTCCGATTTTACTTCCAATAAAGTCGTTATTACTTCCACCATACATGCCGACAACCAGCATATCCATATCATTATGGCAATAAGCGCCAGTGTAACATTCTTTATCAAGCTGAGATACACTCAAGTTTTTTATTGAATCCCAATTATCTTGTATATCTCCTGTAGATCTATACATATGCGCACCGGATTCGCGAATCCACTGGTACACATTATCAGCTCCCCAGTTACAGGCGGAAAATAAGATGTCTCGTCCGCTATTTTTGAGTGCAAGACTCATTCTTTTATATAGAAGTTCACCCGAAATATATCTTGGTTTAAAGCAGTAATCATATTTTAAGTAATCAATACCCCATTCGGCAAACAATTCTGCATCCTGAAATTCGTGTTCAAAACTTCCAGGATATCCAGCACAGGTATGTGTTCCTGCACACGAATACATTCCAAACTTCAAACCCTTATCATGAATATAATCGGCAAGTGCTTTCATTCCACTTGGAAATTTCTCAGGGTCAGCTACAAGTTTTCCTTCTTTGCTTCTTTCCTTCAGGCTCCAACAGTCATCAATAACAATATACTCATATCCAGCGTCTTTGTATCCTTCTGAAATAAATTTATCGGCAACATCATGAATAAGCTGTTCGTTTATGTCCCAAGTAAATGTGTTCCATGAATTCCACCCCATGGCAGGTGTCAAGCCTAATTGCTTTTCTTTCATATTCATACCTCCCTAAAATATTGTTATCAGAATATTTAAATTTATTTATTAAAATATTTCAATACTGTCAATGACAAATATTGTGTAAATGTTGCATCCAAAATAATTTAATCACATATATGAGCAGTTACATATGGCTTGATGTTGTTTTCATATGGATATTTATTGCATAATGGCCTACCAAAAGACTAATACAATAGTTATTTTTACAGTATCATTTTTTAGGATATTTAGTTCGGTATAATGGATATCTAGTATTTGATGAAACTTAAGATTTAAAAATCAATAAGGAATTTGAATATGAAATATATATTATAATATATCAATTTTACATTATTATATATCATTGTTTTGCAAAAGTTGATATTCTATAATTTGCATTATGAAGAACAAGGAGGCTATTATGAAGAGAGCAAAATTGAAGGTGGACAAGGACTTCACTATTGCCCAAGCTGATGAGCAAGGCTTCTGTAAGGATATGCTGAAATTGATGAGGGAACTGAATACGTCTCTTATTCGTTATCCTGGCGGATTTTGTCTATGAATCTGATAGATGCTGTGTTCTTAATAATGACATGGATTTAATAATTTATTAATGAAAGGAGTGTTCAATATGCTTAGAACAGTAAAAGTTGAAAATGGTATCGTTCAGGGACTGCCGGCAGGAGATGCGCGTATAACGAGTTTTAAAGGTATTCCATTTGCGGCATCGCCCGTAGGCAAAAACCGCTGGCGTGCTCCTCAGCCAGCTAAAGATTGGGAGGGCGTTTTAAAAGCCTTCGAATTTGCACCAACATCTATGCAGGCTCCCACAGTTATTGATAAGAATAATATATATACTAGAGAATGGGCTGTGGACACAGATATTCCTATGGATGAGGATTGCCTATATTTGAATGTATGGACACCAGCATGCAGTGTTGACGAAAAACTGCCGGTGCTTGTATGGTACTTTGGCGGAGGACTTCAAGTCGGAAGTACAACAGAGATGGAGTTTGACGGCGAGAGAATTGCTCGCAGAGGTATCGTTGTTGTAACAATAAATTATCGTTTAAATGCCTTTGGCTTTTTATGTCATCCTGAAATAACTGCAGAAGCACCAGAAGCACCCGCAAACTTTGGACATCTTGATCAGCAGGCTGGTACGCAATGGGTAAAACGCAATATTGCAGCCTTTGGAGGTGATCCTGAAAATATTACCATTGGAGGCCAATCTGCCGGTGGCGGAAGCGTATTAAGTCAGCTTACTTCGCCTCAAAACAAAGGGTTTTGCCAGAAAGCTATTGTAGAGAGTGGTATTTTTACAACACTTTATCCAGATAACCTTATGTTTAAGTTAAGACAGGAATTAAAGGAAGCAGAACAGCAGGGAACGAAATTTTTTGAATTTCTAGGAGTCAATTCTCTTGCGGAAGCACGTCAGCTAGATGCTGTATATATTCGTGACAAAGCATTAGAATATAAGGAATTCTGGGGTACAGTTGTTGATAATGTCTTCTGTACAGGTAATGCACTTGAACTTTTTCTTGAAAACAAGCGTTTGATGGTACCAATACTTTTAGGACAAACTTCTTCTGAATTTTTCAGTGTTCCAAAGGCAAATACTCTTGATGAATTTAGAGATATGGCGGCTGCAATGTTTGGAGAGGACGCAGAGGAATATCTTAAACTATGTCAAGTTCAGTCTGGAGGTATAGAAGAGGTAAGAAAAAGAGCTTCTGTGAGCAGTATTGAATATGCTATACGTATTGTTGGTCAGGCAAATACTGATACTGGTGCAAACATACCTCTGTATTATTATAATTTTGATGCGGAAATACCGGGATGGGATAATCCAGGAACTTTTCACTCTGTAGATTTATGGTTCTTTTTTGAAACACTGGCTAAGTGTTGGAGACCATTTGTTGGCAAACATTACGATCTTGCACGTCAGATGTGTAATTACTGGGCTAACTTTATTCGTTCAGGAAATCCAAACGGAAAAGATTCTACAGGAGAGGATATGCCGCAGTGGGAACCTTATACTGCTGAAGCACCATACGCAATGGTATTTGGCGATAAAGCAGAGTTTGTAAAAGAGCAGCCAAGTAAACTAATTAAGTTTCTAGTTAAAGAATATTTAAGAAAAAGGTGAAAACTAACTTATAATAAGAGTATTTTGTGAATAATAAGAGTCAGTGCATAGGAAATGTTGTGGCACGAAGGATATATAGAGTGAATCAAGCACTTGTAGCACAAATTTACATAAAATTTGTGCTACAAGTGCTTGATGAACAGATCAATCTCTGTAGTGCCACAACATTTCTTTTTGTGTAATATCAGATGCTTTAATGTTGCAGTCATTTATATTTACCTATAAAATAATTTAAACGCTTATGCATTATCATATAGGTATAATGTTATAAAAAAATAAAGCTAGTCCATTGAAATTACTAACGATGTATGATATAGTTATGATTACTAGATGATAACACTATAAAATGTTGAGACACGCTTTTGCTATTAAAGTGTTTTACTTTGAAAATGTTTTATAATATAATAATTTTGTAATTTAGAATATCAAAAATAAATTCTGAGGTGGATACAATAATATGGAAATAAATAATATAAAAATCGGTGATAAAGAAACTAGAGTGCCAATAATACAAGGTGGGATGGGTGTAGGCGTTTCACTGTCCGGCTTAGCTTCTGCGGTAGCTAGAGAAGGTGGAATAGGTATTATTTCTGCTGCTCAAATTGGATTTAAAGAAGAAGATTTTGAGAGAAATCCTAACGAGGCCAACATTAGAGCAATGAAGAAAGAAATAATAAAGGCCAAAGAACAAGCTAATGGTGGTATAATAGGAGTAAATATAATGGTGGCTATGGATCTTTATGATGAATATGTAGAAGCGTCAATAGAATCAGGAGCCGATCTTATAATTTCAGGTGCAGGACTTCCTATGAAACTGCCAGGTTTAGTAAAAGGCTCGGATATTAAAATTGCACCTATTGTATCATCTAAGAAAGCTGCGAATGTCATACTTAAGATGTGGGATAGGCATTATGGCAGGACGGCAGATCTTGTGGTAATAGAAGGACCGAAAGCCGGAGGACATCTTGGATTTTCAAAAGATGATCTTGAAAAAGATATAGCTGTAGATGAGATAATTCCTCAGGTAAAAGAGGTAGTTGCTACATATGAAGAAAAATATAATAAAAAGATATATGTTATTGTAGCCGGTGGCGTTTATGATGGAAAAGATATTAACAGAGTAATGAGTCTAGGAGCAGATGGAGTACAGATGGCTACAAGATTTGTGGCTACTGAGGAGTGTGATGCTCATATAAACTTTAAAAAGGCTTATATAGACAGTAAAAAAGATGATATAGTGATTGTTTCAAGTCCTGTAGGGATGCCTGGAAGAGCAATTCGAAATCCTTTTGTAAAGAGAACGCTGGAAGGAAGAATTCCAGTAAAGAAATGTTATAGGTGTATAAGTAAATGTGAACCTGCTACAACACCTTATTGTATTACTAAAGCTCTTATTAATTCTGTAAATGGTGACGTAGACAATGGATTAATATTCTGTGGTGAGAATGCGTATAGAGTTAATGAAATGACCACGGTAAAGCAGCTTATTGGACAATTAATAAATGAAATGAAATAAAGGGAAAAGATAAAAGAGAAAAGAGAAAAGTTAAGGCAGAAATTCTGTTCAGCAGAATTTCATTCACCATTTTACTCTCTACTCTGTACTCTTTTCTTACACACAGGGGTGATAATATGAGTAATACAGCTGGTGAAGGCTGTGAAATTCTTATACCTTTTAATGAGAGAAAGCCATTAGAGGAAATAGAAAGAAGCATTACGACAACATATAGAAAAAAGATCTGGTCTAAATTTTTAAAAGCGATTAAAGAATATAAGCTTGTTGAGAATGGTGATAAGATAGCTGTAGCGGTATCTGGAGGAAAGGACAGCATGTTAATGGCTAAGCTTTTTCAACTGCTTCAGAGAATAAAATTGTATGATATAGAACTTGAATATATAGTAGCAGATCCAGGCTATCATCCAGATATAAAGAAACTTATGGAAGATAACTGCAAATACCTTAACATACCTATTAAAATATTTGATTCTGGAATATTTGAAGTTACGGATAGGATAGCAAGTGATTATCCATGTTATATGTGTGCAAGGATGAGAAGAGGAGCGCTTTATTCAAAGGCACAAGAGTTAGGCTGCAATAAAGTGGCTTTGGGACATCATTATAATGATGTAATAGAGACAGTACTTTTAAACGTTCTATACTCTGGAAATTATAAAACTATGATGCCAAAATTAAAATCTACGAATTTTGAAAATATGGAACTTATAAGACCACTTTACTATATAGAGGAGGACCACATTCAAAGGTTTACTCAGAAGAGCGGTATATGGCCTCTAAATTGTGCTTGTATGGTTGCAGCTAAAAAGATTGGTAACAAGAGATATGAAATAAAGGATATGATAAAGAAGTTAAAAGAAGGATTCCCTGACGTAGAAAAATCTATATTTAAGTCTGCTCAGAATGTTAGTATGGATGCAATACTAGGCTGGGAACGTCATGGGGAGAAACATTCGTTCCTTGACTATTATGACGGTGATGAATAATAAAATAATTAAAAATAAGCAGCAGTAAAAAACACAATCCCTTTAATTTGAAGGGGTTGTGTTTTTACTATATATTAATGTCGCAATTACTATATTAGTGTTGACAACAGGATTAATCAATTATAGAATATAAATAGAAATCAGAGTAATATACTCGGAATTATTTAGAGGTGATAACGTGGGCAAGAATTTATTGAAAATAGAAAATCTATGTTCAGAGGTAGAAGATAATCAGATATTAAAGGGTGTAAACCTTGAAATAAATGAAGGTGAAGTTCATGTAATAATGGGACCTAATGGTGCTGGTAAATCTACACTAGTTAATATCATTATGGGGCATCCCAAATATAAGGTTACAGCTGGTTCAATTCGTTTTGAAGGTGAGGATATAACAGAAGCTAAAACAAATGAAAGAGCTAAAAGAGGAATATTTTTGTCCTTTCAAACACCACAAGAGGTTTCAGGTATCACAGTTGAAAATTTGCTTAGAAGCGCAAGATCGGCTATAACTGATAAACCTATAAAAATTATGGCTTTTAAGAAAGAATTAAAGGCTAATATGGAAAAGCTAAAAATGGATCAAAGCTATGCATCAAGATACCTTAATGTTGGATTTTCAGGCGGGGAAAAAAAGAAAAATGAAATTCTTCAGATGCTTATGATTAATCCTAAGCTTGCTATTCTTGATGAAACAGATTCAGGACTAGATGTAGATGCCGTTAAGATAGTATCAGCAGGAGTTGGACATTTTAAGAACGAGAATAATGCTGTGCTGATAATAACTCACAATAATAAGATACTTGAAAACTTGAAACCTGATTTTGTTCATGTACTAATGGATGGGAAAATAGTAAAGACCGGAGATAGTTCATTGGCTACAGAGATCAACGAAAAAGGTTTTTCAATAATTTAATTGTGAAAGAGGTGAGAGCATGGAGAAGAAAAAAACCTATGTAGAAGAATTAGACAGAGGTTTATATGATATCAAAAACGAAGATAAATTTAGTTACAAAGTATCTTCTGGACTTACTGAGAAAATAGTACTGGATATTTCAAGAGAAAAAAATGATCCAGAATGGATGAAAGAGTTCAGACTAAAATCTTTGGAAACTTATAATAAAACTCCTATGCCAACTTGGGGACCTTCATTGGATGAGCTGGATATGGATAACATAGTTACATATGTTCGCCCGGATACAGAAATGAAAGGTAACTGGAAAGAAGTGCCTGATGAGATAAAAGATACTTTTGAGAGGCTTGGTATACCACAGGCAGAAAGAGAATCATTAGCAGGGGTAGGAGCACAATATGATTCTGAAGTTGTTTACCACAGCATAAAAGAAGACTTAGTAAAGCAAGGTGTAGTGTACACAGATATGGAAACTGCTTTAAGAGAACATGGCGACATGGTAAAAGAATATTTTATGAAATTAGTGCCTCCTAGTGATCATAAATTTGTTGCTTTGCATGGAGCAGTTTGGTCAGGCGGCTCTTTTGTATATGTACCTCCAGGTGTTAACGTGGATATACCTCTTCAGTCTTATTTTAGATTAAATTCGCCAGGAGCAGGTCAGTTTGAACATACGTTAATAATAGTAGACAAAGGTGCAAAACTTCATTTTATAGAAGGTTGTTCTGCACCTAAATATAATGTAACAAATCTTCATGCGGGCTGCGTTGAATTATATGTTAAAGAAGGAGCTACATTACGATATTCTACAATAGAAAACTGGTCAAAAAATATGCTTAATTTAAACACAAAAAGGGCTTTGGTTGAAAAAGATGGTAAGATAGAATGGGTATCAGGTTCGTTTGGTTCTAAAATCTCTATGCTTTACCCAATGAGTGTGCTTAAAGGGGAGAGAGCCAAAGCAGAATTTACAGGAATAACTTTTGCAGCCGCTGGTCAGCATCTAGATACAGGAGCTAAGGTTGTTCATGCTGCGCCATATACTTCATCTGCTATAAGTACTAGATCAATATCTAAAGGCGGAGGAGTTGCAGTATATAGAGGTTCTGTAAAAGTTGCATCAAATGCACATCATTGTAAATCAACAGTATCCTGTGAGTCTTTGATGTTGGATGATATTTCAAGATCAGATACACTTCCGACAATGGATATATTAAATGATGAAGTAGATATCGGGCATGAAGCTAAAATAGGAAGAATAAGTGATGACGCTATTTTCTATATTATGAGCAGAGGAATAAGTGAGGAAGAAGCAAAAGCAATGATAGTTAGAGGTTTTGCAGAACCTATAGCTAAGGAACTTCCGCTTGAATATGCAGTTGAAATGAATAATCTTATAAATATTGAATTGGAAGGTAGCATTGGATAGGAGGGAAATAAATGACAGAATTACTTAAGGATATAAATAAGATACCTGTAAGAACATGGAGATGGCTTGGGGTAAATGAAAAAAATATTGATGCAGAGTTTCCAGAAATAACTCCCTACCATAATTCTGCTTTTCAAAATGAAGGCTGCGAAGGATTAAAAGCTATAGACCTTACAAAGAATACTATGGATTTAAGATTTTTAGAAAATATATTAATAAGTAAAGGAGTAAGCGAGAAACTTTTTAATATTGCTGATAGTGAATTTAATTCCGGCTGGTATTTTGAAGCGGAATGCGGCAAAAAGATTAAGGAGCCTCTAATACTAAATTATATATTTGATGAAAATAATAAAGTAATAGTAGATAATAATATAATAGTGGCACAAGAAAACAGTGAAATAAATGTAGTCATATTATATAAAGCAAAGAATATAGAGGCTTTCCATACAGGCATAACACGAGTGTTTGCTAAAAAAGGTGCAGTAGTGAATCTTACAAAGGTACAGCTTATGGATGAAAAAGATGTTCAGATAGATTCTATAATTGAATCGGTTGAAGATGATGGTAAAGTAAATAACGTATTGGTTGAACTGGGGTGTAGAAATTCTGTAACCAACTGTAATATAGATTTAAAAGGTGACAGAAGCTTTGCAGGAATATATTCCGTATATCTTGGTGATAAAGATAGGGATGTAGATATTAATTACGTTATTACACATAAAGGCAGAAATAGTTTGAGTGATATTCAAACAAGGGGTGCTCTTCTTGACGAATCTAAAAAAATATTCAGAGGTACTCTGGATTTTAAAAAAGGTTCTAAAGGTGCTAAGGGCGGAGAAGAAGAATACACAGTACTATTAAGTCCAAAAGTCAGAAATAGATCTATACCTCTTATGCTTTGCGAAGAAGAAGATGTAGAAGGTCAACACGCAGCAAGTTCGGGTAAAATAGATGAAAATAAGCTTTTCTATCTTATGAGCAGAGGACTTAGTGAACTTGAAGCTAAAAAACTTATTGTTGAAGCATCCTTTAATCCAATAACGGAAAGGATACCTGTAGAACAAATAAAAGGTGATATATCAGAGTATATAAGGAGGAGATTAGTGAATGTCAAATAATTATTTGATAGATTTTCCTGTTTTAAATCAAACTATAAATGGGAAAAGACTTGTTTACTTAGATAATGCTGCTACAACTCAGAAGCCTCTTTCCGTTACCAAAGCTATGCAGGAATATTATAATTTATATAATGCAAACCCACATAGAGGAGCATATTATCTTAGTGTAAAAGCTACGGAGATATACGAAAACAGCAGAGAGGCAGTAAGGGAATTTATTGGTGCAGAAGATAGTAAACAGATAATATTCACTAAAAACGCCTCTGAATCTTTCAACTTAATAGCCTATAGTTATGGTATGAACTTTATTAATGAAGGCGATGAAATAGTTATATCTATTTCAGAACATCATAGTAATTTAATACCATGGCAGCAGGTTGCGAAAGCAAAAAAAGCTGCTCTTAAATATATGTACGTAAATGAAGAAGGAATTCTTACTGAGGATGAAATTGCAAGTAAAATAACCTCAAAGACTAAGATAGTAGGTATTACACATGTATCAAATGTACTCGGAACTGTAAATCCGGTTAAGGAAGTTATTAATAGAGCTCATGCGGTTGGAGCAATAGTAGTTGTAGATGCTACTCAAAGTGTACCTCATATGAGTGTGGACGTGAAGGAAATGGATGCTGATTTTCTAGCTTTTTCAGGTCATAAAATGTTAGGACCAATGGGAATCGGAGTACTTTATGGAAAAACGGAATTACTTGAAAAAATGCCTCCATTTTTATATGGTGGAGACATGATAGAGTATGTAGAAGAGCAAAGTGCTACTTTTGCTGAACTTCCTCAAAAATTTGAGGCTGGTACTCAGAACGTTGAAGGGGCGCTTGGATTACACGAAGCAATTAAATATATAAATAAAGTTGGTATAGATAACATAAAGCTTATAGAAAAAGGATTAATGAATTATGCGATGATAAAATTAAGAGAACTGCCTTATGTTACTATATATGGACCTCAAGATGTAGCTACAAGAACAGGAGTACTTACTTTTAATGTTAAGGACATACATCCGCATGATGTAGCATCTATATTAGATAGTAATGGAGTATCTATAAGAGCTGGACACCATTGTGCCCAACCACTTATGAAATATTTAGGAGTTAATGCTACTTGCAGAATGAGCGTATATTTTTATAATACTATAGAGGATATAGATATATTTGTTGAGAGTTTAAAAGGAGTAAGGAAGTGGTTAGGTTATGGATCTTAGTGATATCTATACAGAATTAATAATGGAGCATAATAGTTCCAGCAGGAATAAGCGTCATATAGATAGACCTAATATGGTGCTTAAAGGCAGAAATCCTAGCTGTGGTGATGAAATTGAGATAGAACTTAAGGTGGAGGACAATGTTGTTAAGGATGCTGCATTTACAGGGGTAGGATGTGCAATATCTCAAGCATCTACATCTATGATGATAGACTTAATAAAAGAGAAACCAGTATCAGAAGTTGAAGATCTTATTAATACTTTTTTAGGAATGATAAAAAGAGAGATTACAGATGACGAAAAGCTTGAAGTATTAGATGAAGCTGCAGCATTAAAGAACATATCCAATATGCCAGCAAGAGTTAAGTGTGCTGTACTGTCCTGGCATACTCTAGATGATGGACTAAAAGATAAAGAATAATTAAATTATAAAAAATCCCTCAGGGGATTTTTTATTTTTTACCAAAAAATCAATAAAATAAAAGTATTTTGTGAATATTAAGAGTTATGGCACAGGAAATGTTTACAGTCGGGGTTATCTAAGCACGCTCATTATCATTCGCAGATAACCCGTTAAAGGCCATTTAGGCCTTTAACCAACGGAGATATAGAGTGAATTTATTAATTGTTAGCAAATTTTTGTTAAGATTAGGGCAATGTTTGAGGCGTAGCCGAGTTTGCCTTAATTAGGAAATTTGCATAAAAGATGTGGTGTAATTGCTTAATGAACGTAACCGGCCGACATAGGGTGTAACCATTTTTTACTTTAGTGAACCCATTTCTTTGCTGGGCATATTCTATACTATAATAATAATTTGAGGTAAAAAAATGGTGGAGCTTACAATGATACATTGGTTATATCTGTTCTTCATACTAGCAATAATTGTGTTTATGGTAAAAAGAAGAGATACCACTGTGATATGTATAATAGGAATTCTAGCAATAGCTCTGATTTCAACTTATTCAATCCCTAAATCTATCATGGCAGTATTTAATAGCTTTATATATGCGGCTAAAGAACTTATGGGAACGATACTAATAATATCTGTAATAACAGCTATGAGTAAAGTTCTTATGACTACAGGCATAAACGAGTATATGGTTAGACCATTTAAAAATATGATAAAAACGCCATTTCTAGCATATTGGGTAACTGGAATACTGATGATGATAATTTCATGGTTTTTCTGGCCATCACCTGCAGTAGCTCTTATAGGAGCAGTACTTCTACCAGCAGCTGTGAAGGTTGGACTACCAACTAAAATATAAATGAGGTCATGTGCATTACATATTGACGTGAGCTGGACTTAGGAGAGAAATAATTATATAATACTGTTATTAATTGTAATATTATATATTATTTTTGTATGGGGGTTACAGATGATAACAAAATTTATTAATTTTCTTACTGCAATAGTTGTAGTAGTTGGTCTTATTAATATCGGCGGTTATAAGGTTCTAGCAACAGATTTACCTAATTATTGTGTTAGTCCAAGTAGCAAGGCTATTGACAAAAAAATACTGAAATATACTACATATAATAAATACACAAAGAACTATTATATGCTTCGTTCGTATCTAGAACGACTTGAAAAGAAAGGCGGCGGCACGCTTATCCTTAAATCAGGTACCTATACTATAAGCAATGTGTTGTTTGTTCCTTCGAACGTAACAATCATTCTGAAAGATGGAGTTAAGTTAGTTAAGGGTAATAAAACTGGTACAAGTAAATTTGTCTCTTCTCATTCAATGTTTCAGTTAATTCGTCCATCATATTCAGCTAAAAAAGGAATATATGGTGAATATAACGGAGAAAAAAATATACGAATAATTGGTGAAGGTACTGCAATTATTGATATGAAGTATTATAAAGAAGGTATGGCTATAATAGCAGGTCACAACACAAACCTGACAATAGAAAACATACACTTTAAAAATATCAATACCGGCCATTTTATTGAAATAGATGCCACTCAAAACGCCACAATAGCTAACAATAGATTTGAAGGATCTAAGCCTTCGCCTAATCTAAATAAGGAAGCTATAAATATTGATACTCCAGATAGGACCACTAACGGGTGGAGCCAGCAGTGGAGTAAATATGATAAGACTCCTGATAAGGATATATACATAACTAATAATGAATTCATTAACTTAGATAGAGCTGTAGGGACTCATAAATACTCTGGCGGAGAGTATCATCAAAGTGTTGTAATAAGAGATAACAAAATCGAAAACACGAGAAGTGATGCTATCAGGGTAATGAATTGGAAAGACACAGTCATAGAGAACAATGAAATAAAAAATGTGGCTAATAAAAGTGGAATATATAGAGGTATACTGGCCAGCGGAGCAATAAATCCTACTATTCAGGGGAATTTTATTGAGGAAGCATCAAGACCTATCCAGTTTATGCCATGGAAAAATAGTGGCCCTGGAAGCAAATATGATATCACTTATAATGTATTAAGTCAAGATAATGAAGAAGCACTTAAGAATAATGTTGTTTCAAACGTGTTAGAAGGATTTATTCGAATAAACAATGAATATAATGTTTATGATAGGGATACTATTAAAATAAACATTCAAAGTAAGTAAATTGGCAAATAACTTATGATTATTTTGTAATTATGGGCAATAATATAGTAATAGATAAGG
>NZ_MZGV01000044.1 GCF_002029235.1 Clostridium oryzae
TTCCATATTGAAGAGAAGCCTTTAACTCTCTTTATAATTAAGATCACACTTAATAATCTACGAAGAAAAATTAAAGATACAACTTCATCAAATAACGTCTGTAAAATTAACGTGTAGAAATTTTAGAAACGGTACTTTAAAACTAGCAATCTATATAATTTACAGAGCCCCCAGGGAGCGTTGACCAAGCGGTCAACGCTCCTATTGCTGGTTCGCAATATATTTATATTATACCAACATCTTATGTAAATTATATGAAGAACCTATGAAGCTGAGGCTTAGCCGAGTTATGAGCCATTAGGAAATCTTTCTAAAAGATTTGGTGTAATTGCTTAATGCAGTGACACTAGCCGACGGAGATTACAACATTTTTATAGTCATCTTCATATGTTCTTCATAACTTTTTGATATAATCCCTTTGTTTTTTATAACAAGACAAGCCTAATGCTTAATGCAGCGGGGGATTTCCTAAATTAGGGGTGAATCCTTCACTGGTAGGGAAAATCTCTCTTCCCGAACCCGTCAACTAACCTCGCAGGCTCAATTTGAGAGGAGAACTAAATGAATAAAAAAATTATTGCCGCTGTACTTACGTCTGCTCTGGCGTTTACTACCGTATTACCTTTTTTCAATATGGTGCAAAAAAACAGCACACAGTCTGAACAAAATGTGTTAGCAAAATCAGCTTCGAGTGCTGATAAAACATCTTCTAAGAATGTAGTACTAACAACTACTAAAAAAGCTTCTAAAACTTTACAGAAAAAGACTTCAAAATCTACACAAAAGAAAACCTCAAAATCCAAAGTTGCAGTAGCATCAAGCAAAAAAACAAATAATTCTTCTAAATCCTCATTTTCCAGAGGCGGAAGCTTGAAGGATATTAAAAATGCTGCTATGAAGGAATCCAGTTCTTCTAATAATTCTGCTAAAACTAAAGTAAACAACAAAATTGAATTACTTGACTGGTGGAAGAAAGCCCAATATGCTTTTGCTAGGAACACTAAGGCGGAAGTTCTTGATATTGCTACTGGTAAAACCTTTAAAGTAGTTAGAACTATGGGAACAAATCATGCAGATGCTGAAGCACTTACAAAACAGGACACTAACATAATCAAAAGTATATGGGGAGGTTTTTCGTGGCAAAGACGTCCTATCATATTAATAGTAAATGGCAGAAGATTGGCAGCATCAATGAGTGCGATGCCTCATGCTGGATTAGATTCCAAGCCAGCTTATGCTAAAATTAGTAATCGTTCAGCTGGATATGGTACAGGCTTAAATTTAGATGTTATTAAGAATAATGGCATGGATGGTCATTTTGATATTCACTTTCTAAATAGTACAAGACATATGGATGGACAAGAAGACTCTCAGCATCAAGCTGCAATTATGAAAGCTGCAAAGTAAAAAATGGTTACACCCTATGTCGGCCGGTTACGTTCATTAAGCAATTACACCACATCTTTTAGTCAAATTTCCTAATGGCTCATAACTCGGCTACGCCTCAAACAATTCGCCATCTTAACGGAAATTTGCCTAAAAGACATGGGTAATTGCTAAACTCACTCCAAATGCCTCCGTCGGATGTAACCATTTTTAATGCCCTAACTCTTAATATTAACAAGATGCTTTTATTATACTGCTTCTGTTGCCTTCTTATCTTAATTCTCTAATTTCAAAATATATTACTGTTTCTTGTTAACTTCTTCGTAAACACGTTGTATCGTTTTTTCATTTAATAACCACCTTTTCTCTTATTTAGTGGTGTATCTTAATTTTGATTAAAAGTTATCCACAATTGGCGAAAAGCATAATTCCTAGCACCTAAAAAAGGGTAGGAAGTGACCTCCGTCGGCCGAAAAATGCCTCCTACGGTCACTCACCACTTTAACCAACTCTATGTATTTACATAGTATTATTTTCTATATTACTTCTTCCAAATTTTTTTCTTGTTTATTTATTTACTAGTATTTTCTTAAGAACTTTCTTCATATTACTTCGCATATTATATAGTTATATCTTTCACTTTTCTCTTTTTTTCTTTTCTCTTCTTAAAGTTTCATATCTTCAAGTATCTTCTTTAATTCTTTTAGCTCATCAGTTGATAGGGTTATCCCTTTACCCATCTTATCATGCTCTGGTGACCAATCTCTTAAATCAAATTTAGGCTCCTTATCATTCCAGCTGACAAGATTTAATTCCTTTTTCCATCCTTTTGGAGATTCTGAAAGTACTCCTACCTTTTCTTTTATTTCAAACTTTATATCTGACATACACAATCCTCCACAATTATATTTTCATTTAATAATTATACCAAAGATTTCATAATATAATCGACTTATTAAACTATTTTCATTTCTGCAATTTATATAAGTTACAATAAAGTTCTTACATCGTGGCTTCTAAAATATCACTACTAAATCGGTTCGACCCTAGGATCTTTTAGAAGTCAGAATGTATTAGAACTTTCACAACTTATTTAGTACGAAATAATATTATTTGTTGAAAATTGTAGCAATAAATAGCTTAGCTTCATAATATGTACTATAAACAAAAGATAAAAACATTTGCCCCCCTTTCCACAGCATGTGTTCAGAATAAGTTATAGCATTTTAACACGTAAAATAAGGGGTGAGTGACCTACGTCGGCTGAAAAATGCCTCCTTCGGTCACTCACCCCTTTAACCAACTCTATGCATTTACAAAGTATTATTTTCTATATTACTTCTTCTAAATTTTTTTCTTGTTTATTTATTAGTATTTTCTTAAGAGCTTTCTTCATATTACTTCGCATATTATATAGTTGTATCTTTTTAACAATATGTCAAATTTATTCATACACGGTTGAAAGTTGTCCACAATTGGCAAAAATCATAAATTCCTAACATTTTAAAAATATTATTAAAATAATTAGGATTATCTATACAATCAAAATTCAGCCCAGCTGAATTTTAACCTTCACTTTTCTCTTTTCTCTTTACTCTCATACCTATTTAATGCACTTTTTCTTAACTATTCCGTCTAGAGCATTTAGTAAGCAATTTATTTATATGTAACAATTTATACTATGATAGCATAATATATACTATAAATCAAAGCAAATGAAAAAAAGTTATAAACAATTTTTAAAGTTAATAAGGAGGTATTCAATATGTCAAGTTGTTTATGTAACACTGGTTATGGATATGGTGGTGGATTAGTAGGTCAGAGTTCTAATTGCATATGCAATTTTCCTACTCTTGTTATACTAATTCTTATTGTTCTCCAATTCTCAAAATGCGGCCAAAAATATGGTGAAGCAGAAGGCGGACAATATGGATGCGGCCATATCAGTAATGGCATATTATTTATAATCGCATTGTTCTTCTTATCCTGTGCTGGATGTGGCAAAGGCAGATATTAATTCTAATGCCGCATGGCTCATTTAAATAACTGAACTATATGTTGTTTAAATGAATAAATGAATTTATATAATTCGAATAAATAACGAGGGAATTAGTTAATAATTCCCTCGATTTATTTTGAAATATATATTTATATGATAAACAATATATTTATTAAACAATAGGATATATGCTAATTAATATATAAGGAGTTGTATAATCACATGTTTAATGTACAATTTATGTTTCTGAATTATACAAATCCTTATAAAATTTCCGTTTACCTTTAATAAGAATTAATTTCTTGTTTTACCCTGATAATTCATTTACGGAGTTGGAACTGAAAATCTTACAGAGGATACAGGACATAAATTCAAAGCAGCTCCATCATTTCCAGGAACATCTACTATAGCTGTTTCTCCTCCTACTCCCAATATTCTACCTGTCAATACATTGTTTCTATTAGTATCTACATTAGCAACATCATTGCCAATATTAGCTATGAACCTTTGTCTCATTTCATAAGGGCAGCAATTTGCGCAGCCTTCTGGAAGAATAGTATTAGCCAAAGCCGTACTCAAAACAGGAGGTATTATATTTACTCCAGGATTAGCAGGATCCTCCACAACTAAACGGCTGCTTAGTATTACTTCAATTTCACATAAAGATACAATTGTTCTAGTATTTCCAGAAGAGTCTAATAGTTCAACTAACATTGCTGTTCCTGCATTAGTAGCATCTGGATAAAATCTGCTTATTGTCTGGTTATTTATAGGCTGAGCTGCTACAGTCTCAATTCGTACATCATTTGCTGCTGCACCTAAGCTATATAGATAACCTAAAACTGTCCTAAGTCCAGCTAAGCAGCATGCACAATCACTGCTGACTCCGTCGGCTCCAGGCTGTCCTGGCTGTCCAGGAGGTCCTGGTATTCCCTGTGGTCCTCTAGGCCCTCTAGGTCCTCTTTTACAACAGTCTTTTTTATCATGCTTTTCATGGCAATCATATTTATCATGATGATCATATTCATCATAGCAATCATGCTCATCATAATGGTCATGGTCATCATAACAGTCATGATTGTCATAATGATCAGGGTGGTCATAACAATCATAATTGTCGTAATGATCATGGTGGTCACAGCAATCATGCTTGTCGTGATGATCATGGTGGTCACAACAATCATGCTTGTCATAATGAGCATGACTATGACAATCATCATAAGTGTGTTCATCACTGAACAGTGAATTGGTATATGAGCGCAATATACTGTCCTTTAACCTCCAGTAATAGTAATTCTGTCCATTAACATAATATGTCCGCTCATCAGCTATATCTTTATTCATAACTTCACCTCTAAAAATCAAATAAAAGTATTATCAATATTTAATTATGCATGTAGGTGCAATTTGTTGTATATTATTTTTTAAATATATTTTAGGTCCTTTCTTTTTAATTACATGCCTAAAGATGTTTTTCTAAAACATAATTGTAGTTATATCGTCTAATATTTTATTTACTTTCAAAAAAATTTCATAAAGGCTTTTTTGTAACAATCAGTATAAAACTATCATAATATAGTAACATATCGTGATGTTGTATTATGATTAATTACATTATTTTTCTTATCTATAACAAATTTAAATAATACACTACTAGCTAAATCCTAATACGAAAGGAGCGATTTCTATGAGCTGTTGTGGTTGTTATTCAAGACAAGCAACACCTGTATTTATAGTTCAGCAACCTGCTAATTGCATGTGTAATTTTCCGACACTTGTAATATTGATTTTAATAATACTTCAATTCTCAAAATCTGATAAACATGATGATGATTACCTTGAAGATGGCGACTACTATAAAAAATCCAGTGGTCAAAAGATTGATAACAGTATTTTGTTTATTATTACTCTATTTTTTCTTTCCTGCGGCGGATGCGGCAATTATTATAGGTACTATTAATTAATTTTTACGTACTCGTAATTTATATATTTTATTTTAAAAATTTATCGGAATTCAGTTGAGCTGAATTCCTTCCTTCACTTTTCTCTTTACTCTTCCTATTATCTATTACCATTAATCAAAACACAAATTCATATAAACTAAAAATATTCCCCATTCACTAACCCTTGTGGAGCCTCAAAATATTTATTAGCAACTTATCTAATGATACATATAATAAATTATAAATACTAAATCAAAGCACTTTGACCTAATATAAAAAGGAGGATACTTTATGGAAAAAATATATGACAATCACGAAAGTGTAGTAGGATATACTGAAAACGGTGTTGTTTTTGACAGCTACAATAACATTATTGGTTATGTTGATGACCCAGTATTAATGGACTGTTATGGAAATCCGCTAGGCTTTGTATCAAATTCAGTTATCTATAGTGTAGACGGATATCCAATAGCGTATTTTGATGGTTGGAATATTCGCAGTGTAGCAACTGGAAAACGTCTTGGCCGTGTCAATAGTTCCTGGTGGGGACTGCTGGCAGCAGGTTTACTTCTTGGATGGGCTTTTAGCGGCAGTGGCTATGGTTATGGGCCATCTGCTGGAATCAATGTAGGCGCTTATGGTTATATATGGTAGAATAAAATCTTAAATTTTTTATCAATACTTTTACAGCACTACAAAATTATAAACTATTCTTATTTTATAAATAGTACAAAGTAGGTGATATAATGCAGCAAAACACTCCTTCTGACACTACAGTTAGCAGCAAGGATAACAAAAACTTATTGATAGTAGTAATAATATTTATCGTTATCGGGTATTTCTTATTTAAAAGAGTATCCCCATCTTTTTTGACGGATCTAGCTAAAGCATATGATAAAACTAAAAACGGAGAACCTGAACAAAAAGGCAAAAAATACAGACCTCACGACGATCGGGATAGCTACAGAGAAAGAAGAAGAGAACAATGGTAAATTCATAATATATTATTTAACACCACAATATAAAGAAAACTCCATAAATAAATAAAAAAGTATCACGATGTTGAAATTAATCATATATTATAGTGTAAGCTAAAGAAAAAATTTACTTTATCAAAACTGAATTTTATGTCCAACTTTATTTAAGAGAGGAGGTCATCAATATGAGTCGTTGCTGTTGTAGACAGAGTTGTATGCCATCATACTATCCTCAAACTACTTCTAACTGCATATGCAATTTTCCTACTTTAATAATATTGATTCTCATAGTTCTTCAATTCAGTAAGGGGTGCAACTACCATCATTACGAAGAAGAAGACTGCTAATAGATGAGTTTACAAATATTGTTAATTGGAAGGAGGGTACACGATGAGCAGATATAGTGGATACGGAGATCAGCAGATCAGCAATGGCATATTGTTTATAATTGCCTTGTTCTTTCTATCTTGTGCCGGATGTGGTTCAGGAAATTATGGAGGGGGTTATGTGCAAAACTATAAGTGTTGTTAACAATTAGTTTGCACTATTAAGCCTTTATTTTATATATGGATTAGAGATGTGCTAATTAACCTGCACATCCCTAATCTTTCTAGTTAATATCAGTCGTTTTTCCAATACTTAAACCTTCTTTTCAATTCCTTATTCATCGCATCTTCATAAGCTTTCATATTGACTTTTTTGAGCTTCTTCAAATACTCATTCCATATCTTATCAATATCCTTAGGTTGGGCCATTATCATTTTGACATAATATTTTCTTTGCAATTCACTAATCTGTGATTTTGCTATTGTTTCCGGTGCATTCATTGGGAAGATCATATTCCACATAGGATAATAAACAGGATTAGGTCTAGCCGGTGATAAGAAATCTTTAAATGTCTTATATCCATAGGCTTTTAAAAGCTGCTTATCATAGTCACTTAATGATGCCTTAAATTCACTAGGCTGTTCGTTTAAATCGTAAGCGTTTCCGTCATCAAAAAAACCTTCGTAATGCGGGAACCAGATTAGCGGCGTTCCAAGATTTTTTGCTGCATAATTCAGATCCTTCTTTCTTTCCCGTTGTTTGCTAGTTCGGTACGCTTTTCCCTTAGAATCAATCTTATAATCAATATCCTTTTCCCCCCAATGTACCAATCTCTGTAAATCATCGCTCAAGAGATCATTTATAAATTGTAGTGCCCTACCTTTATCCTTGCAGCTTTTGGTAATAGCTAACCCGCTAGCACCATTTACGCACGATCTGTCAGCATATCTATCAGGAATATCCCTGCTAAAAGTTATCGGTAATGGTACATACGTTCTTTCTACCTTTCCTTCACTATTCAAATTCATTGTTGCATCAATAAACTGCCAGCCCTGATCCACCATTCCAAGAACTCTGCCAGATGAAATTTTTTCAATATATTGATTAAAATTCTGAACAAAGGTTTCTGGGTCAATCAGCCCTTCACGATATACTTGGTTCAGCTTTTTATAATATTTCTTATTTATGACTTTATCAGCATAATTTGTTATTGTTTTTGTTTTTGTATCAACTAACCCAATACCGTCATTAGGATATCCAGCAAGGAACATTGATGGATTTGTAAGACAAAATGATCCTGAATCATAATTTAAAATTTCAAAACCTATAGTAGATTTTCCATCTATTTTCGGATACTTTTTCTTATATTTCTTAATTAACTCAAAATATTCATCTAAAGTTCTTACTTTAGGATAATTAAATTCTTTTAATACAGCTTTTTGTATCCAGAAAGCTTCACCATTATGAGTAGTAGATGCATCTTTATTTCTAATTCTACCGAACTGAGGCATTACATAGATATGACCATCTTGAGGATTTTTCACCTTTCTCCAGTCACTTCCTAGATATTTCTGTAAATTAGGATATTTGGGGATCAGTTTCTCAAGTGGGATTAACGCTTTTGCCTCTATCATCTTGGGGCTGCCATCACTTGCTTCAATGAAATCTGGGTATTGTCCTGAAGCAATCATTACTCCAATACTTTGACTAACTTCGCCAGCTAGATATTCAAACTTTATAGTTACTCCAGTCTTTTCTGCAATTTTTTTTAGCACCCTATTACTAGCTGGTACATCTCTACCTGCAGTTGCCTGAAAAAAAGAAAAAGTTATTGGTTTCTTTGCTGCTATAGCTGTTTTACTCTTATCTGTCTTATTTTTATTACAGCCATAACTAATAGATGCTATCAACGCAATCATAACTATTAATAAAATAATGTTTCTAGGTTTCTTATGCATTTTTTCTCTCCCATTAATGTAAATTTAACTAGGTTAATTATAGTTTATCTAGAACGTAATATTTCATCATTAACATCGCATACCAATTTTAAAGAACTTTCATAAAACAGTCTTCTGTTTTCAGGTAAATAACAACGTTTAATATGTTTTTATTATATATTTTAAAAAGCAGATTAACAAATGTGTCAATCTGCTTTGGCAGTGTTTATCTCTAAACTTTTAATATCATTTAATACCAATTTACCACTCTATTAAAAGCTGCTTTCGACTTAGCATTTACATCAGCATTGGCCAATCCTTTCTTCCTCGTACAGGAAAATTATCCTTCCAGGTGTATCTGTCGCTTATCCCCCAAAAAGTTACTGATGTAATAAACTCTTTATATTCCTTGAAGACTGAAAAAATATCATCATATACCTTTGCCTGTAACGAAAGCATTTCAGATTTATCTTCTATAGCTTCATTTACAACATCCCAAGCATATACAATATCCTTATAGCGGTCACAAACCACCTTAACATGCTGCTTCAGTCTTTCAAGCACTAATTCTCTGGAGGCTTCTTTTCCGTTATCATTTGACATAATTATATTTCTCCTTATTAACTAGAGTCCTCATTAACTAATATTTATCGTTTCTCCTGCATCTATTTCTATAATCTTTTCCGAGTATTCAAACCATATTTTTCTGCAGGACGGATTTCTCACAGTTTTTCCGTCACTGCTAAATATTAATCTATTATAAGCATCAATATAATCATATATCTCTATATTTGTTGCATACCATATATCATTTCTATTACCTACATATTCGGCGAAATCTTCAATTACCTCCCAGTTGTTATCAGCTTCAAATTCATAGCTATGTCCCCATAAATAAAATAGATATGGAGTCCATATTACTTCGTCTTCTACAAACTTTTTTGCAAGTTTTTTTAATTCAGGTGAATTATGATGGCAGGTGGCAGTTAGTTTCAGCCAATTTTCAGGGAGTCTAAAATCATTTGTTGAAATGACAGTTCTAGCGTATACAATACCACAAAGCCTTAGTGCCTCTACAACGTTATCATTTAGTGTACCAAACGGATATGCCGCCCCTCTGACCATCGTTCCAAATTGTTTTTCAAGATTTTCTCTATCTTTTAGTATTTCTTTCAAAGCTAAATGTGTTGGCAACTGCTCAAGAAAAGTATGAGTTAATGTATGTACTGCTACTTCATGTCCTGAACCTTTAAAAGCTTCTGTAACTTGTTTTTCTGTCATTCTGCGGTGAATTTGCCCCTTTGGATAAAAAGTACCTTCCGGTGCATATTCACCGCTATTTAAATTGAAAGTTCCTTTTAATCCATGCTTGTTCATAATTTGTACAAGTCTAACATCCTGCTCCACTCCATCATCATAACTTAATGTAAGTGCTTTTTTTCTGCCCTCTGGAAATCGTAAAAAAATATTGGACATATTATTCTTTCTCCTTTTTCAGTTGATTTTCATAAAATAAGTACTATAATAAAATCCTATTCGATTTTATTCTATTATGAAGTTCAAAAAGAGCAGTTTTATTGTTCTCCCAATATAACATCTCTCTTGCTTTCTCGTATGTAACCCAACTATATTCAGTATGCTCTGCTGACAATTTTATAGGTTTTGAATCTACATTTACTGCAAAACAATATTCAGGTAAAACAAATGTGTCTGCTGTCCAATATTGCCTATGTTTTTCAGAAATACAATCAGCAGTTACATAAAATGTTGATGTTAATTTATAATAAGAAAAAGTCGGTTCAATATTTGCTTCTTCAAATGCTTCTCGTTTGGCTGCCTCTAATGGAGTTTCTTTGTTCTCTCCACCTCCTGCAATAAATTGCCAATAAAGAGCGTCACTTCTTTTAAAAATACAATATTTTGGTTTTCCATTTATTGTTTTATATGGTATAACTAATACTTGCATAGGTGCTCTCAAAATTATCCTCCCTCTCCCCACATCAGACTAATATTTGCAATGATGCAGGCGCATGAATTATATTATAGTGTAATTATACTCCAAATTCAATTCTATAAATAGAAAAACAGCAATAATTTTTGTAAATATTGCTGCTGTTTTTATGATATTCTCTATGATATTTTATTGTTTTGCACCTCAAAACGGAAACCATGAATTTATTTAGGCTCTTTCCTATTTTCAAGCTTTTTTTTAATTTTATCTTTTACTTCAGGATTAGCATAAATCTCAGCTCCTGCTTCCATCATATGATTCCCTATACCAGCCATTTTTATCTTAGTTTTAGTTATTTTTTTGCTCACTTAAATGCCCCCTTCTTAAATATATTTTTCATATAGAAAGTATTTTATACATTAAAAAGATGGGACATAATTTCAAAGGAAATGTTGCGGCACTACGGAGATTGATCCGTTCATTAAGCACTTGTAACACAAATTTCCTAAAGAGTTAAAAAGCAAAAACACTAGGCATTAACCTAGTGTTTTTCATGGACAAGTAAATCTGTAAGCCGAGTTCTGTATTTGACAGTCATCTATCTAGGCCTGCTGTTACCAGTCAAGCTCCAGCGACGCACCCGGAAGCGGGACGGGCAGCCCCATATACTTCCCTATTCGGTCTTGCTCCAGATGGGGTTTACATAGCCGCAAAGTCGCCAATGCGCTGGTGAGCTCTTACCTCGCCTTTCCACCCTTACCGTTAAACGGCGGTATATCTCTGTTGCACTTTCCTTGGAGTCACCTCCACTGGGAGTTACCCAGCACCCTGCCCTATGGAGCTCGGACTTTCCTCTCCTCGTAAAACGAGCAGCGACTGTCTGGTTTACTTGCAGAGAATATAATATCACATACCGACCAACATTACAAGCAAAATAAAAAAAAAGTGGTAGGAAATGATTTCCTTCAGCTTGAAAATGCCTCCTACAACCACCTCCTACCATATATGACTCTATGCATTTACAGAGTACTATTTTCTATATTACTTCTTCCAAATTATTATTCTTGTTTATTAATATTTTCTTAACAGCTATCTTCATATTACTTCGTACATTTTATAGTTACATCTTTTAAATATATCTGTACGGATCTTTATTTTTTTGAGAAATTGTAAAATTAACCTTTGCGCCCATATCTATGCACTTGTTTTCTAAGATGCTTCCAAAATATTTCATTGCAGGCCATTCAGTACCAAAATGTCCGGCATCAATCAATGCAACCTGCTCCTCATACATATCACTGGCATAATGATACGTACTGTCCCCGCTTATTATACAATCTGCACCTTCTTTAACTGCAATATGGAAATAGTCCTCACCACTTCCATTTATAATAGCTATTTTGTTAATACTCCACTGCATTTCTCCAACACATCTTATCTTTGGACAACCTAATCTATTTTTAACTAATTCACATAATGTAAATAGATCAACACTTTCATCTAGCTTTACTAATCTACCTATACCAGAATTTTTATAAACATGCTGCAGTGGTGATTTCTCTAGTATAATACTATCTGTAAAGCCTAAAAGTTTTACTATTATATCATTAAGTCCGCCAGCAACACAGTCAAGATTAGTATGACTAGCATACACATTTATGTTGTTTTTTATTAGCTTTATCATCTTCTTACCTTGAAGACTATTTTCCGTCACATTTTTAGGCTTAACGAAAAGCAGCGGATGATGAGAAATTATTAAATCTACTTTTTTATCTATTGCCTCTTGAATCACATCAAGAGTGCAATCAAGAGTAATAAGCGCTGAACTGACATCTGCTTCTTCATTTCCTATCATCAGCCCTACATTGTCATAATCCTCTGCCAGACTTAAAGGCGCTATGTTTTCAATAACCTCTATGAGCTTCTTTAATTTTATAGACATTTCATAACTACCTCCAACTCCTTGTTGTTCTTTTTTAATGCTTCTATTCTTTCTACAGCATTCATACCATTACTTTCTATATTCCTTATAATACTATTATTCTTTGCTATTTTATATTCTATGTATTCTTTAAGCATCGGATGTTTGATCTCAATAAGCTTTGGACTTATTTCATAGTATATATCCTCCAGATACTTAGGCCCACTCCCCCATTTTATTTTCATCATTTCATAATATTTACCCTCATCTTTACATAAATCTTCCTCTAGTATTTCAAACCCATTCTCAAATAAATATTTTCTAAGCACATCACTATGCTGCATCGGCTGAACAATACAGTAATCCATTGTTTTAATTACATCAGTCCCCTCTTCGACAATGTCTGTAATTAAATTCCCTCCCATACCTGCAATTATAGCTGCCTGTACTTCATTAACCTTTATCGTAGAAAGTCCGCCGCCTATTCTGCATTCAATTTTGCTTTGAAGCCCTTCTCTTTTTAGATTATTCCTAGCTTTCTCTATAGGACCTTGATTTATATCTGAAGCAATGGCTTTGCTGCATATACCATTCTTTATAAGGTATATCGGTATATAAGCGTGATCTGTTCCTATATCCGCTACAATATCACATTTATCAACCATGTCAGCGATTACTTGTAGTCTATCACTTAATAACATTATTTTCTTCTCCACTTCATTTTTCTCTCTACTCTTTACTCTTTCCTATATGCAAAAAACTATAAATTCGTATATATAAAGGAAAGCCGCCTCCTATGAAAATCTCTTTCCACTTGAGACAGCCTTATATTAATCTAAATAATCTTTCAATTTCTTACTTCTGCTTGGATGTCTTAGTTTTCTAAGAGCTTTTGCCTCAATCTGTCTTATTCTCTCACGAGTAACATTGAACTCTTTTCCAACCTCCTCAAGTGTTCTGGCTCTTCCATCATCTAATCCGAATCTAAGCCTAAGTACCTTTTCTTCTCTTGGAGTCAATGTATCAAGTACATTTATAAGCTGTTCCTTAAGCATAGTAAAGGCAGCTGCCTCTGCTGGTGCAGGAGCTTCATCATCAGGTATGAAATCTCCTAAATGGCTATCCTCTTCTTCACCTATAGGAGTTTCAAGTGAAACTGGCTCCTGAGCAATCTTCATTATCTCTCTTACTTTATCTACTGGAAGTTCCATAATTTTTGATATTTCTTCGGCTTGAGGCTCTCTTCCTAACTCTTGAAGTAATTGTCTTGACACTCTTATAAGTTTATTTATAGTTTCTACCATATGAACTGGTATTCTAATAGTTCTTGCCTGGTCTGCAATAGCTCTAGTTATTGCCTGCCTAATCCACCATGTTGCATAAGTACTAAATTTAAAGCCTTTTCTATAATCAAACTTTTCTACAGCCTTTATAAGTCCAAGGTTGCCTTCCTGAATAAGATCAAGGAATAGCATTCCTCTTCCTACATACCTCTTAGCAATACTTACAACCAATCTTAAATTAGCCTCAGCTAGTTTCTTTTTAGCTGATGTACTACCCTCTTCAATCTGCTGTGCTAATGACATCTCTTCTTCTGGAGTAAGCAATGGTACTTTTCCTATTTCCTTTAAATACATTCTTACAGGATCATCTATTGCTATACCTTCAGGTATCGATAAATCAAGTTCCTCTTCTACTATTTCAGTATCACTTACTTCACCAATAACTTCAATACCCATAGACTCTAGTACTTCATATATCTTTTCCATTTGCTCAGGGCTTAAATCTACTTCTTCTAACTCATCCATTATCTCTTTATATGAAAGTGCCCCTTTTTTCTTTCCTTTGTCAATAAGTCTTTTCACCACAGTCATTTTTGTGTCTTTATCTTTCATTAAGTTTCCTCCTTCCGCAGATTTATGCCTCTTCTACTTTCTTCTTAATTTCCAAAAGTTTTTTAGCTAGGTTTAATGATTGTTCTATTTCACCATTAGCTTCACATTCTTTGATTTTCAACATAATCTGCTTCTTCGATACTTCTAATTTGTATCCTTTTATCTTCTTTAAATAATCCTGTATAAGCTGTTTATTCATTAAGTCTTCATCAAGCAGTTGCATATTCGATATTATGGTCCATTCCTTAGAGCTTTCTACATCGTCACACCTGTCTTCAACATATTTTAATATATCAGCTTCTTTAGATTCCCTTGCCTCCACTATAAGGTCATATACTTTTCTATGGGAATCTAAAATGAAGTCATTGCTGTCAAATTCATCATTTACAAATTCATAATTTTTTTCATCCATGCTTATAATCTTAAGTAACGCCCTAGCAGCTTTTATATTAGCCGGTTCTATATATAATTTTCGTCCAATTTCTGGTATATTATTCATATACTCTTCTTTTGAACCGGATTTCACTAATCTTTGTTTTAATAAATCATATATTGCCTGCTCCTTTATACCAGTTTCCTGAGAAATTTTCTTTATATACACATCTTTTTCTACAGGATTCAGTTCTGCCAGTATACCTGTTACTCTTTCTATATATCTTATGATATCTTGTTGATTTTTAAGATTAATACCATCTTCCGCTCTTTTTATTCTGTAATCTAAAAGCGGTAAAGCTTTTTCAACCAAAGTTTGAAATGCCTGTGTGCCATTTGCCCTTATATATTCATCAGGGTCTTTTCCTGAAGGCACTTTTAAAACTTTTACTTCGAAACCTTCTTTCCTTAGAATTTCTAAGCCTCTCAGTGTAGCTGTCTGTCCTGCCGTATCAGCATCATATGAAATTATAACCTGATCACAATATCTCTTCAGTAGTTTCGCCTGTTTTTCTGTTAACGCCGTTCCTAAGGATGCAACAACATTTGTTATGCCATATTGATGTAAAGAAATGCAATCCATATAACCTTCGACAATTATGAAAGTCCTTGATTTACTATTCTTCAAAGCAAAATTAAGTCCGTAAAGATTTGTGCCTTTCTGGAAGACTATACTTTCTGGTGAATTTAAATATTTAGGCTTTTCATCGCCAAATACTCTTCCACCAAAGCCAATGACTCTGCCCATATAATCAAACACCGGAAACATAAGCCTGTTTCTAAATCTATCATACTGTGTACCTTTTTGACTCTTGATTATAAGACCCACAGCTAAAAGATCTATGTCTGAATATCCTCTTGAAAGTAGATATTTTTTAAGACTATCCCATGAATCCAAAGAATATCCTAATCCAAATCTCCTTACTGTAGCAGATGATATTCCTCTTCGTGTAAAATAATCCTGAGCTACTTTACTTTTCTTTAAATTGTTGAAAAAAAATCTAGCTGCCTCTACATTTAATTTATAAAGCCTATCTTTGTGATTGTTTATTCTCTTTGTTTTTTCATCATCTAATTCAATAGGTATATTTGCTCTCTGAGCTAAATATTTTATCGCTTCAACAAATGAGAACCTTTTTGTCTTCATAACAAAAGTTATTACATTACCAGCTTCACCACATCCAAAGCATTTATAAATTTGCTTATCACTGGAGACGCTAAAAGATGGTGTTTTTTCACTATGAAATGGGCATAAACCTTGATGATTTCTTCCGCTTCGCTTTAGTTTTACCGTTTCTGATATAACATCTACTATGTCATTCTCATCTTTTACTCTTTGAATTATCTCATCAGAAATCTTAAATGACACCTTCCCACCTTTTTCTTATTATAATTTTTTTCACAAGCTATTTATTATTCGACACATTAATAAAAAAATCCTTCTTATTGTGAAAATTTTTTTATTAAATTGTATATAGCAGTGGTACAATAAATAAAATATTGTATTTTTAATTAAAACTTACAGCTAATATTTTGCCAATTAATGTTATAAAATATTCCTGTATTTTAGTATATAACCAATTTAGGTACATAAATTTCGTTAAAAATGTATAAACAATAATCGTCACTCATGCCAGATATATAATCGGCTACCCCTTGGTATAATCCTTCTTCATCAACTATACGCTGATAAAATTCAGGCATTTTTTCCGCATGCTTATAGAAATAGTCAAACACTTGGTAGAGTACAAATTTCGCTTTGTCACGTTCTACTTTTAGAATGCTACCTTTATATATATATTCAAACATGAACTTTCTTAGTTCTATTAGTGCATTTTGAATATCTGTGCTTAAACTTATTTTAGTGATCCCATTATTTATATTATTTATACTAGTATATATGCAGTCTTTTACTAATGTATCAATTCTTTTACCATGGGTTCTTCCAAGAATATTTAATATTTTTTCAGGTATATCATTTATACTAAGCATAGATGCCCTTATTGAATCGTCAATATCATGGTTTACATAAGCAATCTTATCACTATATCTCACTATCTGGCCCTCTAATGTATACGCCGCTTTTTCTTTATCCCCAAAGCCACTATGGCAAAGAATCCCATCAAGTACCTCTGAAGTCAAATTTAAACCTTGACCCGACTTTTCTATTTTTTTTAATACTCTTACACTGTTTTCGTTATGTCTAAACCCCTTAGGCAAAATATCATTTAATACTTCTTCACCATTGTGCGCAAATGCCACATGGCCAATATCATGCCCTAAAGCTATTGCCTCAACAAGGTCCTCATTAAGTCCAATTCCCTTAGCAATAGTTTTAGCTATCTGCGTCACTTCAAGAGTGTGGGTAAGTCTAGTTCTATAATGGTCTCCCCAAGTTTTTATATAAACTTGTGTCTTATGCTTCAATCTCCTAAAAGACTTGCTGTGAATAATTCTATCTCTGTCTACCATATATGATGTTCTTACGTCATCTTTCTCCTCAGGTAAATCTCTTTCACCACAATTTTTAGACAAGCAAGCAACCGCATTTAAAGAAATAGTTTCTATGTACTCTATCCTTTCCCTAATATTCATTTGTGATCACTCCTTATATAATAATTCTATGTGAAACAAAAAAGTCCTCTTTTTTTATATTTTTATAAAAGTATTACGGCAAATATTTTTTCTTTCTATATATGTATATTAGTTCTTGTTGCTTAATATCTTATTTATATGAGGAAATTTCATAATTAGGAGTATGAGACACTAATAATGACTATGCTATTTATTTCTGATTATTTTATTTCCAATATAGTGATTTTGGTGAGGTGTTTTTATGCCCTATGAAGCAGCAAAAAATGACTACAACTTTCTTTCAGAAAGTAATTTAAAAAAATATGTACTGTCTTATTACGGTTTAGAAAATGGTGATATAACACAAATAAAGTTTAAGGATACCGATAAACAAAGAGCAGTATTTAAAGTTACATATAATGATTGTTTATATTGTTTGAAAAAGGTGTACTTTAGCCAAGATGAATTACTTTTTGTATATTCTGCAATAGAATGGCTTTATCATAACAATATTTCTGTTCCTAGATTACTTCCTACTATAGATGGTAACAGATATGTGGTATATAATAATATGTTTTTTATCCTTACTCCATGGATCGATGGAGAAAAATGCAGCTATGATAATATATCAAATGTTCTAGACGCTAGCGGCACTTTAGCAAAACTTCATACCTGTACAAAGCATTTTAAGCCTATAGATGGCAGTAAATACAAAACAGGTATGGAAGACATGGCCGTTTCAATGGAAAAACATTTTAATCAACTTTTAAATTGCTCAAACATGGCTTTTAACTATAAAGATAGGTTTTCCAAAACCTTTCTTTATTATTTCGATTCACTAATACCTCTAGCACAAAAATCTTATGCCATTGCTGCAGGAATAAACAATAAAAACTTATCGGTAGCATTATGTCATATGGATTATGTCAATAAGAATATTATTTTTGACAAATCAAATACAACTTGGATCATCGACTTTGATAAATGCAGAATAGATTATTGTGCTCATGATATATCTTATTTTTTAAGAAGGTTACTCAAACGAGATAACACTAGATGGGACAATGAGATAGCAATAAATACATTGAAATGTTATGAAGCTATAAAGCCGCTGAACCTTGATGAATATAAATATATTTTAGCTTATTTGGCTTTTCCACAGAAGTATTGGAAGATTTCAAAAGATTATTATAATAATATTTCAAGATGTAATAAGAATTCATTTTTGACGCTGCTTAATAAGGCTATTGAGAAATCTGAGAATCATATGGAGTTTATAAAAAGTTTTCAGAAATATATAGAAAACAAATTTAATTGCAATATATAAAAAAAGAAATGTTGTGGCACTACGGAGATTGATCCGTTCATTAAGCACTTGTAACACAAATTTTATGTAAATTTTCTAATTTGGGCAAACTCGGCTACGCCTCAAACACTACCCAAATCTTAACGAAAATTTGCATAAAATTTGCTGACAATTGCTAAATTCACTCTATATCTCCGTTGGTTAAAGGCCTAAATGGCCTTTAACGGGTTATCTGCGAATGATAATGAGCATGTTTAGATAACCCAGTAGCAATTACACCACATCTTTTAACTCACTGATTTCAGAATATATTACTGTTTCTTTTTAATTTCTTCGTAAATATGATATGACGTTTTTCTATTTAATGATCATCTTTTTGCTTTATATAAAATTCTCTTAGTATTATCCAAAAGCATAAATTTATTTGAAAAAAGGGCTTCAATTGACTATGGTGGATAAAATTCCTACCTTCTCATTTATCTCTACTCTTCTTGCTTCTTACCTCTTACCTATTTGTAAATTCTCAGATTATATCTTCAATTTTGAAATATCAATTCCTAATTTCCTTTTAACAGTAAAAAATATTATTATTCCAAAACATATAAATGGCACAGCAAATATTAGACTTTTAAAATAATATGGTTCAACTGACTCGCAAGTAAACAGCCAGTATACCATTAAGAATAATGCAAAGGAGATAGCTGCCATTATTGCTGGAAATGGTGCTTTTTTTAAAACAAGTGCAGCTCTATTCATCTTCATCTCTCCATTCTAAAATCTCTCCAGGCTGACAATTAAGTGCCTTACAGATCTTATTTAGCGTATCAATCTTTATTGCCTTGGCTTTACCATTTTTCAGGACAGATATGTTTGCCATTGTTATACCAACCTTTTCTGAAAGCTCTGTAACACTCATTTTTCTTTTTGCTAGCATTACATCAATATTAATTATAATCATCTTGCATCTCTCCTAAATAGTTAATTCGTTTTCTTCACGAAGTTTAGCTGCTTTATAAACAAGATGTGATAGAGCTGCTGCAGTAACTGTTATCGCAATTCCAGCGAAAGTTGCAAAGAAGGCCAAAAGAACTACGCCTGGATGATTCATATTTAGTAATAGAAAAATAATATTTCCCGCAAAGAAAAAAGCCGAATCACAAGCCATAAATATCGAAATTAGTTTTAGCAAATTTGCATTTTTTATTGAAAATGATTTGTCTTTTCCGATTTCACAAACTATCTTCCAGCCACATACAAGGGTCGCATAGCATGGTATAGCAGTTATCCAAAGAAATACCAACCAAGGCCAATAACAATATTCAAACTCCGGATTTGATACTGCAATGCCCCTTCCCCAAGAAGGAAATATATAAAGATATATTATTGTCCCGCAAATCCCTGCTCCAATAAGAATAGCTTTTAGCCATTTTGAAAGTTTTAATTGATTCATAAAAATGCCTCCTGAATACTTTTTATACCATTATATTACTCCAGTTCCAGAAAAATCGCAATATATTTTTATCGTTTTACGATAAATTATTGTTATAATGTATTCTGACTTCTAAAAGATCCTAGGGTCGAACCGATTCAGCAGTGATATTTTAGAAGCCACGATGTAAGAACTTTATTGCAACTTATATAGTATAGTCTAATAATATGGCACAGCGTCTATCGGAACACTATACTTCTATCCCCAATAGGAATTTTTCTAATTCCAAGTCTTTTACACTGTCCAACATTGTTAGTTGTAAATTATAAACTTTATAATGGCACTTCAAATATAGGATTGACAATGCAATTTAACAAAAAAACGACTATTTTAGTTGTCGTTTTTTATATTGCATATGTTTTATTAACTTTTACAATTTACTTATTAACTAAGTAATCCAACTCATAACCTTCTGGTGTCACTAGCTGAATTATCTTTCCTGAGATAGGTATATTTTTAGAGTCAAAATCTACAACTGTTAATCCCTTTCTTGTTGGTTTTCCTGTAATAACAATTTGATTTTTGTAGTATTTTATAGATGAAATGTTTAATTTAAAAATAATTAGTCTTACAACATAAGGATATTTTACAGTAAAAGCAAATTTGTTGATTGGTGAAGAAGCACTAATGCCACTAGGCAATGCTAAATAACTTGAAATATCATACCACCAAGAAAGTCCTCCTTGATAACTAAAAAGACTATGTTGTTGGTATGCCATAATAAATAATCTTTAGATTTTGTGGTTCTAAAGAATTTAGTTTTTCCTCACAAGTCATAGGTTCAGCTAGCACTATTGTTGTAAATTTCACGAATATTAAAGTCAACAAGAAAAAAATTGATAGTAATTTTTTTTTCAAAGTATCATATCCCCTCAGTGTTAATATGTTCCAAAGCCTAAGAAATATGTATGTGATCCAGACAATGCTTCTGCTTCTATATTTCGGTGCAAATACTATGTGATACTTGCAATTCCATGTTGTATGAGATAAACTATTTGTGTCTTTCATTAGACATCCTCCTATGCTTCTCTATTTGCGGTTGGCTAGACCTGCTTTTAGTTTATCATAGGAGTTCTTTTTTGCTCAACGGCATAAGCCTTTTTTCTTCCACTTGCTTAGCAAGTGGTTTACTTTGTTGCACAACAAAAAAGCAGACCCTAAGGTCTGCTTTTAATATCTTTAAACTATCTTGGGTTCTTAACCTGTGCTTGAGCTGCTGCTAATCTTGCAAGAGGTACTCTGTAAGGTGAGCAGGATACATAGTTAAGTCCAACACTGTGGCAGAACTCAACTGATGATGGATCTCCACCATGCTCTCCGCAGATTCCAAGCTTAATGTCAGGTCTTGTTGATTTTCCAAGCTCAGCTGCCATCTTAACTAACTTACCAACACCAGTCTGGTCAAGTTTAGCAAACGGATCTGACTCGTAAATCTTCTTATCATAGTAATCTCCTAAGAATGCACCAGCATCATCTCTTGAGAATCCGAAGGTCATCTGAGTAAGATCGTTAGTACCGAAGGAGAAGAATTCAGCTTCTTTAGCTATTTCATCAGCAGTTAAAGCTGCTCTTGGTATCTCTATCATTGTACCAACTTTAAATTCTATTTCTTTTCCTTTTTCAGCCATTACAGCTTTTGCAGTCTTAACAACTACATCTTTAACGTATTTAAGTTCCTTAATTTCTCCAACAAGTGGAATCATTATTTCAGGAATTACGTTCCATTCTGGGTGTTTGCCTGAAACTTCAAGTGCAGCTTCAATTACTGCTCTTGTCTGCATTTCAGCTATTTCAGGATATGAAACTGCAAGACGGCAGCCTCTGTGACCCATCATTGGGTTGAATTCATGTAAGGATTCAACTGTAGCTTTAAGATCTTCAAAAGTTAATCCCATCTCTTTTGCAAGAGCTGCTATATCCTCATCAGCATGAGGTAAGAACTCATGTAGTGGTGGATCAAGGAATCTTATTGTTACAGGTCTGTATTCCATAGCTTCATAAAGACCTATGAAGTCTTCTCTCTGCATTGGAAGAAGTTTAGCTAAGCCTTTTCTTCTCTGCTCTTCAGTTTTAGCAACTATCATTTCTCTCATTGCAGGAATTCTATCTTCTCCGAAGAACATATGCTCAGTTCTGCAAAGACCAATACCTTCTGCACCATACTTAACAGCTGTATGAGCATCTCTTGGAGTATCAGCATTTGTTCTAACCTTTAATTTTCTGATTTCATCAGCCCATCCCATGAATGTTCCGAAGTATCCGCTGATTTCAGGTTCAACTGTGCTTACTGCTTCTCCGTAAACATTACCTGTATTACCATCTAATGAAAGGTAATCTTTGTCAGTGTACTTCTTTCCACCAACTTCAATATATCTTTCTTCTTCATGAACTTTTACATCTCCGCAGCCAGCTACGCAGCATGCTCCCATTCCTCTTGCAACAACTGCTGCGTGGGAAGTCATACCACCTCTAACTGTAAGTATACCTTCAGCTGCAATCATACCTTCTATGTCTTCTGGTGAAGTTTCAAGTCTTACAAGAACAACTTTTTCACCATTTGCATGTCTCTCTTTTGCTTCTTCTGCACTGAATGCAATTTTACCTGCAGCAGCTCCAGGAGATGCTGGAAGTCCTTTTGCGATTACATCTGCTTTCTTTAATGCAGCCTGATCAAAAGTAGGATGTAGTAATGTGTCAAGCTGTTTAGGCTCAACCTTAAGTATTGCTTGTTCCTTAGTAAGAAGTCCTTCTTCTACTAAATCAACAGCAATCTTTAATGCAGCCTGAGCTGTTCTCTTACCGTTTCTTGTCTGAAGGAAGAACAATTTACCATCTTCAATAGTAAACTCCATATCCTGCATGTCTTTGTAATGAGTTTCAAGATTGTTTACTATGTCAATAAACTGTTTGTAAACAGCTGGATTTCTCTTTTCAAGAGAACTGATATCTTCTGGAGTTCTTATACCAGCAACAACGTCTTCACCTTGTGCATTCATAAGATACTCTGCGAATATTCCTTTTTCTCCAGTTGAAGGGTTTCTTGAGAAAGCAACACCTGTACCAGAAGTATTTCCTTTATTACCAAATACCATTTCCTGAACGTTTACTGCAGTACCCCAACTACTTGGAATATCATTTAATCTTCTGTAAACATCAGCTCTTGGATTATCCCAGGATCTGAAAACTGCTGTGATAGCTTCAACTAATTGAACAGCTGGATCTGTTGGGAAATCTTCTCCTTTTTCCTTCTTATACAACTCTTTGAATTTAACTACTAAACCTTTAAGATCATCTGCAGTTAAGTCTGTATCAAATTTATATCCATTTGCTTCTTTAACTTCATCGAGTAGTCCTTCAAATAATTTCTTCTCAACGCCCATAACAACGTCTGCGAACATTTGTATAAATCTTCTGTATGAATCATAAGCAAATCTTGGGTTATTTGTAAGCTTTGCCATTACTTCAACAGTTTCTTCATTTAATCCAAGGTTAAGTATAGTATCCATCATACCAGGCATTGATACTCTTGCTCCGGATCTAACAGAAACAAGTAATGGATTTGGTCCTTTTCCAAAAGTTTTTCCTGTTTTCTTTTCAAGTGTTTCTAAAGCTGCGTCAACTTGAGCTTTAACGTCTTTGGAAATAACCTTTCCATCTTCATAGTATTTGTTACAAGCTTCAGTTGTAACTGTAAAACCAAATGGTACTGGAATTCCTAGTCTTGTCATTTGAGCAAGATTAGCACCTTTACCACCAAGAAGGTTTCTCATGTCTTCTGAACCTTCGTTAAAAAGGTACACATACTTCTTGTTATCCATTTTAACACTCCTCCGAATTGTATTAATCTATAAAACTAACGAGATTTTACCTCGGTAGTGCACAAAAATATTTGCTCATCCTTTGGCACCTAATGCCGCAAAGAGCTTGATTATATTGGTTTTCGAAATCTTACCAATCACTTTGTAATTAACCTTATTGTTATCGAAAACTCTTTCAATAACAGGAAGGCTGTCAACTTCTCTATCAATTATTTTCTGTGCTACAAGAAAAACACTGTCTTCTTTCTCCACAAAAAATACGTTAGGCATTCGAGTCATTATTATACCTACAGGAACTTTCTGAATATCAGTATTTCCCATAGCAGCTTTAAGAAAATCCTTCCTAGACACTGCTCCTACAAGCAAGCCCTCATCACTTTCAACAAATAATGTGCCTACATCTTTTAAAAAGAGATATATAATTGCATCATAAATACTTGTGTTTTCCTTTACAATAGCAGGTTCAGACATTATATCTTTAACTCTTATACTAATAATATAATCATAGATAGCATTGTTTTGTTTTTTCTCCGAATATATGTATCCAACTTTGGGTTTCGCACCAAGTATACCGCTCATCTTAAGAATTGCTAAATCAGGTCTTAATGCAGCACGTGTAACACCCAGTTTATCTGCTATGTGTTCACTGGTAATAGGCTGATTATCCTTAACCAGTTTTATTATACGTTCTTGTCTCGGCGATAGCTTAATAACCCTCACCTTCTTTCAACAACATTACAAGGCAGCTTCAGAGCAACTTACAGATGCCTATAAGTTTCTCTGAAGTGCTAATGTACTAGATTATGCAATAAATTTATATATTTATTATAAACCAAATATATTTATTTGTCACTTTCTTCTTTTGGATTTTCATTATCTTTTTGCTCTTTAGGTTCATCTTCTACTTCCTCAAATTTAACTGTGTATTTATATACAGTCTCGTCATCAGAACCTTTCTCATCTGCCTTTTTAAATTTATCTTTTAGATCATCAGTGATATCGCTTATTTTACCCTTTACTTCTCCTGCTATATCACTAAACTTTCCTGAAAAACTGCTTACCTTTTCTTTTACATCACCAAAAGTATCTTTGATATATTTATTGACAACTTCAACTGTTCCATCTTCCTTAGTTATCTCTACTGTAACTTTACTTACAACAGCAGTCACAACTCCTAGTGCAAGAAGTACAGGCGAAAGTATCATAGTAAGGCCAGTAGTTGCAAGTCCAGCATTCACAGGTATATCTACAAGCGTCTGCTCATCTTTTCTTATCTTAATTCTTGTTACATTCCCTTTATTTATTATATCTTTAATCCAGTTAGTAAATTCGTCTTTAGTAGAATATTTTTTATCTTTGTTTTTGCTTTCTATAAGCACCAATGCCTCAACTACATCGCCTTGAGTTGTTTCAAGAGCCTCTTTTGCCTCAGTATAAGTCACTCCTGTTCTGTCTTTGACCATATCAACCTTTTCTACAGTAATTTCACTCATTCTTTTCACTCTCCTTTATAAATTCAAATAATTGAAGACTTTTGGGTGATTTAGCATAGTTATTGCTTATTATTAAATATAGAACCCTCTGAAGTTCATTTTTAATCTTATCATTAGCATTAAGTCTATATACTTTTTCCATAGGTACCGTATTTAGAAACTTAAGTGCACTATAGGTATCCCTATTTAGATGAATTCCTTGACTTTTCATACATTCATCACATACTCCGCCATAATATTGCAGATTTATATAATCTGCAGAAACAATTTTCTTGTGGCATATGCTGCAAAAGTCAAGATTTAATCCATAGCCAGTATGTTTAAGTACGTTTGTTTCATATGCTCTCAGCAGGATATCACTATCCATAGCATTGCTCTTTAATAGATACATAGCAGTAAGCATTAATTTAAAAAGCTCCAAATTAGGTTCATTTTCAACCATAGATATATCTATCAATTCACAAATATAAGAAGCATATGTAAGCATATCTAAATCGTTCAAAAAGCCTTGGAAAGATTCTATTATATTTCCTTCATTTATACGATACATATTTTTGCCTTTATACAGAACAAGCTCGCTGAAACAAAAGGTAAGACAGAGATTAAAAAGTCTATTTTTGCTTTTTTTAGCTCCTTTAGCTATCACAGATATCTTTCCAAATTTATCCGTAAAAATCCATAATATTTTATCATTTTCTTTGTAGTCCATAGTTTTTATAACTATGCCTTTACACTTTAACGCTGTCAGAAAACCACCCACTTATTAATTGAAAATTAAGAATGAAGAATGAGGAATTGCTGAATTTTCACCTTCATTCCTAATTTCTAATCTTTAATTCCTAATTATTTTTTGTATCCAAGTTCCTTTAGGAAAGCATCGTTATCTCTCCACTCTTTTCTAACCTTTACCCATATGTTAAGTTTAACTCTACTTCCAAGCTGTTTCTCCAAATCCTGAGATGCATACTTCTTTATCTTGGAGAGCATTGTTCCGTTTTTACCTATTATAATACCTTTATGTGAACTTTTTTCGCATAACATGTTAACTTCTATTTCATATTTACCTTTTTCATTCTGCTTCATTGTAAGTACTTCTACAGCAATTCCATGTGGTACCTCTTCCTGAAGGAGTCTTAAAGCTTTCTCTCTTATTGTTTCTGATACAATAAATCTCTCTTGAACATCTGTAACCATATCTGCAGGATAATATTGAGGTCCTTCAGGTAAGTTTTCTGTAATAAGTTTAAAAAGAGTATCAACATTTTTATCTTTAAGAGCTGAGATAGGAACAATTTCTTTAAAACTATAAGCATCTCCATACATCTTTAATGTCTTTGCTACTCTCTCATCTGTATTTTCATCAACCTTATTTACTACCAAAAATACAGGAACATCTATCTTTTCTAAGCTGTCTAATATGTGTCTGTCCCCAGCAGCTATCTCTTCTGATGGTGATACTAAGAAAAGTATAAGATCTACCTCCTTCATAGATTCTACTGCGGAGTTTACCATAAACTCACCTAGCTTATGATGCGGTTTATGTATTCCAGGTGTATCAACAAATATTATCTGATAATCGTCACCTGTTAATATTGTATTAATATTTTTTCTTGTAGTCTGTGGTCTGCTTGAAACTATAGTAAGTTTCTGCCCCATTAAGTTGTTAAGTAGTGTAGATTTTCCCACATTAGGTCTCCCTATTATAGTTACGTATCCAGATTTAAACATTATTATATCTTCTCCTTATATAAGTCAACTTTCGTAAAAGCTCCTGGTAATATTGTGCTAACTTTTTCAACTAAATATTCTTTTTCATTTTTTGCTATTATTATCTCAGTGTCATTACCTTCAGCAAATTCAGTAATTACCTGCCTGCATATGCCACATGGATATGTAAAATTTTCAGTATCTCCAACTACTGCTATTGCTTTAATTTTGCAAAAACCCTCAGATACAGCTTTAAAGATTGCAGTTCTTTCTGCACAGTTCGTGGCTCCATAAGAGGCGTTTTCAATATTGCAGCCCGTAAAAATTTTTTCCTCAGAAGTCAATACAGCAGCGCCGACTTTAAACTTTGAATATGGCACATAAGCTTTTTCTCTAGCCTTTAAAGCTTCGTTTATCAATAAAGAATAATCCATTTTATCAGACCTTTCTAAATAATACACTTCAAAATATAGTATATATAAACAAGGTAATAAATGTTCCAAATAATGCTCCTATTACTACTTCAAGCACTGAATGTACATCTGCGTCCACTCTGCTTTGAGCTACTATAAGCGCTAAAAAATAGCTTAAAATAATACATAATGGTTCCTGTGTAGTAAGTGCTATTATTGTAGCTACAGAAAAACCTATAGCGCTATGGCCACTTGGCATTCCGCCCTTTAGTGGTGTACCTTCACCATATATGGCCTTAAATACTATTGTGAGTAAACATACAATTATAATTATTATTAAAAGCATATATGGATCTGAATTTCTAACTTTATGCATCAATACAAACGTTATTTGAGCTAACTTATCCCAAAAGATAATATACCCCACAACTACAGCATTTATAGCAGTAATAAGCACAGCACCTGCTGCTGTATTCTTTGCTATCTTAGCCAGCGGATGATAGTAATTAGTCGTAGCGTCAATAGCACTTTCTATAGCTGTATTAATAAGTTCTGCTGCAAATACCATTGTGATAGTTATGGTAAGAATCATTAGTTCTATTTTTGAAATATCATAAAAGAAACATGCTGTAAGTACCATAAGTGCAACAGCAATATGTATCCTCATATTTCTCTGTGTCCTTACAGCATATATTATACCTTCTATAGCATAATTAAAGCTATCCACCACTTTTTTTATTTTCATTGCTGCTCCCTTGTTATATCGAGGTTACCTAATATAGCTTCCTCCCTTTCTCGCATTCTCCTCTTGTCATTTTCCTCCATGTGATCATAACCTAAAAGGTGAAGTATCGAATGAACTGAGAGATATGCTACCTCCCTAATGAAAGAATGACCATATTCTTTACTTTGCTCCATTGCCTTTTCCAATGATATTACTATATCACCAAGCACAAGATTATCTCCATCAAAATTGCTGTCATCTAATTCTTTGTCCAAATATACATCCTTATATACATTACCTTCAGGATAATCCAGCATTGGAAACGATAAGACATCTGTCTCCCTATCTATATTTCTATGCTCTTTATTTATTCTTCTGATTTCCTCATTATCAACTAATAAAATGCTTACTTCCCATTCGTATTTAACCTGTTCTTCTTTGAGTGCATAGGATATTACTCTCTCAAAAAGTTTTTCCAGATCTTCCTCCGTCTGAATTTTACTCTGTATATTATTTACTAATAGCATTTTGGGTCTCCTTTTCTTCTTTCATTTCATCAGTTTCTTCTTTTTTCTCTGTAGGATACTCTATCCTCTGATGATACATACCATCTAAGGCTTTTAAAAATGTCCTTTTAATAATATCTATTTCTCTAAAATTCAAATCGCAGTCTATAAGTTGATTATCGTTAACTTTATCTTTAAATATATTATCCACCATATTTTCTATTTTTTCTTTAGATGGTGCATTTATAGATCTTACCGCCGCTTCAACGCTGTCGGCCAGCATAACTATTGCCGCTTCCTTAGTTGCTGGTATTGGTCCAGGATATCGGAAATCTTCTTCCAAAATTTCATCAGGATTCTCACTGCTGTTTTTCATTGTTATATAAAAATATTTTACCAGACTGGTACCATGGTGCTGTTCTATAATATCCAGAATACTCTGAGGAAGATTTTCAGATTTACCTAATTCAAATCCATCCTTTACATGAGAAGTTATGATCAAAGCACTTAGGTTCGGAGTTATCTTGTTGTGGGGATTTTCCCCTCCCATCTGATTTTCTTTAAAAAATATTGGTCTTCGTATTTTTCCTATATCATGATAATAAGATGCTACTCTAGCTAGTGCAGCATTGGCTCCAATCTGATCGGCTGCCAGTTCTGCCAGGTTTCCTACTATTATACTGTGATGATAAGTTCCTGGCGCTTCAAGCAGAAGTTTTTTTAGCAGCGGCTGATTAGGATTTGCAAGTTCTAACAGCTTCAGCACAGTAACCATACCAAAAGTACTTTCAAATATAGGTAAAAGTCCTACTGTAAAGACACCAGACATGACTGTTCCAACACATGTAAGGCCGGTACGTTTCAGTATTTCTATAACATTATTACTCAAAAGCATGCCAACACTAAACGTAGATATACTAACCACAATCATTATTAATACTGTAGAAAAAATTATATCATTTCTTGTCTGCATTTTTTTTATGATCAATGCTCCTAATATCCCATTTAATAAGGCCAAAATAGTTATTTCAACATTAAATTGTGTTGCAGAGCTTATAAGGACTATATTTAACATCGTTACGATTAATGATACTTTGCTGTTTATTAGTATTGTAAGCAGCATCGGTATACATGCAAATGGTATGATATATGGGGATGCAACTCCGAAAGCCCTTGCTAAAATAACTGATAGACAATTCAGCAGATTTATAAGTATCAGTTTTCTGTAATCATAAAATACATCTTTCTGAGTTTTATATATATACTGCCACTGCAAAGCTAATATCAAAAGCACTATTGCTGCTAGGCTCAAATATAAATTCCATTGAAAATTAGATTTATTATTCAGAAGTCCCAATTTCTGCAAAATTTTTATCTGCTCTGACGTAACAGGTTCACCATTTTTTACTATTATTTGATCCTTTTTAATGACAACCGGTTCTACATCTTTAGATGCTTCTTCTTTTAGTTCCTCAGTCTTTTTTTCATCCATTACAAAGTTTGGCTTTATCTGTGTATAACAGATATTTACTCCAAGCTCTCTTAATTTACTTGATAAATTGGATACATTAAACTTAGTAACCACACTTTCCTGAGCCTTTTTTAGGCTGTCAACAGTATTTTCTATTCTGCTTCCGTCATATATTTCACCAATAACATTTATTATAGTTTCTTTCAAATTGTCAGCAGAATTCTTATTTAGCTTTAATAAAGCCTCATAATCTTCATTTGATATATCTATATCAGTTTCGCTCTTAAGCTTTTCTCTTTTCGTCTTTAAATTATAGTCACTATCTCTTAACTCTTGGACTTGCTTAAATAATACCGTTACATTATCTATACTTGTACTTTTGACATCATTTAATTTACTATATTGCGAAGCCACATTATCTTCAGCCTGCTTTTTTAAATCATTTGTACTGTCTTCATCTATAATTTCTCTCGGTGCCTTTATATCAAATTTAGCAATACTTCCAACTCTTAGCGAATATTTACGTGAAATAACAGACGTAGACGTCATAATAGTTACATACATAATAATGAATGTAATTAAAAATATCAGTGCTTTTTTAACTTTGCCTAGTCTTATAGATGTTTTATTCTTCTTTTTCTTCATTAACACACCTTCTCAACATAAATAAAAGGCGAACTAAATGCGCTAGACGGAATAGTTTAGAGAAAGTGCATTAAATAGGTGTGAGAGTAAAGAGTAAAGAGTAAAGTGAAGGTTAAAATTCAGCTGGGCTGAATTTTGATTGTATAGAGACTCTTAATTATTTAGATAATTTTTTTGTAATACTAGGTATAGTCTTAGTTTTTAGAAAGTTATTTGCCGGTAATCAGATTTAAATTCTCAGAAATTCTGCACAGCAGAATTTCTTCCT
>NZ_MZGV01000045.1 GCF_002029235.1 Clostridium oryzae
ATATAACCTTTATAGATTATTATCTTTTTATTAGCATTTAATATATGATAATTTATTTAAAATATTATTCTGCATATACAATTATAGGGAAACAGCTTCAACTATTAACTTATACATGCCCAATAATCGCTTGATGCTGCAATTTTCGAACATGTATAAGTTAAGTTTTCGCAGTGTTTCCCTATATGTTACACAGGGAGTGAAAGTAATGAAAAATAAGACAACGACAAGAAATATTCTAGAAACTTTATATTCTATTCATCCTGATGCTTGCTGCGCATTAAATTATTCTACTCCGTTTGAACTTTTGATTGCAACGGTGCTGTCAGCGCAGACAACGGATAAAAAAGTTAATGAAGTAACGTCAGAGATGTTTAAAAAATATAACACACCAGAAGATTTTGCTGCTTTGTCACAGGAAGAATTGGAAAATGAAATAAGGCGTATAGGTTTATATAAAAACAAGGCAAAGAATATTATAGGATTGAGTAAAGAACTTATCAGATCATTTAACAGCGAGGTACCTCATACTCATGAGCAATTAATGTCGCTTGCGGGAGTAGGAAGAAAAACTGCAAATGTTGTTTTAAGTAATGCGTACGGTGTGCCTGCTTTGGCTGTTGATACACATGTATTCAGGGTATCTAATAGAATAGGATTAGCTCATAGTAATAATGTAGAGGAAACCGAGAAACAGCTTACTAGCAGAATTCCGAAGGAACAGTGGATAATAGCTCATCATACGCTGATATTTCATGGCCGCCGCATCTGTAAGGCACAAAATCCTAATTGCAGTGAGTGTGGAATTAGGGAAATGTGTGACTACTATAAAAAATCGACTAGCCACAGTTAGAAAGAGCAAAGAGAAGGGAGAAAAGATAAAAGTGAAGGTGGGAATTCAGCTGTTCTGAATTCCTATGAATTATTTTTGCTTCTTTTTAGAAATTTATGTTTTTGTCAATAGCGGATAGCTTTAAACTGTGTATGAATAACTTTAACTTTACCTACTTATAATAAGTATATCATGCAATGATATTCGCATTTAGGTTATAAATGTCAAGAAGGTGGGAAAGTTGAAGGGTAAAAGAGTTACTATCATAGTGATTTTAGCAGCAGTGTTTTTGGCTGTAATAGGATATAAAATATATCAGGTTAACTATAATGATCGCATAAGATCCGGCGTAACTATAAATAATCATGATTTGTCTAAACTTACTTACGATAAAGCTAAGAAGATTTCGTGTAAACTTCAAAAGAACATACTTTCTCATAAAATTGTTATAGAAAACGGAGACCAGAAATATTCTATTGGCTTTGCTGACGCAGGTATTGGTACTAACATGGAAGAAATTTTGCAATCTGCATATAATTATGGTAAAAGAAGTACTATCGTAAAAAGTGTAATGAGTATGTTTACAGAACAAGAAAAACATTTCAGTTCAAAGCTTCTGTTAGATGAAGATAAAATTAACGCTTATATTAAAAAATTAGAAAAAAGTGTAAATAAACCAACTGTTGATGCTAAAATCATTGGTGTCACAGCTAATAAATTACGAATAACAGAGAGCAAAGATGGAATTGAACTAGACACAGTTAAACTTAAGAAGGAATTATATGATAAAGTTATTAATTATAAATCTGGAGATATTACGCTTATGGCATCCACTGTTCAGAGAAAGGCTAGGGTTTCTAGTAAAATTTTAAAAACCATAGATTCTAGATTAAGTAGTTATAGTACTTATTATTCTGAGTATGTTGCTGGAAGAGCAAGCAACATAAAGAAAGCTGCGAAAGCAGTAAATGGTACATTACTTATGCCTAAAGAAGAGTTTAGCTTTAACAGGACTACAGGAGAAAGAACTATAAAAAGAGGTTACAGGGAGGCACCGATAATAGTTAATAATAAACTTCAGCCAGGACCAGCAGGTGGAGTTTGTCAGGTATCAAGCACGCTATATAACGCCGTAATAAGAGCTAATATAAGATCAATTGAAAGAAGAAATCATTCACTGGCACCAGCATATATGCCTCCTGGTTTTGACGCTACGGTATCAAGTAATATTGACTATAGATTTGTAAACACGTTAAAATACCCTATCTATATTAGGGGATTTGCACATAATGGAAAAGTAACATTCTCTGTATACGGAAATAATTATTATACAAAAAAGAAGTATGTACTTGTTAATGATATTATTGAAGTAATTGAACCTAAAACTATATATAATAATGTAGAAACTTTGCCGCAAGGAGAAGAAGAGGTCATTCAGCAGAAACATAAAGGATACATAGTTAAGGTTTTTCTCATAACAATGGAAAACGGAAAGGAAAAGGGCAGAACCTTAATATCAAGGGATAAGTATGTAAAAACTGATGAAATAATAAATGTCGGATACTAGCATAAAAACACTGTGAAAGCTTCTCAGCTTTTGCAGTGTTTTTAAAATTCATCATTAGTGTAAGAAATACTGTTCATCTATATCTTGGTATATATGTAAACTTAGTTTTATAAGTAGGCTAAGTATTTATTACTTTTATTATTTAATTTCGTATATATTTATAGTATAATGTTTATGCGGGTTTAGAGAGGAGATTTTCAATGGGGAAAAAAGCAAAACAGAAGATAATTTTTGTTGTAGTTGTCGTGGTATTATTAGCTATTATTGGAATTATATCAGGTTATACAGCGTATGCATTTAATTATGCAAAAAAATGGAACAATAAGATATATCCAGGCGTTAAAATTGAGAATATAGATTTGGGGGGTAAAACATTAGAAGAAGCTAAAAAAGCTGTCGAAGAAAAGTACAGTAAAGGCGTGTTAGAAAAGAAAATTACTGTTAATGCGGACGGTAAACAATATACGCTTAATTATGGAAAGCTTAACGCACGTTACAATATAGATGAGACTGTAAATAAAGCATATGCATTTGGCAAAAACTATTCAATGATGAAAAGATACTTCACAATAAAAAAATCATCAGAAAAGAAGTACTTTCTTAAATTTAATTATGATAAGGAATATATAGACGAGTTTATAAAAATGGTGCAGCAAAATGTGGACAAGCATCCTACAGATGCAAAACTTGAAATGGTGTCACCAGGAAAATTTAAAATTGCTGCTGATGTAAAAGGTTATAAATTAGATACGGTTAAACTGAAGAAAGATATAATAAAAAGTATAAACGGTAAGCTAGGTGAAAATCTCACTGTAGCTACAAAAGTTGACAAGGTTGAGTCTGAGAAGACTAGAGAGTTACTGGAGTCTGTAAATTCTAAGATTGCTTCTTATTCAACTAGTTATTACACTTCCACTCCTGGAAGAGTTAATAATATTGAACGAGCTACTGCCAGTATAAATGGTACATTACTAATGCCAGGAGAAACATTTAGCTTTAATGATACAGTAGGAGAGAGAACTGCTGCAAGAGGTTATCAGGAAGCAGGAGTAATTATAAATAATAAATTAGAGTCAGGCCTTGGCGGTGGAATATGTCAGGTATCTACTACACTATATAATGCTATGCTTAAGACACCAATAGTGTCAAAAGAAAGAATGCATCACTCATTACCATCACATTATGTTGGCTTAGGTTTTGATGCTACAGTTGACTGGGGAAGGCTTGATTATAAATTTACAAATACATTGGAGTATCCAATATATATTCAGGGGTATAATAAAAATAGAGTAGTTTATTTCAACATATATTCTAATTCAAGTATAAAGCAGAAAACTTATAAATTAGTAAATGATGTATATGCAACAATACCTGCATCAACTCAGACGGTAAAGGATCCAACTTTGAAAAAGGGTGAGAAGCAAACTGTCAGAGCTTCATCTGATGGACATAGAGTTAGAATCTATAGGATAACATACGAGAATGGTAAGCAGATAGATAAAAAATTGTTATACACTGATTTTTACAGACCTATTGATGGAATAGTAAAAGTTGGAACAAAAGAAGATCCTAAAAAAGAAAATAAAGAAAAAAAAGATAAAGATAAAGATAAAAAAACAGATACGAAGAAAGATACACAGGAAGATACAAAGAAAAATGCAAAGAAGACCGATAATTAAGATACAGCTTTTCTGATTTAAACAATGGTTTAATACTAATTAGAATTTGTAAAGCTGAAGAAGGTTTGCAGCTGAAATGTATGAAACTATATCTAGTTTTTTGACCTAAAACAGTTTGCTTAGCAAACTGTTTTTCTATAAATGGAAAAGGGTGATATTTATGGAAATACAGAATTTAATAGAAAAAATATTATATAATGTTGAAAAAGTAATAATAGGAAAAAGGGAAGTTACTAAAAACATATTGAAGGGTATGATGGCAGGAGGGCATATACTTATCGAAGATGTACCTGGAGTTGGAAAAACAACGCTTGTTAAAGCACTTGCTAAAACGTTAGATCTCACTTATTCAAGGATACAGTTTACGCCGGATTTACTTCCATCTGATATAACAGGAATCTCGATTTATAATCAGAAGGAAATGAAATTTGAGTTTAAAAAGGGACCTGTTTTTTCTAATATTGTTCTTGCGGATGAGATAAACAGGACATCACCTAAGACTCAGTCAGCCCTCTTGGAGGTAATGGAGGAAGCGCAGATATCTGAAGGGGTTAATACTTATATATTAGATAAACCTTTTTTTGTGTTAGCTACTGAAAATCCTATAGAATATGAAGGAACGTATGTATTGCCTGAAGCTCAGCTTGACAGGTTTATCATGAAAATATCAATTGGATATCCTGATAGATATTCTGAAGAAAAAATACTGGAAATATACAGTAAGGAGCAGCCTATGGAAGAACTGTCTGCCGTTGCCTCAGGAGAAGATATAAAAGTGATGCAGCAGGCTGTGAGGGATACCATGGTTCATAAGGAAATAAATAGTTACATTGTAAATATAGCAGAGGCAACGAGAAAATCTGAATTTTTGAATATAGGAATAAGTACCAGAGCAGCTCTATCGCTGCTGAAAATAGCTCAAGCAGAGGCTGTTATTAACGGAAGAAATTATGTAATACCAGAGGATGTAAAAAGCAATGCTGTCAGAGTGCTTAGTCATAGATTAACGCTTTCATCCGAAGCGAGGGCCAATGATTATTTAAATGAAAGCATAATAGAGGAGATACTAAAACATGTGGAAGTACCTAGGATTTAAGCCTGCATTTACTATTAAAATCAGATTCTTATTACTATTTGTTATATTTTTATTGCTTGTGATTTTTGACGGCGGGAGAATATACTACAGAATTTTTTATGTTGTGATTACAGCAATGATAGTGGCTAGTTTTATTGTGATAATAAATTGTTATGGTGTGGCTGCGAAAGTAAAATTGAATAAGAGCAAATATACAACTGGAAATAAAGTTGACTACAGCATTATTCTTTATAATAATTCAGTAATACCGGCTGCTTTTGTGAATATTAGAAGTAATGTTTTTAAATATACAGCTAAGAATTGTAAAGATGATATTATAAGTTTAGGACCTGCAGCTAGAAAAGCGTTGGATTACGAGATAAAAATAGACAGAAGAGGAGTCTATAACCTAGGGAATATAGAAATAAAAATGCAGGATATAGCGCAAATAGCATCTAGCATAAAAAAAATAAAACAAAATACACTTATAAGTGTTTATCCTAAGGTTTTTAAAATAAAATTGAGCAAATTAACAATTCTAAGTAATGTAGATAATTTGAAAGTCAATAGTTCCGGCATAGAGGATCCATACATGGTTAGGGAAAATAGAAAATATGCTGCTGGGGACAGCTTGAAAAGAATCAACTGGAAAATAAGTGCAAGAAATAATGAACTGTATGTAAAAAATGAAGATCATGTTTCAGGTCATGATTTCAACGTATTTATTGATATGAATAAAAATAACTATATCAATGGTTATGAAGATGAGGAAAACTTAGTAAATATGTGCGTTTCTATCGTCAGTGAGTTTAACAAAAAAAGCGTAGCAACAAAGATATTTATAAATAATAAGGAAAACAAGGTAATGCTGGTTAAGGATAAGAAAGATTTCTCACGACTAATGGATTACTTTTTATATAATAAAAGCGAAAGTAAAATAGATTTTGAAACTTATATAAAAGCTAATTTTAATGAAGAAGCACATGTTTATAATGCTGCTTTTATTACTGATGTGCTGACAAAAAATTTATTAGATTATGCAAAAGAGCTTGTCAATATTAGGAAAAAGAATATAATTATTTTTTATAATAGTATTTATGCTATTGAATTAGAAAAAGCATTAGAGCAGAGATTGAAGAAATGTGGTATAGAGCTTATTAAAATACAGCAGGTAATAAATTGACGCAAGGTGTGATGAAATGGAATGGTTTTATCAAAATAGAATAAGACTTATTGTAAGCTATATAAATATTCTACTGATATTTTATATTTTTTCTGTATGCTTGAATATTACTAGTGTTAACTATCTTTATGTTACTGCAGCATATTTAATACCCGTTATTATATATTGGTTGATGAGCTATATTATAAGAAAATGGTATTATAGAATAGGCTTGATATCCATTGCAATATTATCAGCTTCAGCTTACATTTATCAAAGTTTTAATAATCCCAATAGTTACTTGTTCGAATATGTAACTAAAAGGATATATATATTAAATTCAGATATAGTTGACGGTATAGCAACGAATTTTAGTTCTTATTTACCTGTAATAGTCCTGCTTCCATTTATAATAATAACAGCAACTTTCTTGTTATTTGAAAAGGGATTTAGGAATAGTATAATGCTTGTTGTTTTAGCTCAGTTGCTTTTATTCTGGTATATGCAGTACTATGAAGAGGTTGGAAAGTGTATGCTCGTTTACACACTAATCTCAGCTGTCACTTATATATTAAACAGCTATGATAGATCAATAAAGCCGTCTGCAAAAAAAAGTGCAAACATTAGAATTAAGAAAAGCACGATAATCACCAATACAATCATTTTTTGCTTTATTGTAGTTATACCAGGAGAATTTCTCCCACAGCAGCATCTGACACAGCTATCTTATAAGCTATATAATGCTTATCGGAACAACGGAAATGCCCTGTCTAAAAATACTGTTGACAGTGGTTATGATCTTGACTATTCAGGTTACAATGAAAGTGACAAAGCTCTTGGAGGCCCTATAAGTGTAAATAATGATGTAGCACTAAAAGTAAAATCGGATCAGTCATACTATTTGAAAGGTTCAGTAAAAGATAATTATACTGGACACAGTTGGACTGCATCTAAATATAATTACAAAAAAATAGAACCAGATGGTTTTATTAATGATGATGAAGATAATGGAAATATGATGACAGCTAATACTATCGCTAGGAAGAAGATTGAAGTATACCCTGTAGGTCTCAGAAGCAGTTCTTTTATGATACCGATGTATTCTGAAAGACTGGTAGGCGAGAATATAAAGCCCTTTTATGATAAAAATACTGGAACATTTCTGAATAATAAGGATGTAACAAAAAAATATGAGGTATCTTTTTATGATCTTGATGTTAAGAGTTATGTTACAAAGCAATATGGCTTATACTATTTTGGGCAGGATGAATATGAAAAGGATCTTCAGCTGCCAAGCTCTGTTACCCAAAGAACAGTAGACCTCGTGTACAAGTTGACTAAAAACTGTACTAACACTGGAGAAAAAATAGAAAGAATTCGAGAATATCTGCAGAATAATTATAAATATACTCTCGACGCGTCTTATCTTCCGGAAAATAGAGATTTTGTTGATTATTTTTTATTTGAAGATAAAAAAGGATACTGCGTTCACTTCGCTACAGCTATGACAGTAATGTACAGAATTGCTGGAATACCTGCTAGGTTTGTAGAGGGATATAAGATGGATGACAGTATGGAAAAACAGGGTATATATACTGTAACAAATGCTCAGGCTCACGCTTGGTCTGAATATCTGGTGAAGAAAGGTGTATGGGCAATAAGTGATGCTTCACCAACGCCGCTTGAACAGCAGAAGAAGATAAAGAAGGCTAGAGCTGTAAATGAAAAGAAACAGCAAATTAAAGCTAAGAATAAGAAAGTAAAGATAAGTAATACGCAAAAGCAGAATAGCATAAAGGACAAAGTTCGTAAAAAAACTAAAACTCATGTTAAAAGAATTAATGTGAAACCTGAGATATATACATTTTTAGGACTGTTAGCTGCTGCTGTTATAATTGCATTTCTTATTAAGAAATATAGAGCAAACAAAGAAAAAATGCTGTATGGTGACAGCTGCTTACCGTTGTATAGATATATGATAAAGATTCTATCAAAATATGGTATTCGTAAGAAGGCTGACATGACAGATATGGAGTTTGCAGACATACTTGATGATGAACTCAAAAAGATTGTGAAACCACTAATTAACATGGTTTACGCAGAGCATTACGGCAATAGCAAAAATCTGGATTTAAACAAGGAACAAATCTATTTAAGTTTCCAGAGCTGGAGGCATAAGAATAAAAATAGAAAAAAATATAGATTTAGACTTGTAAAGTAGGGGTAATGTGTATTATAATATATTCGTTGTCTATATGCGGATATGGCGGAACTGGCAGACGCGCTAGATTCAGGTTCTAGTGAGGGAAACTTCATGCAGGTTCAAGTCCTGTTATCCGCACCAAAACATTTGCCCAATATATATTCATGACCCATAAAGCCAGTGTTTATGCGGGCTACGGGAGTTTTGAATGAGAAATTCAAGACTCCCGTTTTTCATAGATGCACACCCTCTTTTTAAGGGTTCTTTTTCATATATTGGAAAATAAAATAACGTGCCCTGACGGGTAACTTTTGAGCGGCTGTGTTCTTCGTAACTGAAAAACACAGCCGCTTTTTTTGTTGCCATTTTTCAAAAAGTACTGCCCTGCAGAGCGCGACGAAAGGACTGAGAACAATGCCAGCGAGGTTCAGAGAGGTACACCTCTCGCCTTAACTGAAATAGAAATGCAATTAATTCCCGGCTTTTCTCCCCAAAGCCTATGCTACGGCTGTTTTCCTGCTGACTTCCGACACTTTCCTCTGGAAGCAATCAAAAAACTATATAGATCAGAGCAGTATCCACTTTAAAGATATTCATATCCACGGTGTGGATCTGGATGGTTACGCTATATTCCATACGGCAAGGGGTCTGTACCACGGTACAGACCAGATCGCCATTTCGGAACTGAACGATCCGAAACTGATCAATGATAAGCCGCTTCGTTTGATCATTAACGCCTTTCTCATAAGGCGGCATGGCATAACGGCAATTCCTGCATAGAGTAGAAGAAAAAATTACGAAGCAAGGGAGGTGATGTTTATCAATAGCTTTATCAGTTGGATCGGCGGCTGTACTTTCTACAGCTGCCATCCATGCGATGTACGGAAAACTTTTTCGATAGTGATCAACGGAAACTTGTGGTCGGACTGGCACATGCTCCGGTCAGATCATGAAGAATATCAACAGAAAAAGAACAAGATCGCAAGGCATAAAACCCTGCGGTCTTTTCTTTTTTAACAACAAAATGGAGGTGAATAGTTTTATGAAAAAAAGCAAAAAAATCGTGATTGCTATTTTAACCGTTACGTTTATGGTATCTATGTTCTGTGTGACAGCTTATGCCGCTGGCAGCGGCGATGTAGCCGGAGCCGTTCAAGGAACATGGAAAACAGCTTTCCAGCAAATTAAAACCGTTGTCAACAATGTCGTATTCCCCGTAATCGACTTGATCCTTGCTGTGTTTTTATTTGCTAAGCTTGGAACAGCTTATTTCGATTATCGCAAGCACGGACAATTTGAGTGGGCCGCGCCAGCGATTCTCTTCGCCTGTCTGGTGTTCACCTTGACCGCTCCGTTATATATCTGGAGCATCGTAGGAATGTAATTGTATTTATTGACCCATAGGAAAGACAGAAATAAAGTGCTCTTAGCTCTTACTGCTTCTTAAAACAACGAGATTTAATAATAGCGGCAGTCCCAGTACCGCAGCCTATTAAAAGCACCTCAATAGCTCCCATCCAATGCAGACTTGTATTACCGGTAGTCGCCGTAAGCGCATAAATAAGGTGGTGTCCCCCCAACAGAAAGCAAAGCGAAATTGAAATAATTGTGAGTATTTTTGCATATTCGATGTTGCGCTTAATAAGAGTGGTGACAATTCCAATATCGATGCCAACATTCCATAAAGCAATTTCAGTTTGCCATCCTTGATTAAGTCCCCAAACAGAATATTTTTGTGCAACATCAGGAGAAAATATTTGCCATATGAACGCACCTGTTGTCATCAGTAAAAAGAGTAGTAAATATATAAACAGATATTTTTCTTTTCTCATTATTAAACCTCCAATAATATATTTCTATTTCACCCGTTTCGATTTTGCCATTTTAAGGCCCAAAAACAATAAGGCAACAAACAGATAATTTTCTAAAGCACCGATTAAGTTCATATACATCCCAGCATTATTTAAAAATCCAATTAAGTGATTTGTGCCAAAGCCTATGCCTAATACTGCTGCACCTGACGCCACAATCTTGATTGTATTTAGCGAACCTTTTAAAAGTGTGCCTAAGAGAATTGTAATCATTCCTAGATTCCAGATCCCTATTTCTCGCTGCCAACCTGCATTCATCCCATAATCTGTAGTTCCTCCAAGAAAAGTTGGAAAGAAAATCTGTAGAATGGCGGCTCCTGTCATTGCGATAATTACCATAATAAAAAGAACGAAAAGAATCTTATTCATGTTGCTTTTTCTCCATTTGTTTATTGTTGCTTTAGAAATGATTCCTTGACTTTTTCCCACAATGAATCGTCTAGCTTCACCCCGTATTTGTTCAAAAAATCTTTTACAAAATCAATTCTATCGCAAAGCATTTTGTTACTTAACATAATGATTGACGGATCAATCCAAATATCAAGCATTAGACAAAGGGTACCTGCAACCTCATCAGGATAGCTGCAGTCAAACTCGCCATTTCTCGTGCCTTGCTGAATTATTTTTGATACACTATTCGTTATGTGCGTAAGTGTATTTTTTGTTGTAATGAACAATGCCCCTGGGTTATTTTCTACCCACTTCCCTTGTATAAGTAAATGCTGAATATGACTGTTACAAAATTCATTTGCTAACTTGTTCAGCTTTTCTCTTGCACACAAATCAGTTTGATTTACTAAATCAATAAATTTACCATTGATTTCATTAATTTGATTCTGAATTAAGCAGTCCATGATCTGTTGTTTGCTAGTAAAATGATGATATACAGCCCCTTTGGATAACTGCGCTTTTTCAGTTATTTCCTGCAATGTTGTAGCATCAAATCCATTTTCTGCAAATAATTCAGCAGCACAAAGCAAAATTTTCGATACAGTAGCACTTGATTTTTTGATTTGGTTCAATTGATATCCCTCCAATATAAAAACCGAACGTCGGTATGTTTATTGTGCCATCTATTTGCGCACTTGTCAACAAGTAAATATAATTATTTTTGTATGGAGGTGAAGCACTATTGTTCATATGGGACTTTGTCGCCGATACTGTTCTCGGTCAGATCGTGGGCTTTCTCGGCGATTTTTTTATGCAGATGGGCAACATGGGTGCAGAACTGTTCGATATGCAATGGGTGCAATCGTGCTGTTGTTCTCCTACCTTGCATGGGCTTTATATGCGTTGGCCTTGTGGTGGTCTGCTTCGAATGCGCCATTGAGTACCAGAAAGAAATGAAGCCGGAACTGAAGCAATCTTCCGGTATGAGCATGAAGCTCTGAAGGAGGCCTGAGAATGTATATTTATCCCGATAACTTAAAATCGAAGGCAACCCTATGGCTGTGGCAGCTCCGTGATACCTGCACGCTAATCGCGCAATAAACATTGCGGAATTCGCGGCACGGTTCCCGTGTCTTGAAGTGTGCGGAAAGGAAAGCTATGAGCAGAAAGAAAAAAGAGGCCAAACAAAAAGCCTCCACAAGACAGCTTATGAACACCAAGACCATAACGGATTACAGTTTACAGACTTACGACCACGGCGAGTTGGTATATTTTATGATAAAACCTAGCAACATCTCCGTTTTGTCGGAGGAAAGCATCGGCGCACGAATTTATGCCCTGATGACGGTTTTGAAAGGAATCGCCGAGATCGAAATGCTGTGCCTCAACAGCCGTGAAATTTTTGAGGACAACAAACAGTTTCTCCGCAGCCGTATGGAGCAGGAGTCGGAAAAAGCATATGTTCAGGAATTTCTCGAAATGATAGCCCCAAGCATCATCAAATTCAACACCGACCAATTCATCTTTTCCTTCACGCGCAATATAGTAAATCTCTTTGTACGGTATTTTTTCAAGCCTGCTCTTTGTTTGGATTGTATAAACTTTGTCATCTTCAAGTTCAATCAATTTAGCAGCATCTCTAATCGCTGCGGGTAATCGCTTTTCAATATCCTCTTTTGGCACATATCTGAAAATGGAAAGTTCAAAAGCGTCTATGGCATATTCTACATGTGAGGTTATAAATATGATTTTTATATTAGGTAGGTAAGGTTTTATTTTTTCGGCTATCTCCATTCCTGTAACTTCTGGCATTTCAATATCCAATAGCAGCACATCATAGAAAAAACCATCTTCTATGATGTCATACAATAAGTTATCACTATGAGTATAGGTTGAAATTTCAAATTTACTTCCGAATGATTTCAGGACATTTTGGATTATTTCTTCATGTAATATAACAATTTCCTTTTCATCATCGCATATTGCTACTCGAACCATCATTATCACCTCTTTTTTGTATCGCCTACCTATGGAATTTTTATTTCTTAGCCGCTATAAACAAATTCGATTGCTGGTCAAGTAATTTATAGTCTACCATATTTTCGACTGACGATCAAAGCTATGATTATATGATATAATAATACTGGTAGGTGAATGAAATGAACAAACGAGAAATTATTATTAAAACGATGTATAAATTGTTGCTGGAAGACAAAGGAGCATCTTGTTCTGTAAGTGATATTGCTAAAGAAGCTGGAATTGGGAAAGGAAGTATTTATTACTACTTCAAATCCAAGGATGAAATCTTTGACGCTGTTGTAGAGCACATATATAAAGAAAAAATTGATAAATGCAAAGAAGCCATAGATAATAAGCAGATAAATGCTTTGGAAAAACTAAAGCTGCTTTTTGATGTCTATGGACAATATATCATTGAGCCATCAATTGATTCTTATCTCCATAAACAGCAAAATGCTGCTATTCATCAAAAATCTCTTGCACAAATTCTTAACTTGCTTTCTCCGATAGTTGCAGATATTTTCAGTGAAGGGGTTAACGAAAATCTTTTTAGCTGTGAAAACCCTCAGGAAACTGCAGAGCTGTTCCTTTCGGCTTTCTGCTTTTTATTAGACCCAGGAATTTTTGTATGGTCAGACTATCAAGTATTTAAAAAGATAGAGGCAATGTCTGATCTCTTTGAAAAGGGCTTGAGTGCTCCAAAAGGCAGTTTTATATTTCTATGTGAGAAATTTAAAGAGCAACCATAGTCACTAATTCATTTGCTTGCACTAGGGTCAGAATATGTTAACGACTGATACTGAAACTATATGAACACCTTACCAATTGAAAGTTAATAGCTATTAGGCATCTAAACTGTGCAAATGACACAATAAAAATGTGGCAAAAGGATTTGAACTTCCTTAGGTTCAAATCCTTTTGCTTTTTTAGATCCATTACATTTTCAATAATATATCGCAAGAAAAGTACACTTGACCAGTGGTCGAAAAAATACTATAATTAAGTTGCTCGACCGATAGTCGAAAAGTAAGAAAGGGTGAGGATAAATGATAATCGCTATACTTTTGATAATTATGTTTATAGTTATCATTGTAAGTTTGCTAATATGCCTGTTTTTTATTATGCAGTTGGTGATTCGCAGCATAAAAAAGGTTCCGCTGAATAGAGAGAAGGCACGTCTTAAGAAAAGCGCGTTCTTTTTTACAATATTGGTTGTATTAATGGTTGGATTTATAACATTCAGCCAATTTACGGCACATACACCGCGAATATTGAATCAAAATGGCAAAGCTACGAAAGGCAGTATTGCTGAGCTTAAAAAAGTTGAGTTAAACGGAAGGAGGGAATGGATCAGCATTCGAGGTAAAAACCGCAAAAATCCTGTCCTTCTTTTTTTAACTGGCGGACCTGGGGGAACGCAACTGACGGCAACACGCTATGAACTTTCTGGACTTGAAGAACACTTTGTTGTTGTAAACTGGGATCAGCCGGGAAGTGGTAAGTCATATGACGCTGTTTCAAGAAAGAAAATTACCGTTGACACATATATCGAGGACGGGCTTGCACTCACGGATTTTTTACGCAAAAGTTTTAAAACTGAGAAAATCTATCTCATGGGGGAATCGTGGGGAAGTGCGCTGGGAATCTTTCTAGCCGATGCAGCCCCTGCAAAGTATCATGCGTTTATTGGGACCGGCCAGATGGTGGACTTTAAGGAAACCGAAATAATGGATTACAAAAAAGCAATTAAACTAGCCAGAGAGAATAGGGATGAAAAAATCGTGAAGAAGCTGATTGGCAATGGTATGCCACCTTATTATGGCAAAGATGTTACATGGAAATCGGCTGTGTACCTTAATTATCTATCCGATTATATGGCAAAAAACCACGAGATTACAAATGGCGGCTATCACACTATCAGAGATATGTTCTCAGACGAATATGGCATAGTGGATTCAATTAATTATCTTAGAGGTATTATCAATACTTTTAACCAGGTATATCCGCAACTTTATAACACTGATTTGCGTAAAGGCTTTACAAAGCTGGACATTCCTGTTTATTTCTTTCTTGGAAGGCATGATGTCAATGCTCCTTTATCACTGACACAGGAATACTACAATTCATTAAAGGTACCTAAAAAAGAAATCGTATGGTTTGAGCATTCCGGACATAGTCCATGGATGAACGAAAGCAAGCTTTTTGTAAGTCAAACTGTCCGGGTGTTTTTGAAAAAATAATTATACTTACACTGCAGTTAGCTTACTTTCGGCAGCGTTATAGATATTCACATTTAAAATTTGTAAACTCCGAAAAATCAGAGCAATTCTTGCCATAGGAATATAAACCTATAATGACTCCAGTAAATCCTCCAGCAACCTCAGAAGAGAGATACCTAGTTTGGGCTGTACCAAGTTCAATTTCTTTTCCATCAGCATTAACACGGAAGCTGTAGTAATCATTATTTGCATGAATAACAAGTGAAACAGTATTGTCACTTTTTAAATTCACAGTTTTTTCTATTGATTTAATATCACCGATATTTAGCCTTTCAATAACCTGATATCCATTCTCACATTTTTGTATTGCTAAATCGTAATGATGATTTTCATCCATATATAGAGTGATGCCTGACTCCCCATCAGAAATGCATATATCGCAGGAGATAACCGCATTGAAGTCTTTTTGGCGAATTCCTATGAAGGACGGCGAAGCTGGCTTATCAAGAGTAATTTCAGTACCTTTGAGACTTAATTTATCTTCGTATAGGCGATAGTTTTCAGTATGAGGGATACGCATATAGCACCAGTCCTTGTCCCAGTCTGTATTTTCAAAGGTATACCATTTCTTTTCGTTTTGAACAATGCTGTTTTGAATACAATCAGTATCAAAACAGCCTATTGTTGTACCGTTATGTCCCGCTGTAAACCAGCCGTCCTCACCGAAGGTAACCGGAGTAAGGAAAACTTCACGTCCAAGGTGGTGAAAGGTAGTCCATCTACCTATTTGACGGAAACCTAGATGAAGTATCCACCAATTACCAGAGTTATCCTGAATAAGATCACCGTGGCCTACTCCCTGAATTTCATAACCTCCTAAATTTCGATTTGTCAAAACAGGGTTATGAGGATATGCTTCAAATGTACCATAGGGTGAAGCTCCACGAGCATAGGTTACCATATGACCATATTCAGTTCCACCTTCTGCAGCCATAAGATAATACATGCCGTTTATTTTATACATATGTGGACTTTCGAGATAACGTCCGCCGGAGCCCTGCCAAATTGTTTTACTTGGAGTAAGCTTTCTTCCAGTTTCAATGTCTATTTCACACTGAACGATACCAGGAATGCCAGTATCATCTGCTCCGTTGCTAATAAAATAAGTTTTATCGTCCTCAAAATATAAGGATGGATCAATTCCGCCTTGATCTACAAATATAGGGTCTGACCATTCGCCATAAATATCATATGTCCATATATAGAAGTTCTGACGAAGTGTATCATTGGTAGTTACCATGTAGAAACGTCCGTTGTTATACCTTATAGTAGGAGCAAAAACTCCCCCCGAACTGTTTATATTTTCAAGTTGAATCTGACTTTTTCTTGTTAAGCAATGCCCGATTTGTGTCCAATTAATAAGATCCTTGCTTTCGAAAAGTGGAACACCCGGAAAATATTGAAATGAACTGCATACAAGATAATATGTATCAGCTACCTTACATACGCTAGGGTCAGGATAGAATCCTTTAATTACAGGATTGTTATATTTCATTATATATACCTCCATTTATTAAATAAGTAATTATCACAGAATATATCACAATAAGTAGGTGTGGATATGTAAAGAATTTAATGTTATTATAGTACATAAATGCAGAGAATACCTTGATTTTTAAGCCTTAAAATAGCATTATATGGACATGTAACATATTACTTGAGGCATCAGGGTTTGGGAGTTAAAGCGAGCATTATTTTCATAGATATGAGGGGATACGATGGAGTACATACATTTGCATAATTTTACTAAAGATGCTGATTTTCCTTTCTTTATACAATTCGGAAAGCATGATATGTATATGCCTGTACATTATCATACAGATTTTTCGGAATTAGTGATAGTATTAAACGGAACAGCTAATCATATTGTGAACACAGAAAAATATTTTATAAAAAAAGGAGATGTATTTGTAATTAATAAAAATACTTCTCATGGTTATGAAGCTGCCTATAATTTTAGAATTTGCAATATAATGTATAAGCCAGAACATTTACATCAGGTTGGTAATGACTTGAAGAAATCTTCTGGTTATCAGGCACTTTTTGTCGTTGAACCATCTTTAGCAAAGCAATATAATTTTAAAAGTAAACTTCAATTGACTCTTGCAGATTATGAAAAAGCAAAAGAGATTGTTTCGAATATGATTAATGAATATAAAAATAAAAATCAAGGATATCAAACAATGATATACTCGCATTTTATTGAACTAATTGTTTTTTTATCTAGACAGTATGATTTAGCCAGCATGGGATTCAAAGACAATGTTATAAATATAGCTAAAGCGGTATCTTATATGGAAAATCATTTTCAAGAGCATGTTAGCCTGAATGAGCTGGCGGATAAAGCAGAGCTTTCAGTTAGACATTTTAATAGGATTTTCAAAGAAAATTATAAAGTGACCCCAATGAATTATTTACTTAGGCTTCGTATTGAATATGCATGTTTACTATTAAAAAAATATAAGCTTGGAATTTCTGATATTGCTTATGAATGTGGTTTTAATGATAGTAATTATTTCACAAGGCAATTTAAAAAAATTATAGGTACTTCGCCCAAGGATTATCGTTCCAATAGTAAGAATTTCCAACAAGAGGAGTAATAAAGGAGGCAGGGAAATGACATTATTGCAATTAAAATATGTAGTAACAGTAGCAGAAAAAGGAACTATTAGTGATGCTGCAAAGGAATTGTTTATTTCTCAACCAAGTCTTACGAATGCCATTAAGGAACTTGAAAATGAAATGCAGATTACAATCTTTAATCGTACCAATAAAGGAATTGTGGTATCTAATATAGGTGATGAGTTTCTTGCCTATGCAAGGCAAGTGCTTGAGCAGGCAAATCTTTTAGAAGAAAAGTTTTTGAATGCAAAGAAACAAAGTCCAATATTTTCTGTTTCTACACAGCACTATTCTTTTGCAGTAAATGCTTTTGTTGATGTCATTCGTGAGTTTGAAGGAGATAGATACGATTTTACTCTTAGGGAAACACAAACCTATGAGATTATTGAGGATGTAACCAGATTGAAAAGTGAAGTTGGGATTCTTTATACTTCTTCAAAAAATGAAGAAGTAATCAGGAAACTCATTAAGCAAAACGGATTGGTTTTTGCGAAACTCTTTGTAGCAAAACCTCATGTATTTATTAGTTCTAAGCATCCGTTAGCTAATCGTGAAGCAATAAGTCTGGAGGAATTAGAGGAGTATCCTTATCTTTCATTCGAGCAGGGAGATTACAACTCATTTTATTTTTCAGAAGAAATACTGAGTACGCTGGATCGTAATAAAAATATCAAAGTAAGGGATAGGGCAACTCTTTTTAATCTAGCTATTGGTTTAAATGGTTACACAGTCAGTACTGGAGTGATTAGTAAGGAATTAAACGGAGAAAACATTATTGCTAGGCCTTTGCTAGTGGACGAATATATGTGTGTAGGTACAATTACACAGAAGAATATGACACTGAGCAGGTATGGTAAAGCATATATGGATGCATTAAAAGGCCATGTTGCAGAATATATGAGGTAGGTATCTTCTTTTACTTAAAAGCCTGATATAGGAATAAATTAGATAATATAGGTTTGATATAGTTAAAAACTATATCAAACCTATATTTTTTTGTATTATTCAATATAGTTAAATTAATTTATACTGTTTTTAAGTAAAGTTTTTATATGGCAGAAATAATAGAGTTTCTATACCTTACACATGCTGAATTATCGAACGCGTAAGCGTCATTCAGCGTGTATAAGGTAGTAGTTGAAGTAGAAACCATAGATAAAAGAAATTTAGATGATGAAAATTGAAAGAAATTATTAATGCTTTAAAACAGGCATTAGAAGAGAAATAAGAATATTAAAAAGGATAGGGGAAATAGAGATGAGTAATAATGCACCATTTAAATATGATATTGTAGGAAGTTTTTTAAGACCTGATTATTTGAAACAAGCAAGAAGCCAATACGCATCTGGAAAAATAAGCAGAGAGGATTTAAAAGCAGTAGAAGATAAAGCTATAGTAGATTTGATTAAAAAGCAAAAGGAAGCTGGTCTTTCAGTTATCACAGATGGGGAATTCAGAAGAAGTTCATGGCATCTGGATTTTATGTGGGCATTTCGCGGAGTAGGTCATGAGAAGACTAAAAGTGGAATCCCATTTCATGGCGAACCAGCATTAATTGATGATACATTTTTAACTGGTAAAATATCAGTAGATAATCATCCATTTGTAGAGCATTTTAAATTTGTAAAGCAATTTGAAGATGAAAGCACTGTTGCGCGTCAGACAATACCTGCACCAGCTCAGTTTCTATTTCAAATGCTTACACCAGATAATATAGATAAAACAAAAGAAATATATTCAGACGAAGAAGAGTTAATTCAGGATATTGCTGCTGGATACAAAAAGGTCATTTTAGATTTATATCAGGCTGGCTGCAGAAATGTACAATTTGATGATTGTACCTGGGGCGTATGTGTTGATCCGAATGCCTGTTTTATCCTGGGGACGGATGAAACTGGTTTGCAGACGATTGTTGAAAAATTAATCAGAATCAACAATCTTGCTATAGAAGGAAAACCTGAAGGACTTGTTATTAATACGCATATTTGCAGAGGTAACTTTCATTCCACTTGGGCTTGCCAAGGTAGTTATGATAATGTAGCAAAAGAACTTTTTGCAAAGGAAAATGTCAATGCCTTTTATTTGGAATTTGATGACGAGCGTTCTGGAGGCTTTGAACCTCTTCAATATGTAAGTGAAGACAAGAAGGTTGTATTAGGACTTATTACAACAAAATCACCGAAACTAGAGGACAAGGAGCAGATAATCAAACGTATATATGAAGCTGAAAAATATATTCCTTTAGAACGTTTGTGTCTTAGTCCACAGTGCGGGTTTGCTTCTACGGAAGAGGGGAATAAGCTAACCGAAGAAGAACAGTGGGCAAAACTAAGATTAGTTCAAGAAATTTCAAACAAAGTATGGAAATAGTAGTTAAAAGGATGAGTGAATACGAGGCTATTTAAACTTAATTTGAGATATGAGTCTCTATACTTTCAAGTAATTGTGAAGTGTAAATAATATATAAAGCTTAAAAAGGTTGCTTTTGCACATATAAGTTGTGTGTTTAAGTAGCCTTTTATTATTTCAAAAACAATTTTAACTACTTTTGGAAATGTATTTATTTACAAAGATTGCTATAATAGTTATTGTAGTTTCATTAATAGAAAATATGTTTTTAAACCATAATTTTTAATTTATAAGGTAAACATTTTAATAGGAAGGTATAGTTTATGAATTATAAATTAGTATTGGATAAAATTAAGGAAGAATATAGCAATATTTTAAAGGACAATTTAGTAGGTATTTATGTGCATGGTTCCATAGCGTTTAATTGTTTTAATTGGAATAAAAGCGATATAGATTTTATTGTTGTAGTTAAAGAGAAAATATCAAAAGGTACGAAATTGCAGCTGATGAAGGTAACAACAGAACTTAATGCTGTTGCTCCGCCTAAAGGGCTAGAGATGAGTGTTGTTTTGGAAAAGTATTGTAATAACTTTCAATATCCTACCCCATTTGAATTACATTTCTCTAATATGCATATGGAGTGGTATAAAAATAATGCTGATGATTACTGCGAGAAAATGAATGGCGTCGATGCAGACTTAGCAGCGCATTTTACTGTCATAAAAAGAGCGGGAATCGTATTATGCGGACAGGCAATTGATGAAGTATTTGCAATTGTTCCAAAAGAATATTATATTGACAGCATCAAATCGGATATTGAAGATGCAAAGTCAGCTATTATTGATAATCCCATTTATATGATTTTGAATCTGTGCAGGGTTTGTGCATATACCAAACAAGAGTTGATTTTATCAAAAGAACAGGGTGCAAGGTGGGGACTTGAGCACCTAATAAAGAAATACCATAGCATCATTAACAGAGCAATGCACTGTTATCAGTCAAATGAACAAATGACTATTGAGAAGGAAGAAGCTGAAGGATATTGCGATTATATGCTGAGGCTAATTTTTGATAGTATCTAAGATAAAATAAAGCGAGCAGATAACCATAAGAATATAAACATCCATAAATTCTTTTTGATTTATTTGCTGAATAAAAAAATTACATTCTTAATAGATAGATATAATTTAGTTTATATTAAGAGAAACTATTTTTAAAAAATTAGAAAATACTTATTTGATTTATTCAGCATGCATAGTTGGTTCACATATATATGATGAATATATTCTAGAGGTGCTAGAATTACGAGGGAGAAGAAAATGAAGCTATTAGACAGAGAATTTTATAATAGAGATACAGTAATAGTTGCAAAAGAGCTTTTAGGAAAGGTGCTGGTGCACGAAGTAAACAGTCAAAGAATTTCAGCCAAAATTGTTGAAGCGGAAGCATATATGGGAGTCAATGATAAAGCTGCTCATTCCTATGGTGGAAGAAGAACAGCAAGAGTTGAAGCCATGTATGGAAAACCGGGAACTTCCTATGTATTTATCATTTACGGTATGTATAATTGTTTTAATGTAGTTACTAGAGAAGAAGGAAATCCTCAGGCTGTATTGATAAGGGCTGCAGAGCCAGTAGAAGGACTTGATATAATGGCTGAAAACAGATTTAAAGAGACCTATAATCAATTGACTAAAAGCCAGATAAAGGGATTAACTAATGGCCCAGGAAAATTATGCGGCGCATTACTCATTGATAGAAGTTTAAACGGGGAAGATTTGTGTGGTAATAAGCTGTATTTAGAAGAAGGTGAAAATGAAAAATTTAATATAATATCTTCAAAACGTGTAGGGATTGATTATGCTGAGGAAGCCAAAGATTATCCTTGGAGATTTTATATAGAGAATAATAAATATGTGTCAGTGAAATAGCAGAAAGATGAGCTGGTTATAAATTGTAATAGAATTGTTTTAACAATAATACATATATACAATTATTAATTCAGTACAAAATTGGAGGAATAATACTGATGGAAATTCAAATAAGAAAGTTAGATAACAATGAAGAAATTCCATATGACTTACTTCTTTTAGCTGATCCATCTATTGAAATAATTAATAGCTATATACATAGGGGAATTTGCTATGCCGCATATGCTGATAATGAGATAGTTGGAATCTATGTGATGATTAGAACGAGGCCGTTAACTTTAGAACTTGTAAATATTGCGGTTAAAGAGGAATACCAACGAAACGGTATTGGTAAGAGACTGATATTAAGTGCTATAGAGATGGCAAAGAAGGATGATTCAAAGGTTTTAGAAATTGGTACAGGAAATTCTAGTATATATCAACTAATGCTTTATCAAAAATGCGGATTTCGTATAGTTGGTGTAGATAAAGATTTCTTTAAGAGACATTACAAAGATAAGATTATAGAAAATGGAATTGAATGTATTGATATGATTAGGTTAAAAATGGATTTATAATAGCCTATTTATCGAATCAATAATAAAAAATGAAAAATGATTAAGAAAGCCATGATATTCAATGATGAATTTTATGGCTTTCTTAGTTTGCATTTCAAATGTATTTGTAATATGGTAAGTAAGATGATAGAATGGGAAGATAAAAATAAATAGGGGATGGTCAATATGATATTTGGTGTAATTGGGTTAATTATTGTACTAGTATTATTAAATTACTTATTATTAATTCCATTTGGATTTTTTCTAGGTTCATATATTTACTTCGGGCTAATAGCTGTACTCATAATTGATATGATTATTGCTGCAATCAACTGGAAAAAATATAAAGGTAATGGAAAAGCAAATCTTAGTGAGAGATTAAATAGAGTTGGGCGACCTGTCATATGTATCTCTATACTTCATATTGTTATTGGAGTAGTGGTATTAGTCATTTTTTCGCCTTTGTTTAGGGCAAATAGTTATAAAAATTTACTTTCAGCTCCAGTTGAAAAGAAATTTGTAAAGGAAATTTCTCCATTTGATATTTCTAAAGCTCCTATTGTCACCAAGTCAACAGCACGTCAAATAGCAGATAAGAACTTAAGCCAAGATGGAACTTTAGGCAGCAGAGCTAAAATGGACACTCTGACTCTTCAGAATATAAATGATCAATTATATTGGGTAGCGCCACTTGAGCATTCCGGATTTTTTTCCTGGTTTAATAATAAACAAGAGGGTACGCCATATATTATGGTAAATGCAACTACAAAAGAAACAAAACTAGTAAGAAGCCATATTAGGTACCAGCCTCGTGCATATTTCGGACAAGACTTAGCTAGGAAACTATATGCTGATAATAAAAGCGCAGCGTATGAAGATTTTACCTTTGAAGTAGATGATAATGGTCATCCATATTGGACAGCTACAATTATTAAAAATACTATTGGTTTTAGTGGAAAGACAGCTACCGGCGTAGCTTTAGTTGATGCTGAAACAGGAGACATAAAGGATTATTCAATCGATAATGCTCCCAAATGGGTTGACAGAATCCAACCAGCAGATATAGTAAGAAATAATATTAACTATAGAGGTAAATATATTCATGGATTTTCTCCATTTAATAATAATGGAAAAATAAAAACAACAGGTGGTATGGGTATTGTTTATAATGAGGGAAAGTGTTATTTTTATACAGGAATAACCAGTGTAGGCAAGGATCAAAGTTCAATGGGCTTTTATCTTGTGGATACAAGGACAATGAAAACTACACTTTTCAGGTTGAGTGGTTCAACTGAGGATGCTGCAATAAAGTCTGCAGAAGGGAAAGTGCAAAATCTAGGATATACTGGTTCATTTCCAATCCTTATGAATGTGGCTAATTCTCCAACGTATTTTGTACCTCTTCAGGATAAAAATAATTTGACTAAGATGTATGCAATGGTAAATGTAGAGGATTATACTATAATAGGTACTGGAGAAACAGTGGATGAATGTAAAGAAGAATATATTAAGCTCCTAGCTAATAAAAATTCATTATCAAATAGTACAGGAGAGAAGAAGGTAATTACAGGTACTGTTTCTAGAATAGGATCTTATATTGAACAGGGAAATTCATATTATGTTATTACTATTGATAAGCAAAATGGCATATTTACAATCCCGGAGGCTTATAGTAAGAAACTTGCTATTACCAAAGCAGGAGATACTATCAGAATTAAATATATTGAAAGTAGTGGAACCTATACTACAATTTCCTTTGATAATATGAATATAAAATAGTGAATTGATATACTCTAAAGAGCACTTAGCCATCAAAATAGATCGGATATCTAAATGTTATTGCTTTTCTCTGACATTTGGAGATCTGATCTATCTTTTTGTTTTTTACGATTTCTTTAGTTATTTAAAGTTGAGTATAAACTATTAATGATGCTTTAAGAAGGACACTGCCTGAGTTATAGTAACTATGTGGTTTATCAGCCTTAAATCGAATTGAAGTATCGTTTTTTAGTACATACTCTTTATTTTCTATTTTTATAGTGATTTCACCCTGAAATACTGATAAAAGCTCTTCAGTTCCAGCTAAATGACCATCTGTACTTAAGTAACCGCCTTCATCTATCTCCAATGTATAAAGTTCAAAGCATCTTCCGTTTTCATAAGTGGAAAAAGGATACAGTCTGTATTTTCCGTTATCTTCTATAAGAGGATCAATCTTCTTTTTATCTATAATAACAGTATCGGGTTTTGGAGTACTGATAAGTGTATTAACCTGAATTTTTAGACCATAAGCAATTTTGCTTACAGTTGTAACTGTAGGACTGGATTTTCCGCTTTCTATTTGCCCAAGCATACTTTTGCTTATTCCGGTTAATTCAGATAATTTATCTAAACTTAATTTCTTCTCTTCACGAATTTTCTTTATGTTTGCTGATATTAATAAATTTAAATCTTCCAACAAAATTCTCCTTCCTTTACATACACTATATTTGATAAAATGTGCGTTATAACGTACAATATATATATAACTATTATATCATAATAGTATTTCACATCAATATTATATGGGAGGCAGTGCTTTGAATATTAATGTTATTAATCAAATAATTATATTGACAATTATGATGTTGGTAGGAGTTGGTTTACGTAAGACGAAAATTGTTACAGACGAAGTGGAAAAGGGGCTCTCAAGTATTTTAATGAATCTAACTTTACCCTGTATGATTATCTATTCTTTCAATTTTAGTTTTTCAATAAATATGTTAAAAAAAGCAGTTCTAATTTTATTTTATTCTATAGGAATACACATATTCTTAATTATCTTAAGTAAAATAGCCTACTTTAAACTTAAGGATTCTAAGAAAAGTGTATTTACATTTGCAACAGTATTTTCAAACTGCGGTTTTGTAGGATTTCCTATAGTGCAAGGCGTATTCGGCAATATAGGAGTATTTTATACATCGGTCTTTACAATTCCATTTAATATATTTATGTGGTCTTATGGAGTTATGCTTTTTACTGGGGAAAGAAATCTAAAAAGTATAAAGAAAAATCTTATGAATCCTCCGCTTATGTGTACTTTGTTAGGAGTTGCAATATTTCTTTTTTCGATAAAACTTCCTGTACCAGTACTTAATACTCTTCGAAGCATAGGAAATATGACAACACCTATTGCTATGTTTATTGTTGGCTCTATGCTTGCAAATGTTAAGTTAAAAGAGGTATTTAAAGGAGGAGATATTTACTATTTAAATTTTGTAAAACTTATAGCTGCTCCTATGCTTGTGTATTTTATACTGCTGATATTAGGATGTAATAGAACGCTTCTATATATATGTGTAATTATGGTGGCAATGCCAACTGCAAGTTTAATAGGAGTTTTTGCAGAGAGATATAATGGAGATAGAGTGTCTGCATCAAAATCTGCATTTTTAACAACTGTGTTATCTGTAATTACGATACCAGTTATTATGTCTATAGTATGATTAGTGTAGAGAAAGGTGTAATATAAATTAAAATATTATAGATAGTGAAGAAGCTATATTGTTTTATATTTTGACTATTGAGCGACAGAACAAGTAATGTAAGAAATGGATTAAAATTGGATATTACGTATAAAACCAGCAGATTTCTGCTGGTTTTAGGTTAATAAATAGACTTGCATAATTATGTTCAATCTATATTGTTGCATTTTAAATTTTTTATAAAGTAAATTTCTCAATAGACTTCTTTAATTTATTAACTAATTCTACTTGGCTTCTCATCGAACTGGCCACTTCATTCATAACAGTATTTATTTCAGATATACTAGCGTTAATTTCGCTTGTAGATTCAGAAGTTTTACCAGACATTTGTACCACATTATCTACTACATTACTAATTTCATTAACGGATGCATTTACCACATTAGTGAAGGAGGTTATATCTGAAGATATATTGTTAATGAGTTTCGCATCATCTTCGTATTGGTCACCTGTTTGAAGTAATAATTGGTAATCAGCTTTAACGTTTGTATTGATATATTCTAAAATATCTTGTGAGCTTGTAGTAAGATTATTAAAAACATTTCTAACTTGAACAACTAAATCTTCAACATTTGAAATAGCATCTGCAGATTGTTCTGCAAGTTTTTTCACTTCTTCAGCCACTACTGCAAAACCTTTACCTTGTTCACCAGCTCTTGCAGCTTCTATAGATGCGTTTAATGCAAGCAGATTTGTTTGTGCAGAAATGTTAGCTATAGTGTCAGACATTACTTTAATCTCTTCAACTATCTTGCCGTCCTCAATAGCATTAAGAATTTTATTCTGCTTTTCAGTGTAGGTTATATTAGCTTTTTCAAGAGAATGATTAACCTTATCCTTCATTTTGGCTGCTCTTGTTTTCATATCACCTGATGAAATTGAGGCCTCCTTTACTTTACTTAGAAGGTAGTTAGTGGTCTTAGATATTCCATCAATTTCTGAATTTGCTTTTTCAGTAATATTGATTAAACTTAAACCATCATCATTAAGTACTGATGAAGCCAAATTAATATTATTAATATTTGCAGAAGAGTTGCTAGTAGATGATAATAGTTCACTACTTGAAACATTAATGGATTTAGAAATAGTCATTATGTCTGATACAAGCAATTTTATGTTAAGGTTAGCTTTGTCAAGTGCATTTCCTAATTTGCTTATTTCATCATTACCAGTAAAATTAAGCTCTTTAGAAAGATTGCCATTGCCTAGATTTTCAGTGAAAATCAAAACCTTTTTTAGTCGCTTTAAAACCAACTTGTCATAAACAAAAACAATAATAAAAACGGATATTAAAATACTTAAGCCTGAAGAGACCATAAACCCTATATTGCGGTCCATATAATTCGTGTTAACACCTGCTGTTTTTAGTGCATCTCTACCTGTATTAAGAACATGATTGACTACTTGTCCTATATTAGTACTCAGAATCTGTACTATTAATACAGCCATAATTAATTTAAATTTGACGGAATGCAAAGTAGAAGTTAAAATTCTTTCTCGTATGTTCATAATATTCCTCCTCGTAAGTTATGCTGTTGCGATTGAAGATTATTTTTCTATATGGATAATTCCTTGTTCTATAGCAGTAGCAACAGCCTCTGATCTGGAAGCAACGTTGAGTTTGCTGTAGATATTTGTTAGATGTGCTTTAACAGTCCTTTCAGATATACCCATATCAAAAGCTATTTCCTTACTTGTGCAGCCTCTGGCAATAGCCTGCAGAATAAACAATTCTCTTTCAGTAATCGAGTTGTTAAATGAATTATTGCCAGGCAAATTTTCTTTTTTTGAATTAAAAAGGCTTTTGGTAATTTCTGGTTGGAGGAGTACTTCTCCTCTTATGGCTGAGTCTACGGTTCGTATAAGCTCCTCTCTTGTAGTATCCTTAAGCAGATAACCTTTTGCACCTAAAGAAAGTCCTTCTTTAATTAGATTGTTATCGTCAAAGGTTGTTAAAATAATTATTGGAATAGTATTGTTTTTTTGATTCAAGTTTTTTATTACATCTATTCCATTCATTTTAGGCATACTTAAATCCATTAAAATTACATCTGGTTTTAATTGATCTATTAAAATTAATGCTTTTTCTCCATTTTCAGCTTCGCCTACAACTTCATAACTTTCCTCTGTTTCGAAAATTAGCTTTAAGCCTTCCCTAACCACTAAGTGATCATCTACTACCAGTATTCTTTTTTTACTCATTTTGGCTGTCTGTTCCTTTCTCTATAGGTATTGTTATTTCTAAATTTGTTCCGTGTTTTCTCTTAGTAATTATTTTTATTTCACCATTAATTGCTTTTACACGTTCAGTAATTCCTTGAATACCATAATGCCCAAAAAGTTTATCTAAAATATTAATATCGAATCCTATTCCATCATCTGATACTTTTATATTTATTATGTTGTTTATCTCATTAATTTCAAGGATTGCATTTTTTGCCTTTGCATGTTTTGCAATATTGTTCAGCGCTTCTCTAACAATATAAAGTATGTGTTTAAGGGTATTGATAGATATCTCAGATTGTATGTTGATCTTCGTTGACAATAATACGTTTGAAATGACCTTAAAACCATTTATTTCATTTTCAATGGCTTTTGCAAAGTCTATGTTTGTTTCTGTCTTAAAGCGCAAATCTGATATTACCATTCTTGAATCTGCCAGAGTCTTTCGAGCGTGCTTCATAGCCTTTAGTACAATTTCTTGAGCCCTTTTTGTATTATTAATCTTTAAATTCGCATTTACAGCTTCTAATTGCATTATTATACCTGCAAGACCCTGAGAAAGCGTGTCATGTAAATCTCTAGCCATTCTTTGTCTCTCATTAATTAGCGTTAGTTCTTCAACCTTATCATAAGCTAATTCTAATTCTTTTAAAATCTTTTGAGTTTTAATACGTAAATCTACCTGTTCGAGAAAAATAGTGGAGTATGCGCGTACAGCGATTGTGATTATTATAAGTATTGGAAGATATTGAATCAAGCCTTTTGTTCCGCTAGAAGTTACTACTGTAATACAAAATATACTGTAAAAGAAAGCTGAAGTTAAAATTACCTTTATAGCATTGTTGTAAACCAAGATGCTTTGAAAAATAAATAAGGGAATTAATCCAAGTAATATAGCTTCATATCCCTTTGAACCTATAACGGCATAATCGAAAATTATAATTCCGTGTACAAAAAAATAAAGCCAATGTCTATGTTTAAATATTTTGTCGGAAAATATATACAGAAACAATTGGAGAAACAGTACTATCGTAAAACCAGCAATAGTATGTGAGGGCAATTTGTTTGAAGGCTGCATTAACACGATAGCAAAATATATTAGAACAAAAGCGATTATTACCGGGGATTTAGATAACCCTGTTTCATTTGTATTTATCGTAAATAGCGAGTGAAATTTATTATTCAAGACTTTAGGTTTCCTTTCTGTAAATTTTAGGATACGCTTACTAAAGTGAAAATTAATTTATATATGTAAAAATACTGAAGATCTTAATGATTTTTAAGTATTTCTAATTGAGCAATGAATTTGGTTTTTTAATTTCAAAAATTGATTTATAAAAAAGTAAACTTAAATTAATTGTATAGAAAAGTTACTATTTAAGCAACTGTACTTTTGGGCAGAATGTAATGTACTTTAGTACAAGAAATCAGAATCAATCTACTATGATATTTTAAGATATACTTTTCATTGGTGTTATAGGACTAAATAGCTTCATTTTGTTTTTCATAGATTTCGCTAGCGTTGTTTATTCTTGACAAAATTATTTAATACAAAGGTTCTGCCCAATTAGTTTACCTAAAAGTACATTGTTTTTTGCCCTAAGGTACAATTGTTGGAGTAAATGATTCACTTTATTATAAATATGTAAAATATTAAAGTGGGAAAAAGTTGATATATAAATATTGACTGTAACTAAGCCAAAGAAATGTGCAATATTTTTATAACTACCTAAATTTAAATAAACAATGAAGGAGGGTCAGCTAATGTAATTAATAGGTTGCTAGAAAAATATTATACAAGTATCAAGATATGTTGTCCCACTAATGAATAAAAGCTCACTTTCGTTTATGTAAATAGACCAGCTAGTAAAAGTCAATAAGTTTTTATAAAAAAATTAATTGATAAAAATAAGCAACACAAAAAGACCATTGAAAAACACGAACAATGGAAAATTGCTCTTAATTGTTAGGGTTGTTAAGCA
>NZ_MZGV01000046.1 GCF_002029235.1 Clostridium oryzae
ATATAAAAAATATCGTTATAAATGCTGCTAATACACTTAATATAAATTTATCATACGATGACAGTGTATTAATTCTTTATATAAAATTAAATTAGATTCTAAAAGCAAAGGATTGTTAAGAATATGGAGAAAAATAAGTTTCAGGTTTTTAGGGACAAACTATATAATAATGTAAGCAAGGTAATTGTAGGAAAAGAGGATAAAATAAATAATATAATTATTGCATTTATTTGTAGTGGACATGTACTCCTTGAAGATGTACCCGGTTTGGGTAAGACAAAACTTTCTAGGGCACTAGCAAAGTCGCTGAATTGCACATATAAAAGAATACAATTTACACCTGATTTATTGCCTTCTGATTTAACAGGGGTATATTTCTATGATCAAAAAAGTGGCGAATTTGAGTTTAGAAAGGGACCACTATTAAGTCAATTTGTTCTTGCTGATGAAATAAATAGGGCTACACCTAGAACTCAATCAGCTCTATTGGAATGCATGGAAGAACGACAAATTACAGTTGAAGGCAATACTATTAAATTGAATAAACCATTTTTTGTAATAGGAACTCAGAATCCTATAGAACAATTTGGAACATTTCCTCTCCCGGAAGCACAGCTAGATAGATTCTTTATGAGAATAAGTTTAGGATATCCTAAGTATGAAGAAGAAATTGGTATAATGAATAGATTCATAGAAAATGAGCCGCTTGATACTTTGGAGTCTGTCATTACTATTGAAGAAATACAATACGTTCAAAATAACTATGTCAAGGTACATGTGAGTGATGAAATAAAAAGGTACATATTAGATATAATAACTGAGACTAGGAATTACAAAGGTATTGAGGCTGGATGTTCTCCTCGTGGTACGTTAAATCTTATGAAAGGAAGTCAGGCGTGTGCAGCCATTAGTGGAAGAGATTATGTAATTCCAGAGGATGTAAAAGCAATGGCGATTCCTATACTCAGTCATAGGATCAGCATTTCTAATGGACTGGATAGCGTGGATGCAATAATAGAAAACATACTAAATACTGTAAAAACACCCATGGAACAAGTTTAGGGAGGACTTATCTTATGATAATGGGTTATTTGGCATTTGTATTATTATGTGCGTCCCTGTATGTTTTTGCTTCGTTAACAAAAAGCAAAGGCTTTGAAAAACTAGATATAATCAGGGATATAAATAAAAAATATGTGCAGCAAGGTGAGCGGTTTGATATCAATCTAATTATTGAAAATAAAAAATGGCTTCCGATTTCGTTTCTTCAAATTACTGAAAAATTTGATGATGGTATAGAGTTAGTAGATAGCAAAAATAGTGAGGACAGGGAAAATCAATATAAAAGTTCATTAAGCGTACTTTGGTATCAGCGTATTAGAAAAAGGTATCGTGCTTCAATAAATAAAAGAGGTGTTTTTTATTTCAGAAGTATGAATGTGTCCCTGGGAGATTTGCTTGGTTTTAGCTATGACCAAAAACAGATTAATGATGTAAGAGAAATAGTAGTATATCCTCGAATAAAGTCTTACTATAAGTTAACCGTCAATGATAAAAGTATTATGGGTGAAACTATCGTAAAAAGATGGATATACGATGATCCATTGTATATAAAAGGAATAAGGGAATATAACATAAATGACAGAATGAAAGACATACATTGGAAGTCAAGCCTTAAAATGAATAAACTTATGGTAAAGGAATACGATTTTACTGCTGAAAGGGAAATTATTATTATAATAAACACACAGTTTGGTGTGCCTTTCTATAGTTTTGTAGATGAGGAATTAATAGAAAGAAGTATAGATGCAGCACTTTCAATTGTAGTAGATGCTAAAAATGTTGGAATTGCCGTTGGATTGTGGACAAACACTCAGATAGTGAGTTATTTTCATGATTTTAAGGATGAAGTGCAAGCCAGTGGCAACAATTACAAACATATATTGGAATTACTTGCTAGAATGGATAGTAATTGTAAAATTGAGTTCAGCCAATATATTTTAGAAAAAGAAAAAAGTTTTAATAAAAATACTGTGTATGTTATAGTAACAGCCTATCTTAATGAAAAGGATATAGGTATGATATACCAATTAAGGCATAAAGGTTGCAATTTTAAAATTTTAGATACATCTTTGAATGGAACTGTCCCTTACATAAAAGGTATTGATAAAGTTAGATATAGTGTGGAGGGCAATGTAAATGAAAGTTAATAAAGATAGCATTATTTCTAAATATATAAATTCAAACTTAGAAATAATATATGGAATAAGTTATAGTATATTTTGCTATATCATGTGGGCTATTATTTCTAACGCTGTACTATCAATAACACCTGATTATGTAGTACTAATAGCGACAGTAATATGTGTTATTATTCGAAACGTTGTTTCTATGAATACAACTAACAAGATGATGCTATTAACTGTCCCTATGTTTTCTGCTATAATTTTACTAGTGATATTGCATTTTGAAATCAGCAATATTGTGTCAGTTATTATGATATGGTTTGTAATATTAACTATAAGCAAAAAAGATAGTGTTAAAATGATATATGGTGATTATATAAGTTATGCAAGAATCACTATATATATATTAATAGGTTTGGGAATAGTACTATTTTATATTAGGTCAAATTATATGATGCACGTAATAAGATGCTATTTTATTTATTTATCATCCATAATATGGTTATTACGGGAAGCAAGAAATTATTACAACAAGACAAATAGTAAAAAGAAATATTTATGCAATTTTGGAATAGTGTCATTTATTCTTATAATGTCTATTCAACCAATTTATATATTTGTATTCAATATAATAAAAATAGTAGCAGTGACAGTTATAAAGGTAGTAATAGATATATTAACTGTAATACTAGAACCAATAAATAAAATAATGAATATTTTATTTGATGGTTTATATAATTTTCTTTCAAAATTAGCTGATAGAACATCTAAAAAAACATTAGATAGATTATTTGGGAGTGATAGAAATAAGAAATCGGTACATTTTCAGCAGTATAAAGGTTTTCCACCAGCAGTAGAAATATTTATAAAGATAGTTATTTTAGTTGCTATTATAGTTATCTCTTATATAATAATAAAGAAATATATAAGTTCAAAAAATGAGATTTATAATAAAAAGAATGCTGTGAATATCGATGAGATTAAGGAAAAAATTACAGAAATAAAAGGGGACAGAAAAAGCGCTTTACGTATATTAAAAGATATATTTAAAGCTAAGGACTATAGGACTCAAATATGTAGAAAATATCAAACGTTTTTAAAGATAACTTATAAAAAGAAAATTTTTAGACCTCATATGACTGGCTTGGACATTATAAATATGACTAAGAATATGCCTGACAGTGAGAACATAGAAAATATAACTAATATATATAATGAAAGTAAATTTTCAAACCATGTTATAGAGAAAGAGAGATTAGAAAAATTTAAAAAGAGCTATTCACATATAAAAATAAGATAAATAGAAAATATGAATTTTGAAAGGCAGTCGATACAATAGTTTAGACTGTCTTTATTTATGCACTTTTTGTAGAAGCTAATATACTAGAAATAATATTTTTGTATTTGTCGTTATTAGATATCAGATTAAATCCAGTTTTGCATAATCTGGATATACTAGCTTCACTTGAATTCCCAAAATATGAGCAAATATCTTTATGTCTAAAATTACATAGAGAATGCAGTACAATAGCACATATACTCTTTTGTTCTGTATTTTTTCGAATATATTTTAGATGAACATTAATGTATGAACCTGTTATTTGTGATATAAGCTGTATAATGTCATCTGGATCAAAGTCTCTTAGATATACATCTCTGCGATTGTAGTTAGTTGAATGAGTTTCGAATTCGACATTATGTAATATATAAGAAGAATTTTCTAACTTGAGCATATAAGAATATTTTTTAATTGAATTTCTTTTTTGTTCATCCAAAAGTGCAAGAATAAAATTAGTATCAACTATTTCATAACGATTATATGCAATACCTAAGAATATTCCGAGACTTGAATATGGGTATTTTTCAATACAATTTTTGAATTCAATAATATCCTTTGGATTATTATGAATGTATAGGGATAACGCAAGTAGATATTTGTTGTCTGTAACGATTTTGCTTTTAAATCTGTCTTGAAAAAGATGCCCATGCCTTTTATATTTAGAGTTGTAATATATTGCATAGCATTGATTTATTGATTTCATTATTTTACTAATATCAGCGCCACAACAATCTATTATTATGTGTGCATGATTGCTCATTAGGCAATAAGCATATACCTTGAAAACAAATATCTTTTGATATTTATTTAATAAATACAGATACATATCTTTATCTTCAGAATTTCGAAATAAATTAATTTCGCTTATACTTTTTACCATTATATGAAATGTAGACTGTGGATTTTTTATTCTTGCTCCTCTAGGCATAATTGACTCACTTTCGAATTAGATTATATTTATCTAGATTATTGCCTAAGTTGTGTATTAATAAACAGTACTGTGAAAAAATATTTGACTAATATGCAGATATGTTTTTATAATTTAGAAGAGGCACATTAATATATATTTCAGTATGATAAATGTATAATTTTACAAGCGGTTTATTATGCTTTTACCGACTAATATACTGCTGCAAATTGCCGAAAATAATATGATATATATGTCGAAAGCATGTAAATTTATTTTAAAAGTGAATGATTACATATTAAGATAAATTAATTGTTATGGAGGAAAGCGACCAGATGAATAAAATTTATAATGGAATAGTAATATTTGGAGAAATGGGTTCTGGAAAAGATACATTAGCTAGAATGATAGAAGATATAAGAGATGATTCTAAAATATATAATATGGGTGTACTTTGTAGGGAAATGATGAAGGTAGCCAAGGTTAATCCTAAATGGAAGGGACAGGAGAGATTTATTGGTCAAACAATAGCAGACAAATTTAGAGAATTAGATATAAATATTATGTGTGATTACATATTGTCTCTTATATTAGGGGATAGTCTTGTATCAATAGATAATAATGAAGATTATGTGAATTCTATTACAAATGAATTGAGAAATGTACGTAAAAATCAATTGAGTATAATTGTTGGGGGGCGGACTCTAACAGATTTTGAATATTGGAGAAAATTGGATTTCTTTATGTTAGGTATAAAAGTAGGTGAAAAAGTTAGAGAGACACGTCTTAAAGAAAGAGATGGAGCGGAAACAGCACAAAATAGTAGTTCAAAGCATAATACAGAAAAAGATGTTTCGTATATAATTAATAATTTGTGTGATGCGGTTATAGTTAATGATGGTACATTAGATGACCTAAGAACAAATATTAATAGTGTACTAATCCAAAACAGGATTTGATATATAATAAAGTGATGTATACAAATTAATTAATAGTCATATAAACTATAATTTGCGCTTTTAATGTACATTATAAAGTCCAATGGAATAATATATATAAACAAAGTATTTTGTTACAAGTATTAAATTCAGAATGATTTTTAAGTATAAACCATTGCAGTTTATAAGGCTATACCTATTTCTATATAACTATGTTATATAGAAATAGAGTAAAGGAGGATATAAAAATGAGTTGCTGTCATAGAAGATGTTGCTGCACCAGGGTAACTAGAAAAAAAGTGAGATATAGAAGGCCTCAAGTTGATAGAACTCTACTTGCTGGAATATTCTTATTGCTTTTAACAAGACTATTAAACAATGCAGGTGTGGCAGGAAACAATAGAAATACAAATGTTATAAATTTGAATAGCAATAATGATGATAATCCATATGATTTAGAATGTGAATGTGGATGTAAAAAATGTAGTTGTTAATAATAAGCTGTATCAAAATAGGTGAAAAGCCTATTTTGATCAGCTTATTTTTTATGCTTGTAGGGGACAGAACAATATAAATTGTCTCAGCTCACTTAATAATATAATATCAAAATATTATTACATTATGAAAACGATACATTTTTAGACTTAACGACTTTATAAAAATAAATATACAAATTGAAAAAATTAATTTTTTTATATATAATAATGAAAAAGATTAATCTGATACTTGATTTTAATTATTGAATAATGTATTATAATACTTGCTAAATCAATTTTGGTATTATTGGTATTATATTCATTAAGTAATGATGCATTATTGTACAATATTTAATGACATTAAGGGGGATGAGAATGGAGATATCGAATTATGAAGTGAATAAAGGGTTAAGCCCAGTGGTCATAGAAACAAAAAATCTTGTAAAAGCATTTAATTTAGGGAATCAACGAATAAAGGTATTAAATGATATAAATCTTGTCATAAATGAAGGAGAATTTGTTTCAATTATGGGACCTTCAGGATCAGGAAAAAGTACATTACTATATCTTATCGGAGGACTTGATTTGCCATCATCTGGTAATGTTAAAATTAATGGCAAAGAAATGGTGAAAATGAATGATCGAGATCAGAGTATAATGAGACGAAGAGAAATAGGTTTTGTGTTTCAATTTTATAATCTGATACCAAATTTAAATGTAGAGGAAAATGTTTTACTACCTTTGTTACTGGATGGTAAAAAGGTAAAAAATTATCAAAACAAGCTAAATAAAATACTTGAAATTGTTGAATTATCGAATAGAAGAAAACATACTCCAAGGGAATTATCAGGAGGACAGCAGCAGAGAGTTGCTATAGCAAGAGCTTTGATGGAAGATCCTCAGGTAATACTTGCAGATGAACCTATAGGAAATTTGGATAGTAAAACCGGTATGGAGATAATGAAATTATTAAGGCAAATAAATTTAGAGGAGAATAAAACAATTGTTCAGGTAACTCATTCTACAGAGGCTGCAGAATATGGTAGAAGAGTTATTTACGTTAAGGATGGAAGGGTTGTTGAGTAATATGAGAAAGAATAAACTAATTTTAATAATGTTATCAGTGGCTGCGGTTGTATATTTGGGGGATGTTCATCTGGAAACAGCCAGGATAAAAAAGTCATAAAACAGGTTCGCCAAAAGGATAATGTGGTAGATGCATCTGGGATTGTAATGTTTTCAAGAACTAAAAATGTAGTTATATGCATGCCTCCTGAATGTAACATTAAAATAAAAAAGATGTATGTTAGTGATGGAATGAAGATTAAGAAGGGACAGAAGTTAGCAGAATTAGATTTATCAGAATACAATACTTTTATAAATGAAAAAGAAAGCACTATTGAATCTGATAAGCTTTTAAGAAAAGACATGCAGACTTATAACCAGAAAAAGGCACAGGATAAAAAGATAAAAACTGAGCAGGAAGAATTAAACTCCATAAAAGGGATGCTTAAAAAGAATAACATAGTAGATGGAATACTTATAAACACAATGAACGATGGTATTATCAGTGATATTGGATATAAGGATGGAGATTTATTGAATTTGCAACAAAAATTTATGACTATTACTGATTCGAAAAGTTTGTACATACAAGCTAATGTTGATGAGGAGTTTATTAAGGATGTAAAGGATGGAGCAGATGCAACTATAATTCCTACCTTTGATAGCTCAGCTAAACTTAAGGGGGAGGTTAAGAAAATATATAATACAGCAATAACTCAAAATGGTCAGACGTATGTACCTGTTACTATAAAAATAGATAACAACAATTTGAAACTCTTACCTAATTACAATGTTGATGTTGAGATTCAACATGACTAGAGGAACGTGCTATTACAGTTTAGGTAGGAGATGATGAATTGAAGATAATAATTAAATTTATTCTGAAAAATATTAAAGAAAAAAATTGAGAACCCTCCTTATAATGATTTCTGTAGCAGCCTCTTGTGCTTTATTTTTAGCATCCAATGGAGTAGCTCAAAGTTACAAAACATCATATATTAACATGTTAAGAAGCAGTATAGGAGATGCTGATATAACTGTAACAGCTAAAAGCAATCAGCAATCACCATATATAACTACTAATAGAATATCTGTTTTTAGAGATAGAATACAGTATGCGGTTGGCGAGATTAATGGTACTGCAAGTTATGAGATTAACCCAAATGAGAATGTTTCAGTATCATTAGTTGGTGTAGATTACAATGATTTGATGATGATTAATCCTGTAAACTTATTGACAACATCAGGTATTAAGCCATTTACAGGTAATAAAATCATAATTAGTGAAAATACAGCAGAGAAATATGGATATACAGCTGGGGATAAGATAAAAATAACTTTTAATAATAATAAAGAAACATTCAATGTAACTGCAATAGCTCAGCAGACATCTTTATTTATGGGAGAGCAAAGAAATATTATAGGTATCATCCCTAAAGAAACCATGTGTAAACTAAATGGGCAACTTGGAAAAGTTGACACTATATATGTAAAAGCTAAAAATAACGGGGACGTACCTAAACTAATTAGTAGCATAAAAAGTGTTTATAAGAATTGTGATGTGAAGGTATCGATAGATCAAGAAGAGGTAAGTCAGTCACTTCAGATGATTACTGTACCATTTGATATGATGTTGCTTGTTGTATTAATAATGAGTATATTTATTATATATACTGCATTTAAAATGATAGTTATTGAACGAATGCCAATAATAGGTACGTTTAGAAGTATAGGAGCAACAAAAAGAGTAACAAATTCAGTATTGATAATCGAAAGCATAATCTATGGCTTTTTTGGTGGAATTGTAGGGGACGCACTTGGTATAGTTATATTATACGTAGTAGCAGTAGTGATGAATCCATATAAGAACTATTTCACGGCAACTCTTCATATCGATGCAATGTTGCCTGTATGGACTTTATTGTTTGGTGTATTTGTATCATTTATAAGTTCAGTTTTGCCAATTAAGAGCGCTTCAAAAATATCTGTCAAGGATATTGTTTTAAATAGAATAGATGATAATGGCAAGATAAGCGAGAAGAAAACAGTTATTGGATTGATATTAGGAGTACTTAGTATAATTGTACCTAGATTTAATATTCAAAATCAAACTGTTGGAATTCTTGTTGGCGCATTTTCCATGGTTTCCATAGTAATCGCAGTTGTAATGGCTATGCCATTATTGAGTAATATATTTTCATTTTTAATTAAATATTTGTATGCGCTGTTTTTTGGTAATGAAGGAGAACTTGCAATTAAGAATATTAGAGACAATAAGAATATTATAAATAATATATGTTTAATGAGTATTGGTATATCAGCGTTACTGATGATAAATGTAATAAGTTTAAGTGTAGCTAAAGAGGTTAGTAAAGCTTACGGTGCTTATAACAGTAACATAATTGTTGGTCCTAACTATGGGGACAGTACCCATCAAAATATACCAATTGTGAAGGATACAGATAAAATTGCTGCGATGAATGGTGTATCTGGAACTGCAGGAGTTTATGAATATTATAATGCTAAAGTTGAATTAAATAATGGCAAAGAAGGAAGCATAATGTGCCTTCAAGCTATAGCAGTCCATAAGTTTGCCCGATATATAAATGTAGACTTTCAAAACGGAAAAGGAGTGCCAAGAAACTTTGATGATAGCAGAAATATATTAATCGCAGCTCAACTGAAAAAAATACTCAATGTTAATAATGGCGATTACATAACATTTAATGTAAATGATAAGAAAAAAAGTTATAGGATAGTAGGTGTATTTGACACACTTATGGAAAATGGAAATTATGCTATAATTCCTGAAAGATATATGAAAAATGATTTTGGTAGTAGGAAATATAGTATGATATTTGTAAGGACATATAAGAATGAGAATGTAGTAGCTAAGAATATAAAGCAGAAATATAAAAAACAAGATTATTATGTTGAAACCTTGGCAAGTATGGAGAAGAGGAACGATAAAAGCAATGCTCAGATGATGAGTCAGCTAAAGCCTTTTCCACTTATATCCTTAATAATAGGTGCTTTTGGAGTAATAAATAACTTCCTTATAAGTTTTATTGAGAGAAAGAGATCTTTTGCAGTTATGGCATCCATTGGTATGAGCAGAATGCAGAACATAAAGCTGCTTCTTATTGAGGGTTTAACTACAGGTATTATTGGTGGAATTACAGGAATAATTACAGGATATATAATGACGACGACTATGCCTCTTATAATGCGAATACTTAATTTTTCAATACCTATGCATTATAGTGCTTCGTTATTTGTTATGAGTTTTATACTGTCAGTCGCGATTAATCTTGCAGCTTCCGCGGTTCCTGCTATAAAATCATCTAAATTGAACATAATTGAATCTATAAAGTTTGAATAGATTCATAATTTGCCAACAGAAAACAACTTGATATATAGTTATCCACAGATAATAGTATATTTTATATAAAAATATATAGTTATCCACTGAAGTTATTAACATTATCCACAGCTTTTTATCCACAATATATGTAGATAACTTTGAATTTATTGATATATAAAATTTTAATTATAAGAAAATAGTCACGATTCTTACAACCGCGACTATTTTCTTATAAATTATTATCTTATTGCTTAGCTGTTTTTTACTTAAGAGCAGTTTCATAAACGTTCTTTACTATTTCCTTTGAGGCTACACCTTCATGTACTTTTACGCCATCCACATAGTATGTAGGTACATAATAGTAATCGTATCTGTCTGCTATATCAGGATGAACTGTCTCATCAATAATCTTCATTTCTACATCTGAGAACTTAGAGTTCTCTTTTTTTAGCTCATCCATCCAATTAAAAGCCTGTTGACAATAAGGACAGGTAGGCATCATAAACATTAATACTGACTTCATATGTGTAGTATCCTTCTTTCAAAGTAAAGTTTAACAAATTTTTATATGTTACAATAGTGAACTTAAGTTTTTCTTTACATCATCGATATTTTTTCCGCAGCGATTAGCATAATCTTTTAGCTGATCAGATGTGATTTTAGACATCTCAAAATATTTTGCATATTCTCCACCAAAATATAACCCGCATACACTGGCACTAGGAGTCATCATATAACTTTCTGTGAGGGACACACCCGTACTATTAGTATCAAGAAGCTCGAAAAGTTTAGTTTTCTCACTATGGTCACGTAAAGAAGGGTAACCAAATGCTGGTCGTATACCTCTGTAATTACTTTTAGGTAATTGGCCTAAAGGTATAGCTTCATCAGGAGAGTAGGCCCAATAGTTTTTCCTAACTTCCATATGAAGGTATTCGGAAAAGGCTTCAGCGAGTCTATCAGCTAGTATTTTGACCATTATTGAACCATAATCATCTCCTGAAGCTTTTAACTTTTCACTATACTCAGCAGCTCCAATACCTGCAGTTACTATAAAACCACCAATATAGTCTTTAACTCCACTATTTTTAGGAGCGATATAATCTGAAAGGCATCTATAAATATCAGATTTATTTTCTTGCTGTTGTCTTAAAAAATTAAAAGTCGTTAAAAGTTCATTTGACTTAGGATCATAAAGTTCGATACTGTCCCCTATAGAATTAGCAGGAAAAATACCGAAAGTTGCATTAGTTGTAATATATTTTTCCTTTTCTAAGATGTCTAAATATTTATTAGCATCTCTTAAGAGCTTCGTTGCTTCCTTTCCATATTTAGGATCATCCATTATTTTAGGGTATACGACACCCATATCCCAAGCAATAAAGAAAAAAGTCCAGTCAATATATTTTCTCAGCGTAGCTATAGGAAAATCTATTAAATTTTTTATGCCAGTAAATTTAGGTACGCTTATATTTGTATGAGCCCAATCAACTTTATAAGCCTTGTTTCGAGCTTCCTTTAATGAAATAAATTTTAGATCTACTTTGTTATAAGTATTTTTTATTTCTTTATATTCGCTATATAATTTGTTTATATATTCATCACAAGTATCAGGGTTAACTAAATTTTTAGCTACTTCTACTGCTTTTGAAGCATCAGTTGAATGTATAACCTTTGAATATTTAGGTGAAATCTTAAGAGCAGTATGAACTTTTGAAGTTGTAGCTCCTCCTACCATAAGAGGTATAGTGAAGCCTTGTTTATTCATTTCATCTGCAACATGAATCATTTCATCCAAAGATGGAGTAATTAATCCGCTTAACGCTATTATATCTGCATTTTCTCTTCTTGCCGTTTCTAATATCGTTTCACAGGGAACCATAACACCTAGGTCTATAACTTCAAAATTGTTACAAGCGAGCACTACTGAGACAATATTTTTGCCTATATCATGTACGTCCCCTTTAACTGTAGCGAATATAACTTTTCCGCTGCTGCTTTTCTCACTTTTATTCTTTTCTGCTTCTATGTAAGGAAGCAGGTAACTAACCGCTTTTTTCATAACTCTGGCACTTTTTACAACTTGAGGAAGGAACATCTTTCCTGCTCCAAATAGATCTCCTACAGCACTCATTCCATCCATTAGTGGTCCTTCTATTACATTTAATGCCTTAGTACTATTAAGTCTTACCGCTTCGACGTCTTCGTCAATAAAATCAGTTATACCTTTAACTAAGGCGTATTTTAGGCGCTCTTCACAAGAAGCCTCACGCCATGCGAGCGTATTGTTAGTTTCAACTGCACAACTATTTTTATAATTTTCAGCAAACTCAATTAGTTTCTCAGCAGCATCCTTAAATTCATTAAGAACTACAGCTTCAACTATTTCAAGTAAATCCTTAGGAATATCATCATATATTTGTATCATTCCTGGATTCACAATTCCCATATCCATGCCAGCATTTATAGCATGATATAAAAATACTGAATGCATAGCTTCTCTTATTGAATTATTTCCTCTAAAAGAAAAAGAAAGATTACTAACTCCACCGCTAACTTTAGCATAAGGGAGATTTTCCTTAATCCATTTGACTGCGTTAATATAATCAACCGCATAGTTATTATGTTCCTCTATACCAGTAGCTACAGCCAAAATATTAGGATCGAATATAATGTTTTCAGGCGGAAAATGGACAGTATCAACTAGAATATTATAGGCTCGCTTGCAGATTTCTATTTTTTTATCATAAGTATCAGCCTGACCATTTTCATCAAAAGCCATTACAACTACACCAGCACCGTACTTTTTAATTATGTTAGCGTGTTTTATAAATTCCTCCTCACCAGTTTTAAGTGAAATAGAATTGACGATACATTTACCTTGAATAGCTTTAAGTCCAACTTCCAGAACTTCAAATTTAGACGAATCTATCATTATTGGTACTTTTGCAATATCAGGTTCACTGGCTATAAGTTTTAAAAAGTTATCCATTTCTACTTTTGCATCTAAAAGACCATCGTCAAAATTTACATCAACAATTTGCGCACCATTTTCAACCTGATTTTTGGCTATGGATAAGGCTTCTTCGTATTTCTTTTCTCGTATAAGCCTTGCAAATTTAGCGGATCCTGCTACATTTGTTCGCTCACCTACATTTACAAAATTATTCTCTTTATTTATCTTAACAGGTTCTAAACCACAAAATATAGTTTCTCTATCTATATTAGGAATTATTCGCGGAGGTATATTTTCAACGGCAGAACTTATTGCTTTAATATGACCGGGAGTTGTACCACAGCAGCCCCCCACAATATTTACATGACCTTCTAAAGCTATTTTTTTGATTATTTCAGCAGTTTCTGCTGGTTTCTCGTCATAAGAACCTAAGCTATTTGGAAGTCCGGCGTTGGGATGAAAACTTATATATAGAGGCTGAGTTTGCGATAATTTTCTTATGAACGGCAGCAAGTCCTTTGCACCAAAAGAACAATTGAGTCCAATACTGATAATTCTATGATTTTTCATGCTTTCAGCAAAGGCTTCAAGTGTCTGTCCCGATAATATTCGGCCGCTTTTATCTGCGATTGTTCCAGAAATCATTAATGGGAGGGACAGATCTAATACATTTAGTATATTATCTGCAGCTACTATAGCAGCGCGTGCATTTAAAGTATCAAAAATAGTCTCTATTAATAAAACATCCACGCCACCGTCAACTAATCCCTTTATCTGAGTTTCATAGGCAGCTACGAGCTCATCGAAGCTAATGTTTCTAAAACCAGGATTCTCCACATCCGGCGATAGTGATGCAGTTTTATTTGTTGGACCTACAGAGCCCGCTACGAAACGAGGCTTACTAGGATTTTTAAGGGTATATTCATCTGCTAGTTTCCTAGCTATTTTCGCGCCTTTCAAATTCAATTCATACACTTTATTTTCCATACCATAATCTGCTTGAGATATAGGATTTGAATTGAAAGTGTTAGTTTCTATTATGTCTGCACCAGCCTCTAAATATGATTTATGTATAGAAGCGACTACAGAGGGATTAGATATATTTAAAAGATCATTATTTCCCTGCTGTTTCCTATCATAGCTGCAGCATCCGCAAAACTGATCCTCACTAAGGTTGAATTGCTGTATGCTGGTTCCCATAGCACCGTCAAGGATCAATATCTTTTTTTTCAAACAATCCTTAAGATTATATTTCATAAATGCATACCTCGTTTCATCATGCCTGTATAGATTACTTAGCTGTAGCTAAAGTTTCTCGTATACTAGATATATTTTGAATTAATTTTCTACAAATTTCAGGACGATTCATTGTGTAAATATGAATTCCATCAACTCCCCAGGATAGAAGATCAATAATTTGTTCTGTGGCATATGCAATACCGGCTTCTTTAAGTGCAGCTGGATTATTTTCATATTTAGCTAATATTCTTGAAAGTTTGGATGGCACAGATGCACCGCTTAAAGATATCATGCGCTGAATTTGCTTAGCGTTAGTTACAGGCATAATTCCAGCTGAAACAGGTACATTTATACCATTTTTTACAGCTAGATCTTTAAAATCATAAAACCTATCAGTATCAAAGAATAACTGCGTAATTAGAAAATCAGCTCCGTTATTGACTTTTATCTTAAGGTTTTCCACATCATCTTCAACACTTTTGCACTCAAAGTGCCCTTCTGGATAGCATGCACCTCCAACGCCTAAATTGCTATTAGTTTTTATATATTTTACAAGATCACTTGCATAATGATAACTGCTAAAGTTAAGTAAGTTCTCAGAAGTATCTGCAGGTAAATCGCCTCTTAATGCCATTATATTGTTAATATTATTTCTGTTAACTTCATTAAGAAAGGCTTTTAACCTATCTTCTGTTAGTGCAATACAGGTTAAATGAGCTAATGATTCAATATAGTATTTGTTTTTTATTATTGATGCTATCTCTATAGTCTTATCTCTAGTACTGCCACCTGCGCCATAAGTTACACTAATAAAATCAGGTTTTAGATCTTTCAAAGCATCTATTGTGTCATATATAGTGTCGATAGAGTTATCTTTCTTTGGAGGAAAGATTTCAAAGGAAATAACAGTTTTTTTTGATTTGAAAATATTTTTTATTAGCATAAAAGCCCCCCAATATTAAATAATTGATTAAAAATTGAATATAAATAAAAATGCTATTTTATAAGAAAAATAGCATACAAATCACCATCTTTCTTATCTGTCAGAAAAATTAATTCTGCTGGAATTAACACCTTATACTTCGTATATGCATAAAAATCCATGAAGTATAGGTTGTCGGGCGTCAACGGGCCAGTCCCTCAACCACTCTTGATAAGAATAATTATTTAATTGTTAAAGCTATTTTAAAGTATAATTATAAAAAAGTCAATGTTTCAAAGGCTGTAAATATAACTAAGTTAATAATTTAAGATATCATGAAGAGTAAACTGCTAATTAAATTATAATTAATAATTTAGAACTATTTATGCTTGTAAAATAATAAAATATGGTAAGGTGAATTAATAATTACGGAGGAGTTAGTGATGAATAATTCTTTGGATTTCTTACTTGGAGTGTTGGAAATAACACTGCTGGACCTGACGCTGTGCGGTGATAACATAGGTGTAATTGCCTTAGCAACAAGGAATCTGCCTAAAAAGTTTGCAAAGCTTGCCAGCATTATTGGAATATCTGTAGCTATAATATTAAGGATATATTTTGCTGCATGTATATCGGTATTTCTTAATATCAAATGGCTTCCAATTAAATTTTTTGGTGGTATTATACTTATAAAAGTCACTTGGGATTTGATTAAGCCTCAAAAGGCAAAAGAAAATAAAGAAATTGGGGACAACGAGAAATTTTGGGATGCGGTAATATCAGTAGTGGTAGCTGATATTAGTATGAGTTTAGATAATGTACTTGCAATTGCGGGAGCAGCTAATGGTAATTTTATGCTTATAGTTTTTGGAATTCTTCTTAATATACCAATAATCTTTTGGGGGAGCCAGGTAGTTGTGAATGTGATGAATAAATATGGTATAGTAATTTACATTGGGGCAGCTATACTAGCCTATACTTCTATAAAAATGATTATTGAAGATGATTTTGTTGGCAAATATATACATATATCTAACTTAGCAGCCGGTTTGCTTCCTAAAATATTTGCACTAATAACTATGGTATACGGGCTGTATGTCATATATTGCAGAAAAAAACAGTAACATATAATTGCAGATACATAGTAATTGACTAATAAGATATCATGCAGATACCATTGGCAGCAGATAGTATTTTAACTGGAAAAAATTATTTATAGTAATTTATTATTCTAATGTGTAGGATTTTTATGCAAAGTTAATATCTATAGGGGACTATTGATAGAAATATGAAGTTTCTATACAATAAAATAGTAAATATAAAATAATAGAGTAGTATTTTATACTTTGCTATCTGTTATTTACTTAATGAAGATATATATTATAGAATACAGGTGATTTAATGTTTTTTCAAAAAAGAAAAGCGATGAAAGAAAAAGTTGAAAATGAGAAGAAGCTTAACAAATTGCAGGATAGAGAAGTAAGGTACGTTACAACTCGAGATGAAAATAATATAGAGACAATAATTGGAAAGTACGGTTTTATTACGATTGAAGACGGAATTTTTATCATAAAGTGCAATGATAAAGAAGTATTTAAACATGGTGTTTCAGATCTTCAGGGATCAGAGCTGATGAGTTTAGATGGTATAATTTTAAGTTATACAGATAAAGAAACAGGAATATTTAATGAAGTTATTGCTTATTATAAATATCATAGAAAATAGGGACGGATTTGATTTATTGATTTCTAAAAAAACTTGGGGACAGAACCATCAGTTTTATACAAAATGCTGAAACTGATAAAGACTGTCCCCGACATTTCTGATTTTTATCTGTATCTTAGGGGACAGTCTTTATCAGTTATTTAACTTTTATGTGTTTAAAGGTTTTAATGTTATTAGCGTAGTCGGCTACCACATCACCATGACCAATAAGTTTATATTTATATATTTGAAGCCCGTCAAGTCCTACAGGTCCTCTTGCATGAAGTTTGTTTGTGCTTATTCCTACTTCTGCTCCAAAGCCATATCTGAATCCGTCACTAAAACGTGTGGAACAATTCCAGAAAACATTAGCAGAATCCACAAGATTCATAAATAACTCCGCATTGCTTTTATCTGAAGTAATTATGCAATCAGTATGACCAGATCCATAGGTATTAATATGCTCAATTGCCTCCATTAAATCTGAAACTACTTTTATAGACAACTTGTAATCAAGGTATTCAGTTTTCCAATCTTGTTCGGATGCAGTACCAATATCAATTATTTCTCTTGTCTTGTCACATCCGACTAGCTCTACATGTTTTTGATCAAGTGCCTTCTTTAATTTTGGGAGTACATCCCTAGCTATATCTTTATTAACAAGCAGAGTCTCTGTAGCATTACATACAGATACATACTGAGTTTTAGAATCTGTTACGATATTTACAGCCATATTAATATCAGCGCTTGAATCTATATAGCAGTGGCATATGCCATCAGCATGCCCCATTACAGGTATATTTGAGTTATCCATTATATATTTTACAAATTCATTTGAGCCTCTTGGAATAATTAAATCTATATAATCATCAAGCTTAAGCATTTCTGTAACGTCTGATCTGGTTTCTAACAGATGAATCCATCCATTAGCTATTCCTGCATTTTCAGATGCAGATTTAATTATATCAAATAATATTCTATTTGTAGCTATAGCTTCTCTTCCGCCTTTTAGGAGACCAGCGTTACCGCTCTTAAGGCATAAGGTTGATATCTGTATAAGTGCATCAGGCCGCGATTCGAAGATTATGCCTATTACACCAATTGGACAGCTTACTTTGTATAAATCAAGCCCATTATCCAGCTCTGTTTGTGCAAGCAGTTTACCAACAGGATCTTCAAGATTAATTAGACTTTTTATTCCGCTGAGAATATCTTCAAGCTTATGCTCATCAAATTTTAATCTCTTTATTAAAGGATCAGGAAGGCCTTCTTTTAAGCTTCGTTCTATATCATCATTATTAGCTCTAAATATTTCATCTTTACGATTAATCAGCGAATCGTAAATCATGGATAAAGCATGATTTTTAAGATCTGAGTCTGCAGAGGATAAAGTAATAGAGGCTTTTCTTGCTAGTGCAGCAGCTTCTTTTATATCCATTTAAATTCACCCCAATTGTATATTTATAAATTTAAAACAATGATACTATATTTTTATATAATACTCAATATGAATGCAATAATTAAAAAATAAAAAAGTTGTTTAAATGGCATTACAAGCCGTATGAGTCGAAGCAAATAAATTATCGAATAGCATGATAGTGGTGGCTTTTAAATTTATAAAAAACGATTGCTTTACAAATAATAGTATCATGAGTTATAATTTCTTTTGGAAAAATACCTGAAGGAAATTTAGCGTGAATTTTCTTCAGGTATAAATTTTGTAGAATAAGAGATATTATGTGATACTGTTTTAAGAAAAATATAGTTATATCCACAAATTTTTTTAAAACTAAAAATGTTTTACGAATTGTATACAAATACAATTTAAAAAGTACTATATAAAGTATACTGTGTAATATGTATTTAGGGTTAATTAGCTCTAAATAGTATATAAATTCAGTGCTGTATAATATTTTGTATAAAAATAAGAACTAATTATTTATAAATATAATTTAGAAGTGCAGCAACTGTTGTGATAAGAGAAAAATAAATATCTTAACTATTGGCTTGGAGGAAGATAGCTATGCAGAAAGTATATGTAAAAAATTCAACTGGGATTCTGAAAAAAGTGCTTTTATGTCCGCCGGATTATATTAAGTTTTACCCTATCAATGTTATAACTGAACGTTGGATGGAATTGGGTGAAACTGCTGACAAAGAAGGCTGCATGAGGGAACATAAGGAATTTGTTCAAGCATTTAAAGAAAATGATGTGGAAGTAGTTATGATGGAACCTAAGGAAGGGATTACTAATGAAGTATTTGCCAGAGATTTTGGAGCATGCATAAAAGAAGGGTATATTCTTGGCAGATTCAAAGAACATGTAAGAAGAGAAGAGACAGATGAGTATGAGCAGAAAATGAAGGAGTTAGGAATTCCGTGTGTATATAAATGTAAAGAAGGCATATTTGAAGGGGGAGATTTTTGGCTTTTAGATGAGCATACTATTGCTATAGGCGTAGTAGCAAGAACTGATATGACCGGCATAAATGAGATAAAAAAAGCTTTAGGAAAGTTGGACTATGAAGTTATTCCAGTAAGATGTCCAAATGAAAACCTGCATTTGGATATGTGCTTCAATATTGTAGAAGAAAAATTGGCAGTAATATGCAGCGAAGCTTTGCCAGAAGAATTTATAAATATACTGAAAAAAAGAAAATATACGCTAATAGATGTACCGCAGGAAGGAGTATTCAAACATTATTGCAATGTTCAAGCTTTAGGAAGAGGAAGAGTAATATCAGCTTCTAATAATAAGGAAGTAGCTTCTAAGCTTAAGAGCTTAGGTATTGAAGTTACTGCTGTTGACCTTACTCAGATATTAAAAAATGGTGGAGGTCCACATTGTATGACTTTTCCTCTTGAAAGGATATAAGTGCATAATTTGATTTGAAAATTTAAACAAGCTATAGTACAATTAACTCTAGTAGATATGTATAAAAATACATTACTAGGGGGATTAATATGAGCGTTTTACCTAAAATAGGAAATAAAGTATCGTTAACACAAAGAGCATATGACACGATTAAAGACGCCATTATTATGAATTATTTCAAGCCAGGAGATATATTATCAGAAGAGCGTCTTGCGGACGAATTAGCAATAAGCAGAACTCCAGTTAGAAGTGCACTAAAAATGTTGTCTATTGAACACCTTATAGTGTTAAATCCATCAAAGAATGTAGTGGTTTCAGATATTTCACCAAAAGATGTGCAGGAAGTGACTATAGTGAGATCATCACTAGAAACCACTGCGGTGTCGCTATTGGCATCCACTATATCGGAAAATCAAATAATTATGCTAAAAAGCATCGTAAATAAACAAGAAAAGGCTGTTCAAAATAACGACTATCAACTTTTTATAAAATTTTATTATGAATTCCACGTAGTTATCGGAGAACTTACCAACAATAAGTGGTTATTTGAAATGATAAAAAATGTTAATACAATAATGCAGAGGTACTTAATATTATCAGGTACTCTAAAACAACATTCTAAGAAGGCTATTTGTGAGCATTATTGCATAATAGATAAATTAGAAAAAGGAGATGCAAATGCTGCAGAAGCTAAAATGAGAGAGCATTTAAACAATGTAAACGAACAAATATTTATATAAAATTGGAGATAAAAATAAGTGGCAAATATTAACGTCATAAATCAGGTATTAGTATTATTTATAATAGTTTCTATTGGATATTATTGTGGGAAAAAAGCCATTATAACTGAAGAGATAAATCAAGGATTATCTGATGTGCTAATAAAAGTTGCTTGTCCTCTATTAGTTATAAATTCATTTAATTTTCATATATCACATAAAATATTAAGCAATATTATAATGATTATTATTCTCTCATTTATTGTGTACATTTTTTTTATTTTGATTAGTAAGATACTATTTATTACCTTCAACGGAAACAAAAAGAACATAGCGGAATTTTTTTCTATATTTTCTAACTGCGGTTTTATGGGATTTCCTGTGCTTTACGCAATATACAAAGATGTAGGTGTATTGTATGCTTCTGTGTTTAATATATCTTTTAACATATTTATATGGACATACGGAATTATGATTTTTAAAGGTAAGAAGAGCTTTAAAGGTATAAAGAGCATAATAAAAAATCCAGGAATAGCTTCAGTAATAATTGGGATTATAGTTATGCTGTTACCAGTCAAATTACCATATGCTATTATGCATTCTATTGAACTTGTAGGAAGCATGACGACACCTCTTTCTATGATAGTTATTGGGTTTATGTTAACTAAGATTGATATTAAAATGATATTCAGCAATCTATCTTTGTATTATATATGTTTTATTAGATTAGTGTTTGCGCCTGTGGCAACTTGGGCTATCTTATCTATATTCCATGCAGATCAATTAGTGAAGAATGTAATAATAATGTGTGAAGCAATGCCTGCGGCATCACTTGGAGCAATATTTGCACAAAGCAGCGGGAAGGAACCAGAATATGCATCACAGGTGATTTTTATAACCACCTTATTATCTGTTATTAGTATTCCATTAGTGATAATGTGCATATTATAATTTATGTTTACTTTTGGATTGTATACAAATACAATGTTATTAATGTTATTATGGAGGTAATGAATATGAGCTTTTTTGAAGAAACGGAAAAATTGACAATAGATCTTGTTAATATACCTAGTGTAACAAATAGTGAAGGTGAAAGAAGAGTAGCGGAAAAGATACTAGAGTATATTAATGGAATAGAATATTTTAAAAAGCATAAAGAATTTGTATGGGGAGTTCCCATAGAAGGAGATAAATATGGAAGAATGAATGTATTTGCGCTTCTTAAAGGAAAAAAGGGAGACTATAAGAATACGATAATCCTTCACGGTCATATTGATACCGTTGGAGTTGAAGACTATGGCGATCTTTCTTCATATGCTTTTGATCCAGTAACATTAAAAGAAAAATTACACAAAATAGCACTAAGTAAAGATGTAAAGAAGGATTTGGAAAGTGGAGACTGGATGTTTGGAAGAGGAGCAAATGATATGAAAAGCGGTGTCGCTGCTCATTTAGTGACTCTAAAAGAACTTAGTAAGTTAGAGGATAAACTTGAAGGTAATATACTTTTTATGGCTAATCCAGGAGAAGAAACACAGCATACGGGTATGATAAATTCATTGGATATGTTGGAAAAGCTTAAAAGAGAACATGGTCTAGAATATATGGTGGCAATAAACAATGATTATACCTCTCCGCTTTACGAAGGCGATACAAATAGATATATATATACAGGGACTGTTGGAAAGCTTCTTCCAAGTTTTTATATTTACGGCAGCGAGACTCATGTCGGCCAATGTTTTGAAGGACTTGACCCAAATCTTATAGCTGCAGAGTTAATTAAAGAAATAAATTATAATACTGATTTGTGCGATGAGTATAATAATGAATATACTGTCCCTCCAATTGCTTTGAAACTAAAGGATCTTAAGACAGAATATAATGTTCAGACACCATTAGTGTCTTATGTATACTTTAATTATATGATACATTCCATTGCAATTGAAAAAGTTATGGAGCTATTGTTTGGAATAGCAGAAAGATGTTTTAAAAATGTCTTGGAGCACTTAGATGAAGAGTATAGGAGTTACTGCAAGAAAGTTAACTTGGAGTACAAGAAGTTACCATGGGTACCAAAAGTTACAACATATACGGAATTATATGAAAGAGTAAAGAACAAGCTTGGAGATAAACTTGATGAGGAGATCCGACAAATAATAGATAATATGCTTCAGGAAGATGCAGATTCTAGAGAAATAGCATTAAATGTAGTTAATAAGGTTAGAGAATTGAGCGAGGATAAAGAGCCTGAAATAGTATTTTTCTTTTCACCTCCGTACTGCCCACATAGTACAATTAGAGCTACTGATGAGGCTGAAAATATACTCCTAAATGAAATTAAAGTCAGTGTAAACGGATTTGTTAGAGATGAAAATATACCTGAGTTTAAAATACTTCAGTTCTTTCCTAGCTTATCAGACAGCAGTTATCTAAAGATTCAAGATAATAGAGAATCAATAGAAACATTAATTAAGAATATGCCTGATTGGGGTAAAGCTTACAGCATACCTGTTGATAAGATTAAAAATCTGAGTATACCAGCTGTTAATTTTGGTATATATGGTAAGGATGCACACAAATGGACTGAAAGAGTTTATAAACCTTATAGCTTTGAAATACTTCCTAAACTTTTAATACATGTTATAAAAGAACTACTATAATTTCATTTATTACTTATATTAAATTGATATTGATTTAGGGGACAGATACCAAACTAGTGCGCAGTTTGTAATAGTTTGGTATCTGTCCCTTTCATATTTCCTAGGAAATATGAAAGATGATATAATTAAATTTATAGAGAATAAATAAAATTTATATTTATGGTAAAGCGGAGAAAGGGGGAAAATATGAAACTGTATATTTCGGATTTAGATGGAACATTATTAAATTCTGAACAGAGAATAAGTGAATATTCAAAACAAATTATAAACAGCCTTATTGAAAATGGAGTAAATTTTACAATAGCCACAGCTAGATCGTTAGAAGCTACTAAAAAAATAATTGATGGACTAAATCTTAACTTACCAATTATTTTGAATAACGGTGTATTCATATACGATGTTAATAAAAAGAGAAATGTAGTAGAACATTTTATTGATAAGTTTGCCTATAAGGCATTAATAGAATACATAAAATTAAAAGGACTGTCCCCGTTTATTTCAACAAAATTAATGGATAGATATAGGGTGTATTACTCAGGTATTCATAATTATGGTGAACAAGATTATGTGGAAGGAAGAGTAAAAAACGGTGACAAGAGATTTACTTTATCAAAGGATTATTCAGAATGCGGCGGTGAAAATGTTGTATGCATTTCGTTAATTGATGAGGAAGACAAGTTACTCCCTATATATAATTATCTTAAAAATGAATTTGATCTACAATACCATTTTGCTAGGGACATATACTCTAATTTTTATTGGTTGGAGATTACAAATAAGTATGGCAATAAAAGGCAAGCAGTGAAGTATCTAAAACGATATATAGGAGCAGATAAACTCGTATGCTTCGGCGATAATTTGAATGATAGTCCGATGTTTGAAGAGAGTGATGAAAAGTATGCAGTAAAAAATGCTAACCAAGCTTTAAAAAAAATGGCTACAGCTGTTATTGGAAGCAACGAAGAGGACGCGATAGCCAATTTCATTAAAGCTGATAATGCTGGGGACAGTCCTATCAAATAATGTACTACACTTCTATTACTTTTCTGTTAATTAATATATATATAACTACAAGTGCAAGTATACCGCCAATTAATGCTGTAATAAGTTGTGGTATACCCATCATAATTATGAGTTTATTAGCTACTTTTGATGGAATAGCTAACTTAAATAATGCTACTAGTTTCCTAGCTGAAAGTGATAAAAATGCAAATTTCAATATAGAGCCTATAAGTATGCCTAAGTATTTACCATAGCTTTTACTCTTTAAGAGTCCAAAGGCTAGTACAAAAATAATGTTGCCGATGATTATAAATGGTATGAAAGGTGCCATAGGGGATGGAAGTTGTCCAACTGCCCAGGCTAGTATTGGAGTTAATATACCTATTGATATACCCCATATAGTACCACAAACGAAAGTAGTGATTAGTAAGATTGCATTTATTAATGGTCCAACCATAAATTGGTTTATAGCAGGCAGATTTCTGCCTAAAAACTGTATAATAATAGCTAATGCTAGTAATAAAGCAGTTCTTGCGAGATTCTTAATTTGAATTGAGTTCATGTAATCACCTCTAAAATTATTTTTATTTTGAATCCTTATACTACTAATATACTACTAATAAATTTCTATGACAAAAATATGAAATACTTCATAAATAAAGTATTATAATATGTGAATAATTATTATTTTGTAAATGCTCCTTGGGAGAATGAGGCAGTTGTGCAGAAACTTTGATCAAATATGAAAAGTAGAATGTTCCATAAATAGCATTGACAGGTCAGCACCTTTTATTAACTGAATGACAAGTGATATTTACTGAAATCAGCTATGTTATATTAAAAAATAATTAAAGATAACTCATACATGTCAATAATTTTCCTTTGTGGATTTTTTAGATTGTAAGAGCTATCTTTATTATGCATAAATTTAATATTTATTTATTAGAAGTTAAGTAGCTGTCAAGAATTCCTATGGCTGCTGCTGCTTCTATTACAGGTAGTACTCTAGGAACTATACAAGGATCATGTCTTCCTTCTACAGTCAGTTTTGTATTTTTCATGTTTACTATGTCTATAGTGTCTTGTTCAAGTCCTATGGAAGCAGTTGGCTTTATTGCACATTTGAACACTATAGGCATTCCATTTGAAATTCCACCTATTATTCCACCATTGTTATTAGAAGTGGTTCTTATTTCACCATCAACTATGGCATATGGATCATTTGCTTCGATACCTGTCAATGAAGATATTTCAAAGCCTTTTCCAAATTCAACACCTTTCACTGCAGGTACTGAAAAAAGAAGGTGAGCAAGTGTACTTTCTATAGAATCAAAAAACGGATCACCTATTCCTGCTGGCATATTCAATATGGCACATTCAACTACGCCGCCAACAGAGTTTTTATTATCTTTAGCAGTCCTTATTGCTTGTTTCATATCTTCCGCAATGCTTTCATCTATAACTGGAAAAGCTAATGAAGATAGCTTTTTTACGAGGCTTTCTTCAAAATTTGCAAGGTCAAAAGCGGTATCTTTAATGTTGTGAATACTAAGAACATGACTAACTATCTTTATACCTTTAGAAGCAAGTATTTGCTTTGCTATAGCACCTGCAAATACAAGTGGAGCAGTTATACGACCTGAAAAGTGTCCGCTCCCCCTGAAATCGTTAAAGCCTTTATATTTAACCCTGCCACTGTAATCAGCATGACCGGGTCTCATTGCATAACGTAAATTATTATAATCACTAGATCTTGTATTTTTGTTTCTTATAATTGCACATAACGGAGCGCCAGTAGTGTGTTCTTCAAAATATCCGCTCAATATTTCGAAGGCATCCTCCTCTTTTCTAGGTGTGACTAAATCACTAGAACCAGGAGCCCTCCTTTTCATTTCTTTCCTTATAAAGTCTAAATCTAATTTTATACCTACAGGAAGACCGCTTATTACAATTCCGAGAGCTTCACCGTGTGATTCTCCGAAAATGGAATATTCTATCTGTTTGCCCCAAACTCCACTCATTAATAATGCCTCCTCTATCGATTGAAATGTTTAAGTACATTATATTATAACACCCTATTTGTGGCAAATAGAAAACATAAGATTAGTAATTAATAAGCATCAGTTGCAATAAAATAAGAAACTATATGAATATTAAGAGTCAGCGCATTAAAAGTGGTTTTTCAGGCTATTTATACATCTTACTATCCTTTGTAAATAGCCTGCTAAAGGTCATTTAGACCTTTCAACTAGGAGAGATTTTTCAGCCGACATAGGTCAATCACCACTTATTTTGAATATTTATTAGCTATTGAAGATGCAGCGTAGGAATCTGGTTTTGTATTGCAATTAAAACCGCTGCCTTTTACCCATCCAACTATTTCAGGAATAACAGAAGATGATGGTCCGTCATTTCCAGCATCTATATGAATGGCTATATCACAGTTACTATTATTTATCTCTAGATAAGAGGAAAGTTTTTGAGCCATTTCGATACTTAAGCTTGTTTCATAAAATAATTTTTGCCGGATATTAGTTATCTTTGTAACTTTCCTTACGTCATAAAAAAAGATTCCGCCGCTGCCTACGCGCCAAACAGCCACAACTACCACAACTTTTGTTATATCATAATTTTGTGAATCTGTTCCAACAGTTATATGATATTTATAATCTTGAGCAGCATTAATATATTTCTTTATTAAGTGACACATTCGTTTAAAAGACACTTCACCATGAGTGAGACTACGCATAATGTCCACCTCCAATAAAACTATTGCAAATAATTTTGTTATTATATTTATTATACTACTTTAGTATTTATAAAAAGTTAAGAAAATTATGCATTTTCAATAAATTTTGTATAAACGAAATAATAGAAGATTAACCATTGAAAAAAAAACGACAAAATGTTATTTTTATTTGTATGCTGCTAAAAGGGGGAGGAGAAATTACATGAAGAGAATTCTTAAAAAATTTATCAGCTACTATGGACCGTATAAAACTTTATTCTATGCGGATATGTTTTGCGCATTAATGCTTTCGGGTATTGATTTGGTATTTCCACTATTTGTGAGATTTCTGCAGAATGACGTATATTTGATGAATGATAAAGCTAAGATAATCAAATATATAATATATATTGGAATAATATTGATAGCCATGTATATAATAAAATATTTCTGCCAATATTTTATTACATCTTGGGGACATATAATGGGTGCTAAGATGGAAACAGATATGCGAAAAGATATTTTTGATCATCTTCAAAAGTTATCATTTTCTTACTATGATAACACAAATACTGGCAGGCTGATGTCAAGAATTGTGACAGATCTGTTTGATATATCAGAATTGGCACACCACGGCCCTGAAGATTTATTTATTTCTATGCTGAAGATAGTTGGCTCCTTTATTATATTGATGACCATTAATACTAAAATAACTATTGGCTTATTTATAATAACTATACTAATGCTGTATTTCTCTCTTGTTTACAATAAGAAGATGAAAAAAGTATTTAAAGAAAACAGAGAGAAAATTGCAGACGTTAATGCTCAGATTCAAGACAGTCTTTCAGGAATAAGGATAGTTAAATCCTTTGCCAATGAACATATTGAAAGTAAGAAATTTGAGAAAGGTAATAACGAATTTTTAAGATCAAAAGAGAAAAACTACTTTCTTATGGGTCAATTTTATAGCGGAAATGGATTTTTTCAAGGACTACTTAACTTGTTTGTAGTACTTGGCGGTGGAATATTCATAAGCATTGGACAACTAAATATATCAGATTTGTTAGTATATATACTATATATAAATATATATTTAAATCCTATAGATAAGCTCGTGAATTTTACGGAACAATATCAAAGAGGTATAACAGGATTTGAACGTTTTTTGGAAATTATCGAAACTGTACCAGATATAGAAGATAGTAAGGATGCTGTAGCAATAAAAAATGTTAGAGGAAATATAAGTTTGAAGAATGTTTCCTTTAGTTACAATGAGGAGCATAATGTTTTAGATAATATAAATATAGATATTCCAGCAGGGAAAACCATAGCTTTAGTTGGTCCATCCGGTGGAGGTAAAACTACATTATGCAGCCTTATACCGAGGTTTTATGAAATCACAGATGGCAAGATAGAATTGGATGGCATTGATATAAGAGATATAAAACTCAAAGCTCTGAGAAATTCTATTGGTATAGTTCAGCAGGATGTATACCTATTTGCAGGCAACATAAGAGACAACATAGCCTATGGAAAACCTGATGCTACTTATGAAGAAGTTATAGAAGCTGCTAAACTTGCCAATATACACGATTTTATAATGGAATTGGAAGATGGATATGAGACTTATGTAGGTGAGAGAGGGGTTAAGCTCTCGGGAGGACAAAAACAGAGAATATCAATAGCAAGAGTATTTTTAAAGAACCCTCCTATATTAATATTAGATGAGGCTACTTCTGCATTAGACAATGAAAGCGAAAAGTTCATTCAAAATTCTCTGGAGGAGTTATCTAAGAATAGGACGACTATAGTTATAGCGCATAGATTAAGCACTATACGTAGAGCGGATGAAATATTAGTGCTTACAGATGAAGGCGTAGTAGAGCGAGGAAACCACGATGAGCTTATAGAGCAAGATGGAACATATGCATATTTATATAATATGCAGTTTGATAACGTTGGATAGAATTATAAATAAAAGACGAACTAAGAAAGTGAATTAAATGAAGATAATATTTAGTAGTTAGTGTATGCTTTAGATAGGTAAGAGAAAAGAGTAAAGAGAAAAGTGAAGGAAGAAATTCTGCTGTGCAGAATTTCTGAGAATTTAAATCTGATTATCGGCAGATAATTTTCTAAAAACTAAGATAATACCTAACATTCTAAAAATATTATTAAAATAATTAGGATTATCTATACAATCAAAATTCAGCCCGGCTGAATTTTAACCTTCACTTATCACTTATCTCTTTTCTCTTTACTCTTAACTCTCATACCTATTTAATGCACTTTCTCTTAACTATTTCGTCTAGAGCATTTAGTTCGTCTTATATTTATATTACTAAATTAATAATGTTAATAAATATTGAACAGATTTCTGAATGCTTACAAACCGTTAACATATCTATAGAAAAGACGTATAAGAGATATATTATAG
>NZ_MZGV01000047.1 GCF_002029235.1 Clostridium oryzae
AGAAAAAGCCCCTGTCTAAGAATATGAAATAAAATACAAAGCTTGGAACTAGCCTAAATAGGCCAGTCTAGCTTAGTGTTGCCTAAAATAGAAAGAGTGCTATTATTTAATTTTCGTAGGAATTTATAGAATTTTGCCAATTGTGGATAACTTTTAACTGTGTATGAATAAATTGTATGTGTTGTTAAAAGGATGCAATTATATAATATACGAAGTAATATGAAGATAGCTCTTAAGAAAATAATAAAAAATAAATAAACAAGAAAAATAATTTGGGAGAAGTAATATAGAAAATAATACTTTGTAAATGCATATAGTCGGCATAGGGTAGGAAGTGATTGGAGGAGGCATTTTACAGCCGACGGAAATCACTTCCTACCCTTTTTTATAGGTTATTTTCTCTGTATTGAGTTGGGCTTATTCCTTCATACTTTTTGAATAATCTAAAGAAGGTGCTGTGGGTTGTAAAGCCAACCTTCTCACCAATTTTTGTGATGCTTAAGTTAGTTTTGAGTAAAAGATTCTTTGATTTTGAAATTCTTATTGAAGTTAAATATTCATGAAAGCCCATGCCTACAGTTTCTTTAAAAAGTCTGGAAAGGTATTTATCAGAGGTATTAAACTCTTCGGCCAGTTTTTCTAAATATAAATCTTGATGGAAGTTTTCTTTAATATATTCTGTAATTTGCAGAATATCAACCTTACTGCTTGCCTTCTGTACAGATAAAATTCTATTAGCTATCAAGAAAATATAATTATTCACATCCTTAGTGGTCATAAACCCTAGGTTTGATGGCAGATCGATATAATCAGCTCCCATGAAATCTACTATATACTGATCTTTTTCAGCCAATACTCTAATCATTGTATCGTAGATGCTGGAATAAAATTTCTTTATACAATGTTCAGAAGGGGTATTTTTATAATTCTTTTCAATGAGTAGATTTAAAAATGCCAAGGCTTCATCTTTATAGTTTCCCATTAAAAAATTAAATAGCTTATTTTCATCACTTATTGAATATTGGGAGATATAAGATGCGGTTTCTCCAGTATATACATTGATTTTATTATTACTTAAAGGGGAAAGGGCTGCTAAAGCTTTACGAGCTTCATTATAGGATTGATGCATACCTATAAAATCTGAATAGATTCTTCCGATTCCCACAGATATAGATAATAAATCATTGTCGTAATTAAACAAATCAAGAATATTTTTCATGGATGAAGTTATATTATCAATATGTTCTTCCTTTGGAAGATTAATAAGAAGACATAGTTGATTTTTATTCATATTTAATACATAAGTAGGAAAATCATCTAAGGCTATTCTAGAAAATATTTTTGACAGCCCCTTTACAACAAGGGTATATTCATCCTTACTATAAGAATTATAGTATTTGTCAGAAAAATTCATTTCTATAAGACTTACGCAAAAATCTGGATACTTAAAATTGATTTGACTGCTGTAAATAAAGTTCTTCACGTCCTCATCTAAAAGAGCATCACTGCTAGTCAATATTCTAATTAAGTACTGCTCAGAAGCTAGAGGCATAATTGCAGATAAATCCTTCCTTAAATTCGTTTCATTGGTTAATATATTTCTGATTCTACTGTTTAAATATTCTACTTCATTTTTGCTTGCTTCCATTGGATCAGCATTATTGCTGAGAATACTAACAAGATTATCTATAGGTCTATATATTTTTTTGCTCATAAGGTATGCAGTCAGTACTGACAGCATAACTCCAACAAGAATAATAGTATATGAAAGTCTTTTAATTCTCAAAGATCTCTCATAGAAATCGTTATAGGGAATAAAAGCAGTATAGATAAAATTGCTGAATTTTGAAAGCTTCGAGGAATAGTTTATTACTAAAGTTTTGTTTCCATTTATATCATACTCAAAAAAATTTTTCTTTGACAACTTGTCCAAGAAAGTCTTGTTTTTAGTTATTTTTTCATTAATGTTTGAATCAGATGAAGAGTAAATAGTTCCTGTATTATCAATAATTGCCATTGTACCGCTAGGCAAAAATTTATATTTTTCTAGCATAGAATTAATCTCTTCTTCACTTAAGTTTATAACAAATAAGTTACTAGACTTAAAGCCTGCCAAGTTAGAGGTAACAAAGGGGATGACTTTACGTTTATTCATAGTATCCAAAGTTGTATCTGTAAGAATGCTTGGCTTTAAAACATTATAAAAAGTGGTACTCACTTTTAAATTCATCCAGAAGTCGCTATTATACTTCTTATATATATAATATTTTTTGAAAAAATCATCAGCATTGTAAGTTCCAGAAGAATTAAGAATTTCATTGCTATCTTTATGGACAAGATAAACACTGTCTATTAAGTTCTTCGTGGCCTTGAATTTAATTAAGGTATTAGTCATGGAACTTATTTTGGGACCGTCTGATGCTGTTAGTTTTTTTTCGGAATAGAAGATGTTATATAAATCTGAATTAGAGGATAAAAGTATAGTGGTATTTTGCAATTCGATTAATGAATTATCCATTGTACTAGCAACAGTGGATAAAGTATTTAAATAATTAGATTCTAATTCTTTCTGGAATAAATCTTTATAGTACTTGTAGACTCCAAAAGCGGAAAGCGAAACTATAATAATCGGAATCAAGAAGTATAAAAAGATTGATCGTAAAAAACTTTTTTTATTGACATCGTTTTCTATGTGGCCTAATTTGAACATATCTATTTCACTCCCATTCCTTTCTTATAGATAAATACGACATATCGTTTTATATAAGTGCACAATAATTATACCTTATGATAAGAGCATGTTCAATATAAAATAATACGTTTACATATCTCGATATTCTACCTGTGTTGCAATAATCGCAGTATTAGAAAAGGAATATCATTGCAAAAAAGCAATTGGTTCTATATTTCTAAAAAGTAGAATTATGCATTGAAATGTTGAAATTGATTGTATATTTTTATGATGAAATTGTTTACTATGGTTACATCAGCAAGTTGATAATAATTTATAAACACATGCTAATATGGAAGGAGGCACATTTAAGTGGAGAATAGTATTAGTACACAAAAATCTTTAATGAGTAAATTGAAAAGAGACCTTACTATTATTAGAAAGGATTGGCAATTATATAGTCTCTTAGTATTACCACTTATATATTATGTAATTTTTAAGTACGGTCCAATGATAGGTAACGTTATAGCGTTTAGAAAATTTGTCCCTGGTGGACCTGCCCTTGGAACAGAATGGGTTGGTATGAAGTATTTTAATATGTTTATACATGATGCCACATTTTGGCATGTATTTAAAAATACTTTAGTTTTGAGTGGTTTATCCCTAGTGATAGGCTTTCCAATACCAATAATATTTGCTTTATTATTGAATGAATTAAAAAGCAATAAGTTTAAAAGGGTTGTGCAAACGGCATCTTATTTACCATATTTTCTATCAACCGTAATTGTTGCAGGTTTGATAATGCAAATACTCTCACCTTCAAATGGTGTAATAAATATGATTATTAAAGCGTTAACAGGTAAAACCATAGATTTTCTTGGTGAGGCAAAATGGTTTAGTACAGTATATGTAGGGTCAGGAGTATGGCAAGGCATGGGCTGGGGAGCTATATTATATCTGGCAGCATTGTCAGGGATTAATATGGAATTATATGAAGCAGCTAGAATTGATGGTGCTAATAGATGGAAACAAACAATTCATATAACTATTCCAGGAATAATGCCAACTATTGTCACTCTATTGATATTAAATATCGGAGGTTTATTAAATGTTGGATTTGAGAAGATTTTACTTCTTTACAGTCCATTAACATATTCCACTGCAGATGTAATATCTACTTATTTATATAGATTGGGTTTGCAATCTAACAGTTTTAGTTATGCAACAGCTATAGGACTGTTTGAGGCGATTATCGGTCTTATATTAGTGGGAACTGCTAATTTTGTTTCAAGAAAATTAACTGAGAATAGTCTGTGGTAGGAGGGATAATGTGATTAAGAAATCAAAATCTTATAGGTTATTTCAAAGCTTTAATATATTATTTATGCTGTTAGTAATTGCTGTTACGCTTTATCCATTTATATATGTAGTAGCTCAGTCGTTTAGCAGTGAGCATTATATCAATGCAGGAAAGGTATTTTTTCTTCCTAAAGGATTAAACATAGATACCTATAAGGAAGTAATGAAACAACAAGATTTTTGGATAAACTATAAAAATACAGTTATATATACTGTAGTTGCTACTGCTATTTCAATGTTTATGACAACTATATTTGCTTATGCACTGTCAAAAAAGCGTCTTAAAGCAAGAGGATTTTTTCTTGCTATAGTGGTATTTACAATGTTTTTCAATGGAGGATTGATACCTAACTATCTTCTTGTTAAATACTTGGGAATGAGAAATACTATATGGTCTGTAGTTATTCCTGGAGCGATTAGTACTTGGAATCTATTGATTATGAAAAGCTTTTTTGAGTCTATGCCTAATGAATTGGAAGAGGCAGCTTCAGTGGATGGATTAAATACTTATGGGATACTTATTAGAATAATTCTTCCGCTATCCTTACCTATATTAACAACGATAACATTATTCTATGCTGTAGGAAACTGGAATAGCTGGTTTGGAGCTTTTCTGTACATGGATAAAAAAGATATGTTTCCAGTACAGCTTTACTTAAGAAATATAATTGCAGGAGCATCAGCTACTTCTGTTAATCAAGGTACGGATACAGATGCGCAGCAGCAGGTAGCCGCCAATATTAAATCTGTATCAATAGTTTTAACTGTACTACCAATAATATGTATTTATCCGTTTATTCAAAAGTATTTTGTTACAGGAGTTATGATTGGATCCGTAAAGGGTTAACAGCTAGGTATTAATTTGAAACACAGTTTCAATTAGTATAAAAATATAAATTTAGGGGGAACATTTATGAAAAAAAAGTTAAAGCTGTTTGCAGTAACTGTATTAGCACTAAGCTTGACTGCAGGATTATTGACTGGCTGCAGTAAAAAAGAGAAAGCTAAATCTTCTGCAGATTTAGGTACACCAACATTAAAGGCAGGTGAAACCTTTCATGCAAAAAAACCAATTACAATCACAATGCTGTATAATGATAATCCTGCATATCCATTAAAAAAGGATTGGCTGTTATGGGATGAGATTAAAAAGAGGACTAATGTTACAATAAAGCTTACTACTGTCCCACTAAGTGATTATGAGCAAAAGAGAAGCCTGCTAATAAGTACAGGTGATGCTCCACTCATCATACCTAAGACATATCCAGGATCAGAGACAGCTTACATACCATCTGGTGCAATTTTGCCAGTTAGCGATTATCTAAAATATATGCCTAATTTCGAAGAAAAAGTTGAAAAATGGAATATGGATAGCGATTTAAAGAGTATAAAGCAGGCTAATGGTAAATTTTATGTGCTGCCTGGTCTTCATGAAAAGGCAAAATATGATTATTCATTTGCTATAAGAAAAGATATGCTCGATAAAGCAGGTTTAAAGGTTCCTAATTCTTGGGATGAGATATATAGTGTATTAAAGGTTATTAAAGCTAAATACCCTAATATATATCCGTACTCAGATAGATGGAAGACAGATGCAACCACGAATTTTGCTGCTCCTACCTTCGGTGTTTCAGCTGGTTGGGGTGCTGGTACCGGTATAAATTATGATGCAACTGGTGACAAGTTCTTCTTTGGACCTACTACAAATGATTATAAGAGCTTTGTAACTTATTTTAATAAGCTAATTAAAGACGGGTTAATGGATCCTGAAAGCTTCACTCAGAGTGATGATCAGGCAAAACAGAAATTTGTAAATGGTAAATCCTTTATGATAGGTTCAAACACTCAGGAAACCTTAGTACTACAGCAGACAATGGAAAAGAACTTAGGAAAAGGCAAATTTGAAATATTGCACATGAGAAATCCTGAAGGCCCTAAGGGTGATGTGGTTTCTGCTAGCAGGCTTGAGAATGGTGTAATCATATCTTCAAAAGCTAAGGATAATCCGAACTTTAAAGAAATTATGGAATTTGTTGATTGGCTTTGGTACAGTGACGAAGGTCAGGAACTTACTAAATGGGGTGTTGAAGGAAAAACTTATAATAAATCCAGTGACGGAGTAAGAACTTTGGCAAAGGGAATAAACTTTAACAATTTAAGTAAGAATCCTTCTTCAAATGATAAGGATTTAAGAAAAGATTTTGGATTTAGCGGCGGCGTTTTCTCTTATGGTGGATCATATGAATTAGAGGATTCAATGAGAAATGATCTAGAAAAAACTTTCCAGAAATCTATGGCTGACAAAAAAGTTCTTCCAACTGCACCTCCTATTCTTTATGATGAAGATGAGAGAGAACAGGCTAATATGAAGGATACGCCTTTAATGGATTACGTTAAGGCACAGACACTTAAATTCATGCTGGGATCAGAATCATTAAGCAATTGGGATAAATATGTTGCCCAGTGTAAAGCTAAAGGCTCTGAAGATTTAACTAAACAGGCTAATGACATATATAGGAAGACGAAAGACAAATTGAAATAAGAAAGAAATGTAAAAATGAAAATCGGATAGCTTTTTGGCTATCCGATTTTAAATTAAGAAGAATGTTTGTCTATTTTTAGCTAAGATATTTATACAAAAAAATTGTAATAGTATTTTACAAATTCAATAATATAATTCATGTTGTGCATAATGGCGGTATGATATCATAAGCGATATAAAACAACTAATCAATTTAATATATATGAAAGGAAACAAGTTTATGTTAGAAAAACAATTAATAGAAAGTAATAATGGAGTTTACAACTGCTGGTTAAATTACGCTAAGTGTTTAAATCCTAAATTAGTTGATCAATATAAAAAGATATGTAGCTGCTTAGTGGTTAATAATAATAACACTGTAAAACATACAGCTGTAGAAGAATTAAAGCTAGCATTAAAGATGATTATTGGAATAGAGCCGTTAGTTTCTAATGAAATTCCAAATTCATCATATCTATTTGTAGGAACTTTAGAGGATGCTAGGGCATTTCAATTAGAAACAAAAATTACTGAAAAATATGCTGATGGAAGTTATGAGGTAAAAGCTGCTGATAATGAGCAGAATACTGCATTACAGATCATAGGCAAGGATGGAACTGGAGTTCTTTATGGCATATTTTATTTGATTAGGAATCTTAGAATAGGAAAGGAAATTTCACAGTCACAAATAGTAGATATTCCTAGAAATAAGCTTAGAATGATTAATCATTGGGATAACGCAAGCGGTGATATTGAAAGAGGATATGCTGGGCAATCTTTCTTTTACAGCAATGATGAGATTATTAAGAATTTTTCAAGAATTAAGGATTATGCAAGATTGTTAGGATCTATAGGAATTAATGGAGTAGTTATAAATAATGTTAATGTGCATAATATCGAAACAAAATTTATTACAAAAGAATATTTACCGGATATAGCACGTTTTGCTGATGTTTTTAGAAATTATGGAATAAAACTTTATCTCAGCATAAATTATGCTTCACCTATTGAACTTGGAGGACTAAAAACTGCTGATCCGCTCGATGAAGCAGTTAAACAGTGGTGGAAGAAAACTGCTGACTTAATATATGACTACATACCGGATTTTGGAGGATTTCTTGTTAAAGCAGATTCAGAGGGCAGGCCAGGTCCATTTACCTATGAAAGGAACCATGCACAAGGAGCAAATGTTCTTGCAGAAGCATTAAAGCCGCATGGCGGAATAGTAATATGGAGATGTTTTGTATATAATTGTCATCTTGATTGGAGAGACAGGTCTTTGGATAGGGCTAAAGCAGCCTATGATAATTTTAAGCCATTAGATGGTGAGTTTATGGATAATGTAATTCTTCAGGTAAAGAATGGACCAATGGATTTCCAGATAAGAGAAGCAGTTTCTCCGCTTTTTGGAGCTATGGAAAAGACGAATATGATTTTGGAATTTCAGGCCGCTCAGGAATATACGGGACAACAGAAACACGTATGCTATCTTTTACCTATGTGGAAAGAGGTGCTTAACTTTGATACCCATGCGAAAGGAGAAGGCTCTTATGTAAGTAAAGTAGTAGACGGAAGCTTGTTTAACAGCAGGTACAGTGGCATCGTTGCCGTATCAAATCTTGGTGACAGCAAGTGTTGGACTGGGCATCCGCTTGCTCAGGCAAATTTGTACGGTATTGGAAGAATAGCTTGGAACCCTGAATTGAGTTCAGAGGAAATAGCGAAAGAATGGGTTAAATTAACTTATGGCTGTGATGAAGGTATAGTACAAACTGTAGTCTCCATATTAATGGAATCCAGAGAAGTTTATGAGAAATATACAAGCCCACTTGGAATAGGCTGGATGGTTAATCCCAATTACCACTATGGTCCAAGCGTTGAGGGCTATGAATATTCTCGCTGGGGAACGTACCACTATGCGGATTGGAAGGGAATAGGAGTAGACAGAACTGTTTCTACAGGAACAGGTTATACAGCTCAGTATCATGAAGCAGTTGCAAGCATGTATGAAAATATAGAAACTTGTCCAGAGGCGCTTTTATTATTCTTTCATCATGTACCATATAAGTATCAGCTTAAGACTGGAAAAACTTTGATTCAGCATATATACGATACTCACTTTGAAGGTGTAGAAAAAGTAGAAGAGTTTATAGAGAAATGGATGTCTTTGAAGGGCAAAATAAATGAAGAAGCTTTTGGACTTGTATGCGACAGACTTAGGATTCAGCTTAAGGATTCAAAAGAGTGGAGAGATCAGGTAAATACGTACTTCTATAGAAGAACTGGAATTAAAGATATAAAAGGAAGAAAGATATACGAGTAGAAATGATGGTTAATAATTAAATTGCGTACTAAATGCTCTAGACGGAATAGTTAAGAAAAAGTGCATTAAATAGGTATGAGAGAAAAGAGAAAAGAGAAGGTTAAAATTCAGCCGGGCTGAATTTTGATTGTATAGATAATGCTAATTATTTTAATAATATTTTTAGAAGGTTAGGTACTATCTTAGTTTTTAGAAAGTTATCTGCTGATTATGAGATTTAAATTCTTAGAAATTCCGCACAGCAGAATTTCTTCCTTTACTTTTCTCTCTACTCTCTTCTCTTACATATTTAGAGCATACACTAACTATTAAATATTATCTTCATTTAATTCAATTTCTTTGTTCGTAATTTATTTAAATAGGAAGGAGAAAATGAACATGAATAAAAAAGTACTTTTCAATGATGGCTGGGAATTTGCTAAAAGCAGCTTAGAGGTTACAGATAGCAGTTCTCTGACCTTTGAACAAGTAGATATACCGCATGATTGGCTTATATATAATTCCTTAGATCTTTATGAAAATAGTATTGGCTGGTACCGTAAACAATTTATATATAATAAGCAGGAAAAACAGATCCTTTTATATTTTGAAGGAGTGTATATGGATTCTTCCCTTTATGTGAATGGAAGATTTATAGGAGAATGGAAATATGGCTACTCATCTTTTGAGTATGACATAACAGAGGCATTGCTGGAAGGGAAAAATGAAATTCTTGTAAAAGTTGTTTATCAAAGTCCTAACAGCAGATGGTACTCCGGCGCTGGCATATATCGTAATGTATGGCTAAAGACGAGAGATAAGAACCACATTGTAACTGATGGAATATATGTATCTATTAATCAAAAAGATAATGGATGGCAAGTAGAAGTAGACTCAGAACTAAGCATTTATGAAGAGGCAGAAATAACTCATACTATCACATACAAGGATGAGATAATAGCCTTTGCTTCAGAGAGAGTACACCAAGAGAAGGTAGCAAATAGGCATAACCTTCAGAAATTATTTGTAAAAAATCCTATGCTATGGAGTACTGAAAAACCAAATTTATATAAGCTCATCACAGATTTATATGTTATTGATGAAAATGAAAGCAAGTTTAAAATTGAGTCTGTAACTCAGAATATAGGCTTTAGAGAAATTATACTTGATCCCAATGAGGGCCTTAAATTAAATGGCAAGAGACTAAAAATAAATGGTGTTTGTGAGCATCATGATCTAGGAGCGTTAGGATCAGCTTTTAATAAAGCTGCACTTAAAAGAAGATTTAAACTATTGAAGGAAATGGGGGTGAATGCTATAAGAACTTCTCACAATATGCCTGCTCCAGAGCTTATGGAATTAGCAGATGAGATGGGAATGCTTATTGATTCTGAAGCCTTTGATATGTGGGAAAGATCAAAAACTCCTTATGATTACGGAAGATTTTTTAATGAATGGGCACATAGTGACGTTAAAAGCTGGATAATGAGAGATAGAAATCATCCAAGCCTTTTGATGTGGAGTATTGGAAACGAAATATATGATACTCATGCTGGGGAAAGAGGACAACAAATAACAAGAATACTTATGGACTACGTAAGAGAATTTGATCCAAAGGAAAATGCAAAGATAACTATAGGATCAAATTATATGCCCTGGGAGAATGCTCAAAAATGTGCTGATATTGTCAAGGTGGCTGGATATAACTATGCCGAGAAGTATTATCAGAAGCATCATGAGGAGCATCCAGACTGGATTATCTATGGCAGTGAGACTTCTTCTATAGTACAAAGCAGGGGAATCTACCATTTTCCTTTTGAGAAATCTATTCTTGCAGATGATGATGAGCAGTGTTCTGCTCTTGGTAACAGTACAACCAGTTGGGGAGCAAAGTCAGCAGAGGCATGTATCCTGGCTGAAAGGGATACTCATTTCTCATTAGGACAATTTCTGTGGACAGGCTTTGATTATATAGGAGAACCTACCCCTTATCATACTAAAAACTCCTACTTTGGACAGATTGATACTGCTACATTCAAGAAAGATTCTTATTATATATATCAGGCGGAGTGGACAGATTACAAGAGTAAACCGATGGTGCATATTTTTCCTTATTGGGATTTTAATAAAGGACAGACAATAGATGTAAGAGTATGCTCTAATGCACCTAAGATTGAACTGCAGTTTAATGGAAAAACAGTAGGAACATATGATATTGACCATGAACACGGAATTCAGCTGGTTGGATGTTGGAAGATACCTTATGAGGAGGGGGAACTAAAGGCCATAGCCTATGATAAATCAGGTAGAATTATTGCCGAAGATATAAAAAGATCCTTTGGGGATGCAAAGAAAATTAAGCTAAATCCAGATAAGGAAATTATTGCAGCAGACGGTACAGATTTGATATTTGTTGAGATAACTATGGAAGATGAAAAGGGAAATGCAGTCGAAAATGCAAACAATAGGGTAAATGTTAATGTTACAGGAGCTGGCCGTTTGCTTGGACTTGATAATGGAGACAGCACAGATTATGACCAATATAAAGGTTTAAGCAGAAGGTTATTCAGTGGTAAGCTAATGGCTATCATAGGTTCTACCTTAGAGCTTGGAATAATCAGACTTGAAGTGTCATCAGAAGGCTTAGATAGTAAGAGCATAGAATTTGAAGCGCTTCCAGCAGCGGATAAAGAACTTACAGGAATTTCTGCAAATATGGAAAATAAAGCTATGCTATGTGTTATGGGAAACATTGATGAAATACCGCTGCGTAAAATTGAAATTATCAGTAATTCAGGACAGACCTTTGACGAGACAAGAAAAGATATAATAGTAACAGCACAACTATATCCTGAAAATACTTCTTTCAAAGAGGTGGAGTGGAGTGTAGTAAATGATGTAGGAATACCATCTAATATAGCTAAAGTAGAAGCTAATGGACTTGAGGCTAAGGTAACTGCTTTCGGAGATGGAGAGTTCAGAATAAGATGTACAAGTAAGAATGGAACTCATAAGACTAAGCTTATATCTGAGCTTGAATTAAGGGCAATTGGACTTGGTTTAGCTTATAAAGATCCTTATGGATTTATATCTGCAGGCCTTTATGATTACAGTAAAGGTGAAGTTACAAATGGAAATGAAAGAGGAGTGGCTACTAGTAGAGATGGTGAAACTCAGGTGGGTTTTCATGGAATAGACTTTGGAAACTATGGATCTGATACGATAACTATACCAATTTTCGCATTATCTGATGAAGAGTACCCTATAGAAATCTGGAAAGGCATGCCAGAGGAAGAAGGAAGTGAGCTTCTGGCTAATGTGATTTATCAAAAAGAATCCAAGTGGAATGTGTATCAGGAGCAAACCTACAAACTTCCAAAGAAGCTTAAAGGAATTACTTCTGTGTGTTTTGTACTACGTCAGAAGGTGCACATTAAAGGATTTACTTTTGAAAAGATTAACAGGACCTTTGAAAAAAATTATGCGTCAGAATGTGACAGCATATACGGTGATACTTATACAAAAACTGAAAAAAACGTTGAAGGAATTGGAAATAATGTATCTTTAGTATTTGAAGATATGGATTTTACAAAGGAAGGAGTATCGAAACTTGTGATTTGTGGAAAATCACCTATCGATAAAAACACCATTCATGTTAGATTCGCTAACGCTGAAGGAGAGAGTAATCAAATGGTGGAATTCACAAAAACAGATGCATATGAAGAAAGAATATTTAATATAAACAAAATAACGGGGATGCAAAAGGTTACGTTTATATTTCTGCCTGGAAGTAATTTTGATTTTAGCTGGTTCCGTTTTGAACGATAAGGAGGAAATAAAGTGTCGAAGATTAAAGGCTTTAAGACAAGCATAGAAAAAATCGGCTTCCATTCTGTGAAGGAAATAGAATTCACAGATAGGGATAAAGAAATTGGATTTTATGAGATGAAGAACTTCTCCATAGATAGAGATAGGAATTTATTAATTCCATATATAAAAGAAAGTTTAAAAATTAATCCAAAGCTTAAGATCTGGAGCTGCCCATGGAGTCCTCCTTATTGGATGAAGACATCTGACGAAATGTGTGGAGGTGGTGAGCTAATAGATACTCCAGAAAATTTAAGAGCATATGCCAAATACCTAGTAAAATATATTCAAGCATATAAAAGTGAGGGAATAGATATTTGCGGTTTCTGTGTACAAAACGAAACAGATGTTGTGAATGTTTATCCAACTTCAACGATGACTGCTGAAATGATGCAGAAATTTATTAGAGCATACCTTATTCAATCCTGAGTTCTATGTTATGAAGCATTTTAGTCATTCGGTTAGGCCTGGGGCTAAGAGAATAGAGACTGAAGGGGATTACGATGACAGCTTTATTGCTTTTAAAAATTCTGATGAAAGCATAGCATGCCTTATCAGTAATTTTCGTACTGAAAGAAAAGAAGTAAGGTTGAAGGTTGGAGAAAATGGCTTTAACATAAAACTTGATGGCAGCAGCATATACTCATTTATAATTTAAAGATAAATGAAAAAAGGGCTTTAAGCCCTTTTTCTAATATCAATATTTTATGTTTTAGTTCAATGTGATGGATTAATGATTGTTATACGGTAAGCTTCTTTAAAGCTTTGATGAAGTCAAGCACAGCGTCTTCTTTAGTAGCCCAAGAGGTTACAAGGCGTATACAGGAATTTTTATCGTCGACTTTTTCACATCTATTGAATGAATAATTCTCTTCAAGCTCATCAATAATTTTATTTGGGAAAATAGGGAAAAGCTGATTTGATGGGGAATTGCTTGAAAATTTATATCCAAGCTCAGTTATATTTTTCTTAAGTATATTAGCCATTTTATTTGCATGTGCTGCAAGCTCAAAGTAAAGGTCATCTTTGAAAAGTTCAAAAAATTGTATTCCTAAAAGCCATCCTTTTGCCAACATAGCGCCCTTCTGTTTTATATGGAACCTAAAGTCTTCTTTTAAAGAATCATTGCAGATCACTAATGCTTCACCAAATAGAGCTCCATTCTTTGTCCCTCCAATATAAAACGCATCTGTGAGTTCTGCAAGGTCTGAAAGCTGAAGATCATTTTCAGAAGAGCATAGTGCAGAACCTAATCTAGCTCCATCTAAAAATAGAATTAAGTTTTTTTCTCTGCAGAAACGGCTTAAACTTTTTAGTTCAGTTTTTGTGTATATTGATCCGATCTCTGTTGAATCTGATATATAAACAAGCTTTGGCTTTACCATATGTTCGTCAGTGTGAGCCTGAAGAACAGAGTTAATAAGCTCAGCAGTAAGTTTTCCATCGGTAGTGTGCACAGAAATTGCTTTATGACCAGTGGCTTCGATGGCACCAGTTTCGTGAACTAAAATATGACCAGTATCTGCTGCTATAGCTGCTTCATGTGGACGTAGAAAAGCTGATATTGCAATCAGATTAGTTTGAGTGCCTCCTACTAAAAAATGAATATCTATATTATCATGTCCTATTTTCTTTTTTAAAGTATCCATAGCCTTAGCACAATAGATATCTTGTCCATAACCTATATTTTGCTGAAGATTCGACTCTGATAGAGCTGCTAATATCCTTGGGTGAGTTCCTTCGCTATAATCATTGGTGAAGCTATACATTTACAATTCCTCCTAAAACTAATATTACGTTAAATACAAAAATAAGTTTACCATAATTTAATGTCATAGTACAAAAATTTTGCAGCTATATAGAAATTGATATCTTTTGAGTGGTATTTTGATCTATATTACATATGTGAACTTTAGTAAGGGAAAAACGTATAAGTTATATATAAAATAAGTGATAAAGAATTAGCGTGAAAACAGTTGTTAACTTATGTTAATTGTACTTTAATTATTTTGTGAAAAGTTATATGACATTTTGGAAAACATATTAATTACTATAGCAAAGCTAAATGTTTTTTCGCAGAAGGATTAAAATTATAGTAAAGTTGGAGGTATCAAGATGGATAAGGAAGAACAACGTATAGAAATTGATAAGAAGAAATATGACAGATTTAAGAGCTTGCAGAACTATATGAATCCTATAGAATTTGGAGCCGACTCATCTGGAAAGCATGAAGCTCGCACTACAGAAGCATTTAAGAAGGCTGTCAATACTGGCAAGAATCTATATATAAGCAATGGAATATATAAATTAAACCAATATATTTTAGTGCCATATAATCAAAAGGTTGTTGTTGAGAGAAACGTGATTTTTCAAGGGAAATACACGATTTTATATGTGAAAGATTACATAGATATTACTAAAATAGTTCCAAGATATTATTCAACTCTAAAGCCGCAGGGAAAGGGCTGCGGTAATGTGCTTCAGGGAATAGCAATAGATAGCAGAGGCTTTTTATATACAACTCAAGATGAGGCCGCAAGTAATGACAATGTGCTAATAAATAAACTTACCTTAACAGGACAGTCTTTAGCTAATTATACTGTTACAGATTGTGGGCATGGCAGTCACATAGCTTTGGAGGAAGATGGAGATGAAGTTTACTTATGGACTGATTGTTATCCAGGTGATAATCCCCATAGGTATGGTGATAGATTAGCTAGGATAAATATGAAAGATATGACAATGCAGGAGTATGATGTACTTCCTGAAAAATATCATACAATTCTTCCCACAATGGACGACGAAAATGATCTTATTGCTTGTTTTGCTTTGAATTATGATAATGGCAGCTGTAGGGTATTCTTCTACAGAAGAGCAGATATTATATCGGGAGATAGAACTGTGCAATTCTCTTTTGAATTTGCTGATGCCCAAAAGGCTGAACACCAGGATATGCAAGGACTGGCTGTTGCAGATAATGTTGTGTATGTTATGACTGGTGATAATAATCCTAATTATGACAAGTGGCTCTATATGTATGATTTTTTAGGAAACGTGATAGGATATACTAAAATTACGGCAGGAAAGAGTTTTTATGTTCAGGATGGTATTAAAAAATCAGGTATACATTACGAACCTGAGGGAATGTTTTTTTATAAAAATCCAGTCACCAAAAGTAAATCACTAATTTTTAGTATCGTAACTGGTGATGCTTACAACTCTAAGACAAATCCTAAAGGAAGAATAAAAAGGCTATATAGTTTCAGCAATGAGGAAGACTTTAGATTTAAGGTACCAATAATTGAGAATCCAATTGAAAGAACATATGATGAAAACTTAAATTTGATTCCACAGCTTCAACCTAGGATATTATGTACGCAAATAAGGTATAATGGGAGTATTTGGACTACAATTCCAGATAACAGCGGGCATCCAACACTTATGATAACCAGCATAGAAAGCATAGTTCAGGACAATGATAATAAATTTATTACGCTTAATTTGGATAGGTACTATAAATCTGCATTATTTATGTGTGCAACGGCAGGAGATATGCTGGCGGAACTTGGGTATACGGCTACCATCTATTTTTACGGAGGAGGGAATGCCAGCAAAAGTCAGACTATTAAAATCCGTAAGTATGATGGAACATTAATTGCACCCAATGATCCATCTATCCCAATAAATTCTGCAATAAATATTTTTATGATAATGGCAGATGTCATAGAGTAAAAAAGAATGGTGAGAGATCTCCGTCGGCTAAAAAATGCCTCCTCCTATCTCTCACCATTATGCTAACTCTATGTATTTAGAGAATATTATTTTCTGTATTGCTGCTTTCATATTTTTTCTTAATAATTTGAAAAGTAATATTTTTTCTGCAGCTTCTTTTTATGACTTCGTATAATTCATGAAGTGTAAATATTTAAAGGTGGAAATAAGAATGGGTGGGAAAAATTTAAATTTAAGTATTAAACATCCCAGTAAAGATATTATGAGAGAATTGATAAAAGATCAATGGACTAAGGATTCGATTTTTGCGGCAATTATTGATTCTAAGGGGAATATAGTATCTAAAGGTAAAACAACAATAGGGGATGAACATATTCTTACAGCAATTGATGAAATAAAAGATTATTTTAAATAAGTATATAATAAGTAAGAAGATACAATATTATTAAATGTGAATTAAGGGAAGCAAAAATGGCTTCCCTTAAAAATATACCTTCATATTTAAAGTGCTTTATGATAATTTAAGAGTGGATATACTGTATATGTTCTTGAAAAAAATACTTGTTAAATTAGTGAATCATAAGTTTTGATTATTTAATAATTCTTTAGATTATGAAGAAGACTCATATATAATACAAAATGAAGTTAGGAGAAAATAGCAATGAAAAAAATTACTAATATAGTGCTGGCGCCAGATTCTTTTAAGGAAAGTATGACATCAAAAGAGGTTTGCAGTGCTATGGAGAAAGGCATTAAAAAGGTTAGAGGTGATATTAACTGCATTCATGTTCCTATGGCTGATGGTGGTGAGGGCACTATGAATGCCCTTGTAGACGCTACCGGGGGTAGTATTCATTCAATGAAGGTGATTGGTCCGCTTGAAAATCAAATTACGGCTCAATACGGAATACTAGGTGATAATGAAATTGCTGTTATTGAGATGGCAAGCGCTAGTGGGATACAGCTTGTGCCTAAAGATGATAGAAATCCGCTCATAACTACTACATATGGCACCGGGCAGCTTATTAAAGCTTGCTTAGATAAAAAGGTAAAAAAGCTGCTTATAGGCATAGGTGGGAGTGCAACAAATGACGGCGGAGCAGGAGCTATATCAGCTTTAGGAGGGAAATTCCTAAACGCATACGGGGAAGAAATAGGCTTTGGTGGAGCTGGACTCAGCAAGCTTCACAGTATAGATTTGAGCAAATTAGATTTTAGATTAAAGGACGTAGAAATAGAAGTAGCTTGTGATGTTACTAATCCTTTGTGCGGAGAAAACGGTGCTTCAAGGGTTTTTGGACCTCAAAAAGGAGCTACAGAAAGCATGATAGAAATTTTGGAAGAGAATTTAAAACACTATGGGGATTTAATTAATAATCAATTCGGGAAAGATATTCTCAATTTGCCTGGTGCTGGGGCAGCAGGAGGATTAGGTGCTGCACTTGTTGCTTTTTTAAATGCTAAGCTAAAAAAAGGTGTAGATACTGTTGTTCAGTATTCAGGATTAGAAAATAAAGTCAAAACAGCTGATATGGTGTGGACAGGAGAGGGAAGTATAGATTATCAAACCGAATTTGGAAAGACACCATTGGGGGTTGCAGAGATAGCTAAAAAGTATAATAAACCTGTGATTGCGTTAGCTGGTAAAGTAGGTGACGATATAGATAGATTGTATGAACATGGTATTGACGCTATATTCAGCATTATGCCAGGAGCTAGTGCTATTGATGAAGCATTAAAAAATGGAAAGCATAATATGGAAAATACAGCTGAAAACATTATGCGGTTACTTAACGCTATTGAAAAATAGTTAACCTGTTAGATTTAACTATGGTGATAATTTTATCGTATGAAATCTATTAATTGACAGAGCTAAGTACAATAAAATATAATAAATTGTTAATACAATTAATGATCAGACGGAGGAGTAGAATGAATAGGAACCATAGAATGCTTCCATACATAGCAGCATGTATAACCTCCACTATATTTGGATTAAGCTTTCTTTTCTCAAAAATGGCATTGAGAGTAGCAGGTCCATTATCGCTAGTGGCGTTAAGATTCTTGTTAGCATTTATTATAATGACTTTACTGGTTATTTTTAAAGTAATAAAAGTAGATTATAGAAACAAGCCGATAGGACAGCTAATATTACTTGGACTTTCAGAACCAGTAGTATATTTTATTTTTGAAACCTATGGAATAAAGAATGCGTCATCCTCAATGGCTGGACTTATGTTATCGTTAATCCCAATAGCAGTTACTATTTTGGAAATTTATTTTTTGAAGGAAATTCCTTCAACTAAGAGTGTTTTATTCATAGTTCTTTCTGTAAGCGGGGTTGCTCTTATAGGAGTAATGAGCAGTACAAGTGGACAAGAAAACTCGCCTTTAGGAATATTACTTTTGCTAGGAGCAATTATATCTGCAGGGTTTTATAGCATAATTTCAAGAAAGACATCGGTACATTTCAAACCTGTAGAAACTACATATTTTATGATGGCTATGGCAGCAGTTTGTTTTAATATAATGGCAGCAGTAGATTTGTTTTTAAAGGGAAAAATTAATGAATATTTTCAACCTCTGAAGAGCAGTACTTTCATTATCTCTATATTATACCTTGGAATTATTTCATCTATTTTGGCTTACTTTTTGAGTAATTTTACATTATCAAAGATACAGGCGTCAAAATCTGCAGTATTTGCTAATTTATCAACTATAGTTTCTGTAGTTGCAGGAGTATTAATATTGAAAGAGAGTTTTCATATATATCATCTTATAGGTGCAGTAATGATACTTACTGGAGTATGGGGTGCAAATAAGTTTAATAGTTAAGAAATGAGAAAACCCAATTTCTTTTAACTGAAAACAAAAAATAGCAATAAATCTTACAATATTACAAAATTATTTCCGTTTAATATCGTATATTAGTATAGACATATGTATTAAAAATGGCATTTAAGTCAGCAAATAGCAATATTAACGATAAGCTATAGAAGTATAACAGTGTATGCTAAATTTTTACAAGTGCTACTAGATAGATGTCGCTTTTTAATTATATGCTTGAGAATAAGCGGTAAGAGGAGATAGTGCTTTGATAGATCAACAGGATATTATTACGAGAAGAATGAGAAGAATAAACCAAAGGAAAAAAGCTATTATAAGACGAAGAAGAATAGTGATGTTTAGTATAGTAATTACTATTTCAGCAATTTGTATTATACCCTATTATAGTGGGCAGCGAAAATCGGTTAGCAGGGGAACAATAGAGGTTACAGTTAAAAATAAACAAAGTAATAGCAATAAGAACGTTAAGGATATTATTTCAAAATTTGTGCAGCAGCGCTTATATAAAAATAATACTAAAATTCATAAAAATAGTTTTGATGCTGGAAAAGTACAAGATTATTTATCAAAGAATATAAAGATAAAAAATAACAGAAAAATTGCATTTTTGACTTTTGATGATGGACCATCAACTACTGTTACTCCAAGGGTTCTTAATACATTAAAAAAGAATAATGTAAAAGCAACATTTTTCATAATTGGAAAGCAGGTACAGGAATCGCAGAGGACTCAAAAACTGCTTCGAGATATATATAATCAAGGACATGCTATAGGCAATCATACATACACGCATGATTATTCTAGGCTTTATCCTAATCAAGTAGTTAACCCACGTGTATTTATGAAGGAAATAGAAAGAACCAACATAGTATTAGGAAAAACACTGGGAAAAAATTTTGCAACTCGTGTAATCAGGTTGCCTGGAGGACATGGATCATGGAAGGGTACAGGAAAATTGGACAAGCAGTTTGCTAATAAAGATTATAAATACATAGATTGGAATTCACTCGTAGGGGATGCCGAACGCGGGAGAAGAACAAAACAGCAACTCATTTATAGATATAAACAGACCTTTAGAGGACAGAAGAAACTTATTTTGTTAATGCATGATACGTATGGAAAAGAAAGCACTGCTCAAGCTCTTCAATATATAATTACAGATTTAAAGAAAAAGGGTTATAAGTTTATGGTATTAACATAATATGGAGTGATTGGTGGAGGCATTTTCCAGTCGACGGAAAACACTTCCTACCAATTTTTACATTCTTTCTGGTGATTCTATGCCTAAAAGATTTAAGCCTGTATCAAGTATTCCTAGAGTAAGCTTTAATAAAGCAATCCAAGAAGCTTTTTTATTTAAATCTTCTTCAGACAAGATTTTATTTTCATGGTAGAACCTGTTGAAAAGATTTGATAAATCATATAGATATTCACATATCTTATTTGGTGCCTTGTCTTCGTAGCTGCCTTCTATGGCTTCACCAAATTTAACAAGTTTAAGCATTAAATCTCTTTCTACATTGTTTGTTGGAGTAAGTATAGAATTTGATGCATTTACTCCATCTTCAGCAGCTTTTTTCAATATGGATTTAATCCTTACAACTGTATACAGAAGATATGGACCAGTATTACCTTCAAAGGAAGAAAATCTATCAAGGTCAAATACATAATCCTTAGTGACTGCATTGGAAAGATCTCCGTATTTTAGAGCAGCAGTACCAATTATACGAGCAATTTCTTCTGTTTCTTCTTCTGAGAAGTCTCTGTCATCCTTAAGCTTGCCTTTAGCATTATCCTTAATAAGCTGAATCAAATCATGAAGCTTCATGACGCCGCCTTCTCTTGTTTTAAAGGGTTTTCCGTCTTTTCCATTCATGGTTCCAAAGCCTATAAACTGAAGCTTAAGCTTTTCATCTGCTATATTTGTTTTCTTAGCACATCTGAATACCTGTTCAAAGTGAAGTCCCTGTCTCTTGTCAACCACGTAGATTATTTCATCAGGATTATAATCTTTAATTCTTTGAACGATAGTTGCAAGGTCTGTTGTACCGTACAAAACAGCACCATCTGATTTCAGAAGTATTATCGGCGGAATTTCGTAGGTATCATCTTCTTTAGCTACATCTACTACCAAAGCACCTTCACTTTTATGAGTATAGTTGTTTTCATTAAGATACTTAAGCATATCTGGAATATACTCTTCAGCGTCGCTTTCGCCCTTCCAAAGGTCAAATTCAACATTAAGAGCACCATAGTTCTTTTTAAGATCAGCAGTAGAAACACTTAAAATATGCTTCCATATTGCAATATAACCAGGTTTACCCTTCTGAAGTTCAAAAGTTGCTTTTTTGGCAGCTTCCATGGCAGCTTCATCGCTCTTGGCTAGCTTGCTGGCAGCAGGGTATATTTCAGAAAGTTCATCTATTGTAAAGGGAGGTTCCTTAGGATATTCACCGCTGAAGTTATCATCGAAATACGGAAGCTCTGGTTTACGTCTGTAAAGCTCAGATATAACCATACCGATTTGAAGTCCCCAATCGCCAAGGTGAACATCACCAATTACGGTATGTCCAAGATATTTGCAAATTCTCTTTATGCTTTCACCGATAATAGCAGATCTCAAATGTCCAACGTGCAGAGGTTTTGCTACATTGGCTCCTCCAAAGTCTATTATTATGGTTTTTGGATTTTCTGCAGCTTTTAGTCCAAACTTTTCTTCAGACTTCATAGAGTTAAGATACTGAGTTAAAAATGTATCCTTTACAATGAAATTAATAAAACCAGGACCTGCAGTAAACACCTTTTCAAAAACGTCGCTGTTTTCTAATTTCTCAACTACATCTTTAGCAATCATAAATGGAGCCTTTTTATAAGCTTTAGCAGCTGGAAGAGCGCCATTACATTGAAACTGACATAAGTCAGGACGATCAGACAGACTCATTTTCCCATAAATTCCATCATAGCCTGAAGCTTCAAAAGCATCTTCTACTATTTTGGTTAATTCGTCTAGAAATTTTTCCATAGTTTTTCCTCCTTAAAATATTGATAACTAAAATTTGATCATATTGAAAATTGTAAATACATGATTTCCAATATACAAATAAAAAGCCCTGTCTCTATATAAGAGACGGGCTGAATCCGCGGTACCACTCAAATTGATTGAAAATCCACTCAAAACCTTAACGGGGTCAGCGGCTTACCCTTACAATCTATGCTCAGGCAGCTTCTCAGAGTCCCTTTTCATCAATATAGCTCCTTGCAGGACTTTCACTCTGTTCCTGCTCGCTGTCAGAGTTATAAATGATTACTTTTCTCTTCAAAGAATTTTATGATATTATATACAGATTATACAGACAGAAACCTTTTATGTCAATATAAAGATAAGCAGTATGCAAGTCAACAGTTGAAGTTACTTATGTTTATATAATCATAAAACTTAGCAGGAGGCCTTTAAAATCATAGTAACCCATTCATTAGTTTGCGTATGTTTTAATAAATTATAACCAAAAGCTTCTAGTTTCGTAAGTATATCTTTAAAGCTCCATTCCACTAGTCCTGAAACATACAGTGTACCACCATGCTTTATTACAGAATTGATGAAGCCTATAGAGGAAAGAGTTTCCTCACCTCCTATATTAATAAATATAACATCAAAGGGTGTTTGAAAAGATGTTTTTGATTTTGTTACATCTTCTATGACTACTTCAATATTGGTAAGCTTATTTAAGGAAGCATTGAACAATACTTCTTCAGTAACATCACGTATATCTAAAGCTATAATTTTAGCTGCATTTCTGATGCCTGCGGCTATGCTTAAGATCCCTGAACCTGTACCTAGATCCAGCACTGAAAGATCGGTAAAATCTTCAGATAGGATATATCTTAGCAAATCTTGAGTCGTTTCGTGGAGGCCAGTACCGAAGGAACCTTGGGATATGAAATTAATCTTATTAGCACAGCTGACCTCAGCTTCGGGCTCAGCAATAACCCAGCCATTGTTCAAATATACTGGCTCAAAGGGCTGCTGCCAGCCTTCATCAGGCAACTCCGTCAACGTAATATCAGAGAGGTCTATATTCAAAAGCTTCCCTATCTTTTCAATATATTCATTACATTCATCTTTTGCTGCAGCATCAGGAAAGACATTCAATATGATATCTTCATCCTCTTTTTCGTAAAAACCGTAACCGTTTGAATCAGTAGTAACCTGGAAGGGTGCATCATAATAGGTTGAATATAAATCAATTATTTGGAGTTTTTCAATTATTTCATCTACTTCTTTGTATTTTACTTTAAAGGATATTTGAAACATTTATATACCTCACCTTATAAATTTTTTGTGTATTACCTATGATAAGCACAGAATTTTTCTTCACCCATATAATTACCATTATTGTAAAAGGAAGCACGGGCTCGGCAGCCGCCGCAAATATCTTTATGCTCACAGGAACCACATTTTCCTTCATATTTAGCAGTTCGTAATTTGTTTAATATAGGGCTTTCATTCCATATCTTATCAAATGGTTTTTCTCGTACATTTCCGATTAGCAGGTCTAAGTAGGCACAAGGCTGAACATTACCTATTGGATTTATTATGCAATAACTTATTCCTGCAAGGCAGCCTTTTGTAAATCTTGTTTTTACATTAAGCTCTTTTGCTATTCTCATAAATTGCGGAGCGCAGGTAGGTTTAAGCTGAATTTTAACTTGCTTTTGCTTTAACATAATACTTCTTAATAAGTTCTCATATTCTTGTTCGCTGAGAGATTCCTTCTCTATATTAACGCCTCTTCCGGTTGGAACGAGAAAAAATGTATAATGACCACAGGCTCCCATAGCAACAGCAAAGTCTGTTAAAGCAATTATTTCATCCATATTCCATTTCATGACTGTGGTATGAATCTGAAAGGGCAGGTTAGCAGCTTTGCAGTTCTTCATTCCTTTTACTGCCTGTGTCCATCCACCATCAAATTTTCTAAAGTTGTCATGTTTCATTTTGTCTAAGCTGTCGAGACTTATGCCTATGCAGCAGGCACCAGCTGATTTTAATCTTTGTGCAACCGCAGAACTTATTAATGTGCCATTGCTGCCTAAGACAGGACGAAGTTTTAAGGATGAAGCATATTGTATAAGCTCGTATATATCTGGCCTCATAAGAGGCTCGCCGCCTGAAAAAATAATAACCTTAAAATGGGCAGCTGCAATTTCTTCAAGAAGTTTCTTGCCTTCTGCAAGTGTTAGTTCGCCTTGTGCTTTATCTTTAGCATCTCTGTAACAATGCTCACAGTACATGTTGCAGGAATTGGTTACATTCCAAGATACTATCATAAACTATGCTCCTTAATTCATAAAGCTATTATTAAGTTTATGATTAGAAGTGCTAACTTATATATAGAACTAAGTTAACTATATGTCAAGTTTACATTGTAGAATTATAACATAACTTGTCAATGAACAAATTTGTAATTTGAGTGAATTGTAGTACGAAAGTCTCATTTTGTAAGCAAAAGTCCCAATATAGACAACCTTATGGAACTATTCAAAGAGGACAGGGCTATGCAAGGAGTGGGAGTTTAGGGTCGAGACCTGCACGGAGAGAGAACTAAGACTATAGTATATTCCTATGACGAAGGCGGCAATGATATAATATAAATAAATAGTTTATAGAATGCGAACATAGGAGGAATTTAGATATGCTTAAAATAGGTTGTCACTTATCCTCTTCTAAAGGTTTTGAAGCCATGGGGAAGGATGCACTTAAAATAGATGCTAACACTTTTCAGTTTTTTACTAGAAATCCACGAGGAAGTAAAGCGAAGGATATAGATGAGGAAGATGTAAAGGCATTGTTAAAACTGATGGAAGAAAATGATTTTGCAGTTATTCTTGCACATGCACCTTACACTTTAAATCCTTGTTCTGCAGAGGAAAGAACCAGAGAATTTGCTATGGAAATCATGGAAGATGATTTAAGAAGAATGGAGTATCTGCCAAACAATCTATATAATTTCCATCCGGGCAGTCATGTTAAACAAGGAATTGAAGTTGGAGTAAAATATATAATAGAAATGCTCAATACGATTCTAAGACCTGAGCAGACTACTACGGTGCTTTTAGAAACTATGGCAGGCAAAGGGACTGAGGTTGGCAGAAACTTCGAAGAGCTTAAAGAAATACTTGACGGGGTTAAGCTGAAGGAGAAAATGGGAGTATGCCTTGATACCTGTCATGTTTATGATGCCGGCTATGACATAGTTAATAATATTGAAGGGGTCTTGAAAAACTTCGATAAAATTATAGGTCTAGATAAGCTTAAAGCAATACATTTAAATGACAGCAAGAATCCATTTTCTAGCGGCAAGGACAGACATGAAAGAATCGGTGAAGGGTATATTGGAAAAGAGGCTATAGTTAGAATTATGAATCATCCTAAGTTAAAGCAGCTTCCATTTTTTCTTGAAACGCCGGTGGACTTATCAGAACATGCAGAGGAAATTAAAATGCTTCGCGAAACTTATGAAAATTAGTATATGTAGGTAAATAGCAGATCGGGGAGGATTTCGTGGTAGATAAAAGCAAGCTCTATTTTCATATACATTATTGTAATCATAAAGAAACAAATGAAGATTGGAAGGATAAGAAGATTACAAGAAGAATTAAGCATCATGAATTCTTTCTTGTAACAGGCGGTAAGGGTTGTATAGTCACTGAAGGTAAAGAGTATAATTTGGAAAAAGGTATGCTTTTCTATTTTAAAAAGAATAATCTGCATTCCATTGAATCTGACATAAAAGACCCATTGAATTTTTTATCGGTTCATTTCAGTCTTGCATATGTAGATTTTCATGAAGATCAATGGAAAATTGTGGAGAAGGATGGATTGAAGCTTCCTGTAATGCAGCGATTTAGAAATTATAAAGTTTATCATATTTTTAAAAAGCTGGTTATGATGTGGAGTATGAAAATGCCTGATTATGAATTCCGCTGCAAGATAATGCTTCAGAGGCTGTTGTTTGGAATCTATAATAATTTGAAGCAGCAGAGCACAAATTATTCGGCTATTGTTAAAGTAGAAAAGGCTATAAAATATATGAATGACAATATAGGAAGAACTATTACGCTTCAAGAGCTTTCAGAACTTGTTTCACTTTCGCCCAGTTATTTTTCCAGGACTTTTAGAGAAGTAACTGGTTATTCGATAATTGAATTTTTTAATAAAATAAAGATTGACAGAGCAGAAGCACTAATTATGGTTGAGGATAAAAAGATAAAAGAGATTGCTGCGATGCTTGGATTTAAGGATGAATTCTATTTTAGCAGATTATTTAAAAGAATAAAAGGAATAAGTCCGAAAGAATTTTACAGCAGAAATGTCCATGGATATTAAAATAATGCATTTAAATAAGCCATTTTTCAGTATATAATCAGGATATGATTGTAAGGACGGAGAATAAGCTGGTATAAATTTATTAGTCGACCTAAGGTTATTGTACGGGAAGAAGGTAATACAAATGAAAATTTGGAAAAGAAATCTTATTGTGTGCTGGTTTGGAACTTTTGTAACACTTTTAGGAATGAGTCAAATTGCTCCTATAATGCCTTTGTATATAAGACAGCTTGGAGTTCATAACACCGGAATGATTGAACAAGTATCTGGTTTTGCTTTTGGAGTAACGTTTATTGTATCAGCGATATTTTCACCTATCTGGGGATATGCAGCTGATAAAGTAGGAAGAAAGCCAATGCTGCTAAGAGCAAGCTTAGGAATGGCAATAGTAATTTCAACTATGGGATTAGCTCCAAATGTATATATTCTTATTGGGCTTAGAGTACTTCAGGGAGTAATTACTGGTTACAGCACTGCTTGTATAACCTTGATTGGCACTCAAACTGAAAAGAAGCATTCCGGCTGGGCGTTAGGAGTGCTGTCTACAGCTTCAATTTCAGGTTCATTACTTGGACCAATGATTGGAGGATATCTGGATGAGATTCTAGGCCTCCAGTTTACATTTTTCTTTACAGGAAGCCTTATGCTGGCTGTGTTTGTATTTACATTGCTCTTTGTAAAGGAAGAGTTTGTGCCATCGAAAAAAGAGGTGCTGAGTACAAAAGAGATTTGGAGACAATTGCCAAACCCTGAATTGATTATTGTTTTATTTGTAACATCGTATATTTTGCAATTAGCTTATTATTCTATAGAACCTATTATAACAGTGTATATAGATCAGTTGTCAGGCAATTCCTCTCATGTGGCTCTAATTTCAGGAATGGCATTTTCAGCATCTGGTCTTGCCAGCATAATTGCTGCTCCGAGATTAGGAAAACTGTCTGATAGGATAGGACCTCAAAAGGTTATGCTTATAGCACTTATTATAGCAGGCTTTATATTTATACCTCAGGCCTTTGTAGAAAGCCCATGGCAGATTATAGTATTACGTTTCATGTTAGGGTTTGCTACTGCTGGGCTTGCACCATCAATTAATTCACTGGTAAAGAAGATAGCGCCGGAAGCTATTGCGGGAAGAATTTATGGCTTTAATATGAGCGCCTTTTATCTGGGGACTTTCTCAGGTTCCATAGTTGGGGGTCAGATAGCTTCGCGCCTAGGAATAAAATATGTGTTTTTCATTACAAGTTCACTGCTTTTTATAAATGCAATTATAGTATACACAAGATTGTACAGAAAGCTAAGAAAAATACCTACAGGAAAGACACAAAATTTAAAGTTAGTAAATTAAGAGAATAAGTCAACAGAAGCAATATAATAAGAGTATTTTGTGGATATTAAGAGTTAGGGTATAGGGCAGGAAGTGGTTGGAGGAAGCATTTTCCAGCCGACAGAAATCACTTCCTGCCCTTTTTATTAGTTCTTAAGCAGCTATGCACATCGATTTTTATGATTTCCCAGTGGTTAATATAGTTCTTTACATATTGTCCTATTTCTATATCAGTGCCATTGGTAAGTTGAATAAATTGGAATAGGTATTCTCTACCGTCATTTCCTGCTATATAAATGTTTTTGATGTATCCTACCTGCTCGGTTGGATATCTTTTTTTGATTAGGTTGCACCAGTCTCCGTACACTACATCGACATAAAATTCTGCATTATGGGCCCATCCATGATAAGCTGCACATAAAAAGTCTTCAGCTGTCAGTTCTATATTTGAAATTTTATATCTTTCATTTTCATTTTGTAGATAGATGTATCCGTAATAATATGAAAAAGCTGCATTACCATTTGTTGACTTTTCGATGGTCTCTAATTCTATGAAATATTTATAATTCTTATCTGCTACACTTGCGTTAGTTTGTTTATAAAGTTTTATAAGATTGATGTGTCCGATATTCATGAAGCTGTGAAGGTAAGTTTTATAGCTTATATCTTGTCTAAATTTTGGTGTAAAAAACATATAGGATATAGGGTAAGGGCTTCTCGCATTGCCTATTGACCCGCAGCCTACGTCGGATATGCTTTCGGCTTCTCTTAAGATACTGAAGAAGTTTAAAATGGTTGTCTCTGGAGTATAAAATAGGGAATCAGGAAGTTTTATTTTATTGTAATCATCATTTGAGTACCTATCAAAAAAAGTGTAATCAAAGAACGTGACATTAATAGCAGGTAATTTAGATGGCCTAAAATATTGCTCGTTATATTTGAAAAGATCATATTTATTTGAAATTCTGAACATTTATGGACTCCACAATATTAGTTTCTATTATAATGTATGCAGTTACGTAGCAGATTTATAAACTATATTACATGTGAATTTTATAATGGTTATGATAAAATATATATAGATTATATATTGACTTAGAGTACACTTTAAGGTGTAAGATTTAAATATATTGCGAACTAAATGCGCTAGACGGAATAGTTTAGAGAAAGTGCATTAAATAGGTGTGAGAGTAAAGAGTAAAGAGAAAAGAGTAAAGTGAAGGTTAAAATTCAGCTGGGCTGAATTTTGATTGTATAGAGACTCTTAATTATTTAGATAATTTTTTTGTAATACTAGGTATAGTCTTAGTTTTTAGAAAGTTATTTGCCGGTAATCAGATTTAAATTCTCAGAAATTCTGCACAGCAGAATTTCTTCCT
>NZ_MZGV01000048.1 GCF_002029235.1 Clostridium oryzae
GATAACTTGCTTAACCCAACGAAACTCAGAGGTAACAGCATCATCGTTAGTAAGTCCAATAACTTGAGTGATATCGAAATCCCAACCTTTTTCAAGTTTAAATTGTTGAGCAGCAAGAGGATAGGCACTATAGCCGTCAGCAATGAATTTTAAAGCTTTACCAGGGAATTGTTTGAACTTCTGAAAAGCCATACGCATAGCAAGAATACAAGGTCCAACAGCACGGTTATCAGAGACCTGATAGCCAAGGATAGACTTTTTGCAGGTGTCCATGATAAACCAAACGTAATGTTTAATACCTTTAACCTTAATGTATGTTTCATCAGCAGAAAGAATGTTGGAAGGTTTATAGTTAAAGTTATCTACAAATGGTTTAATGACAGCAGCTGCTGTAGTGGCATAGTGAGCAACCATGGTATGAGAGATCTTAATACCATGAACTTCTTCAAGGGCATGAGCAGTTTGTCTAGTTGAGAGTTTAAGATTAACGTGATAAGTAAGGCAAAGGCCCATAATATGAGGATTAAACTTCTTAAAGCTAAAATTGATAGCTCTAGCAGGAAGAGAATTTAAGTCCATCTTAAAAAAATCCACAGTAAATTCACGGTAGATGTAGTGAAGCTTGTATTTATGCTTGTCAGCAGGTGATAAATCCTTTGGAAGCTTAGAGAGATTTTTGAGGTAATAAGAGCACTTAGGGTTAACACATTTATGAACACGAAAATGCTTACGATCCTTCTTAGGATCAAGAGTATGACCACAATAAGGGCAAATAAAAACAACGGGCTTTGTAACATGATTAGACTGCTTAAAAGTTTGACCACAAACTTTGCACTGGTATTGCCCTTTAGAACCGTTGTTATCGTAAATGTACTCGTGAGGGGCACCACATTTAGGACAAATGATACTTTTAGAAATAGATTTACCGTTACGACGATTAATAGGCTTAACAAGCTTATTGTATTTGTGTTTATAGTAAGCCAAAAGGAGCTGATAATCTACCTTCTCAAAGCGAAGAATCTTAGGCAGCTTGTCAACCTTAAACTTTTGGTACTCTGGACTATTAGAATCCTCAAAAGCCCACTGTTTAAGAGGAATATGTTTAGCAATAAATAAAACAAGTTGAAAAATAGTTTTTAAAAGATATTGATTATATAAAAGTAAATAAGTTATAATTGAATCCATACGATGACAACCTTTCAAGTTATTTTTGTGGCGTAGGAACTTCAATTATAACATGAAATTGGGGGTCATTGTTTTTTTATACAAAAAAACTCTACAACCCTTGATATATAAAGAAATTTTTAAAAGAGTAGTGTAAAAAACTTTACACTAACAATTAAAATCAGGAGGCGCTTTTTTGAAAATTATATTGTTAGGTGCACCTGGATCGGGAAAAGGTACTCAGGCTAAGCTGATTAGTGAGAATTTTAATATTCCTCACATATCTACTGGGGACATATTTCGATTCAATATCATCCAAAAGACAACGCTAGGGATACAGGCTGAGGCCTTTATAAACAAGGGCGAACTTGTACCTGATAGCATTACAGTATCGATGATAAAAGATAGAATGAACGAAGAAGACTGCAGTAATGGATTCATTCTTGATGGATTTCCTAGGAATATAAGCCAAGCTAAAAGCCTTAATGACATACTTGAAGAAAAAGGTCAACGTATTGATAAAGTTCTTTTTTTTGATGTACCTGAATACATCATTATTGAACGAGTAGTAGGTAGAAAAGTGTGTAAGAATTGCGGCGCAGTTTTTCATTCAAAATTTAAACCAAGCAAAGCCTACAATAAATGTGATTTATGTGGAGGGGATTTGATTCAGAGAAAGGACGATAATGAAGAAATTATTAAGAACAGGATGGAGGTTTACATTAGTTCTATTCAGCCGCTGCTGGACTACTATGGCAATGGAGGGCCTTTGCTTGTTGTAAACGGTTATGGTGATATTAAGGATATATATAGGAGTGTTGAAAAAGCTTTAATTCCAATTTGATGTAAATTTTAGTGTTATAGATATTGTTTTATGTATATTATTGTAATATAAACAGGAGAGATAATTCTTTATTACTTACAGGATATAGGGAATTGTCCCCCCCTATTTTACTCTTTAGGAAATTATATTTTTGGGAACTGAGGATAATTTTTCATTAAAGTCAGGCTATACCCCTAAAGAGTAAGAAAGATAGGCATTAAATAAGAAAACGGTACAGCGTGTTTACGAAGAAGTTAAAAAGAAACAGTAAAATATTCTGAAGTTAGTAAATTAAGATAGAAAGGTAATAGAATTAATAAAATAAAAGTATTATGTAAAAATTAAGAGTTAGGGCATTAAAAATGGTTACACCCGACGGAGGCATTTGGAGCAAGTTTAGCAATTATCCGTGTCTTTTAGGCAAATTTCCGTTAAGATGGCGAATTGTTTGAGGCGCAGCCGAGTTATGAGCTATTAGGAAATTTGACTAAAAGATGCGGTGAAATTGCTTAACGCAGCGGAATTAGCCGACATAGGGTGTAACCATTTTTTATTATTGTATGTATCTTTCGAAAATCTTAATAATTTCTAAGGAAGTTCTTTAAAAATATGCTTTAGAATAAAGTATGTAATTTGAAGGGGAGTGATATTGCATGAAAGTTATGGTTGTAATACCTGCGTACAATGAAGAAAAAAATATCTATAAAGTTGTAAATGAGGTAAAGTCTAATAATTCAGAAGTAGATGTGGTGGTAATAAATGATGGCTCAAGTGACTGCACTGGAGCAGAAGCGCAAAGGGCGGGAGCATTTGTAATAAATCTTCCACAAAACCTTGGTATTGGAGGTGCAGTTCAAACTGGGTATATTTATGCAAGCAGGAGAGGGTATGATGCTGTGATTCAGGTGGATGGAGACGGACAACATGATCCAAAGTATCTTCCTAGATTGATTAGCTCAATTGAAAAGGATGAAGCAGACATAGTTATAGGTTCTAGGTTTGCTAAGAAAACTGGCTATGAAGCAAGCAAAATGAGAAGGCTTGGAATTAGTTTTTTTTCAAAGCTTGTATCTTTTGTATGCAGGAGAGATTTTTTTGACACGACTTCAGGCTATAGAGCTGCTAGTAAAAAGGTAATTGAAATGTTCGCTAGATATTATCCTAAAGATTACCCTGAGGTGGAGACAATAGTATATGCTTCTAAGAGGAAAATAAGAATTAAGGAGATACCAGTCAATATGAAAAAACGACAAGGAGGAAAATCTTCCATCACACCATTAAAATCAATTTATTACATGATTAAAGTTACTTGTGCAATTTTACTTCAACCATAATGAAATGAGGTGTTTTTATGAAACCATACATATATTGTTTTGTGCTTTCTGTTTTATTTTTAATCGGTACATTATATTTTGTAAAGAAAAGGATTCTCGATTTTAAATATAGTATATTTTGGATTTTAATAAGCATAATGCTTATTGTGTTGTCTCTTGATACGAAGCTTACCGAGAATATGGCTAGAACAGTTGGAATTTATTATGCACCAGCTTTCCTATTTGTAACGGGTATTATTTTTCTTTTGATTTTAATATTTTATTTAAACTTAGTGATGTCCAAAATGCAAAGTAAAATTACACTGCTTACTCAGGAGATAGGAATGATTAAAAGTTATATTAATGAGGGAGAGCCGAACAGATGATATATATTTTACTTTTGCTAAACATAATATTTCTTGTTTTAGGACAGACCTTATGGAAAATTGGACTGTCTGGTATTAATTTTAAATTTACTGTTAATGGAATTATAAAGATTATCATTAGTCCTTACATCCTTGGAGGTTTAGCTATATATTCAATTGCAACTATACTATGGCTTTATATTTTATCAAGGACAGAATTGTCATTGGTATATCCGCTTCAAAGCCTTTGCTATGTGGCTGCAGCTTTAATTGCTTTTTTGATTTTTAAGGAGAGTATACCGATAACTAGATGGTTTGGAATTGGATTAATCGTATTGGGAGCTTGTTTGGTTTCAGTCAAATAGTTTAAAGGAGGAGAAAAGAAATGTTTAGCATCAAAAAAGAAGACAAATGGATTAAGATAAGTTTATTTGCTATAATTGTACTATTTTTTATTGTCAATCTATATGCAGTCTTAAAATATGGAAATGAAAACTATCTTGGAAGCTTTAAAAAGTTTGATAATGATGATGTCAAATACATAAGAAGTGCTTGGGAACTTGTAGATAAAGGTCAACTTATTTATCACAGGGTTGATGAACCAACAGTTTTCATAATGCCGGCGCTGCCGTATGCATTAGCGTTTTTTGTAAAAATATTTGGAAAGTTTGGAGGAATAATTGCATTTCGAATTTTCCAAGCGACTCTTCAAGCAGCGTCAATGTATCTTATATTTCTTATAGGAAGAAAGGTTTTTAATAGTAGAGCAGCTGTTTTAGGCTGTTTTTTAAATTTATTATATATTGCAGAATACTATACAACTACAGTTATTTTGACTGAAGTACTTTTTAAGTTCTTACTTCTCTTGCTTATATTTGTCTCCTTATATGCTATTGAAGAAAGAAGATTGTCATATTATACTATAGGGGGAGTATTATGGGCACTTGGCTGTCTTATTAGACCAGTATTAGCAGCGTATCCAGCTGCTATATTGATTATATGGATAATAAAAAAATATACCATCAAAGATATGATGAAGTTTACAATGGTTACAATACTTACATTTTCAGCTGTTATGAGCCCATGGTGGATTAGAAATTACGCAGTTTTTCATAGATTTATACCATTAACTCTTTCATCTGGAAATCCATTTTTGCAGGGTACCTATGTCAATTATGATCAAAGCGTTGATCACGTTCCAAGCAAGTCAGGTAAAACAGAAATTGAAACGAACCAAAATCAAATCAATACTGGCTTATATAGATTAAAAACATATGCAGTAAAAAAACCACTAAAATATGTTTGTTGGTACACCGTCGGAAAGTCTTTGAGACTATGGAGTGGTCCCTTCTATTGGAAGAAAATCTTTGGAATTAACTATGTTGCTGCAGCCATCTTTCATTGTTTTATATTGGTGCTTGGATTAGCTGAGAGCATTAGACTTTTTATAAATAAGAATAAGCAATTTGTGTTTTTATTTATTGTGATTGTACTATTTGATTTAATTTATATTCCATACTATACAATGGATAGATACTCCTACCCTATAATGCCAATATTGTTCATACTGTCCGGGTATGGAATATATGAATTTATTATAAGGAGGGTTGGAATTTGGAAAAGAAACGAATTCTAGTAGTTGATGATGAAGAGGATATAAGAGATTTACTTGAAATATATCTTGTTAATGAGGGATATTCCGTCATTAAGACTAGCGATGGAATTGAAGCTATTGATGTACTTGAAAAAGCGGAGATCGATTTAATAATACTCGATATCATGATGCCTAAAATGGATGGCATTCAAGCATGTATGAAGATAAGAAAGGACAAAAATGTTCCTATAATAATGCTATCAGCAAAAAGTGAGGATATCGATAAGATACTTGGTTTAAATACAGGTGCTGATGATTATGTAACAAAACCCTTTAACCCACTTGAAATTGTGGCAAGAGTCAAGTCGCAGCTCAGAAGGTGTACTATGTTGAGTGAGCATAAGAAAACAAAATCGGAGGAGATTGAAATAAGAGGGCTTCAAATTAATACGGCCACTCATCAGGTTAGGGTAGATGATAGGGAAGTAAAACTTACTCCAACAGAATTTTCAATTTTAGAGGTTTTGGCTAGAAATAAGGGGAGAGTTTTAAATACGAAATTAATATATGAAAGTGTTTGGAACGAACCAGCTTACGAAGCTGAGAATACTGTTGCAGTACATATTAGAAACATAAGGGAAAAGATAGAGATAGATACCAAGAATCCAAGATTCATAAAAGTAGTATGGGGGGTTGGGTACAAAGTTGAATAGTAATGAAGAAGAAAAAGTTATTGTATTGAAAAGCAGCACGGTAAAAATTGTATCGCTGGCAGTTAAAGGCTTGATAAGTTTCACCATAGCTGTAGGAGTACCATTGCTATTAGATAATGGATATGAACTTTTCCATATTCAGTATCTAGCTGAGTGGTCTCTATTTCACAACGATTTTTTAATAGGTTTTTTTACATTTTTAGTAAGTTTTGTGTTGCTGATCAATATAAGAAGAATTGAAAATATATTAAACATAATTCATGATTTTTCACAGGGATACACAATGAAGAGCATTGGTGTTGAAATATTGGTGGTTAATGTCATTAGCATTTCGGCGGCAGAGATTGTGTATCATGTTGCACTACGTATTTCTTGTGGGGATAGATTTTCGTCTTTTCTTTTGGCGGCACCAGTATACTTTGTTGTTTTTCATTTTATGGCAGGAAAAAAGATTAGGTATATAAGAGAAATCACAACTGGTATTCAGGAAATCTCAAGTGGAAATCTGGAATTTAAGCTAGTTGAAAAGGGTAATGATGAATTTACAATTATGGCTCGTAATATAAATAGTATGTCAGCTTTATTGAAAGATAAGATTGAAGATGAAAGAAGATCTGAACAGACCAAGAATGAACTTATTACCAATGTATCTCATGATTTGAAGACGCCGCTTACTACCATTATAGGGTATCTGACCCTTGTAAAGGATAAGAATTATGATAATGAAGGTACTATGAATGATTATATTGATAGAGCTTATTCGAAATCCTTGAGATTAAAAAAGCTTATTGAAGATTTATTTGAGTACACTAAAATTTCCAATGGTGTTATAAAAATTAATAAAAGTAATGTAAATATTGTTGAGCTTATGGAACAGCTTCTTGGAGAAATGTCTATTTTAGCAAAACAGAACGATCTTTCGTTTGAAAAGAATTATTCAAGCAATGAGATATATGCAGATGTCGATTCGGATCTAATGGCAAGAGCCTTTGAAAATATACTTTCTAATTCAATTAAATACAGCTATAAAGAATTAGACAGTAAAATAATCGTCTCAATAATTCAAAACAAAGATAATGTGCTTATATCATTTGAAAATCAAGGTGACACAATTCCAACAGAAATATTACCTCTGCTTTTTGAAAGATTTTATAGAGTTGATAAATCAAGAAATTCAAAGATATCTGGCTCAGGCTTAGGACTTGCTATTGCAAAAAATATTGTTGAGCTTCACGGCGGCAATATAAGTGCGGAATCTGAAGCAAATACAGTTAAAATAAGCGTTAAGTTATATAATTAATTAAAAAATGTCAAGTGCCACGCACTTAGTATTTTACTATCTTTAGTTGCAATCAACTCCTATATGTGTGAATATTAGATTTTATTATATTGACGATATTTAATATAGAATGCTATACTGAAATGTAAAAGAAAACGATTGCGTAGAGGCGCTTATAATAAAGAATTATTAAAATACTGGAAAGCGGAGTGTAATGTATGAAAAGATACATAATAGCCTTAGATCAGGGAACAACAAGCTCAAGAGCAATAATATTTGATAATGAGCAAAATATATTAGGAGTCAGTCAAAAGGAGTTTACTCAGCTTTATCCTAAGAAGGGCTGGGTTGAACATAATCCTTTAGAAATATGGGCAAGTCAATATGGGGTTTTGCAGGAGGTAATGGCAAAAGCTAATATAACTCAAGAAAATATAGCTGCTATAGGAATTACAAATCAAAGAGAAACAACAATTGTCTGGGATAAAAATACTGGAGAACCTGTTTATAATGCTATTGTATGGCAGTGCAGAAGGACAGCAGCTATTGTGGAAGAACTTAAGAAGGATGAAGAATTTGGAGATTATGTAAAAGAGAATACAGGACTTTTATTAGATGCTTATTTTTCAGCTACTAAAATCAAGTGGATTTTAGATAATGTAGAAGGTGCAAGAGAAAGAGCTGAGAAGGGAGAACTATTATTTGGTACAGTTGATACCTGGCTTGTTTGGAAGCTTACAGGAGGAAAAGTTCATGTGACCGATTATACTAATGCTTCTAGAACTATGCTCTACAACATTAAAGAATTAAAATGGGATGAGAGGATTTTGGAGACGCTTAATATTCCAAGAAAAATACTTCCAGAAGTTAAAAACTCTTCAGAGATTTATGGCTATACAAACCTTGGGGGGACGGAAGGTGTGAGAGTTCCGATAGCTGGTATAGCAGGGGATCAGCAGTGTGCTTTGTTTGGACAGACCTGTTTTGAAGAAGGCAGTGTTAAAAATACTTATGGCACAGGATGCTTTTTACTTATGAATACTGGGGAAAAGATAATCAAAAGTAAAAATGGTTTGGTAACCACTATTGCAATAGGAATAGAGAATAAAGTTCAGTACGCCTTAGAAGGTTCAGTATTTGTTGGTGGTGCTGTCATTCAATGGATTAGAGACGAACTTAAATTAGTAAATGATGCTGCAGATACAGAGTATTTTGCTAAAAAAGTTAATGATAATGGTGGCGTATATATTGTGCCAGCCTTTACTGGACTTGGTGCTCCATATTGGGATATGTATGCAAGAGGGGCTATCTTCGGACTAACAAGAGGTGCTAACAGAAATCATATAATCAGAGCTGCCCTTGAATCTATTGCATATCAGTCTAAGGATGTTATGGATGCTATGGAAGAAGACTCTGGCTGCAAACTTATAAGAATTAAAGTTGATGGCGGTGCTAGCAGAAACAATTTTCTGATGCAGTTTCAATCTGACATTACAGGTGCAGAAGTTATAAGACCAATAATAACTGAGACAACTGCACTAGGTGCAGCATATTTAGCCGGACTCGCTGTGGGCTTTTGGAAGTCAAAAGAAGAAATTGCTGAGAAATGGTCCATTAGTCAAGCATATACACCAAATTTAGATGAGGATAAGAAGAAAAAATTATGTAAAGGATGGAAGAAAGCAGTTAAAAGAGCGGAAAGCTGGGAGGAAGAATAGAAATTAGGAGAAAGTTGATTTTTAGATGCTGGTAATAGGTTGTATGTGCCTTTCATTCCAGAAATTTGGCATGGATAAGAGTCTTATACCCTGTTATAATACAGATATCTGTTACAGTACAGATAATAAATGCAGTAACATATAAAACTAAGCCGAATCTCCATATGGAGTACGGGGGAATTCTTTACAGGGGTGAATCTTCGCTATGAAGTAGGGTGCCTCAACCCAAACCCGTCAACTAACCTCGGAGGCAATAGAGGAGGAAATAAATATGTTAAAATCAACGAAAATCAAGGCGCTTTTATTGACTGCAATCTTATCACTAGCATCTGCTACATCAGTTCAAGCAGCAAGCTACACTGTTGCATCAGGTGACTCACTATATAAAATAGGAAAGCTGTTTAATGTTACTTCGACTTCAATTGTGCAAAAAAATGGCCTTTCAAGCAGTGCTATTTATCCAGGCCAGATATTAAATGTTTCATGCAGAACCTATACTGTTAAAAGTGGAGACAGTTTATATCTAATCGCTAAAAAATATGGTGTTTCAATATATTCGTTAAGATTAGCCAATCACAAGTGGGATAATGCTATCTATCCAGGCCAGCTTCTAAATATTCCTGGGTCAGCTTCAAATATTGTACAAGCCACTGCTGCAACGACGGTTAAAACTGTAATTCCTTACACAACTAGCGATGCAAATCTTTTAGCTAGGTTGATTGAAGCAGAAGCACAGGGTGAACCCTATCAAGCTAAGGTAGCTGTAGGTGCTGTTGTCGTAAATAGGGTGAGAGATTCTCGTTTCCCAAATACAATTAGCAGTGTTATATATCAAAAGGATGCAGGCTATTATCAATTTACTCCAGTAGTAAATGGCTGGATTAATAAACCAGCTTCTGCAGATTCTATAAAGGCTGCTTATGCTGCACTTCAAGGAGTTGATCCAACGAAGGGTGCACTGTATTATTTTGATGATAGTACAACTAATACTTGGCTTTGGTCAAAGACCGTAGCTCTTAGAGTTGACAGAATGGTATTCAGTTACTATTAAAATCGATTGAATAATAATATAGCAAATATAAACTTTTGTATATATTAAAACCGTATCTGAGAAATCAGATACGGTTTTAATAATTTAAGAAGAAATTTGATTGTACTGAGCAACAATATACTAGGTTATGTTTGTTAAAATTTTAAAAAGAAAAAGAAAATGAACAACAAAAGGAGAAAAATGTCATATTATGAATTATAGCTTAATGGATTTTTATCCTAAAAGGTATAATCTGTTGATTTTGGAGGTATGATTTTATGGCAATTTATCCTATTAAAGGGGTGCATTCATATACAATAGGTTTATTAAGTACAAAGCAAGCATCTCCAATTGGTAGTTTAAATAATATAGTTATTTTTATAAGATTTAGAGACGACAAAGAATTTGAAGCCTCTATAAGTAAGTATGAAGATATGTTTAACAAATCAGAACAGAATTATAATTCTGTTTACAATTATTATAAAGAGGTATCTTATAATAAACTGATTGTAAATTCAACGTTTTACCCACTTCCTCAAAACTCAAAAGTAGTATCCTATAAAGATTCAAAGTCTAGATGTTATTATGAACCTAGAGACTGTAAAACTAATCCCGAGGGGTATGAACCAGAGGAACAAGGAAATAGGGAAGCTGAACTTTTAGTAAATGCTATAAATGCTGTTAAAAGTCAAATCCCAGTTTCTTTAAATATAGATACTAATAATGATGGTAATGTAGATAATATATGTTTCATAATTAAAGGTGAGGCTGGAAGCTGGGGAGACTTGTTGTGGCCGCATATGTCAAGTTTATATGATAAAAATGTTTTTATAAATGGTAAAAGAGTTGCAGAGTATAACTTTAATATAGAAAGCATGGCTAATACCGGAGTAATATGCCATGAAATGGGCCATTCTATAGGGTTCCCTGATTTGTATCACTATTCAAATAGCTTAGATCCAGTTGGACCTTGGGATATAATGAGTTCTGATCCTACTCCACCGCCTCATACTAGTGCTAGATTAAAAAATAGATATGGTAAATGGATTGATAATATTCCTGAAATTTCGGGAAAAGGACCTCACACATTAAATCCGTTGACTTCAGATACTAATAATGCCTATAAAATAGCATCTCCTGTGACATCTAATGAATATTTTATTGCAGAATACAGAAAAAGAAATACAACTTTTGAGAAATCACTTCCAGGTGAAGGTTTGATAATTTATAGAATAAAACCTGATTTAACTGGAAATAGCGGCGGACCTCCAGATGAGGTATTTGTCTGTAGACAAGGCACTTCATCCGACGATCCTTATGGCGGAAATGTATCTAATGCAAATTTGAATAAATTGGTAAATAGAACTACCTTAGGAGGAAAGTATAATCCTATACTTTTAAGTGATGGCACTAATAGCGGATTGATAATAAGTAACGTTAGTGAGGCTTTAGATACTATTTCGTTTGAAATTGGTACGACTGCAGATTTATCAATAGAAATGAAGCTATTAAGCACTTCTCCTCTATATGTAGGACAACCGTTAAAATATATGCTTACTGTAAAAAACAATGGACCAGATGACGCTAAAAATGTTGTAGTAGTAAATCCTATAAAGAATTATGATTTTACCAAAACCATAATTGATAATAATGGTTTTGGAATTTGGGACCCTTATTCAGGTGGCATAATAGGCATGATAGATTTAGTCCCATCAGGCCAAAGTTTCAATGTTACGATAACTGTAATACCAACCTCTACAGATTTTATTATCAGAGCATCAATAAAAAGCGATACTTATGATCCAAATATAGATAATAATAGAGTTGAAATTTCTCCAGAGCTTGTAGAAAAAGCTGATTTATCTATAACCAGCAAGGTTTTACAAGATATTATATATGAAAATGATATAATTGAATATGAGCTCGCTGTAAAAAATAATGGACCTAGTCCGTCAAGAGAAGTAAGTATAATTGATTTATTGCCTTTAGAGGTTAGGTATATTTCGGTTGAAACTGATTGGTTAGGAGAGCATAAAAGTTTTATTGATACTGTAGAAGGAAAGGTGTCTATTAGTATTGATAAGTTGGAAGCTCAGGAGGAAGTTAAATTTAGAATAAAGGTTAAAGTTTTAGAACACGGAACTATCACTAATAAAGCAACAGTGCAATCTGATGCTGTATTTGATCCCAATCTAAGCAATAATGAAACAGTACTAACTACTACAGTAGTAAATAAATTTACTACAGGCCCAATTTGGAAAAGAAGCAAATGTGAAAAGCTATTGGTTGTAATTCAAAATACAACAAACGAAAGGGTTAGGCTAATATTATATAATAAAAGTTTAGATCATCCTCATGTTGATAAGTACCCTATAAGATTAAATAGAGGAGCAGTGTCAAGAACTTTAATTCGTCATGTTTCAGACGAGTATGAAATTACAATAGATAGGGTTCCTAAAGGTGTATATGTTTCAATATTTATAATTCATGATGATAATTATTCCAATAAATGCGAAAAAGATTTGAGATGTGTAGAATTTTATAAGCATACTGAATTAATTAATACAAATCGGTAGTTAGTTTTGTACCATAAGTTATGTAAGAGTGGTATAAGTGTAAATGACCGTCTTAGGCACTTTTTGGCTTATAGAGGTCATTCACACTTTATATGCTAAAGCCACATTATATTTACGTATCAGCAATAACATGGTAATATTGTATATGTACAAAAAATCCAATCCTATGTTTAAAGTGATTTTTTGATAGTATTAATTATTTGAAACTAGGACAGAAGGAATTCCTATAAAAATAGGAAACAAGAACATTTAGAATAAAGTTAAATAATTATGAATCTGAATTTATAGAACTGAAAGGTATCAGAATTATTTAGCATGAAAAAGGAGTGTAGGTTTTGGATAAAATTTTATATCTTATCATGTCAATTTTGCAAATAACCTTATTAGATATAGTTTTATCAGGTGATAATGTAAGTGTAATAGCGTTGGCAATCAGGAAGCTGCCTGAAAAAAAAGCTAAAATTGCGAGTCTCATCGGAATAAGCGGAGCTGTAACAATGAGAATACTATTTTCATGCATAATCACGCTAATTATGCAGATTCAATGGTTGCCTGTAAAATTAATCGGAGGGCTGCTGCTAATAAAGATTACATGGGATCTTACATATAATCAGGAGGAGGAAGAGAAGGGTAATGTGGATAGTAATAAGACATTATGGAAAGCCGCATTTACCATAATAATTGCTGATGTCAGTATGAGTCTTGATAATGTAATTGCAATAGCAGCTGCAGCTAAAGGAAATGTGTGGCTTATTATTTTTGGAATAATGATGAGTGTACCTATTATTTTCTTAGGTTCAAGTTATGTGGCCAAGCTTATGAAAAAATATAAGATTATCATATATGTTGGGGGCAGCCTTCTTGCTTACACGGCAGTAAATATGATAACTGATGATAAGTTTGTTGCTTGCTATCTAAACAGTCAGATATCTACGATTTTGCCTTTTATTTTTGGATTAATAGTTATATTATATGGTTTGTATGATGTAAAAAAAGTTGGAAATAGCTATAAATAAAAATACTACAGGAGCTTGCTCCTGTAGTATTTTTATACTTGTATATATGTGTGAACGTTCTTATTTTAACTATGTTAGTATAATTTATATATTTAAATATATAGTAATTAAATTTATTTTACTCCTGTTTCTGGAGAATAACCAGAGCAAAAGCTTCAGACTGTCCTCCGCCGCTCATAGGACTTATAGAAGTAACTGACCAGCCTTCGCTAAGTAGTGAATTAAGTTCTTCTGTATTTTCATTTTGGCCATACTTTCGAACAATAAAAGCTTTCTCCTGCTTCTTCATAAAAATGTCCCCCTATCAAAAAATATAAGTAATTATTATGACATCATTATAGTTAAACCTTTACATTTAACTCGATATAATTTATTATAGCGAGCTTAATGAATTTTCTTATATATCGTTAACTGAATGAGGATACTTTTGCTTCACTCCAATGTTCAGTTTCTTTATCGAATGCTCATTATATTCTTCTTCGAATTGTATATATTAATAATTTTGTTTATTTGGTGCTTTTAATACAATCATTATGGCTATTAGGTGAGTTTTAGTACAGTAGAACGTTCACCAAAAATGAATTCACTAATGGCCGAGATCTTTATCCTGTGATAATTTGCTTGTTTGGCTTAAATAAAGCCTTTCTGCCTTTAATGTTTCATTAATTTAGACACTGTGCTCATAGATGGTACGAATTGTAATAATTCTATAATTGAAGAGTATGTTACTCTTTGAACTATCTCATGAGTTTTGATTTTTCATTTGTTAATTTGAGAATTAATAATATTCCTTTTCGTTTACATTTTAGCGTAATTTCATTATGAAGTCAATTGTTAGTATATTACATATTTTCAATAATATCATGATAAAAAAATACAGACAAATAAAATGAGTGACTGATTTCCAGTCACCCATGAGTAATAATCATAATAAGGCTGCCATATTGTAAATAGAAAAGTTGTATAATTTACACTACATGTAGTTCTAGTTGTTTTGGTTAGCATTTTTACTAACAAATTCTTTTAATAAATTTTTGTTTAAAATATCATCGGAATATTCTAGCTGCTGTTGTCTTCTGTCTTTTTCTTCTAACATTGCCTTTGTAGGTTTTATAGCCTTATTTGTTTTAATATCATAAAATTTATCTACAGTGGAAACATAGAATGTTTTACCGTCTGTAAATGAACCATTTCTGAAGGTTAGGTTACCTTCTTTTGAATTTAACATGTCTTTACCAAGCGTATAAGGTGCATTTAAACCAAATATATTAGCTAAAGTAGGGTATGTGTCCATTTCACCAGAAAATAAATGATTTATTCCTTTATGCTTATCTTTAGGAAAATGTATCAAAAATGGTACCTTTTGATATTTTTTAAACCAAGTATAATCGCTATTGTCTTTTTCACCAACTAGCTTGTATAGTATGCTTTTATCTTTTACTGGTATGGCATTATGGTCACCATACATAACTACTATGGAATTATCTAATATTCCCTTAGCTTCAAGTCCTTTAAGGAACATACCAAGTTGTTCATCCGTGTAATTTATACCTTTCAGATAATTTCCAATATCTGTACCTTCAAAGCCTGTTACATCAAGATTAGATCTTTTAGCAGCCGATGTATAAGGAAAATGGCTTGATAAAGTGATGACAAAACTATAATATGGCTGCTGAAGAGTTTGCAACTTGTCCAATGTTTGAGTTAAAAATGATTTGTCACTTATTCCTAAACCTACAATTTCACTAGCATCCATTTCTTCCTTACTATAGAAATGGTCAAATCCTTCAGTAGGATACATTACATTTCTACTCCAGAATGTCTTTCTGTTGCCGTGGAAGACTGAAGTGTAATAGTTCTTTTTCTTAAGTGCTGTTCCCAATGAGTTCAAAACATTATGGGAATAAATAGTATAGGCAGCTCCAGAAGCAGCAGGATATAGGGAGTTATTAGTCATAAACTCAGCATCAGATGTATTACCTTCTCCAATCTGGTAATAAAAGTTATCGAAGTATAAACTACTTTTTAAAAATTTATTTAGATTAGGAGTAACTTCTTGTCCATTTATCTTCCTATTAATAGCGAATTGCTGCAGTGATTCTACTTGAATTATTATTAAATTTTTGCCTTTACCTATGTTAGCAAAATTCTTACCTTTATCTTTATTAGATAAGAGTATTTTCTCAATTTTTTTCTTTTTTGCCTCAGGAAGCTTTTGAGATTTTTTTATTTCAGTTGTTACAACATTATATATGTCTACGCCGTGATATCCTATATTACCAATACATCTAGCGACATACTTTTTGTTTCTTAAACTGGATAAAAGTCCAGGCTGCTCTATTGACAGAGCTCTTATACCGCTATATTGCATTATAATGCCAAGAACAAATAGTGTTACAAAGGCAAGAACCCTCTTTTTAAATACTGCTAAGTGTGGTTTCCTATTTCTGAAATAGATCATTACAGGTATTAACAAAACTACATCAGTCAGAAATAGAAAATCAGTAAACTGTAAAAGATTTTCTACGCTATCGCCGACATCTCCTAGCAATCCAATATTTCTAATAGAATTGACAGATATCAAGTCGTTAAAAAATCTGAAATAAGTAAGATCTGCAACAATAGCGATGCTTACTATCAGATCCATAATATAAAGAAATTTTATTCTTCCCTTAGTCTTAAATAGTAGAGATATACCTACCATAATAAACAAAGAAGCAAATAAAGAATATTTAACTGTAGGACTTACATAATTTTTATGCAATGTCCAAATGAATATTATGGATTTAGTAAAAACTAAAAACAAAAAAATAAATATGTCTACATAATTTTGAAGTATATATTCTACTTTTTCTCTCACTTGTGATCTCATTACTATTTTCTCCTTTTACCTTAACTTTTTAAAAGCACATATACAGTATAGAAATTTTTAGCTATTATTGCAAGTGCAGTTTTACTCAGATTGAGCTTAATAAATGATAATTTTAACGCTATTATTCTTACTATATCTAAAAGTTATATCGAAGTTTAGATTTATAAGCATATATGTGTTTTTATTCTACAGCTCATTTTTTAGAATACTATTTTTTTCAGCTTTAATGCAAAGTTTCCCAGCAGAAAGACAACTTTTTTCAGCATATAAACCATTTTTATAATCAAGTTAGTATTTCTAAATTTATGTTAACGAGAAGTATTCTAGTTTGACAAGCAGTAATACGCAGATTATATCATAAATATATTATTTATATCAAATGTATAATTAATATATTGTAATATATGGCATGCATAGATATAATTATGAAGAGATATAAGCTCCTAATTATAGGTGAGTTTTTGTGAGCAAGGTTAATTACATACCTTAAATGTGGTGAAAGCCGTGCACCATTTTTAATTACTATTTTTGTCGTAGGCGGCAGCGGCGAGATGGAGGGCTAAATGAAAGTATTAAAATATTTCCTTATATTTATTCCGGTGAGCTTAATTGGAGAATTACTGCATCTTTCACAACCAATGATTTTCGTGTTTTCCGCTCTGGCCATCATACCTTTGGCAGGGATAATGGGGGAATCGACAGAAGCTATTTCTCATTATGCAGGTGGTCGTATCGGTGGATTTTTGAATGCTACGTTTGGAAATGCAACAGAGCTCATCATTGGTTTTTTTGCTATGAAAGCAGGGTTATTTGATGTAGTAAAAGCTTCTATTGCAGGTTCTGTTATCGGTAATATCTTATTAGTGCTTGGACTAAGTATGCTTGTAGGCGGTTTGAAGTATAAAACTCAACATTTTAATCAAAAGGTAATTGATGTTACTTCCAGTATGCTGCTATTTGCTGTAATAGGTCTAATAATTCCAGCAATTTTTACACATACTGTTGCTTCAAAATTACTGACCACTCGATATGAAGGACTTAGTGTAGTAGTTGCAATTATAATGTTTGCTATATACATATTAAGTTTGATTTTTTCATTCTATACACACAAAGATTTGTATGCTACGGAGGCCGAGGAAGAGTCTGCTCCAAAGTGGTCTTTAAACAAAGCAATAATAATTTTGGTGGCTGCAACCATCTTTATTGGAATTGAATCTGAAATATTTGTTGGGACTGTTGAACCAATGACTAAGGCAATTGGATTAAGTGAAGCCTTTGTCGGTATTATCTTAGTTCCTATTATCGGTAATGCTGCGGAGCACAGTACTGCAGTTATGATGGCTTTAAAGAATAAGATGAATGTATCTATAGAAATAGCTTTAGGTTCAAGTTTGCAAATTATTCTTTTTGTAACACCTGTTCTTATCTTTTTAAGTTTGATCTTTTCACCGATGAGCATTGTGTTTAATGCGTTTGAGTTAATTGCGTTGATTTTTTCTGTATTAATTGCCAATAGATTAGCAAGTGATGGTGAGTCTAACTGGTTAGAAGGAGTTCAGCTTATTGCTGTTTATATAATAGTAGCAGCATCGTTTTTTATTGTGTAAATGTCTCGCAGAAAAATAGATTCTTGTTTTGCAAAGTATTAAATATAAAAAATTAAATTGAGCTATTAAAATAGTGAAGTATTTGATGATCGGTTGGATATAGAAAGTCTGACTGATCATTTTTAATTTCTTTATGTGAATAATTATAACTTTATTAGATGCATAATAAGCCTATAAGTACTTGTTTCAAAGGGGGTATTATTATATCAATTTTTAAATATTATCATAATAAAGAGAAAAGTGCGAATACAGAAAAAGATAAGAATTGCAAAAAAGAGCCGCCTAGGCAGATAGAACTCTCTATAGAATTAACTTCTAATATTGAAAACATAAAAAAGATAATGGGCTATGCCAGTGATGTAATAGTGAGAGAATTTACAATAACGCCAGATACTGAAGTAAAGGCAGCAGTAATTTTTATTAAGGGCTTGGTTGAACGAGAGTTGATCAACGAACAAGTTATTGGGGCATTAATGGCGAACGATAAATTTAATAATGCTAAAAATAATGTTGAATTTTTTGAAATACTCAAAGAGTACGGCATTCCAAGTATTTATGTAAAAGAAGAATATGATGTTAATAATATATTAGATCAATTAATTAATGGAAATACAATACTTCTGCTAGACAAAGTTAATAAAGCACTAATAGTGGAGAGTGCAGGATGGAAGGAAAGAGCAATTTCAGAACCCAATGCAGAAAATGTTGTAAGAGGCCCTAAAGATGGTTTTACAGAGAATATTGAAAACAATATTGCTCTAATTAGGCGTCGTATCAAAAGTCCAGATTTGCGGATAGAACAATTAATAATAGGCGCAAAAACTAAAACAAGAATATTAATTACTTATCTCGAGGGGGTTGCAAAAGAAGAAATAATAAATGAAGTCAGAAAACGCTTAAACAATATCGAAATGGATAGTGTACTTGAGAGTGGTTATATTGAGGAATTAATAGAGGATACACCTCTATCACCTTTTCCGCAGTTAGAACATACAGAACGTCCTGATAGAGCTAGTGCAGCAATACTAGAGGGACGGATAGCTATAGTTGTAGATACAACTCCGCATGTGTTGATAGCTCCAACTATTTTCATCGAGTTTATTCAGTCAGCAGATGACTATTACGAGCGTTTTTTGGTTGGAACTTTTACAAGGTTTGTCAGAATAGTGGCATATTTCATTTCAATTACTCTTCCTGCAATGTATATAGCATTAACAAGCTATCATCAGGAAATGATTCCTACCACATTAGCACTATCTATTGCGGCATCACGTGAAGGTGTACCTTTCCCTAGTATAGGAGAAGCATTTATAATGGAAGGTACATTTGAAATTTTAAGGGAGGCTGGTCTGCGCTTGCCTAAACAGGCAGGGCAGGCAGTAAGTATAGTAGGAGGTATAGTTATAGGCCAAGCGGCTGTCGAGGCTGGTATAGTTTCTCAGGCTATGGTAATAGTAGTAGCATTAACTGGGATTAGTTCTTTTGCTATTCCAGCTTTTAATGCATCAGCCTCCGGGCGGCTAATAAGATTTCCTTTGATGCTAATGGCTTCTGTGCTTGGATTACCAGGTATCTTAGCGGGTTTAAGCATTATTATTATTCATTTAAATGGCCTTCGTTCTTTTGGTATAAGCTACATGGAACCTTTTGTATCAGCAAAGAAGAATGAATTTAAGGATGTTATGGTAAGATCTCCATGGTGGGCGATGAACCGACTTCCTAGTTATATAGCTAAAAGGGGATTTAGAAGAGTCGGAGCTAACATGAAACCATCACCAGACAATGAAAATAAATAGGGACAAAGAACTTCAGTTGTAAATCTTGTAACCTTTAAGAATAACTTATATATTGCTTATTTATGGTTTTTAATATAAAAAGGAGAGGCTTCCATGAAAAAAATAGCTGTTATACTAATTCTTATACCTTCACTTTTATTAACAGGATGTTGGAATGCCAGAGAAATAAATGAACTTGCTTTTGTGTTGAGCATTGGTATTGATAAAAATATAAATGGATTTAAGGTGACGGCACAAATAGCTAATCCAGATACTTATAGTAAAACACAATCTGGTGACAAAAGTGATAAACCTTTTTGGATTGTTTCCAGCACTGGAAAAACAATTTTTGAAGCAATACGAAATATGTCTTCTATATCTTCTCGTCGTATCTTTTGGGCTCATATTAAGTTGATAATCATAGGGGAACAACTGGCAAGAAGTAATACTCTTGAAATATTTGATTTCTTTAGCAGGAATCCCGAGCTTCGTTTGAGAACATTGATTGCAGTTACACCGGATGAAGCAGGAAAATTGATTGAGGTTGTACCTGAGATGGAAAAGGATCCAGCAATATATTTGGAGGACATAATTGAAAATAAGAATTTATCAGGAAAGTCTTACAGTATAATGCTTAAAGATTTTCTTGAAGATTATCTTGACCCCTATTTAGGTCCAGTAACTTCAAAGATTGTTGTTGACAAATCAAGATTAGAGCCTGTTTTAAGAACAAGCGGTGCATATGTTTTTAGTGAAAAGAAATTAGCTGCTTCACTTAATGAAGAGCAGACGAGAGGACTATTATGGTTAAAAAACAAAATGAACGATTCTATAATGGTAGTCTATTGTCCTGATGATAATATGCCTATTACAATGGAAATTAAAAGTGCCAGAACAGCTTACAAAAGTTACGTTGATAATGAAATTCCATATTATAAAATTAATGTCAAAGTAAAAGCAAATATCACGGAACAAGCGTGCCAGACTGATTTTAATGACATGTATAAATTGAATGAGCTGTCGAAGGTGTTAGGTGCAGCGGTTCGTAAGGATATATATTATACAGTTACTACTGCGCAGGACCTACAGATAGATTTCATCGGTTTAAGTAAAATATTACATAGACAGCATAAGGAGGACTGGTATAAGCTGTGTAGGAATTGGAATAAAGTTTTTAGAGCCGCCCATGTTATTGTTAATGTTAAAGTTGATATTCACCATGTATCATTAGCAAAACCGTTAGAACCGATAAAAATGCATAAGTAATTTATGCAATAAAGGAGAAAAATAATATGCACAAAGAAAAAGAACTCATTAATAATAAACATTTAAGAGATATTATAATTTGTGTTATGTGGCCAGCAACAATTAATTATGGAAGTGGCATTTTAGCTAGAAAAATAGGCCGTGACATGTGGATATGCGGGATTATAAGTTTATTCACCGTACTGCCATTTATTTTAATTGCAATTTTTATGGGAAAAAGCTTCCCAGAGAAAACAATAGTTGAGTACAGTAAGGAATTACTTGGAAGTGTGTTTGGAAAAATTTTAGGATTAATTGTTGCAATTTATTTTTTTCTTCTTGCATCTAGCTCAATAACAATGTATATTCACCATCTAACAGGCTTTCTACTGCCAGAAACACCTTTTCTGGTTATAACTGGACTACATGTTTTCATAATATGTTACTTAGTATGGAAAGGACCTGAAGTTATTGGAAGAACAAGTGTAATTGCTTTTGCAATGGCTATAATTTTTTACTTACTTGTATTTATGGCCTCTCTTTCTGAACTAGATATTAGCAGAATTACACCTTTTTTTGATTTGGGAATAGTTACTGTATTTAAATCTAGTATAGATACTGATACTTTTATTGGCTTTTCTCCATTACTTGTAGGTATGCTTTTTCCAATTGTAAACAACCAAAAGAAAGTTCTTTCTTCAGCAGTATCTGGTTTATTTATTGGAGGCTTTTTCTTCATTTTTTATTTTGTCGTTGAATTAATGGTCATGGGCCCTCAGGTTGTGGCAATGATGCGAATAGCAAGTATGGACTTTGTAAGATCCATTCAAATCACAAAATATCTTCACCGTTTTGAATCATTTATGGTTGCTCTATGGTATTGGAGTATAATGATACAGGCAGGAATTCTTATGTTGTGTTCTTTACAGGCATTTATGCAAACCGTTGGAATAAAAAAGAAAAGCCCGGTAATTATTACAATATGGGGCATAATGATGATAATTCTTACATATTATATTGGAGACAATGATGTACTTTTTTTAAAGTTAAGGGAACATGTGTGGGAGTATATATCTGTTCCAATTGATTTTGGCATACCGCTACTGCTTTATTTTGCTTTTGTTATTATTAAAATGGGTACGCATACTAGAAAATAAGTATATTTAAATTGTAATGAGAATTATACTGACAATATTAAAGTCAACAGGATATGGAAAGTGCATAAATCGCTGCAGCGATTTATGAATTTCTTAATTACTGAACATTAGTATAGGTAAGGTACTTATTAAATAAAGCAGTACCAAGGATTAAGGCGTTTTTTCCCGAGTATCATTTATAATAATTTTACTGGTATATTTTATCCTATTAACTCCTTTTATCGTGAAATTATATATTTCTTTTAGAAATGCATTTTGATCAAAATTACCCTTTTCCATATCGAAGAGCTTCTTTTCAAGGCGCCCTGTGTAATCCGTATCCATGATATCTTTAACTGGAAATTTTTCAATAAGATTAATGCCGACCTCTGTAATCAACAGAGATTTGCCTTTTGCGATTATATATCCGGCACTTTTTAATTTATTTATAGTTTCAGCTCTTGTGGCAGCTGTACCGATAGAGTAGCCATATAATATGCTGACATCCTCTTCATCTTTGTCACCTTTGTTTTTACCGCAGGTTTCCATAGCTTTTAGCAGTGTCTTTTCTGTATGGTGAGCGGGAGGCTTGCTTTTTTTCTTAGTCACCTCAGAATTAACTATTTCTACTACTTCTTCTTTCTCCAACTGAGGCAGAAGTTCATCCTTTTTTCCATCTTTGTAAAGTTTTAGCCATCCTTTTTTCTTCAGTACTCGTCCTTTTGTAATGAAGAGCCTTTGAAATTTGCCACCGTCAACTGCAGTAATTACTTCAGTATTTTCATATTCAGCAGCCTCCATAAATTGTGACAGAAATCTGTTTTTTATAGCATCATAAACTATTTTTTCGTCTTCAGACAAATTTCTTGGCAGCACATAAGTAGGGATTATAGCACTATGGCTTTCAACTTTATCATTATTGAATACTTTTTTTGATTCATTGAATATTATTTCATTTTTAAAAGGTATATCCTTTTTTAGAACCTCTAGCACATTTTTTGCCTTATCCTTTATAGACTCTTCTAAAGCAGTACTTTCAGTTCTTGGATAAGTAATATGCTTCTTTTCATAAAGACTTTGTGCTGTTTTTAAAACCTTGTCGGCAGTCCAGCCTTTATATTTGCTTGTAATAAAACCTTGAAGGTTACTTAAATTGAACAATGCTGCTGGATATTCATTTTTTGATTCTATAGTTTTTTCGATTATTTTGCCTTCTTTATGTTGAATTTCTTCATTTAGTTTTTCGACGCTTTCTTTCTTAGGAAATTTATCGTTTTTACCATAAAAGAATTTCCCTTTGTACGAGCCGCCTTCAGCTTGAAATTCAACTATGAGTTCATAGTTAGTTTCAGATTTGAATTTTTTTATCTCCATATCTTTATCATATATCATTTTTAAAGTAGGCATAAGTACGCGTCCGATGTTTAAAAGGCTCCCTTTACCACGAGCAAATTTTAGAGTGGCTATTGATGTGAAATTTATACCTATTACCCAATCTGCTATCTGTCTGCTCACACCGGCAGCCTGCAGCGATTTCATCTGATCATTGGTCTTTAAATTTTTGAGCCCGTTCTGTATTTCTTTTGGGGTCCATTCATTAATAAGTATTCTTCTAATAGGTTTAGCCGCATTTATATGCTTAAATATCAAAAGTGCTATAAGTTCACCTTCTCTATCGAAGTCAGTTGCAGTTATAATGCCTTCAACATCTTCCCTATCTACTAAGGCTTTTATTATGTCCAACTGCTTTTTTGCACCTTCATCGGTTACGTTTTTATTTTTACTGCTGGGCTTTACTTTATATTTAAATTTGTCAGGTATAAAAGGAAAATAATCTGTGTTCCATAAGGCATATTTTTCATCATAGTCCTTACAGTCACACAGAGTAACTAGGTGTCCGAAAGCCCAGGTAACAATATATTGTTCACCTTCTAGAAATCCATTCCTTTTCTGTTTGCAGTTTAACGCATCAGCTATGTTACGGGCTACGGATGGTTTCTCTGCTAAAATCAATTGCTTCATAAATTATCACCAAGTAATATTATAGTACATGTTTAATTTGTTTTGTACCCCAAAAAGAACTGCTTATATTAACATAGTATGTATAAAATTATATATAAACTAATATAGGCGTTTTTAAGGAACTACTTTTTCATGTGTCGAATATAATATATAGAAGCAGTAATTATAAAAAATACCACGAAAAGATTAAAAAGAAGGTGACACATATGAAAGAAAATCATCTAACTGAAGACAATTGCGTACCCGAAGTGAATCCATCAATACCCAGCACGATTCCCAAATTTGTTGATGAGCTCCCAATTCCAAAGGTTTTAAATCCAGACAAACGAGGAAATAATTATGCCTATTATGAGATAGAAATGAAATGTGCTGGGCATAAATTTCATAGAGATTTTTGTAAAACTCTTGTATATGGTTATAATGGTATATATCCAGGACCTACTATTGAGACAATGAAAGATCAAGCTGTTTATGCAAAATGGATAAATAACCTTCCATTAAAACACTTTTTGCCAGTAGATAAATCTTTACACGGTGCTATTGATAATCCAGAAGTTCGTACTGTTGTTCATCTTCATGGAGCGAATGTTGCTCCTGAGAGTGATGGCTTTCCAGAGGCTTGGTTTACTCGTAATTATGAGTTTACTGGATCAAGCTTCAGTAAGGAAGTATATGAATACCCTAATAATCAACAGGCAACAACACTTTGGTATCATGATCATTCGTTAGGAATTACAAGATTGAATGTTTATGCTGGTTTAGCAGGTTTCTATATCATTCATGATTTTAATGAACTGAGTCTAGGACTTCCAAAAGATGAATATGATATTCCGCTAATAATACAAGATAAAACTTTTAATTCGGATGGTTCGCTTTTTTATCCATCTAATACAACGCCTCCGAATAAATATGTTAATCCTTCAGTAGTTCGTGCTTTTATTGGAGCCACTATGGTTGTTAACGGAAAAGTATGGCCATATTTTAAAGTTGAGCCTAGAAAATATCGTTTTAGAATATTAAATGCTTCAAATACAAACGGTTATGTTCTTAAGCTTTCAAATGGACAATCTTTCTATCAAATAGGTACTGATGGCGGGTTGTTAGGTGAACCTGTAAAATTAGAATCTTTTCCATTAGATCCAGCTGAACGAATAGATGTTATAATAGATTTTTCAAAGCTAAAACATGGTGATACTGTAATTCTTAATACTGAAGAAACGGATTTTAAAGTTGATGTTATGCAGTTTAAGGTGGAGCTTCCTCTTAAATATAAAGATAGGAGTGTAATTCCTAAAAAACTTCGCCCTATGGAAAAACTGGATAAAGATATGGCAAAGAGAATAAGAAGACTTACTCTTAGTCAATCTTTGGACCATTATGGTAGAAATATGTTGATGTTAAATAACAAGATGTTCAGTGATCCCGCTACAGAAATGCCTGAGTATGACAGTATAGAAATATGGGAAATTGCGAATCCACTTGTGAATCCGCCTAACGTTTCACATCCAATTCATCTTCACCTTGTTCAATTTCAGATACTCAATCGACAGCCATTTGATGTAAACACATTTAACGAGAAAAAATTTATAGAATATGGTACAGGAATTGATTATACTGGAGCACCAGTCGATCCGGATCCTAGTGAAAGAGGATGGAAGGATGTTGTTAGAGTTGAACCAGGTAAAGTAACGAGAATAATAGCTCATTTTAAAAATTATACTGGAGACTATATATGGCACTGTCACATTCTTGAACATGAGGATCATGATATGATGAGACCTTTAAGAGTTATTAAAAAATATTGTGACTAATTAATATTAAAAAGAAGAGAATTTATATGGCATCTAGAAATTAGATAATATATAAATTCTCATATACTAATAAATAACAATGCATTTAATGAAAGGCTTAGTAGACAACATTGCTTTGTATATATAAACTAATATTTTAACTTACAAGCGCAAGCATCTTTTCTTTAAATAGTACATTTATCTTTCCTCGATTCTTAATTGAACTTACAAATTATAAATGCAAACAATTTATGTTTTTTTGTTTACGGGCGGGGTTTATGCCGCTTTAGTATGTTGAATAGTATTATTTGTTCTGATTGATTTAATAAATTTACAAATTGGAGCTTCAACTGTATGATATGCTATAAATGAAATTATAAAAGCTGCGAAAGTAATTATTATGTATATGTATGCTGTTCTAATTTTTCCATACAGGAGGTTGAATAATAATAAAATACAAATTGTATGATATAGATAAAAACTAAAGGATATTTTACCTAGAAAATGTATTGGCTTCATTAGTAAAAACTTTGAAGCTGCTTTGGAGCCTAAAGCAACAATAATCAGTCCACATGAACCTAAAGCGATAGACCAATCTTCAATTGCCCAGAAGTGGAGGCTAGTACCATGGAAAGGAACCCATCCCCTATATCCATAGGCTGATAATGAAATGATTAGTACCATCAATTTAAACTCAATACTACAATTTTTAAAGGCACTAATTAATTTTTTATGATACTTCGATAATAATATTCCGATAAAGAAGATTGAAATATAGTGCAGAGTTTCATATGGTGAACTTTTGTATAGATACTTAGATGCATCTACAAAACGTACCCATAATAGTGATGCGATTGTCGATAATACAATACACATTGCAATTATTTTTTTCCAATCAAGTTTTATTGATATAAACACCAATATTGGAATAATAAGAGATATTCGCATTTCATGTACTAAAGACCATATAACAAAATCATATGCATATGTTTTATAATTACCGATTAATAATAGATTATTAAATAAAATCTTTTTGTTTAAACCATCTCTCCATATTAAATTGTAGAAAGAACTAAAATGAATATTGTTTTTATATGGAAGTATAGATACGGATATTGAAAGAACCATTGCAGCTAAAAAGGGTATATATATCCTTAAAAATCTTTTAAGTATGAAAATTCTATAACTGCTTTTTTTGCCATAAAAAAATGGTAATGACAACACAAAACCACTTAGAACGTAAAAAAACATTACAGAAGCATGACCATCAAATAAAAGATAAACTACTGAATGACTTAAGGCAATCATTTTATCGCCCCATTTAAACACTCTTGTCATGTGATAGACAAAAACTATTAAAGCCGCAATCCCCCTTAATGAATCAAGTTCATCGTATCTAGAATTTTTTAACATTTTTACTCCCCCTATAACAACATTTACTATTTTAGTAAATATAAATACTTAAGTCAACAACAAGGGGAAGGTTTATTTGTAGTTTTTTGCAGGAATATAGTAGAAATTGTAATGTGAAAGTTTTACTAAAAACAAATGAGCTTATTTATTAAAATCAGCTCATTTGCTACTTAATATAGTGCTTTGCAATTCTGTTATAAGCCAATAATCTTTTCAGTAAACAAGTTAGATTTAGCCAATAAAAATTGCAGATAAAACAAAAAACAAAAAGCGCAATCGGTAGTGAATACCTTTTGCGCTTTTTGTCTAGGATTTAAGTTACAATGCGAAAATCCTATAACAACTTAATTCATTTAAAACAAATCTACAGTAGTATTATTACCAATTACTGTGATTTTATACATAAAGGGTTTGTTCGTAAAGAACTTGGCATTCCAGAATCAGATAAATTGAAGAAGAATGGTACTTTTAAGAGAGATTTATACTTTCTAGATGGCACAGAAGTTAGATATGCTAGAGTTAAAATCCAGACTTTGCTATGGACTAAAGCTGATGGTAATAAAGTATACATCAGTGTGTTTCCATCAAATATTATAAAGTATAACAAAGCAGATACCAATCTTATTGAATTTATCAGTAGAAACGTGAAAGAAGGTGAAAGTGTTTTTGACTACGTCAATGATTCTGAGAATTGTCTTGATAGTGAAGATATTTTAATACGTTCCTGCC
>NZ_MZGV01000049.1 GCF_002029235.1 Clostridium oryzae
AAGTTTGTCCAAACATTACTTTACTAAGGATACTGACTTTTTTAAATGCTAAAATTTTGGACCCGCTACTAAAGTTTTCTATTTATCTTGTCAATATGATTTCATTTCCATTCTCTGAACACCAGTGAGGAAACTATGTGTTATGAAATCTGTGGATAACTTTGTATTCTTTTAATAAAAAAGTCCATAGAATAAAAAAGATGGGTGCAGGGAAGGCACTTCCCGCCGGTTTAAAGGGTGGGCGTAAAGATTGATAATCTTTACGTACCCACAGAGCGTTACAAAAGGGTCTGGAAGCGCAGCGGACGCCGCAGGGGCTCAAGGCCTAAATGGCCTTGAGCGAGTTGTCTGCGAGTGGTAACGAGCGAGTTAGACAACTCCGGTCCGGAGGACATAGGTCCTCCTCCGGAATCGGCGATTAGCCGATTTCTTTATAGATTTTTTATAAATTGCTCCTATACTAAATGAGAAGTCAGGAAAAGTAATGGGAGGACTTAAGATGGATAAATATATTTTAGAAACAAAAGCATTAAACAAATATTTTGGCAAGCAGCTGGCAGTAAATAATATTTCATTAAAAGTGAGGGAGGGGTCTATATATGGACTTTTAGGACCCAATGGAGCTGGAAAGTCAACAACACTAAAGACGATAACTGGGCTTTTACATGCCACAAGAGGAGAGATACTTATAGACGGTAACAAATGGAACAGAAAACAGCTTGAGAATATAGGCGCACTTATTGAAGCACCAGCTATATATGGTAATTTGAGTGCTAGAGACAATCTCAGGGTTCATACAAAACTTATGAATATACCTGAGAGCAGAATAGATGAAGTATTAAAAATCGTTGATTTAACAGATACAGGCAAGAAGAAATCATCACAGTTTTCCCTTGGAATGAAGCAGAGGCTTGGCATAGCTATTGCACTGCTGGGAAAGCCTAAATTGCTCATATTAGATGAACCTACCAATGGTCTTGATCCTATAGGTATTCAAGAATTAAGAGCACTTATAAAATCTTTTCCGAAGCAAGGTATAACAGTTATTATATCAAGCCACATACTTTCAGAGGTTCAGCACACTGCAGAATATGTTGGGATAATCAATAATGGACAGCTTAAATACGAAGGCAAAATAGATGAAAACATAGACCTTGAGAGTTTATTCATGAAAGTTGTAATGGGAGATAGTAGAGGAGGTAGTACATTAAATGCTTAGAATTTTTCAAACAGAATTTATTAAGTCAAAGGATACCTTCGTAAGATGGTTAACAGCTATTATACCTATATTTTGTGTATGGTTACTAATATTTATAAATAGAAGCGTAAAAATGAATGGTGTATCTAAATGGGATATGGCGCTGTGCTTACTATTCAATTGGTGGTCGGCAATGCTTCTTCCATTAACAATTGCGTTGATATGTTCGCTGGTAAATTCACAAGAGAAAAAGTCTGGAAACTATAGAACTTTAAGATTGCACTATATATCACCAGCTAATATATGGATAGGAAAAATATTTATTATAGCCTTTTATATGTTTGTGACTTCCGTAATATTTTTAGTAGCAACAATCATAGCTGGAAGATTACTTATAGGTGGGGGACAGATACCCTTAAATAAAATAATTTCAGCAATTGCAGTTATTTGGATTACATCACTAGCTATAATACCGGTTCAGCTTTTTATTTCTACCTGGAAAGGTACCGCTTTAAGTATTGTAGTGGCAACAGCAGGAGTTGTGTTAGCGGTAGTTACAATGACAACTAAGCTTTGGTATCTTGTTCCATGGAATATAGCTCCGAGGTTAATGTGCCCAATAGTAAGAGTAAATGTAAATGGATTGTATATCAAAAATTCTGCAAATCCTTTACTTGATAAAAGTGTTATTTCATTAGGAATTATATCAGCTTTATGTATGTTTCTTGTATTTACTCTAATAACATCATTTTGGTTTAGTAGAAGAGAGGTGAAATGATTCTATGAAATTTTATAGAATATTATGCTCAGAGTGGCTAAAAACTAAAAACACCGCTATACGAAAACTAATGATTAGCATTCCAATTCTATATACAGGTTCAATACTTGCATATATATTTACTCACACTATAAAAGGTAATGCGGCAGTTACGATATTTGATGCATTTTTTCAAATATGGACATATGCTATTTTGCCTATAGGGGCTGGTCTTATAACTTCTCTTATGGTTGGTCAGGAGGAACAGGCTGGTGAATTCAATGGCTTTTTAGGTACATCTTTTTCTAAAATGAGTATGTACTTGGGAAAATTATTAATGGTATTTTTTATATCAACAATGAGCTTGCTAATATCTGTGATTTTACTGTTTGCTGGATTGAAAATCAGAGCTGTTTATATGCCGAATGCCTATAACATAGATATGAATATTAAAATATTTTTACAAGCGGTTGCTTTGGCACAGGGTTCAGCTATGCCAATATTTATAATACAACTGTGTATAGCATTGGCTTTTGGAAAAGGTGCTTCAATAGGTTTAGGCTGTGGAGGAAGTCTAATATCTGGAATTATTGGAGGTACTAGGTTAGGTGATAGTATGTGGAAGTTTATACCTTGGACGCTTCCGATTCGTATGTCTGATTACTTAAAGTTCTTTATGTATCATAGGGTTAAAAATATAAACAAAATTGAAGTTATAGGAGCAGATTATATTGCAAAAGGAACATTGAATTTTATCAGCAAAGAAGTATTTGGAGGAGCAATAGCTACACTGCTCATTTCAATAATACTTATATTTTTAGCTACAATATGGTTTAATAGATGGGAAGGACGAAAAGTTTACGATTAAGGAGTTTTGATATGAGCAAGATTCTTGTAATAGATGATGAAGAACAACTGGTTATGCTACTTAAAGATACGCTTGAAGAAAATGGACATGAAGTGTTAACTGCATTCGATGGTATAGAAGGAATTGAAAAAGCGAGAATGGCTCCAGATATTATAATCTTAGATGTGATGATGCCTAATATGGACGGCTTTGAACTATGCAAGAAGATACGGGACGAGATAGCATGTCCGATAATATTTTTAAGTGCTAAAGCCTCTGAAACAGATAGAATACAAGGGTTGAATATTGGCGGAGATGACTATATAGTTAAGCCATTTGGTCTTAATGAGCTTATGGCAAAAATAGAAGCACATCTGAGAAGGGAAAAGAGAGCGCAATATATTAATGCCAAAAATAAAAGAGAGGAACTTTTTTTCGGAAAAGCTTTTATAGATTTAAGGCAGAGAACCTTCAGAGTTGGAGATTGCTATATTGAATTTACAAAGAGGGAATTTGATTTAATAGAATTTCTTGCACTTCATCCAGGACAGATTTTTTCGAGGGAACAGATATATGAGAGAATATGGGGTTATGATGCAGAAGGTGACTATCTTACTGTTAATGAACATGTGAAAAAGATAAGGGCTAAACTTTCAAAAGTGGACAAGGACACAGAGTACATTTCTACTGTATGGGGTATTGGTTATAAATGGAACAGAAGAGGAGTTCTGTAATTATGGAAAAGTTAACTCTGAAAAAACAATATATAATATACTTTGTACTTATAATAACACTAAGCTTAGGTGCCACAATTATTCATGGGGTTATAAGCTATGTTATATATGCGAATATACAATACAAGTGGACGAAACCAGCTAATTATTATGAGCAACAGATTCCTAGCATTAAGAAAATGATAAAAAGCCGGGGGACAGTCCTACTCAAAATTAGCAAAAAACAGTATATGGAAAAGAAAATACCAGCTAAAGGGATAAAATATCAGGTGTTTGATCAAAATGGCAATTATATATATGGAACATATAAAGATAGAGTTGTCAAATCAAAAAAAGAGTTATATGATTCAATAAATATAGATAATATTAACTGGAATTACGTTAGAAGTATAATTCCTCTTATAGATAAGAACGGAACTATTCGGGGTGGAGTTTTTCTGGCTTATAGAGTTAAAGCTACATATTCAAACGGATTTCATAGGATAATAATTATGGCTATGGCTGGGCTATTACTTTTATCCCCATTTATCTATATCATCATTTTTACGTTGATATTTTCACGTAGATTTGTTAGAGGAATAAATAAGCCGATCAGTTTATTAAAAGAAGCTTCTCACAAAATAAGAGAGAATGATCTTGATTTTTCTATAGATTATGATTATAAAAATGAACTTGGGGAACTATGCAGAGATTTTGAAGATATGAAAACAGCACTTCAGCTTTCTCTTGTAGCTCAGTGGAAGGCAGAGCAGGAGAGACAGGAAAATGTTCAGGCGTTAGCTCATGATTTAAAAACGCCGCTTTCAATTATACAGGGTTATACGGAAGCACTTTTAAATGGAAATCTGGAAAACAAGGAAAAGACGGAAAGATATTTGAAAGTTGTTAATGAGAATTCTATTAAAAGTTCTAATGTTGTTAGGGAAATGCAGTATGCATCTGAAATTGATAGTGAAAAAATGACCGTACAGAAAGAGGAACTTGATATTGAAAAATTTTTAAATAAAAAGGCAGAAAATTACAGAATACTCTCTGCTTCAAAAAATATAACTATAGAGTTGGGTGTAAAAAAAGCAGATAAGGTATTATCTAAATATAGAGTGGATAAAGAAAAATTGGACAGAATATTAGATAACATAGTTACTAACAGCATTAGATATACTCCAAGTAATGGTATCATAAACATAGAGCTGAAACTGGAGAGAAAATGCATGGAGTTTCAAGTTTATAATTCGGGAGAGGCTTTTACAGAGGAAGAACTGAAAAATGTATTTAGTAGATTCTACAGAGCTGATAAAGCTAGATCGAGCAAGGATGGTCATGCAGGACTTGGACTTTATATTGTTAAGAAGCTTGTGGAGTTTCAAGGAGGAAGTATAGAAGCGAAAAATACTGAGGAAAATAGAGCATGTATTAGTTTTGTTTTGTACGATATGTAAATAAAAGACGAATTAAGAGAAAAGAGAAAAGAGTAAAGAGAAGAGAGAAAAGTGAAGGAAAAAATTCCGCTGTGCAGAATTTCTGAGAATTTAAATCTGATTATCCGCGACAATTTTTTAAAAACTAAGACTATACCTAGTATTACAAAAAAAATTATCTAAATAATTAAGAGTCTCTATACAATCAAAATTCAGCATGGCTGAATTTTAACCTTCACTTTTCTCTTATCTCTTTTCTCTTTACTCTCCTACCTATTTAATGCACTTTCTCTAAACTATTCCGTCTAGAGCATTTACTTCGCAATTTATTTAAATTTTAAATATAATATTGATTATTTAATGTCACTTTTGATATAATAATGTATAAATGAATATTAAAGCATTGAAGGAAAGTATTAGAGAACATGCTGATATAGAGAGTTACTGGCTGGTGAAAAGTAATGAAAGTGTGCACTTGAACTCGTTCTGGAGCTGTCAGAATGATTAGTAGTTCTGATCGGTAGTTACCGTTACTGATGCATTTAAGTGGGAAATTGTGTCTTATACTGATTCATGATTTTCAATTAGAGTGGTACCGCGAGCCTTCGCCTCTAAAATGAGGAAGAAGGTTTTTTTATTGATAAATTTATTAATGAACTAGGAGGCTTGATTTAATGGCTGTAAAAGAATATAGACCAGAATTAATCGAAAAAAAATGGCAAGATGTGTGGGATAAGGAAGAGGCATATAAAACAAGTGATGATAAAACTAAACCTAAATACTATGCATTAGTTGAATTCCCATATCCATCAGGACAGGGACTTCATGTAGGTCATCCAAGACCTTACACTGCAATGGATATCATTGCCAGAAAGAGGAGAATGGAAGGTTACAATGTTTTATTTCCAATGGGATGGGATGCATTTGGACTTCCGACAGAAAATTTTGCAATAAAGAATAAGATTCATCCAAAGATTGTAACAAAGAACAATGTTGCTAGATTTAAAAAGCAGTTGAAATCTATAGGATATTCTTTTGACTGGTCAAGAGAGATAAATACTACTGACCCTGAATATTACAAGTGGACACAATGGATATTTATAAAATTATTCAAAAAAGGTCTTGCATATAAATCTGAAATGCCTATAAACTGGTGTACTCAATGTAAGGTCGGACTTGCAAATGAGGAAGTTGTAAATGGTGTTTGTGAACGATGCGGAGGAGTTGTTGAGAGAAGAGTAAAGAGCCAATGGATGCTCAAGATAACAGATTATGCTGATAAACTTCTTAAAGATTTAGACAAGGTAGATTATATAGATAGGGTCAAAACTCAGCAGAGAAATTGGATAGGACGTTCAGAAGGAGCAGAAGTAAACTTTAAGTTATCAGGAAAAGAAGAACATCTTACTGTATATACAACAAGACCAGACACATTGTTTGGAGCTACTTACATGGTAGTTTCACCTGAACATCCTATTATAGATAAGTATAAAGCTGAGATAAAAAATTGGCAGGCTATAGTTGATTATAGGGAAGAAGCTGCTAAGAAATCAGATTTTGAAAGAACAGAGCTAGTTAAAGAAAAGACTGGTGTGCCTATTGAGGGTATTACAGCTATAAATCCTGTAAATGGTAAAGAGATTCCTGTATGGATATCAGATTATGTATTAATGTCCTATGGAACAGGAGCTATAATGGCTGTACCAGCTCATGATGAAAGAGACTGGGATTTTGCAAAGAAGTTTAATCTTCCTATAATTGAAGTTGTAAAAGGCGGAAATGTTCAAGAAGCAGCATTTACTGATGTAGCTACTGGAAAGCTTGTAAATTCAGGATTCCTTGATGGCCTTGAAGTAAGCGAGGCAAAGAAGAAGATAATAGAATGGCTTCGGGAAAAAGGAATAGGGATTAAGAAGGTAAATTACAAATTAAGAGATTGGGTATTCTCAAGACAGAGATATTGGGGCGAACCTATTCCTCTTGTAAAATGTGAAAAGTGCGGCTGGGTTCCAATTCCAGAAGAAGAACTTCCGCTTACATTACCAGAGGTAGATAATTATATGCCTACAGACAATGGTGAATCACCAATAGCTAATATGACAGAGTGGGTGGAAACAACATGTCCTCATTGTGGAGGAAAAGCTAAGAGAGAAACTGATACAATGCCTCAATGGGCAGGTTCTTCCTGGTATTTCTTAAGATATATGGATCCTCACAACAAAGATATGTTTGCATCAAAGGAAAATATAGAATATTGGTCGCCAGTAGACTGGTATAACGGTGGTATGGAGCATACTACACTTCATCTGCTGTATTCAAGATTCTGGCATAAATTCTTATATGATGAAGGTTATGTATCTACTCCTGAACCTTATAACAGAAGAACTTCTCATGGTATGATTCTTGGTGAGAACAATGAAAAAATGTCTAAATCTAGAGGAAATGTAATAAATCCAGATGATATCGTAAATGAGTTTGGTGCTGATACTTTAAGAACTTATGAAATGTTTATAGGAGCTTTTGAGCTTAATGCTTCTTGGTCTCAGCAGGGAGTTAGGGGCTGCAGAAGGTTTCTTGAAAGAGTATGGAGACTTCAGGATATGGTAGTTACTGGAGATGAATACTCAAAAGAGCTTGAGTCAAACTTCCATAAGACTATTAAAAAAGTAAGCCAGGATTTTGAAGCACTTAAATTCAATACTGCAATTGCTGCGATGATGGCGTTGATTAATGATATATATGCAGCAGGAAAGATCACTCAAGGTGAGATAAAAACTTTCTTGACGCTTTTATGTCCTGTAGCACCTCATATTGTTGAAGAAATATGGGAGAATTTGGGCTTTAAACAGAGAGTATATCAGCAGAAATGGCCTGTATGGGATGAGAAGAAGACTATCGATAGCACTGTTGAAATTGCGGTACAGGTAAATGGTAAAGTTAAAGCTACTATTTCAATTGATGTAAAGGAAGAAAAAGATTCTGTTAAGCAAAAGATAATGGCTAATGACAATGTTAAGGCGGCAATTGCTGATAAGAATGTTGTAAAAGAAATCTATGTACCAGGAAGAATATACAATATTGTTGTAAAATAGTAATAGGTTTAAATTCGCGGTTAATAGCTTAGACTTAGCTGTAACAAGTAAATAGCTAGAAGTTTAAAATGAGGAATTTGGAATGAGTAAAAAAGTTCAGCCAAGCTGAACTTCATCCTGAATTCCTCATTTATAATTCTTAATTTCTAAACAGTTTATAATGATGCTGTATTTTTTAAATGTCAATATTTTTGTCTGAAAAAAATCAAAAATAATATATCGTTAATTTTTATTTAAATCATTTTTATTTAACCTAATTTTAATATAACGTGATTATAATAATAATCAATAAATAATTTATGTAAGGGGTGAAAGAAACATGAATGCAAATGAGAAGAAAGAAGCAGAAATTTTTGTTATAACGCAGGAGGTTATTGATGAGTGCTTAAATGAAGCTATAGATGCAGTGGAGGTGCCAGAAGCGTAAACCTAAACCATTAATAATATATAAATTAATTAGATAGGATTTAATTAAATTCCATTTATGAAATGGTGAAAGGTAGATTTTTAATTGAATATTTACTATAAAAGTGAACAATAAAAAGCCGGTAAATTCGAAGAATTTGCTGGCTTTTTATTGTATGGAAATCGTAAGAGATGTTCCTTAACAGACGAAAATCATTTTTTCTCTTTCTATAATAAAATATAGCGATGTATTTAATTAAAGTTTATAGTATAATTAAATATATTACATAAATCATTATATTAAGGGGTTTGGTGGTGAAGAAGTGAAAAAACAAAAGAGTTTACTTATACTATTTATGTCACTTATTTTTATGTTTTATGGTATTGCTCCTATAGAAGTTCATACGACTACACTTCCGCCGAGAATGGCATTAGATTCTTTAAAGAATAATATGGTTGTAAGCAGCGATGAGCTACTAATAAAGGGATGGGCAATTAACTCATCTGGTGTAGATAAAGTAAATATATATGTGGACGGTAAATTTAAAGCTGCAGCATCTTATGGAAGTATTAGGAGTGATGTTAGTAGATTATATCCTAATCATATGAATTCTAATAAGTCAGGGTATTCATACAAGCTTTCAGTAGTAACTTTAAAAACTGGTACACATAAAATAACAGTACAAGCCGTCGGAAGAAATAAAACAATAGCTTCTATCAGTAGATATTTCGTTGTGACGAATTTGCCAAAGGTAAAGCTAGAAAGTATAAAAGATAATCAAGTAATTGAAAATAAAAGCATAAGTGTAAAAGGATGGGCTATAGCGAAAGCGGGAATTAACAAAGTAAAAGTGTTTGTGGATGATAAATACATTGGATCTGCTAAATATGGAATTAAACGTTCAGATATCAAAAAGCTTTATCCTTCATATATAAATTCATATCAATCCGGTTATCAATATACCATAGACATAAACAAGCTGTTGGCGGGAAGGCATAAAATAACTGTACAAGCTATAGATAAAAAGGGTGTAAGCATATCTACATATAAGTATGTAACAGTAAAAAAATCAGTTCCAATAGTAAAAATAGAAACTCCTATAGAGGGATATATATATGATAATGTTAATGTATTGATAAAAGGCTGGGCTGTAAACGATTCTGGAGTTAAAGCAGTTAATCTTTATTTAGATGGTAAGTATTTGGCGAAAGCTGCATATGGTGCAAGCAGGCCGGATATTTTCAACAAGTATTCGCAGTATAGGAATTCTAAATATAGTGGTTTTACATATAAAATAGATATTCGTAAGTTAAGTAATGGAAAACATAAGATATCAGTGGAAGCTGTTGGGAATGATGGCAGTAAAGTCAGTGATTCTAGAAATGTAGAGAAAAATAAATTGGTTACTCAGGGGGCTTTAGAAAAACCGTCAGATGGAGCGGACATAGATGATGGAAATATCACTTTAACAGGATGGGCTATAAATAAAAAAGGCATAAAATCAATAAAGGTATATTTGAATGATAAATATAAAAAGACGATTTATGTTGGGGTAAGCAGATCGGATATAGTAAGGAAGTATCCTGAATATCCTATAAAGTACACTTCTGCCAGCGGATACAGCACTACGATTGATACATATACTACCAGGGCAGGAAAAGGTGTTGTAAAAGTTGTTGTTACAGCTAATGACGGTACAGTTAAAACATACATGAAGACAGTAAATATCATAAAAAAACCAGCTAAATTATGCATTGATACGCCTAAAGTTAATGATGTAGTTAAAGAGTCCACAATAAACATAAAAGGCTGGGCGTTAAATGATTCTGGTATTAAAGAAGTTCAGGTAAACCTTGATGGTAAGTTTATTAGCAAAGCAACTATAGGAATTGTAAGAAAAGATGTAAACAGCAAATATAAAAGCTACAGGTTTGGAGATAAAAGTGGGTTTGAATACACTATGGATTCCAGTACTCTATCTATTGGCAAGCATACAATAACAGTTAAAGCTATTGGTTATGATGGTACATATATTTCAAGTTCAGTTAACGTAACAATGTATGGAATAGTACAATACAGATCATATCCGGTTACTTTAAAGAGTTTTGTAGATATGGAACTTAATAAAGGCGGAAATGTATACGGAAACACTGCTGTTTCAGCTAGTAGGAGTCAGATTAAATATTATATGAATCCTGCTAACTTTTGGAATAGTGAAAGCGGAAAGTATATGTTTTTGAAACTTAGCTATTTTCCTGGAATAAGCAAAGCTGACCTAAACACAATTCTAAAAGGAAAAGGAGTGCTGGATGGGAAAGAAAGCATATTTTTACAGGCTGGCAAAGAAAGCAATGTAAATCCTATATATCTGGTTTCACATGCTCTTTTAGAAACAGGTAATGGAACTTCAAAATTAAGCAATGGTTCTTTAGTTGTAAATGGAAAGAAAGTCTATAATATGTATGGCATAGGGGCAGTGGATGGCAACGCAAATACAGCAGGTGCTCAAAAAGCTTATAATGAAGGATGGTATTCTGCGGATTCAGCTATATTAGGCGGAGCTAAATTCATATCTGCAAATTATGTAAACAATAGATATACGCCACAAGATACGTTGTACGAAATGAGATGGAATTACGACAATATGGGACACCAGTATGCAACAGATGTACGTTGGGCAGGTAATCAATTAATTAATATAAAAAGATTGGTTGATCTAATGAGCTCATCTACATTCTATTACAAGGTTCCTAAGTTCAAGACACCTTCGACACCTGTAGTAACAATAGATGCAGCATATGGCGGAAACGAGACTGGGGTAACGGCTAATGGAATTACAGAAAAGAACCTGACAAAGGATATGGCAGTTAGAATAGGTAATGTTCTAAAGAAGAGTGGAATTAAAGTAGTATATACAAGGAGTAATGATAGTACGGTATCTGTAGACCAAAGAGTAAGTATATCAAATACAGCAGGATCAGACTACTTTGTGTCAATACAGGCTCACGATAAATATATATACTATTATCCGAGCAGTAAAAGTAAGCTGGGAAGCGAAATGGCAAAGGCTATAAACAGCGCTATCAATACTTTCAATATATCGAAAACATCAACAAAAGAAACCAAAAACATAACAATTTTATCAAAAACAAATTCACCGGCAGTGCTGCTAAATGTTGGCGATATTAGAGACTCTGATCAAGCTGAATTTTTAACTGATAGTACATATAAAAACGAGATTTCTAAGGAGATAGCAAATCAGATTATAGATTTTGTAAAGTAGTAAAAAAGATGAGAAACCCAGGGAGACATTTTTTAGACTCCGTCGGTTTCTCATTTTTATTTGTTTATAGAAACTTGTGTTTTTGATATTCGTGGATAACTAAAGATTAAATCTTGTATTATGGAACAGATAAAAAGAGTTATTGTTTATACTTCCAAGTAGTGCCTTCTCTTGTATCTAGTAGTTCTACACTTTTTTCTAGAAGCATATTTCTTATAGCATCAGCCTTTGCCCAATCCTTTTGCTTTCTAGCTTCATTTCTTTGTGCTATAAGTTTTTCTATTTCTTCGTTATGCTCAGGAGCAGTTTCTGGCTGGACTTCTTCAACTGTCAGATTCAACGAAAATACATTATCAAAATCTTCTATAAGGTATATTTTTTCACTATTGTTTAGAGAAGCATCTTTTATAACATCCAGCAATACAGTAAAGGCATTTGCAAAATTCAAATCATCACTTATCTGTGATTTAAAGTTATCTATGAATGGAGTTATTTTTTCAGTGGAGACTTCTTCACCTTGAACCTTATTATCTAATATGTTTTTTATTCTAGCCTTTATTCTCTTAAAAGCATTTTTAGCATCAGTTAAGTTTTCATAAGTGAATACAAGCTGCTTTCTGTATTTTGACTGAAGGCAGAAGTATCTGTAATCAAGAGGACTAAATCCTTTTTCTATTAATTTATCTACTGTTAGAAAGTCTCCAGTAGATTTCGACATTTTTCCATTATTGAGTACTAGAAATTCACCATGCATCCAATAATTAACCCATTTATGTCCAATGGCTCCTTCGGATTGAGCAATTTCATTAGTATGATGTATAGGAATATGATCTACTCCGCCGCAGTGGATATCTATATATTCTCCCAAATATTTAATAGACATCGTAGAGCATTCTATATGCCATCCTGGAAAACCTACTCCCCAAGGAGAATCCCACTGCATTATCTGATTTTTAAACTTTGAATTTGTAAACCATAAAACAAAGTCTAGAGGATTTTTCTTATGTTTATCAACTTCTACTCTGCTGCCGGCTTCTAACTCTTCCATACTAAGGTTAGCTAATTTGTTATAATCCTTAAACTTATCAATGGAGTAATATACGTTGCCATTAGCAATGTAAGTATATCCTTTTTCTTCTAATATTTTTATAAAATTAATCATATCCTGTATATGATCTGTTGCCTTGCAAACAACAGTAGGTCTTTCAATATTTAGCCTCTTGCAATCATTAAAAAAGGCATCTTCATAGAATTTTGCAATTTCCCAAACAGTTTTCTTTTCTCTTGTTGCACCAAGTAACATTTTATCGTCACCTTCATCACTATCTGATTGCAGATGACCAACGTCTGTTATATTCATTACATGCTTAACTTTATATCCCATATACTTTAAAGACTTTTTTAGTACGTCTTCAAATATATAGGTCCTTAAGTTACCGATGTGGGCATAATTATATACAGTAGGTCCACAGGTATACATTCCAACCTTACCTTCGTGAACGGGTACAAAATCTTCTTTTTTCTTCGTCAGTGTATTATAGATATTAAAAGTCATAATATATTTCAATCCCTTCTTAATCGATAGAAAAAGTCATTATAAAACTATTTTAAGTTTAATAAAATAAAGTTGTCAACAGTTTAAGGGTAAATTGTTGACAACTTTTAAAAGAAGTACAAGATATATTTAATTTATGGATCAATAATTACCAATTGTTTTTTGTATACTTCTTATTTAAAGTAGCTTTATGCTGCTAATCAATTTTTCTAGTTATCGTCAATTGATACAGATTTGTTAACTGTATCAACAACCAAGCCTTTTGAATTAGTTACTGTTATTTTAATATTATAATTTCCATTTGTAACTTTAGAATTTTTACTATCTTTTTTGCTCCAATTGATAGTGTGTGTCCCCTTACTTTGTGACTTTCTATTTATTAATGTCTTTATAAGTTTATCGTTGCTATCATATATTTTAATTGATATATTGGCTTTATTTGAGATACCATAGCTTATCTTTACTGAAGATGATATATTTTTTGCAGAAACTGAATTTAAGTATATTCCGTTCAAAGCCTTTTCTGCATTGATAAAACCATAACCGTAGTTTTCATCTTTACCGGGATCTCCTAAATCGGTGGAGGTTTCTTCAATTACACGTTCCACGTCAGCAGGAGTTAAGCTTGGATACTTACCAATTATCATAGCTGCTAAACCTGATACGAAAGGAGTAGCCATGGAAGTACCAGACATATATACATATTTATCCTTCAAATAAGTACTATATATATCTTGTCCAGGTGCACATATATCTACATAGTCTCCGATATATGAAAAAGGTGCTTTTGATAGATTTTTATTTACTGCTCCAACTCCTATTACATTAGGTAAAGATACAGGATAAACTTTGAGAGGTGAAGCTTCTACAAGACCAAATTTATTTCCAGCTGCAGCAACTAATACAGCACCTTTGGAATGAGCATAGTTAATTGCCTTTGCTAGTACGGAATCATACACTTTGCCTCCTAAACTCATGCTTATGACTTTTGCACCATGATCGGCAGCCCAAAATATACCGCTGGCTATCGTAAAATCATCTCCAGCCCCTGATTTATCCAGAACCTTTACAGGCATTATTTTAACGTTGTTGGCAATACCTGCGATACCTTTTTTGTTATTTATTGTAGCAGCTATAATTCCGGCTACATGGGTACCATGCCCTTGATCATCGGTAGCATCAATTTTGTTCTTTACAAAGTTGTAACCGCTTATAATGTTTCCTTTTAAGTCTGGATGATTTTTCGTAATTCCAGTATCAATTACTGCAACTATAACCTTCTTGTTAGTTTTGCTTAATTTCCATGCTTGAACTGCATTTACTTTTTTAAGTCCCCATTGCCTGCTGTAATTAGTATCATTAGGAAAAGAAGCATCCGTAGTTTTATATGTGTACACTGGCTGGGAAAATGCTACTCCCTTATCTTTGTTAATTATCGAAAGTGTATCTGAAATAGAAGATTTAGCATTTGTTAATTTCATTTTGAACATTTTATGAGTAAAATTTAATTTAGTAATTTTTCCATGAAATTTTTTAGCTAAATTTTGTGCTGTAGTATTATCGTTATAACCAACAATAACGCTATAAGAATTTTTGACATTATTAATGGCTTGTACATTTTTTGCGTAAAGCCTATGCTCTATTAGCTTGTAACCAGTAATTGTTACAAAACAGAAAATAAAAATAGTAGAAAAAGTTAATTTTTTCAGTGAAGAAAATCTCATCGCAATACCCCCTATAAAATGTAATTATTGACCAAATCCAGTATATCATATTTTATATTGAAATGTACAAGCTATTATTATATGAGTCATAGAAAACTTTTAAGAAAGAAATTGAACTATGTACAATTAAAAAGATACCCCTTCAAATTTGAAGGAATATCTTTTTAATTAGAAGCATTATTCTATGAAGGTCTAATTTAATTAATAGTAAAACTCTTGGAAGAGATAATATGGAGTTTTAACTCTTTTTTCAAAAGAAGCCAATCGATGAAATCCACTTACAAAAACTCTGTTTAGTGTAAGTATGCCATTAGATTTGTTTGTCCATTTTCCTTGAAAAGTGAAAGCCATCTTGTACCCTGCTGCTTTTTCAGCTTTTAAAGTATCCAAATTATATTTTCCAAATGGATAAGCTAGATAATCAATCTTACAATCAAGCATTTTTTCTAGGTTTTCCTTTGATTCCAATAGAGTCTTTAACTGCCTTTTATAGCTTAACTTGGCTAGATTTTCATGATTCAATGTATGGGATTCAATGTCTATATTATTTTTACGCATTTCTTTAAGCTGGTCAGAGGTCATATAATTTTTTTGCGTATCTATATAATTAGTAATAACAAATATTGTAGCTTTAAGTCCATATTTTTTTAATATAGGGTAAGCTTCGGTATAATTGTCTCTATATCCATCATCTAGAGTGATAAGCACTGATCTTTTTGGAACAGGCTCATTATTCAGAATAAAGTCATAAAATTGATCTATAGAGAGAGTAGTATAGTTGTTATCTTTTAAGTATTTCATATCAGCTTTAAACTTGATAGGATCAAGTACGAACGGATTAAAGGAAGCATGTCCAATTGAATGATACATCAAAACCGGAACACTGCTGCTATTATTTTTATATTTTGTTTTAGATGCTTTAAAATTAATAGAATTTGTTCTTGCAGATTTTACGCTTGCTTCTTTGGACAAATAGCTGTAGTAAGATTTGTTAAACTTTCTTATTGGACCATTTTTTACATATCGATAAATTTTGTTAACACAAAATACAGCAATAATAATGAGCAAGACAGCTAAAACAATTTTTAATTTTTTACCCTTATTTCTCATAAAATCTATCACCCTTTTCTAATTTATATAACCATAATTCTCATAAAAATACGCCCAATTGATTATACAATGGACAAATTATAAATACAATGCTTTTACCACTTATTGTATATATAATGTTAATTTTAATGATGGACAAGGAAATAAGATATAATTGCTCACTACAGGGCTTATATCTAACTTCCTATGACTTATTTGTACTTCCTAATTAAGCTATATATATTAAAACCAAAAATGACTAAGACGGATAATACTTTCGTTGATATTTTCAGGCTTTATTCCAGCGAAGCCCAAAAATACCATTGTAGAGTTTGTATTTTCCTTATTGAACCAGTATTTTGACGTAGGACTTACATTTACATTAGCTCTAGAAGCACTTTCTAGAAGCTCTGCTTCTGTCATTGAATTTTTAACATTTACAAGTAGATGCAGTCCAGCACCTCTACCTATTATATCTACTTTATCTTTCATTATTTCATTAATAGCAGAAACCAATAGATCGTGTTTTTTCTTATATATATTTCTCATTTTTTTAATATGTCGGCTCCAGTATCCATGTTCCATAAAAAGCTGCAGAGTTTTTTGTTCAAGCCTTGACACAGGTTGCTCATATATCATGCATTTTTTTCTATAGGAATTTACAAGTGGTTCCGGCAAAATCATGTAGCTTATGCGGATAGCGGGACTTAGGGCTTTTGAGAATGTCCCCATGTAAATTACTCTTTCACTGTTATTCATCCCTTGAAGAGAGGGGATTGGTTTACCTTGATATCTAAATTCTCCGTCATAATCGTCTTCGATGATATAACCGTTGCGTCTGCTGATTAATTCAAGTAGCATAAGTCTTTTAGCAGCTGGCATGATCATGCCGCATGGAAATTGATGAGAAGGTGTGACATAAACTATTTTACTGTTGCTTTTTATTAACCTATCGATACTTATACCATCTGCTTCGAGTTCTATCGGATTTATTTTAAATCCATTATCGATAAAAACCTTTCTAGCTCCATCATACCCAGGTTCTTCGAATGCAATTTCATTATCTATGTCTTTTAGCATAAGTGACAGCATGTATAAGCTTTGCTGAGTGCCAGCCCCTATAAGTACTTGCTCCCAGGTGCATTTTACACCCCTTGCTGCAAAAACATATCTGGCAATTTGGTCTCTAAGCTCTGGCTCACCTTGATGTTCACCATATACTAAAAGTTCTTTTAGAGAGGGACAGATACATTCATTTGATACTTTTCTCCAAAGAGAATACGGAAAGCTGTCTAGATCAATTTGGGCATTACGAAGATCAAAATTGTGACTTTCATCTGGTGGTATTTCATTAATTCTATTTAGAAATTTAGTATCATCTTTATGATGATAAACTTTTATATTCTGAAGCTTTTCTACAAAGATTCCAGAACGATTCAAGCTGTATAGATATCCTTCGGACAGCAGCTGATCATAGGCAGTAACCACGGTGTTTTTACTGATGCCAAGATAGTTTGATAGATACCTTATTGAAGGAAGTTTTTCATCTGCCTTAAGCTTATTCGTAAGTATTAGATTTCTTATATATTCATATAGCTGGTTATAAATGGGTTTGCTGCTTTTCGTATCTAAATTTGGTGTGAGTTCAAACATCGATTAATATTCCTTTCTGTACCTTTTCAAAAATTAAAAATTGTATCTTTTGAAGAGTACAATAAACTTTTATAATAATTATAACAAAAATGATGAATAATTATAAATAATTTTATTAAATGAGGTGAGCATATTATGAATTACGTTAGTGCAGAGGTTACAACAAGAAACGAATTCTATGGCAATAAAAATCCAGAACAGCTTATTCAGGAATACGGAAGTCCATTATATGTATATAATGAAAGGATATTTAGAAGCAGATGCAGAGATATGAAAAATTTAATTAAGTATAAAAACTTTAAGGTTCAATTTTCTGCTAAGGCAAACAGTAATCTTTCACTGCTTAAAATAGCGAGAGAAGAAGGGCTTAATGTAGATGCTATGTCACCAGGAGAAATTTATCTTGAACTGAAAGCAGGATTTAAGCCTGAGCAGATATTTTTTGTATGCAACAATGTATCAGCTGATGAGATGAAGTTTGCTATAGATAGCAAAGTAAATATTAGTGTAGATTCACTTTCGCAGCTAGATCTGTTAGGAAAGATAAATAGAGGAGGCAAAGTAGCTGTACGCTTTAATTCAGGAATAGGTGCAGGACATAGTGAGAAGGTGGTTACTGCAGGCAAAAATACTAAGTTTGGTGTAGATGCTAAGCTTGTTCCTGAAGTGAAGAAAATCTTAAAAAAATATGATTTGAAGCTTATTGGTATAAACCAACATATAGGTTCTCTTTTTATGGAACCAACGCCATATGTGGAAAGTGTAAAATCATTATTATCCATAGCAGAAAACTTTGAAGATCTAGAGTTTATTGATATGGGCGGCGGCTTTGGAATACCATATCATAAGCAAACAGGTGAAGATAGATTAGATATTAAGCTTCTAGGAGAACAGCTAGATGAGATAATTGAAGCATGGACTAAAAAATACGGCAAAGAAATTACCATAAAAATTGAGCCAGGAAGGTACATTCCTGCTGAGAGTTCGGTTTTGTTAGGGACAGTTTATGCGGTTAAGTTTAATGGCGAAAGAAAATATGTAGGAACAGATATAGGCTTTAATGTACTTGCACGTCCAGTAATGTATAATTCGCATCATGATGTAGAAATATATAGAAAAGATTCAGAAGCTCAAGCAAACATAGAGGAAGTAACCTTAGTTGGCAATATATGTGAAAGCGGAGATATAATAGCTAAGAATAGAAAACTTCCTGAGATGCGCGAGGGAGATATTATTGGAATACTGGATGCAGGAGCCTATGGATATGCTATGAGTTCAAACTACAACAGTAGATTAAGACCAGCAGAAATACTGATAAAAGAAGATGGAACAGAGATAGTAATAAGAAGAAGGGACACATTAGAAGATTTATTGAGGAATTTTTAAATATATTAAGAATTAAATGCTTAGGACGTAAAAGCAAAGGGAAAGTGCATTAAATAGGTATGAGAGTTAAGAGTAAAGAGAAAAGAGTAAAGAGAAGGTTAAAATTCAGCCATGCTGAATTTTGATTGTATAGATGATCCTAATTATTTTAATAGTCCTTTTGTAATACTAGGTATAGTCTTAGTTTTTAAAAAGTTATTGCCGATAATTAGATTTAAATTCTCAGAAATTCTGCACAGCAGAATTTCTTCCTTCACTTTTCTTTCTACTCTTTACTCTTTTCTCTTACCTATTTAAAGCATACACTAACTACTAAACATTATCTAACTACTAAACATTATCTTCATTTAATTCACTTTCTTGGTTCGCAATATATTTATAATTTGAATATGAGTTATTGTATAAAATTCCTTATTGTTTTAATATATAGTTATGCGTTGAACAATTGTGAAGGAGGAATTTTTTATATGAGATCTAAAATTAGCGATATAGTGGATATCGTTACTAGCAGTAGTTATACTTATGAACAAAAATTATTTAATCTTGCAAATACAGCGGAAAGGCTTTTAGATCCACGTGAAATATTAGGATATACTGATGAAGAGATGAAATATATAGATGACGAAATGATATGCGATTTGAATGAAGGATATGCATTGTATCGCCCTAGGTATATAGTTCCGAACTACTATGTTTTATTGAAAAATGGATGCAGTTTTTTGGAATTAGATCCGCCTAAGGACCTTGATGAACTTTTGGATAATTTACTTATACTATATAGACATGTACCTTCTATAACATCTTTCCCAGTTTTTATTGGAGATCTTGATAAACTTATAGACCCATTTATAACTAATCCGGAAACAGACTATATAAAAATAAAGAGGTTTTTAAATCATATAGATAAAACTATAACGGATGCTTTCTGCCATGCAGATATAGGCCCAGAAAAGACAAAAGCAGGAGAACTTATACTTAAAGCTATAGTTGAATTGGAAAATGCAGTACCTAATATGTCAATAAGATACGATAAGAATATAACACCAAGGGATTTTGCTTTAAAGGCGGCAGAGGCATGCCTTAAGGTATCCAAGCCATCCTTTGCTAATGACTCGAAGTATGCAGGTGAAATGGGAGACTATAGAATAGTAAGCTGCTATAATGCCCTTCCGCACGGTGGTGGAGCGTACACTCTTCCTAGGTTAAGATTAGGAACTATAGCAAGGGGTGTTTCGTCACTTAATGAGCTGTTGAAGGAAAAACTTCCAAGGATAACCAAAGCAATGGCTACAATGATGGATAAGAGGATTAAATTTATAGTTGAAAAATCTAATTTCTTTGAAACATCTTTCTTAGTAAAAGAAGGATTTATAAAGAGAGAGAATTTTTCAGCGATGTTTGGAATAGTAGGATTAGCTGATGCTGTAAATTATATATTGAAACTGGAAGGTTTATCTGAGAAATTTGGTACTTCTAAGAGGGGTGATGAAATAGCTCATAGCATATTAAAAGTGGTCGAAGACATAGCTAAAGCTCATAAAGCAGTTTATTGTGAGAGAACAGACGATCAATACCTTCTTCATGCACAGGTAGGCGCCAGCCTTAGTGAAGAAGATCATTATAATACTCCTGCTCATAGGATTGCTGTAGGAGATGAACCAATACTGCCAGTTCACATTAAACAAGCTTCACCTTTCCATGAATATTTTACATCAGGAACAGGAGATTTGTTTGCTCTTGATCAAACTTATCTAAATAAATTAGATGCTGTGCTTGATATTATAGAAGGAGCTTTTGCAAGCGGTGCAAGATATATAACTACTTATCTTCATAATACAGATCTTATTAGAGTTACAGGATATCTTGTTAAGAAGAGTGAAGCAAATAGAGCAGGAAACGGGGAAGCTGTACTTAGAAATACGGCTATGCTAGGAAATGGTTCAAATACAATGGCTCATGTATTTGATAGAAGAGTAAGAGTAGATGGAAAATAGAGCTGTAGTAAATAGACTTATACCATTTTCGAATGTGGATGGACCTGGAAACAGGTTTGCCATATTTTTTCAGCAATGTAACATACAATGCATATATTGCCATAATCCAGAAACGCAGAGTGAATGTAAAGTTTGCGGCAAGTGTGTAGTGAATTGTCCAGTTAAAGCATTAACGCTCGTAGAGAACAAAGTAGTTTTTGATGAAAAATTATGTGTTGAATGTGATACATGTATTAAGAATTGCGTGCATCAATCATCGCCAAGAACTCATGAATATACAGTTGATGAATTGTATACCGAAATAGAAGGATATAAAGCTTTTATAAGGGGGATAACTGTATCAGGTGGAGAACCTACGTTGCAGGCAGAGTTTGTCACGGAACTGTTTAAAAAGATTAAACCACTTGAGTTAACTTGTTTTGTGGATACTAATGGATTCTTTGATAAAGATTCTAATGATATGCAAAAGCTTATAGAGGTTACAGATAAGTTTATGGTAGATATAAAAGCTGTGGACAAGATACAGGAACTCTGTGGAACAAATTTGAAAAATAATGTTGATAACCTTAAATATCTTTTAAGCCTTAACAAGGTATATGAAGTTAGAACTGTAATAATAGAGGATTATATGGATGTAGAAAATACGCTTACAACTGTAGCATCAATACTAAAGGATTATCCTAATGTGAATTACAAGCTTATAACAGTCCACAACTCTGGGTTAAAAGACCATCAGAGAGAATTGATTAATGATAAGATACCTACTCGAGAAAGAGTAGAAGATTTAGCTGATATGGTAAGAAGGATTGGAGTAAAAAAGATAGAAGTGATTTAGTCACCTCTATCTTTTTATTTTGATGTTATATTAAGCCACGCATCGCTATAAAGTTTTCTTGCATTACCTAAATCTGTGAAAACGTGACATTTATTCAAAACATTTTTATCAGGATAAGCTGATTTATCATTTCTAATTTTTGAATCTAAGAGAGGTAATGTAGCTTTATTTGGAGTTGCATAGCCTATTTCATCTACATTTTTCTTATTAATTTTAGCATCTAGAAGATAATTTAGAAATTTTTCAGCTGCAGTTTTATTTTTAGTATTTTTGGGTATAGCCCAATTATCAAACCATATATTTGTACCTTCCTTAGGAATTACATATTCAAAGCGGGAAGAATCTTCGTTTTTAAGAACTTCTGCGTCGCCGGAATACATAAATGCAATCTCTTTTTCGCCGCTTCGCATTGAATCTTTAACTTGATCACCTATATATACTGGATTTACAAGACTTCTCTGTTTCATAAGCTCATTAGCTGCTTTCTTTATTTCTTGAGCATTGGTAGAATTTATAGAATATCCAAGCCTTAACAGAGAGATACCAATGGAGTTGCGCATATCATCGGACATAAATATCTGTCCTTTATATTTAGGGTTCCATAGCGTGTTCCAACTATTAATTTTATCTTTTATTTTCTGTTTGTCATAAAGTATTCCAATGGTTCCCCACATATATGGAACGGAATATTCATTGCTTTTATCATAGCTTTGTGATTTATATTTATCATCAATGTTTTTGTAATTTGGCAGTTTCTCATAATCTATTTTTTGGAGTAATCTTTCTTTTCTCATCCTATCAAGCATATAATCAGAGGGACAGATAAGATCATAATTATTTGTACCTGATTTAACTTTTTCGTACATTTCTTCATTTGTTGCATAGGTCTGATAGTTTACTTTAATTCCAGTTTTGTTTGTAAAGTCTTTGAGAATACTTGGTTCTATGTATTCTCCCCAGTTAAAAACGTTTATCTTATTTTTACTAGAAGTTCCAGGCATATTGCATCCGGAAGTTATTGTAATAAATATGGAGAGGCTTGCTGCCAAGGATATAATTTTTTTAAGTCTGTTCATATTTTTCTTCCTTCTTCCTAAATAAAAATTCTCTGCCATTTGCGAGAAAAAGCAGTATAAATATTGAAATAAACATCAGCGTCGATAATGCATTTATCTCAGGACTTAGGCCTCTTCGAGCCATGGAAAATATCTCTATAGACAAATTTGTAACATTCGATCCTGCGGTAAAGAAACTTATTACAAAATCATCTATAGACATAGTGAAGGCTATTAGAAAACCTGCCATAATTCCTGATTTTATCTGTGACAGTATTATTTTTCTGAAAGCATAACCTGGGGTAGCACCTAGATCTAAAGCGGCTTTTACCATGTCCTCAGGAAGTTGTGATAATTTTGGAAGCACTGATAATATCACATATGGAGTACAGAATACAATGTGAGATATTAATAGTGTATTGAAACCAAATTCGAATCCATTAAAAACAAATCTAAAAAAGATGAATAATGTCATAAGTGAGACGGCAGTAACTATATCTGGATTAAGCACAGGTATATAATTTATATTAAGTATGATCTTCTTAGAAAAGCCTTTCATTTTATGAATACCAAGTGCACTTATAGTTCCAAGAATAGTTGATAATATAGCAGCTATTACTGCAACTAAAACGGTGTAATACAAAGCCATCAATATTCTGTCGTCATTAAGTAATGAAAAATACCATTTTAGTGAAAAACCTGTCCATTTAGATGAATTTTTCCCGTCATTAAATGAAAAGATAATTAAAAGCAATATAGGAGCGTACAAAAAAGCGTAAGCCAGAAATAAATAGAATCGTCTAAATGCTTTTTCTACCATATCAAACCACCGCCCTCTTTTTTGTTTCCTTTATCAAATCTGGACATTATTGCCATAGAGATTAGTATAACCGCCATCATAAGTATAGAAAGTGCAGAACCAAAGTACCAGTCATCAACAGAGGTAAACTGAAGTTCTATAAGATTGCCTATAAGCATAAATTGACCTCCTCCTAGCAGATTTGATATTACAAACGTAGATACAGCTGGCATAAAAACCATCGTTATGCCTGAAAAAACTCCTGGTACGCTTAGAGGAAATATTATTCGCTTAAATATTACGAGTCTATTTGCACCTAAATCTGCAGCAGCCTTAAGAACATCTTTATCAACCTTTATAAGTACTGTATATATAGGTATTACCATAAATGGTATAAAATTGTAAACCATACCTAAAACTACTGCTGAATTTGTGTATAAAATATTTACACCAGGCAGCCCAATGGCTCTAAGGAAATTATTGATTATTCCGTTTCTTCCGATTATAGACATCCAAGCATATGTCCTTAATAAGAAATTCATCCACATAGGAATTATAAGCAGCAGCATGAGAAAATTTCTAATCTTAGAGTCTGCTTTAGACATAAAATATGCTATAGGATATCCAAATATAAGACATATTATTGTTGATATTAGTGCAAGCTTTAGTGAGTTTATGAATACTCTTATGTAGTTAACATCCATAAGTTTTTTATAATTAGCTAACGTAAAGGTTCCGCTGCTGCTAGAAAAACTGAAGTATAGTACTAGAAATAAGGGAATTACTATAAATATTAGACTCCAAATTAAATATGGATATTGTGAAAAAGCAGTTTTTTTTCTCATGATACTTCCTCAAACTTTTTCATTATATGAATATCATCTGGATAAATAGCAAGTCCTATATTTTCCCCTACCTGTACATGTTTTGTATTATGGATTAACCATTTTCTTCCCTTTACTTCAACTTCTATTTCATAATGTACGCCTTTAAAAACTACTGATGTAACGATACCACTGAGTTTTGAAGAATTTGGAGCTTCAATCTTTATGTCCTCAGGCCTTATGACAACCTCAACAGCCTCATTTGTATCAAAGTCTTTATCAACGCACTTAAATTCAATACCTTCGAAAGCTACGTTATAATCAGATAACATGATTCCATTGACTATGTTACTTTCCCCTATAAATCTAGCTACAAATCTATTCTTAGGTTCGTTATAAACGTCCTCAGGAGTACCAATTTGCTGAATTATACCTTTGTTCATTACTACAATAGTATCTGACATTGTCAATGCTTCTTCTTGATCGTGGGTTACAAAAACAAATGTAATGCCAAGTTTTTGCTGAATTTTTTTCAGCTCAAGCTGCATTTCTTTTCTTAGTTTTAAATCTAATGCACCTAGGGGCTCATCTAGAAGCAATACTTTAGGTTCATTAACTAAAGCTCTCGCGATGGCTATCCTTTGCTGCTGACCGCCGCTTAATGAATCCGGCCATCTTTTTTCGAATCCTTCTAAATCTACTAGCTTAAGCATCTTGTTTACTTTGTCTTTTATTGTTTTTTCATTTACTTTTTTGATTCTTAGACCAAAAGCTATATTTTCATATATATTCATATGAGTAAAGAGAGCATATTTCTGAAACACGGTATTAATCTGTCGTTTATATGGTGGAAGTGTATTAATATTGTTTTCTTCAAATATGACTTCACCGTCGTCCACATCTTCAAATCCAGCAATAATATTAAGGGTAGTTGTTTTACCACAACCACTTGGTCCAAGAAGTGTTATAAACTCATTTCTTCTTACGGTAAGATTAAGATTTTTTAAAACTACATTTTCATCATATTTTTTTGTTACATTTCTAAGTTGGATAATTGAATCCTTTTCCTCTGGAATGTTATTTTCCAAAATTAACACCTCATTTCTTAAAGCTAAAAAGACGGAGGGGTACTTATCCATATGATTTTTGCTAAAGTACTGCCGTCGTTTGATACAAAATGATTGACATTAGGTTTAAAGTAAAAGCTTTCACCTTTTTTTACTTTGTATTTGTATTTGCCAAGATGCAATGTTATAGTTCCGGATAACACAAAACCAAATTCTTCTCCGCCGTGTGGATAGTCCTCCATATATCTTCCGCCGCCTTCAAGTGCGAGCATGATGGGCTCCATCGAATTTTTTTGTGCATTTGATACAAGCCATTTAAGTGAGTATTTCAATTTTTCATCAGAACTTTCAAACATATCTTCTTTTGTAAATACAACTTTTTCTTCTTTTTCTTCTTTGAAGAACTCTGGAAGATTTGTGCCAAGCACCTCTAAAATATCGGTGAGCGTGGCTATGGAGGGTGATGTCAAATCCCTTTCTATCTGTGATATAAAGCCTTTAGATAATTCACATCTATTAGCTAATTCTTCTTGAGTTAATTCTTTTTCTATACGCAGTCTTTTAATTTTATCTCCGATTTGCATTTTTCACCTCCACAGTTATATGTAAAATTTTAAACTAAAAGTTTAGTAATACTAATTAACACTATTTATAAACATATTGTTTAAAATTACTAAACATTACAGTTTATTATTATACAAAGTTTAATATGGAAAATCAATAGAAAGTTGGGGACAGTCTTTATCATTTTTAGCAAAAATAAAACACTAGGTTTTCATTGCTATTATTAGCAGCAAAAACTTAGTGTTAAGAATGAATAAAGCCTAATGAGAAACTAAATTATTAATCCATTTCTTTGAGGTTATTCTAGGCAAGCCTATAATGAATTTAACTACTTCTTCTAAATAAACAAAAATGTAAACAGTATATATAGGAAGATGCAGATATAAGCCAGCAAAACAAACAAGAGGCACGCCTATAAGCCACATGCCGCCAACATCCAGAAATAAACAAAATTTTGTATCTCCACCGCTTCGAAGGATGCCGACTACGTTCGTATAATTAAATATTTTTATCCAAAGAAAAAATGACATTATATGTAAAAGCTTTACTACATATATGTGCACCGTTCTAGATACATTGAACGCAACTAACAGATGTGGTGCAGCAAAATATAATATAAATCCCATTATTAAACCTAATACAGGACTTAAAATTATAAATTTAATTGCATAATCATAAGCTGATTTCTCATCCTTCTCTCCTATTTTGTTTCCTATCATTACGGCAGCAGAATTTCCAAGCCCATAAAATATAACCATAGCTATTTTTTCAATGAGTCCTACTATGTTTGTAGAGGCAATTACTTTTGTACCCATATGAGCATAAACAGCAGCGTATACTGTGATTCCTAGTGCCCAAATACTCTCGTTCAAAATAACAGGAATGGATACTCTAAAAAATCGTTTTACAAAATAAGATGAAAGGTCAAGCAACTCTCTTAGAGTGGAAGCTAATGGATACCTTTTAATATACACAACAGATATCATTAATATCATTTCTAAACATCTTGCAATTAGCGTAGCTATTGCAGAACCTTTAACTCCAAATTTAAAATACCCGTTGATTCCATATACTAAAATATAGTTTAGTAATGTGTTTATAAGTAGAGCAATTATACTAATAATCATAGGAGTCTTAACATAACCTATACTTCTAAGGTTTAATGAAAAGGAAAATGTTATAGCAGTAACAACATAGCTTAAACATATAATCTTTAGATACTGACCTCCAAGCCTAATTACATTAGTATCTTTTGAGAAGAGACTTATTATATATTCAGAATTTAGCAAAGCTAACAACATAAAAATGAAGGATATCAATATAGTTGTTATAAGACATAAACCTAATATTCTTTTTATATTTTTTATATCTTTTTTTCCCCAATATTGCGCAGTAAATATAGAGGCACCGCTTACAGTTCCGAAAAGCAGCAGATCAAGGAGAAAAAAATATTGGTTAGCGAGACCAACACTTGCTATTGAAACTTCACCTAAGCCTCCAATTATTACTGTATCAATTAGATTTAATGATGATAGGACTAAATTTTGTATAGTAATTGGTAATCCTATTTTTATAATTTGTTTAAAAAAGTTTTTATTAGAATCGTTGTTAAAAAATACCATAAAAGCCTCCTGCTATTTTGTCAAAATGTATCAGTATTATAA
>NZ_MZGV01000050.1 GCF_002029235.1 Clostridium oryzae
GTCTACTATCATTTTTATATTATATGGCTTTATATTAAGTGGAATTTTCATTTACGCAGAATATAAAAGAAATGATATCTTTAGATTAGACATTAATAATTTTCATTGCTCAAAACAACTTTTGGCACTTATGATTATATACATATTTGTATCACGAATAGTATCTCTGCTTATGGATAAGCAAAAAGAAAAAAGCTATATTTATGATGTTCAAGTGGTATCGAAAAATAGAACTAAAGAATTTAAGGCGCTTTTAGATACAGGTAACGAACTGAAAGAACCAGTCACTGATCTTCCAGTGATGATAGTCGCAGAGAACATATTTAGTGAGGATGATTATGACGTTTCTAAAACCTTTGATATACCATATTGTTCTGTGGGTAACAGCAAAAGTATATTGAAAGCTTTTAAACCAGAAAGTATAAAGATACGTATAGGTAATAAGTATTGCTGTAAATTAGCATTAATAGCAATATACAACAATAGATTTACCGAGGAAGGTGAATATCAGGCACTGCTTTCTAGGTACATGATATAAGTGTTTGGGGGAATGAAAATGAAAATAGCTATGTTGTTGAATAAACTTGTTACAAAATTTAAATTTCTATATAAAAAATTGTATTACATAGGTGGCAATGATGCTTTACCGCCTCCTCTTTCAAGAGAAGAAGAGGCAGCACTTGTAAGTGAACTTATGCTAGGCAATGAAAATGTAAGGTCAACGTTAATCGAGAGAAATTTAAGGTTGGTAGTGTATATTGCTAGAAAATTTGAAAATACTGGTGTAGGTGTAGAAGATCTTGTATCCGTTGGAACTATAGGACTTATAAAGGCAGTAAATACGTTTGACCCAGAGAAGAAAATCAAATTGGCTACGTACGCATCAAGATGTATTGAAAATGAGATACTTATGTATCTTAGAAGGAACAGTAAAGTAAAAGCAGAAATATCTTTTTATGAACCCTTAAATATAGATTGGGATGGTAATGAGCTTTTACTTTCAGACATATTAGGTACAGATAATGACATAGTATATAACTACATTGAAGATGAAATTGACAAGCATCTGTTAATATTAGCAATGAAAAAACTAAATGATAGAGAAAAGGAGATTGTAAATTTACGTTTTGGACTTAATGGAAATGGAGAAAAGACTCAGAAGGAAGTAGCTGATCTTCTTGGAATATCTCAATCTTATATATCTAGGCTTGAAAAGAGAATAATTAAGAGACTGAAAAAGGAAATTAGTAAAATGTTGTAGGTTTGTCTTTAGTATAAAAAGTTTCTTTAGAGGAAATAATTATAATGCAATTACTCTAAAGGAGCGATGACTAGATGATGATTAACAAAGTGGAAATTTGTGGAGTAAACACTGCTAAGTTACCAGTTTTAAAAGAAGCACAAATGCGAGAACTGCTTCAAAAAATGAAGGATGGAAATAGTGAGTCAAGAGAAGTATTTATAAAAGGGAATCTTAGACTTGTTTTGAGTGTTATACAGAGATTTAATAATAGAGGCGAAAATGTTGACGATCTATTTCAAGTTGGATGTATTGGTCTTATGAAGGCTATAGACAACTTTGATTTAAGCCAAAACGTAAGATTTTCAACTTACGCAGTTCCTATGATTATAGGAGAGATAAGGCGGTACCTTAGAGATAACAATTCTATAAGAGTAAGTAGATCGTTGAGAGATATAGCGTATAGGGCACTTCAAATAAGAGATAGAATGGTAAATGAAAATAAGAGGGAACCTACTGTGTCACAGATAGCAAAGGAATTAAATGTACCAAGAGAAGAGGTTGTTTTTGCACTGGATGCGATACAAGACCCTGTATCATTATTTGAACCTATATATCATGATGGTGGAGATGCTATATATGTTATGGATCAGATAAGTGACAATAAGAATGTTGATGACAGCTGGTTAGAAAATATAGCTATAAAAGAAGCAATGAAAAAGTTAGGCGATAGAGAGAAACTTATACTTACTATGAGGTTTTTTGATGGACGCACGCAGATGGAAGTAGCCGATGAAATAGGAATATCTCAGGCACAAGTGTCTAGATTAGAAAAAACTGCACTAAAACATATGCGAAAATATGTTTAGAGCAGCACACTAGATATTTTAACTGAAGCAAGTTAACTACTTATATTAGAGATAATAAAAAATGAACATATTTTTCTTTTAAGCATATTACTTGCATAAAGTAAAATATCATAAATATTTTTTGCAGCATAATAAGTAAACGGCTCAAATTTTTATCTATATAAAAAACAATACTTATTTAACCGTTAGTTATGCATGTTCAAAGTGCTAAAAGCTTTTGAATATGCATAATTTTATATGACTATAGGTCTTTTGCTTTAAAACTGAATTTGCACATACTATATATAGTTAAACTTCTATAAAATTTTAATCTAATATATCCTAAATCAAGCAGAAGATCTGAAGAGGGGAGGTGTATAAAGATATGCAGTATTCAATGTATTCTATAAATAACATCAGAATGATGGAGGTTATAGATATTAATTCTGGAAGTAAAATGGGATATATAAAAGATATGAAAGTAGATTGTGAAAAATATAAAATAATATCTGTAATAATCCCAATACATAAGGCTTCATGGTTAAGTAAGGTGGAAGCAATTGAAATACCTTGGGAAAATGTAAAAAAGATAGGTGTAGACGTTATATTGGTTGATGCTGGGAACATGGACAATAAACTTCCCGATGCTTAGAAAATAAGGGGTTATAACTTACTTCCTTATATGTTATAATTAGGACAATCTATGGATAAGCAGTTGAGAGGAGAGAGAATATGAAATGTCCATATTGTGGTTATGAAGAAAGTAAAGTAGTAGATTCAAGATCAACGGAAGATAATATTTCTATTAGGAGAAGAAGAGAATGCCTTAAATGCGCAAAAAGATACACAACTTATGAAAAGATAGAAGATCTTCCTATACTAGTTATAAAAAAAGATTCTAGCAGAGAGTTTTTTGATAAGAGTAAAATAGTAAATGGATTGATAAAAGCTTGTGAAAAGAGACCTGTATCTCGTAAACAAATAGAATCAATTTCCGAGGAAATAGAAAAAAATATAAGTAATCAAATGCTTACAGAAGTCAAGTCTGATTACATAGGAGAGATGGTCATGGATAGTCTCAAAAATGTTGATGAGGTTTCCTATGTAAGGTTTGCATCAGTTTATAGACAATTTAAGGATGTAAATACATTTATAGATGAAGTTAAAAAGCTTATGTCAGATAAATAAGTTAAATTTAGGTTAACTATGTAAAAACTGCAGTATATAGCTTTAAATTGGATTTGAAATATGTGAAAATGATAAAGAGGTTTATTAATGGAAATTATAGATAAAGGAAATTACAAATTTATCAAACACACAATAGGCAGAGCTGATTTTGTGTTTTCAACCGGTGAAAATAATATAAACTTTGATTTTAGGAACAAAGAAAACGAACAAGTACTTGAAGATATCAAACACATATTTAGGTTGAAAGGTGTGGGTTATTTAAGACAAGTACATGGTATAGATATACACAAATATGGCGACGAAGCAAAAGAGGGAGACGGTATTATTACAAATAAGTATGATACTGCGGTTGGGGTGTTTACTGCCGATTGCGTTCCGGTACTTCTTTATGATATAGAAAATCAGGTATGTGCTGCGGTTCACAGTGGTTGGAGAGGAACTCTCAGCAAAATAACGATAGAAGCGCTTGATAAGATGAAAGATGACTATGGTACAAGCATGAAAAATGTATATGCAGTAATTGGTCCCCATATAGGTGTGTGTTGTTACGAGGTTGGAGAAGAAGTTAAAAATTTATTTCAAAAGGATAGTTTATATAAAAATGTGAATATATTTAATGATAACAGACTTGATATGCAGTTATGCATAGAAACTCAGCTCAGCAGCAGAGGAGTAGATAAAGATAGGATTATCACTGCAGATTTTTGTACCTGTTGCAGTGATATTCCTAAGTTTCATTCTTACAGAAGGGATAAAGGTTCAAATGGAAGAATGTTTTCCTTTGTTTATTTATCAGAAAAATAAAAAGATGGGGGATCTTTTGAATGGCTGAAGAGAAAATATTGGTTGTAGATGATGAGGAACACATAGTAGAACTTATTAAATTTAACTTGCAAAATAATGGGTATAACGTATTAACTGCTTCAAATGGAATTGATGCTTTAAAAATAGCTAAAAGTCAGGTACCTCAGCTTGTGTTGCTTGATTTGATGCTGCCGGGGATGGATGGATATGATGTATGTAAGGAAATAAGAAAAGACATGAATATATCCAATACACCTATAATTATGATAACGGCGAGAAGTGAAGAATTGGACAAGATACTTGGACTTGAGCTAGGGGCAGATGATTATGTTACAAAGCCATTTTCGGTAAGAGAACTTGTAGCAAGAGTAAAGGCTGTACTTAGAAGAACAGCTACTCAACAGTTTGAAAATAGTTTTAAATTTGCAAATGTGAGCATTGACTTTCAAAAGCATGAGGTTTCAAAAGATGGGCAAAAAGTTGAGCTTACGCTTAAAGAATTTGAACTTCTAGAAATGCTTATAAAGAATAAGGGACGAGTGATGACACGTGACTTCCTTTTAGATAAAATCTGGGGTTACGATTATATAGGCGAAACTAGAACTGTAGATGTTCATATCAGGCATTTGAGGCAAAAGATAGAGGAAGATGATAAGAATCCTAAATTTATTGAAACTATAAGAGGAGTAGGTTATAGATTTAATCTAGGTGAATGATATGAAGAGAAAAGTAATGCTTTTTGTTATTTTTACAGTACTTCTATGTATGTCTGTAACTACAGTTCTTTTTATTCTTATTACAAATAATGAATATATCACCAGTATGGAAAAAGAGTTAAAATACAACAACAAGCTCATTTCAGGGATTTTGCAGTCTACGAATTTGAGTCCAGAAAATATTAATATAAATGATAAGGTGAAGGATAAAGAATATAGACTAACGATAATAAAAAGGAATGGCAAGGTTATTTACGATTCAGTTGCAGACGCAAAAACAATGGAAAACCATAATAATCGTAAAGAAGTAATAGCAGCAAGAAAAAAAAGCTATGGAATAAGTATAAGGTATAGTAGAACCTTACGAAAAAACATGCTGTATGTAGCATCAAGTTTTCATAACGGTTATGTTATAAGAAGTTCTATATCATTGGAAATGCTTAAACTATTAAGAACTAAGTATATAAAATATTATATTTTAACAGTGTTATTGGTAATAATTGTTACTATTATAATTTCATTGAAGCTTTCATATATTATTACAAGGCCTATTAAGGAACTTGAGAACGTTACTAAAAAGTTTTCTAAGGGTGAATTAGATAGGAGAGTGAGACTCAGAACTAAAGATGAGATAGGCGAGTTTGCTGATACATTTAATTACATGGCAGACACTATACAAAATGCGTTAAATGATTCTCAGGAAAAGCAGAACAAATTGGAGGCTATACTGAGAAGTATGGATAGTGGAGTAATTGCTATAGATAGAAATCAAAAAGTTATAATGATAAATCCCTATGCTGAAAAAATATTTGGCATAAGTAAAGATAGTATCGGAAAACAGCTTATGGATGTAATAAGAGACATTGATGTGTACAATGTTCTTGCAATTGGAAAAGAAGATATATATAGTGAAATAAAAATATTATGGCCTCAGGAAAGGGTACTAAGGATACGCACAGCTGATATTGTAAATGCTTCAGAGCATATAGGTATAGTTGCTGTTATTCAGGATATTACAGATATGAAGAAGCTTGAAAATATGCGTACCGAATTTGTGGCAAATGTGTCTCATGAATTAAAAACACCGCTTACTTCTATAAAAGGTTTTGCTGAGACGCTTAGATATGTTAATGATGATATAAACAAAAATAAGTTTTTAAATATTATAAATGATGAGGCAGATAGACTTACTAGACTTATAAATGATATACTTACACTTTCTGACTTAGAGCATCACAAAGAAGAAAGTGAAGAGATAATCAGTGTAGGTGATGAAATAAGAAACGTCTATAATCTTATGAAAAATGCTGCTAAAGAAAAAGCTATAGAGCTAAAGCTTGAAGTATCAGACGAATGTACGATAGAAGGCAGTGAGGATAGGTTTAAGCAAATGCTTATTAATTTAGTAGATAACGCCATTAAATATTCCGAAAAAGGCGATGTTGTTACAATTGGTAGCGAAAAGAAAAAAGAAGGCTGCTGTATATGGGTTAAAGACACAGGAGTAGGTATTGCTGAAGATAAGATACCCAGGCTATTTGAGAGATTCTATAGAGTTGATAAGGCAAGATCTAGAACTAAAGGAGGTACAGGTTTAGGTCTGGCTATTGTAAAACATATAGTTATAGGTTTTAAGGGTGCGATAAATGTTGAAAGTGAAATTGGCAAAGGCAGTAAATTTATAGTTGTAATTCCTGTGATAGAAAATAAAAAATGAAGTTAATAGCTTTGAATCAGAATGAGTTGTCTCAAATGGGCGGCTCATCTTTTTTTCGCTTCTAGGAATTTATGATTTTTGACAATTTTGGATAACTTTCAACTATGATGAATAAATTGTATATGTTGTTAAAGGGATACAACTATATAATATGCGAAGTAATATAAAGATAGCTCTTAAGAAAATACTAATAAATAAACAAGAAAAATAATTTGAGAGAAGTAATATAGAAAATAATACTTTGTAAATGCATAGAGTCGGCATAGGGTAGGAAGTGGTTGAAGGAGGCATTTTCCAGCCGACGAAAATCACTTCCTACCCTTTTTTTATTTAACATGAACTTAATATGAAAATAACATTGTTAATATATCCTACCATTGTAGCTTATAGTGAATGGGGGATAAAAATGAAAAAAATAAAAACACGCACAGAAAAGAAGAAAGGTAGAAAGCAAAATAGGCGGAAAATAGGGACAAGGTTCAACTTAAGTTCTGTATATTCAAAAATAACGTTAGCAGTATCAATGCTTATTGTTGTGTCTATGGTCATAACTTCGGTGGTTACCTACAGATATGCTTCATCGGATATATTACGGAAGGATAGAAATTCTATGAGGATAATAGTCAATGAAGTATATGAAAACTTTGATAATATGGTGAAAATACAAATGGAGGAAATGCAGGTATTATCGCGAGATAGTTCAGTTATTAATTATCTTTCAAATCATATCAATAAAACGGATATATTAAAAGAAATAAATAGTAAATTAAAAGATTACAATGAGAATAATAAAAATAAAGAACATATATTCATTACAAATGCTGATGGAAGAATTGTAGGCGACAGTAATGAAAAGCTTATAAATTTTGATATGAGATACAATACATATGTTAAAGAAGCACTTAGTGGAAAAAATTCTATGAGCCAGGTTTATGTGTCAACCGAAACAAGCCAAGCTGTTATAACTATAGCAGTTCCTGTAAAAGATAAGTATGGTAAGGTAATAGGAACTGCGGGTGAAAATATCTATCCAAGTTATTTCTCAGAAAGATTTAAAAACTTTCATTTCTTAAATACTGGATATGCATTTATTGTTGATAACAATAGTCAATATATATATCATCCTCAAAAATATTATATAAATAAGAAATCTGAAATAAAGGAACTAAACCAATTACTTAGTAATAAAAATATCTTGTCTAAAAAAAATACTGGAATTTTGAATTACATAGATAATGATAGAAAATATATAGCTGTTTATACAACACTGCCGGAAATTGGAAATATTATAGTGCTTACGGTGCAGGAAAAGGAAATAAAAAACAGTGCTGAACTAATAGGAATTATAATCCTTATTGCTACGGGCATAATGATACTTTTGATATTGCCTTTAATAAATTTAATTGTTAAAGGAATACTAAAACCGTTAAAAATATTAATGAAAGGATCAGAAGAGATATCCAAGGGAAAATTGAACAGCTGTATTCAAATTGACACTGGAGATGAGGTAGGAGCCTTAGCAGATAGTTTTAATAAAATGAGTTCTAACCTTACAGCGACTGTTAAAAATATAAAAGATGTAATGCAGGAACTTATGTCTATAAGTGAAGCTTTACAAAAAAATCAAACCAGAGTGTCAGGAAATACAGAGGTGTTAAGTGATACTTCTCAAGTTGTACTTAAGAATAATATGAAGGTTAATGAGAGCATTGGTAAGAGCTTTCAATCTTTTAAAAGTACTCTCGGTGTAACAGCTGCGCTTACAGAAAGCAGTAAGGATTTGTCACAGCTTAATGAAAAAGTAGGAAAAAATTATAAAAAAGGTATAGAAGCTATAAGTAAGTTAAATACTATAAGCAGAACATCCGAAAAAGAAATAGAAAAAGCGAGTTACGCATTTACAAATCTTCTTGATAATGTTAAGAACATAAAAAGTATAACAAATATTGTTACACATGTATCAAAGCAAACACACCTTCTGTCATTGAATGCGTCAATAGAGGCTGCAAAAGCAGGTGAAACTGGAAAAGGATTCAATGTAGTTGCAAATGAAATAAAAATATTATCTGAAGAAGTGAGTAGCTACATGAAGGACATAGATAATTTACTTAAAAATATTGATAACGATGTGTGGGAAACTAGCACTCACATTAAGAATGTTAACGACATATCTAAGGATGAAGTGAAGGCCATAGATATAAATACAGAAACTTATAACTCCATGCTTAATAGTATTGAAGTAATTTCTAAATTTATTGTTAATATGAATGATAGCATAGAAAGCCTTAATACTGAAAATGCAGTAGTTAATGATTCTTTAGATGATGTAAATAAGCTTACAGAAGATTATGCAGAATCAGGAGAAAAGATAAACAAAGTAGTTAGAAATCAAATTGAAGTACAGAAAATAGTTGATAACCTTGTTAAAGAACTGGATGTCATATTAGATAAGCTGAATTCGAATGTAGAAGAATTCTCTTTGTAAATTTTATTTAACATTAGTATAATACGAGCTTAACGTTGGCATACTAATATATTACTTGTAAGGATTAGTCATTTGAATGGAGGTTAAATTACAATGAAAAAGAAAAATCTAAGATTGATAGTATCTGCATTAGGAATATTTATGGTGGTTGGTCTATTTGCAGGATGTACTAAGAAAGCTGAAAATAATACTAATAAGAGTACGACAAGCTCAAAATCAGGTTCTGAAATAAAAGGTTCTATAACAGCATCAGGTTCAACGGCATTACAGCCATTAGCTTTAACTGCATCTCAGCAGTTTACTGCAAAATATCCGGATGCTACCGTTAATGTACAAGCAGGAGGAAGCGGCGTAGGATTAACCCAAGTATCTGAAGGTAATGTACAGATAGGTAATTCAGATATAACAGCAGAAGAAAAGCTTGGAGCAGATGATGCAAAAGCACTTGTAGATCATAAGGTTTGCGTAGTAGGTTTTGCAGCAGTTGCAAATGAAAAGGTAAAGGTTGATAATCTTACAAAGCAGCAGCTCATAGATATATTTACAGGAAAGATTAAGAACTGGAAAGAAGTTGGAGGTCAGAATCTAAAGATACATTTAATAACAAGGCCGGATGGCTCTGGATCAAAAGCTATTTTCGAAAAATATGGGCTTAATGGCGCTAAAGAAGCTACAGGAGTATCACTTACAGAAGACAGCAGCGGAACAGTAGCCAGTGCAGTTAAAGAAACAGAGGGATCAATTTCGTATCTAGCATCCTCATTTTTAAATAGTGCACAAAATACAAAAGGTTTGAAAGTACTGAAGTATGAAGGTCTAGAAATGAATAAAGAAAATATTACCTCGGGTAAATATCCAATATGGGCATATGAACATATGTACACAAAGGGAGAAGCTACAGGAGTAGCTAAAGCTTTTATTGAATTTTTAACTTCAGAAGATGTTAAGCCTCAGATTTTAAAATTAGGATATTATCCAGTAGATGAAATGAAGACATCAAGATAGACTGCTAAGGCTGGCTGAATATCAGTCAGTCTTAGCAATTAAGTCTATAGCAAAAAAGGTGTGGAGTGTGATAAGGTGAGAAAGAGAACTCTGATGACTAAAATAAAGAATGAGTATGCTGGTAGAATTTTTTCCACGCTCTGTGGCTTCTTTATAATTATATTGACTATAACGATTATATTTTTTATAACTTCAAGGGGAATTCAAACTTTTACAAAACACGGATATCCTCTAAGTGATTTTTTATTTTCTGGCAACTGGAAAGCATCTGAAAATAAATTTGGTACATTTAACTTTATATTAGGTTCTGGAGTGGTATCATTGGGAGCAGTAATAGTAAGTACCCCTCTCGCTATATGTCTTGCTGTATTTATGAATCTAATTTCTCCTAGGCTTGGGAGAAAATTTCTGCAGCCGGCTATGGAGTTATTTGTAGGCATTCCTTCAGTAGTTTATGGTTGGATTGGAATAACAGTGCTGATACCATTTATAAAAAGAAGCTTTGGTGGATTAGGTTTCAGTATGCTGGCTGGAATAATAGTTTTAAGTATAATGATTCTTCCTACAATAACAAGTATTTCATCAGATACAATAAAAACTATACCACAAGATTATTTGGAAGCTTCCTATGGATTGGGAGCAACTAGATGGCAAACAATTGTAAAAGTCATAATACCAAGTGCAAAATCTGGAATTTCTACAGGAGTAGTACTTGGAATGGCGAGAGCTTTCGGAGAAGCATTAGCAGTACAAATGGTAATTGGAAATGCTAGGATAATTCCTAAAAATCTATTACAGCCAGGATCAACTCTTACTAGTGCAATAACTATGGATATGGCAAATACCACTACTGGTTCTGCATGGAATGCAGCTTTATGGTCAATGGGGCTTATACTTCTCATAGTATCATTTATATTTATAGTTATTACAAGAATAATTAGCAGAAGAGGTGACTTGCATTGAATGAAAAACTAAAAGATAAGATAGCAACAACAGCACTTTATTTCATATCATTTCTTGTAATTTTACTATTGGTAGCCTTAATCGGATATATTATTATAAATGGTGCAAGCTCACTCAACTTTAATTTCATATTTGGGAAGCCTAAATATGGAGAAGCAGGAGGAGGAATAGGACCACAACTATTTAATTCTTTCTATATGCTTATACTTACATTGTTAATCACTATTCCAATAGGTCTTGGAGCTGGAATATACATGGCAGAGTATGCAAAAAAAGGACCTTTGCTTGATGGTATAAGATTGTGTATTGAAACTATGGCATCTCTTCCTTCAATTGTTGTAGGATTGTTTGGATTAATAGTATTTGTACAATTAGCAGGGTTCCAGTATTCTATGATTTCAGGTGCTCTTGCTGTTACTATTATTAATTTACCATCGATGACAAGGGTAAGTGAAAATGCGATAAGAGCAGCTTCACATAAAGTTAAGGAGGCTAGCTTAGGGCTAGGAGCTACACAATGGCAGACTATAAAGAAAACGATACTCCCTTCTGCTATGCCGCAAATATTAACAGGAATAATATTATCGGCTGGAAGGATATTTGGAGAAGCAGCAGCGTTAATATATACGTCTGGAATGAGTGCTCCAATTCTGCATTTTGATAAATTCAGCCTTATTGATAAAACGTCAGCCTTCAGTATAACTCGTTCAGCAGAAACGTTAGCAGTATATATATGGCAGGTGAATTCAGAGGGAATGCTTCCAGATGCAAGAAAAGTGGCTAATGGAGCGTCAGCTGTGCTAGTAATAATGGTACTGATTTTTAACTTCTCTGCGAGGATAATTGGCAAAAGGATTCATGAAGCTTTTACAGGGAAGAAATAAGGAGGATAAGCATGAGTATAATTCAAACTACAGATCTTAATTTGCACTATGGCAGCGTGCATGCACTTAAAGGGATAAATATGGACATAGAAAAAAATGCGGTTACGGCACTTATTGGACCATCTGGCTGTGGAAAATCCACTTTCCTAAGAACATTGAATAGAATGAATGATTTAATAGATACTGTAAAAATCGATGGTAAGGTGCTTTATGAGGGTAATGATATATATGAAAATTATGATGTGATTGAGTTAAGAAAAAGAATAGGTATGGTTTTTCAAAAACCTAATCCCTTTCCGATGTCCATATATGATAATGTGGCTTATGGACCCAGGGTTCATGGTATAAAAAGTAAAGAAAAGCTTGATGAAATCGTCGAAAAAAGTTTAAAAGGATCGGTATTATGGGATGAGGTAAAAGATAGATTGAAAAAAAGTGCTTTAGGACTTTCAGGAGGTCAGCAGCAAAGACTATGCATAGCTCGTACTCTTGCGGTGGAACCAGAAGTACTTCTTATGGATGAACCTACTTCAGCTTTAGATCCTATATCGACATCAAAAATTGAAGAATTAATGGATTCCTTAAAAAAAGACTATACTGTAATAATAGTAACTCATAATATGCAGCAAGCTGGAAGAATATCTGATTATACAGCATTTTTCCTTAGTGGAGAAGTTGTTGAGTTTGGCAAAACAGAGGATATATTCTACAGACCAAAGGATAAGAGAACAGAGGATTATATTACAGGAAGATTCGGTTAAATTATAGAAGGGTGGTAATGGAATGACAAGAGGAGGATTTGATATAAACTTACAGTCTCTTCACAATGATATACTTAAAATGGGTAGTATAGTGGAGAAACAGATACACGAAAGTATATTAGCTCTTTCAAATCAAGATGAAGAATTAGCTGAAAAAGTTATAGAAAATGATGATAAGGTTGATGATCTTCAGAAGGAAATAGAAGATAAATGTGTAAAGCTAATAGCTATGCAACAGCCATTAGCTACGGATTTGAGAAATATTTTTACAACAATAAAGCTGGTAACAGATTTGGAAAGAATAGCTGATCATGCTGTTGATGTGGCCAAAATCGCAAAAATATTAAAAAAACAGAAATATATAAAGGAACTTGTGGACATACCTAAGATGGCGGTTACAGTTGAAAAAATGATTCATGAATCTTTGAATTCATATGTAGAAGCAGATATTGATAAGGCATATGCAACTTGCAAGATAGATGATGAGGTCGACGCTGTATATAAAAAAGTATTTACTGAACTGCTAGAAAGAATGGCAACTAACCCCGAAGATATAAATCAGGCAACTCAGTTTTTGTTCGTATGTAAGTATCTTGAAAGAGTGGCCGACCATGTTACAAATATATGTGAAGGAACTATATACCTTGTAACAGGAGAACAAGTTGATTTGAATGATTAGTAATGCGCTGTATCAAAATTTAGATTGATTTTGATACAGCTTTTTCTATGAAAAGCAATATGGTTGACTAAGTTTATAAAGTACGTTATCATAACTAGAGGTAAGCAATACTAGATAAATTACGAATTAGAAATGAAAAATTAGAAATTTGGACGGAATTCTGCTATGCGGAATTTCTTAATATATTTATAGAATGAGGTGCGAAGCGTGTCAGCAAAGATTAAGAAAGTTAATGCAGGTTCTATTGCTGAGGAATTGGAAATTCAAGTAGGAGATATACTTTTAAATATAAATGGTAATGAAGTAAGGGATATAATAGACTATCAGTTTTTAATGGCCGATGAATATGTTGAAGTGGATATACAAAAACCTGATGGGGAAATATGGACTTATGAGATAGAGAAAGAATATGATGAAAAACTTGGAGTGGAATTTGAAGATGCAATGCTTAGCAAAGCTCAAAGGTGTTCTAATAATTGTGTTTTTTGTTTTATTGATCAACTCCCTCCGAATATGAGAGAAACTTTATATTTTAAGGATGATGACTCCAGGCTGTCTTTTCTTCAGGGAAATTTTGTAACACTTACTAATATGTCGGATGATGATATTGATAGAATAGTACGGTATAAAATAAGTCCAATTAATGTATCTGTACAGACTACTAATCCTGAGTTAAGAGTAAATATGCTGCATAACAGATTTGCGGGTAATATAATGGTGAGACTGAAAAAATTAGCTCAGGGAAACATAAGAATGAACTGTCAGATAGTAAGCTGTCCCGGTATAAATAATGGAGAGGAGCTTATAAAGACAGTTGAAGATCTCTATAAACTACACCCTGCAATTGAAAATGTGGCAGTAGTACCTGTAGGTGTAACAAAGTATAGAGAAGGTCTGAGAAAACTTATTATATATAATGAAGAAAGTGCAAAAGCTGAGCTTGAAAATATGAAAAAACTGCAGCAGAAATATATACGGGAAATAGGAGAACCTTTTGTAAGACTTTCTGATGAATTTTATATATTAGCAAAGGAGACAATACCAGAGCCTCAATTTTATAATAATTATGAGCAGCTTGAAGACGGAGTAGGAATGGTAAGGATGCTTAGAGATACTGTTTCAGATACAGTTCTCGATTTAAAAGACAACATAAAGGGCAGTTTTATTTTCGTGACAGGAACATTAGCTCAATACGAAATGAAAAATATAGCAAGCATAATTATGAAGAAAAACAGTAAAATAAACATAGAAGTAAAAGCTGTAATTAATAATTTCTTTGGAAGCACAATAACTGTAAGCGGACTACTAACTGGGACAGATATAGTGAATACGTTAAAGAATTATGAAAAACCAGGTATAGTGGTTATGCCGTCGAACCTATTGAAAAGCGGAGAAAGAGTGCTATTAGATGATATGACAGTAGAACAGATGGAACAGCTGCTTAATAGGAAAATACTTATAAGTGACTATACTGGTGATAATTTAATTGAACTTATAAACAGCAATGCAGACCAGATATAACGAAGAATTAAGCTAGCAAAGGATTATTTAGGAGGAAGAATATGAAAAGACATATAGTTGCCATAGTTGGAAGACCTAATGTAGGTAAATCCACATTATTTAATAAATTGGCTGGTAAAAGGATATCTATAGTTGAGGATACACCTGGAGTAACAAGAGACAGAGTATATTGTGAAGCTGAGTGGCTTAACTATCGTTTTACACTTATTGATACAGGTGGAATAGAGCCTGAAAATGACGATATAATAGTAAAACAGATGAGACGTCAGGCTACAGTAGCCATAGAAACTTCAGATGTTATCGTATTTATAGTAGATGGTAGAGAAGGACTTACAGCAGCTGATAGAGAAGTAGCACAGATGCTTAGAAAGAGTAAGAAACCTATAGTATTAGTAGTAAATAAAATAGATTCATTGAAAGATGAAAATAATGCTTATGAATTCTACAATCTCGGCATTGGTGATCCTATTACGATATCGGCTAAACAGGCACTTAATCTTGGAGATTTGCTTGATAGAATAGTAGAAGGTTTTGATACCACAGATGGAGAAGATGAGGATGAAGAATACGTTAAAATCGCTATGGTAGGAAAACCGAATGTAGGAAAATCTTCGCTTATTAATAAGCTGCTTGGAGAAGACAGAGTTATAGTAAGTGATATACCCGGAACTACAAGGGATGCTATAGACAGCTACCTTGAAAATAATATAGGAAAATTTGTACTTATAGATACTGCTGGCTTAAGAAGAAAGAGTAAGGTAAAAGAGGAGATCGAAAGATATAGTGTCATAAGAACATTAGCTGCTATTGAAAGATGTGACGTATGTGTACTTATGCTGGATGCTACTGAGGGCATAACAGAGCAGGATGAAAAGATAATTGGCTATGCCCATGAGCTTAATAAAGCAATAATGGTTATTGTAAACAAATGGGATCTTATTGAAAAAGATGATAAAACGATGGATAGTTTCAAAAAAGATTTACAAGCAAAATTAAAATTTTTAACTTATGCACCTTATTTGTTTATATCGGCAAAAACAGGACAGAGACTTAATAAAGTTTTAGAACTTGCAAAAGAATGTCATGACAACTATTCAAAGAGAATAACTACTGGAGTTTTAAATGATGTTATTAGTAGAGCCATTCTTATGAAAGAGCCTCCAATAGTTAACTTTAAGAGGCTTAAAGTATATTATGTAACGCAAACAGGTATAAAGCCGCCTACTTTTGTGTTCTTTGTAAATGACAGTTCAGCAATACATTTCTCATATGAAAGATATCTGGAAAACCAGCTGAGAGAAAGCTTCGATTTTAAGGGAACAGGAATTAAGCTTGAATTCAGGGAGAAGAAAGAATAGCTTAAAAAATAGGAAACTTGTAATAAAGTTTCCTATTTTTTTGTCATAAATACTTGACCCAATAATATATATATATTGTAATATGTGGATGTGGGAGGGTATGTCTTGGAAAATTTCGATATATACAGGGATATAGCAGAGAGAACCCAAGGAGATATATATGTTGGGGTTGTTGGGCCTGTAAGAACTGGAAAGTCAACATTCATCAAAAAATTTATGGATATGATGGTTATACCTAATATTGAAAATAATTATAAGAAGCAGCGGGCAAAGGATGAGCTTCCCCAAAGTTCTTCAGGCAAAACAATTCATACTACAGAGCCTAAATTTGTACCTAATGAGGCTGTAGAAATAAATATTTCAGAGGGTATAAAGTTCAAAGTAAGAATGGTAGACTGCGTTGGTTATGTAGTTAAATCAGCAGCAGGTTATGCAGAGGGTGAAGTACCTAAAATGGTTACTACACCATGGTATGATTATGAGATACCTTTTGAAGAAGCAGCCGAACTTGGCACAAAGAAAGTTATAAATGAACATTCTACGATAGGACTTGTTATAACCACAGATGGTTCTATTGCTGATATCCCGAGAGATGATTATCTAGAAGCTGAAGAAAGAGTCGTTGAAGAACTTAAATCAATAAAGAAACCATTTATAATAATACTTAATTCTGCTCATGTTAACGATAAGAATACGGTGGAATTAAGGGAGGAACTTGAGGAAAAATATGATGTACCTGTTGAATTAATGGATGTATTAAATATGGGTCAACAGCAGGTTAATGACGTATTTAAGAGAGTACTTAAAGAATTCCCTATAAGAGAAATAAACATAGATATGCCGGAGTGGATAGAAAAACTGCCTACTTCTCATTGGCTGAAAATGAGTTTTTTAAATGTAGTTAGTGAATTATCTAAAAAAATAGACAAAGTACGGGACATAAAAAGCTGTGTTGATTCTTTTGATCAATTTGATTTTTTGGACAAGAGTAATCTCAATGAAATGGATATGGGAGACGGAACTGCTAGAATACAGTTAGCTCCGGAAAAATCAATTTTTTATAACATATTAGGTGAAATATGCGGCTGCAACATTAAAGGCGAAAGTGAATTATTAGATGTTATGGATAAGCTTCACAAAGCAAAAGTAGAATATGATAAAGTTGAAACGGCTCTTAGAGATGTGAGAGAAACCGGCTACGGTCTTGTGGCTCCTCAACTTTATGAAATGAAGCTGGAGGAACCTGAAATTGTAAAACAGGGCAGCAGATATGGTGTGAAGCTGAAAGCTAGTGCGCCATCCTTACACTTTATAAAAGCTGACATAGAGACTGAGATATCACCTATTATGGGAACAGAGAGAGAGAGCGAAGAGCTTGTTAGGTCACTGTTGGATCAGTTTGAAAGTGATCCATCTAAAATATGGCAGAGTGATATGTTTGGTAAATCTTTAGAGGTTCTTGTTAAAGAGGGACTTCAAAATAAACTTTTCAAAATGCCAGATGATGTTCAAATGAAAATACAGAAAACTCTTCAGAAAATCATTAATGAAGGTAATGGAGGACTAATCTGTATAATATTGTAAATTATTTAGTAAAGAGTAATTTATTTATTTTAGTCACTGAAAAGATAATTTTTAGTGACTTATTTTATAATTAATTAAAATTAACAAATTGTTAATTAACATATAATGGAAAGTTATATTAAAAAATGGTATTTATAAAGTATGTATATATAAAGGAAGGTGATTGTTATGGTTCAACAAGTGATAAACGAAATAGTTCCTGTAGTTATAACCTGCTTGATAAGCGTTATAACCATTATAATCAAGTCTTTAGGTGATGCTGCAGTAGCATTTATTCAGGCTAAAAAGAATGCAGAAATAGCCAAGATGGGTGTTGAAAAATACAACAACGAACTTGCAGTAGCAAAGAATGTATGGAACATTGTAGATGAATATTTCAGAATCACGCCTACGGTAGAGAAAACGATAGACTCAGCTCAGGCAAAATTCAAGGAAGAAATATTAAAGAAGATACCATATCTCACCGATGCAGATATAGAGCATCTTAGACAAGTAGTAGCTGGTGAAATAAACAAAGGAAAAGATGTCATAGTGACTCCGGCTGCAGCAGTAAAAGCAAAGGCATCAATAGCAACAACTGTGCAAAAATAAAAAAGTTGACTTATAAAATAAAATTTCATATAATAACTTTGGAATAAGGTTAATATGATTTTATTCCAAAGCATATATGAAATTATCTGGGTATGGCGCAGATGGTAGCGCGCATGAATGGGGTTCATGAGGTCGCTGGTTCAAATCCAGTTACCCAGACCAAAAGTTTTTAAAGTCTTGAGAAATCAAGGCTTTTGTTTTTTGCCATAAATCTTAATTCTCTCATATAAATATTAAAATGCTTTGATTGATAAACAAAATATCTGGTGATAACATATTAATATATTCATAGTATGCTATAAGATTTATTAACAAAATGGGGGGGATAAAGATGATAAATAAACAATATGCTGAAGTAACGAATTTTGCAAAAGGCGCAGATGTAGGGTGGCTACAGCAGATGGAGGCAACAGGGTATACGTTTTATAATGATAATGGAGAAGAAGAGGATTGCCTTAAGATTCTAAAAGAGCATGGAATTAATTCAATACGTTTAAGAGCATGGGTTAACCCTTCTGATGATCCTGGCAGTGGTCATTGCAGTACAGCTGAAGTAGTGGAAATGGCAGTTCGTGCAAAAAATATGGGATTTAGATTGATGATAGATCTTCATTACAGTGACAGCTGGGCAGATCCTGCAAATCAAAAGAAACCTGCTGCTTGGGAAAATCACAGCTTTGAAGAATTAGTATTGGATGTTTATAATTATACTTTGGAAGTTATGAATGCATTAAAGTCAAAAGAAGTTTACCCTGAATGGGTACAAATAGGTAATGAAATTCCTGATGGAATGCTGTGGCCTGAAGGTAGTACAAAAAATTTTAAACAACTGTCAATGTTGTTAAATAGCGGTTATGAAGCGGTAAAAGCTGTATTTAAGAAAGCAAAGGTTATTATTCATCTGGATCAAGGAGATGACAGAAAAAGGTTTATAAGCTTCTTTGATAATCATAAGGCTAATGGCGGAAAATATGATGTAATTGGTGTATCTTATTATCCATGGTGGCTTAAAAAGGATTACACTGAGACCATTGATAATTTAAGTAATAATTTAAATGAATATGCTGTTAGGTATGGTAAAGAAGTAATGATATGTGAGATTGGCGGAGAAGATACTAAAATAGAAAATACGTATGATATGCTTAAAGAGGCTATATTGAGGGTAAAGGCTATCCAAGAAGGAAAAGGTTTAGGAGTGTTTTATTGGGAACCTGAAGGAGCATATAGTTGGAGTAAATATAAGTTAAGTGCTTGGGGTGATGATGGAAAACCTACAGCAGCACTCGATGCATTTTTACTTTAAAGCATATTTTAAAAGCAAATATTATTAAAATTGATAAAAGAACCTGGGAAGAAACTCTCAGGTATTTTCATTGTAGAGAATATTAATGGTGAAAACTTGAAGATATAAATTTTATTAACATAGATATATATATAGCATAACATATTAATGTATAAAAAATAGTAATTCATAGGAGTGCGCTAAATGTATTTAAACGAGTATAATTATTTTAATGGAGTTCCAATACCCCGATGTATGAGAAGTTCTGAAAATTATCAAATGGGAGATTCGGATTCTTCAGAATCAGACACACCTGAATATCAATTAGGGAGGATGTATCCTAAGCTATATATCATAGTTTATCCTCAAGTAATTTCTCAATGTGATATGTTTGATAAATCTTGCTGTTGTATGAGGATTCCATCAAATGAAGAAATAGAAAAAATGGTTACTGATATTTGCATGAATATAGAGGATGAAGTAAAATCTACAATTAAGCCAGCAATGAGAGAAGATGAAAGCAGGCAGTTAGGTTTTGGAGAAAGAGGTATTTTAGGAGATTTAGTACGTATTCTTATCCTTAGAGAACTATTTGATAGGAGACATCGTCCACATCGCCGCTATTTTAGCTATCGTGCAGGATATTAATTAAAAAAGATTTCGTGTTTATGATGCGGAGAAGCTTATGGAGGTATTGGAGGTATTTTAGTCTCTAGGAATTTATGTTTTTCCCAATTGTGGATAAATTTTAAATTTGTATGAATAAATTGTATATATTGTTAAAGGAATACAACTATATAATATGTGAAGAAATATGAAGAAAGCTATAAAAAAATACTAATAAATAAACAAGAAAAATAATTTGTGAGAAGAAATATAGAAAATAATACTTTGTAAATGCATAGAGCCGGCATAGAGTAGGAAGTGGTTGGAGGAGGCATTTTCCAGCCGACGGAAATCACTTCCTACCACTTTTTTATTTTTTGGAGAAAATTAATGGCAAAATACCTATGACCAATGATGCCATGCCTAAACCAATAACTGTGCCAACTCGAATAACTAATTTTCTTTTCACTATACATCACCCCATTAGAATTATTAACGTACTTGTCTTTTTTATTCACTACAAAATAGAAACTTCTGAAAATATTTGCATAAAAGCTGCATGGATTAAAAGTTACTTAAATTCTTGATTTACATCGAACCCTAATAATATTGTATTATTTTTTACCTAATGATAGATAATATACAAAACTGTTATCATAGATTGAGCTTCGTGAAAAGGCTTATAGTGAGAAACAAAAAAAGTATAAATAATATAATAAAGCAGGTGATGTCTTATGCAATATAAACTAATTTGTATAGATATGGATGGAACTCTCTTAAATAAATATAAAAGAGTTAGTGAAGCGTCTAAAGAAGCAATAAAAAAAGCGTTTGATAAAGGTATTCATATTGTTATTACCACAGGCAGAACTTATGTGGATGCTAAGTATTATTCAGACCTGATTGGAGTAAAGTCTCCAGTAATAGCCTCCAATGGAGCTTTAATAAAAGAGAAGGATAGGAATGAAATAATATATAAAGGCGTTTTTAAGGAAGGTATTTGTCCGAAATTAATAGATATACTTTCAAAATATAATGTGCTGATAATGTTTATTACACCAGAAAAAGTATATTATGAAAATAATTTTGTTAAAGCAGTTATGCCGTATTTACAACTGCTAAGAATAGTAAATCCCAAAATAGTGTATGAAAATATAGAAAACAGGGAGCAGTGGGGCAAGGTATTTGATTTTGAACAGGATAATATTATTAAGTGTGAAATCATGAGTAAGAATCAGCGCAAATTGAGTGAAATCAGAACTAAACTTAATTATGTAGAAGGGATTGAAGTTGTAAGTTCGGCAAAGCACAATATCGAGATAAATAATAAGGGAGTTTGTAAGGGAAAAGCTGTTGAAGTACTAAGCGGTTTCTACAATATAGATAGAAAAGAGATCATAGCCATAGGAGACAGCGAAAATGATTTATCGATGCTAGAGTATGCTGGTATTGGGGTAGCTATGGGCAATTCTACAGAAAATATTAAGCAAAAGGCGGATTATGTTACGGATACAAACAATAATGATGGTGTTGCAAAAGCCATAGATAAGTTTGTGCTTACTAATAAGAACTAATTTATATAATGATTATGAAAAACATCTTTGGATAGAATAATACTGGAGGTGTTGAGATGAACGAACTGGATGATCTGTTGAAAGATATAGAAATATTAAGGGAACAGCTTGAAAAGTTAATTAAGCTGCATGAAGGAAATTTAGTTGATAATGAAGTTGTAGCAGCTAGTAAGATTTTAAATGCGGCACTGAATCAGTATAATAGGCTAATAAAAGATAAAATTGATAAATAGGTTAGAGAGACAGAATATGTCTCTCTAACTTGCAGTGTAAGCCATACTTATATTTTTAGTCTCTAGAAATTAAATATTCCTTGAAAACTTAAATTGTTTTATAGGATGCATATTAAAATGGTAGGGGTAAGTGGCTATTATTACATTGTTGTATTTTAAGAGAGATTCTCTAAGTACAAAACCTGTATGATTGTGAAGCAGCCCACCAAGCAATTGATGAGTTATAAATTCTGGAATAATAACAGTTACTTTTTCATCTTCTGATGAAGCTTTAACTATCGATCCTATCGTAGCTACAAGTGGACCGACAATAGATCTATAGCTTGAATATTTGCATATTAGAGAAACATCTGTATCTAGCTTTTTCCATCTGTTTTCAAGTCTTTCTATAGCTTGCTTGTCCGTAGATATATTTAAAGCAATAACATCAGGTGAAATACTTCTAGCATATTTTAGAGCATTTACTGTTGCTCTATTGATGCTGGCTATAGGCACTACTACTATATGATTATAGGTAGTGCTGAGATTAATTTTAGAAAGTTCGCTTGAGGGAACTTTAAGATTTTCAGCTACATAATTATAATGACTTTTAATCAGAATCATAAAGGAAACGATTAATGGTATTAACAAAATAACTACCCAAGCACCCTCAAAAAATTTAATTTTTATTATTACGCAGGTAGTAATAAATGTTACTATTGACCCAATACCATTAACAGCTATTCCTTTTTTCCATCCTTTAGCTTTAGACTTTCTCCAATGTATAACCATGCTTGTCTGAGCCAAAACAAAAGATAAAAATACTCCGACTGAGTATAGAGGAATAAGGCTATGGGTATTTGCGTTGAATGCGATTATTAGAATACACGCTATTGTTGCAAGAAATATAATTCCTGCAGAAAAGCTTAATCGCTTTCCTCTGACTGTAAATTGTCTAGGAGCATATCCGTCCCTTCCTATTATATACATAAGCATTGGAAATCCAGTAAAAGCTGTATTACATGCCATTATAAGTATTATAGCTGTACTATATTGAATAACATAATACATAAATGTTTTTCCGCCAAAAACCCCATATGCAATTTGAGAAAGCACAGTTAGATTATCCCGTGGGATTGCATGATAGAATCTGGCAAGCAGCGAAGTACCACCAAATATCATTAATATAAGTGCTGTTAATATTATCATTACCTTAGTAGCACTTTTAGTGGAGGGCTCTTGAAAATTTGGTACGGAATTACTTACAGCTTCAAGACCTGTTAGTGCTGTGCAACCAGAGGAGAAAGCCTTTAGTATCAATAATATTCCTAAATCTCCATTCATTTTTAATGTGACACGGAGCATAGGAGCAGGTGCTCCATATATTGTGTATCTAATTATTCCGTAGATAATCATAAATAGCATACTAAATATAAATAAATAAGTAGGGACGCTGAATATTCTAGAAGATTCGCTTATGCCTCTCAGGTTTAAAACACATAATATAATTATTAAACTCACTACAATTATAACTTTATAATCTGCTAAATCTTGATAGGCTGAAATAATTGCAGACACTCCTGCACTTGCACTTACTGCTACAGTCATAATATAATCTATAAGCAGTGCTGCGCCAGCAACCAGTCCAGGTAAAATACCGATATTCTGTTTTGTGACTACGTAGGCACCGCCGCCTTGGGGAAATTCTTTTATTATTTGTATATATGACGCTGCAAGTACAAATAGAAGGCCTATTATCATTAATGATATATACCCTAACCATCTGTAAGACAATGCTCCTATCATAGGAATGAGAACGAACAGTATTTCTTGAGAAGCATAAGCTACAGATGATACTGAATCACTTGTCATTATAGCTAGTCCAAAAGGTATGTTGTATTTTTCATGGGATTTCATTTCATTTGGTAAGGGTTCACCTGTGAGCAGGTTAAAAAATTTTTCTATCATAAAAATACCCTCTTTCTATGTTAATTATCTAATTTACAAAGGTATAAATATAATTTTATATTATTTACAGATATTTGCAATACTTGATAATAATTAGTTTGTATACAATTTATGCTGTTTTGCTCTGTGTATTCGTAATCATACTGTTTAATATCGAAATTAATGTATTTTTTGAAATGTATTAATATTTTATAAATATAAATAGAAAGGGTAGGGATTATAGTTAAGTCAAGAGTAAAGCTGAAGGATGAATCTAAATATTACGTAAACAAATCTATAGAGATAGAGCTTATTTAATAGACTGTTCAAAATCGAATTCTGCAGGACTTGAACAGTCTCCATTTTATTTAATTAATAGAGTAATTACCTTGAATACGACTATGGCTATAATTGTGATTGCTGCAGCCTCAAATAAAATTTCTAATTTCATATACCGCACCTCAATAAAATATGTGTTGTATTTCTATTAATTTTATAGAATACAAATATTTAAATAAATTTAGATGCTTTTGCTAACGACATTTAAAACAATGGGACTCTGATAAAAGACTCATTATAGAGTCATAGATTTAACGTTAACACCTTCAACATCTTTTAATTCTTGTTCTAATTCGTTGATTTCATCTTTTTTTCCGTTTATTTTTAATAGTATTAGTCCTCTGTTTTCACAATAATCTTCGCTGGTCTCATGAAGTCCAAGTCTAGTTTTTATTATACATCCGTGTTTTGTTAATACTGTTTGAACTTGAGGCGCATGTTCTACTCTTGGATCAATAGAAAGTGCCATGATTGTTGTTTCCATACAAAAACCTCCTAAAAATTATATTATTGTTATATTATTTCCTAAAAAACTATAATTAATCAATATTACAATTATTGTGTGAGGATTTTATTTCTAACAGCTTCTATATGAGATGGAATTATATTAAGTTATAGGCTGTATAAAACCAGCAGGTCTGAATATAGTGGTCGAATATATGAATAAAATGAATCATGGAAAATAGAGGAATTCACTTATTGCTGTAGAAGTATATAATGTAAGAAGTATAATAGGACTATCTATAATTGCTGACAGCGCTAGTTACAGCGCAAGGTTTTCAATATAAAATTTATAATTATAAGAGAGGAGGAAGTTATGTTAAAACAAGTAACAGATAAGACTCTAATTCTTGTATGAGGTTTATTAGGAGTCTAGGTTCATCATCCCTGAGAAGGTTGACATAATGAAAAGCAGATACGATATTTTGAGTAAGAGTTTAAATAGACCTCTGCATATTTAGAGTGTCTTATAAGTTTTACGTAACGTTGCCTATGAGATGTTCGTCGAACCCAGCTGAAAGACTTAATGAAATACTACTCAGGGCAAAAGATTTTGGAAAGAAAGATTTGACTGTTTCTGATATGTGGGCTGATGTTTTTGAAATAGACAGGGAGGATAAGTCTAGAATTCTTTCCTGTATAGCAAATGTAATTATGTTAACCGAAAATGTAAAAAAGGATATTGAAGGTTTGAGAAAAGGTAATAGGGACTCGCTGGTAAGAGGAATTTTGAAGCTTCAGCATATTTTTATAAGAATGGATTTGAGTGCGAAACCCGGCAGTTTTATAAATCAGATAGACGAACTTATGCTAAATACAGTAGAAGGCTGCAGTTTAGTACTGGACGTAGCATTTGATTATAAACAGCTGGAACAGGAACAGCTTGATACGGTGAAGGTAAAAATTAATAATATCATACAGCAGGTGCTAGACAGTGTTATTCCGGATGAAATGAAAAATTTTATTGTACTTAGATTGAATGAAATAGACTTTGCTATAATAAACTATAAGATATCCGGATTGGAAGGGTTAAAGGCAGCAATAAATAAATGCGCGGGTGAAATATTTTTGGATGATACTATCTGCAGAGAAGTTAATAAAAATAATGAAAAGGTAAAAGTTATTGTTGAGAAGGTACTAAGCATATTGCGGAACATTAATACAGTAGTAACATTTTCCTGCAATACGATACCAATAATGTCAAAGAGAATAACTGATATTTTTCTGAAATAGGAAAAAGAAAGAAGGAAATCTACCCTTCTTTCTTTTTAATTTAGCAATAATTAAATCTACACTTTTGTTATTTCAAATAATAATGTAAAATATACAATATAAAGTAATGAATAGAATTATATAGAAAAGCCTTCAAATACATTGCTATTGATGCATATAACTTAATCTGCTTATTTGTATTTGATTGGAGTGAAGGACTTATGAAGGATTTAAAAATCAGGGCTTGGTACGAGCCATCTGCGCATATGTACTATAATATTTATATGAAACCATCTTATTGTGGAAATCAATTCATAAAATATGAATGGTATGCTATGAGTTTTAATAATTCTTTTGAAATGAAACTTAGCAATAGGTACGTATATTTAATGGGGTCGTCTGGGTTAACTGATAAATGTAATGAGGAGATTTATGAAGGAGACATCGTAGAGTTTAACAGTAGGATTGGATACATTAAATGGGATTATAATAAGGCAATGTTTGTAATCATAACAAGGGATAAGAATCTTATAGGATATTTAAATTCATACATAGCAAGTCGATGCAGGATTATTGGGGACATTTTTAATAACATGAAGTTATTATATAAAAATATGCAATAACTATTAATGAAAGGATTAGGCTATATGCATATATAAATATATAATTCTAATAGCAATCTTGTAAACGATTACCACAGCGGTACCTCTAAAACATATCGTTTATAACAAATAAAATAAATATCAGGATGATTTTGAATTTATGATACCATTTTGAGAATCCTCATATTTTAAATATGAAATACGAAATTCTATGTATTTTTTAATCTCATCTATAAGTTCATCAGGTACAGATGAAAGCAGTGGTAATATATCATTATAGCTATTTGATTCATTTCTTTGAATATTTATTTCGTTAGATAGCTTAAATTCAGTATGTATTTGACTCAGATTTGAATTTTCACTTTTTCCACTAAAAAGCCATTGAAATGAGACATTACAAAAATAAGCTATCTTTTCTAAAATACACTTTTCAGGTATATAACCATATTGATAATCAAATATGTCTTTGACTGTAATACCAATAGCTTTAGCCTTTATATCTAGAGGAAGAGATATTTGATCAAAACATATTTTTATACGTTTACCAAGTTCAAAATCTAAAATTTCATTGTTATTTTTTGCAGAAGAATTTATGGAGTCTCCAACAAGAATCCACGCATCTGTTACATTAAATACTTTTGAAAGAATAAACAGATTTTCTTTGCTGGGTATTTTTTTGCCATAATGAAAACTAATTATTTCTTCAGATGAAATGGAAAAAAATGGAGAAAATATCTTGTTAATATATTGAGAAAGACTCTGGCTTGAAAATTTAAATTGTTCCATTAGATACCATATTCTATCTCCTATCTCTGAGGCTATCTTTATATACGAATCATCGGATTTATATTCATCAGATTCATATATTTCAAGTAACGAAAAATATTTGGATGAAGATTTTTTATTATTACAGCTATTCGATGAGTAGTCTTCACCAGTTAGAAGCCAATCTGTAGATACGCCAAAAAATCTTGAGATAGATAATAGGATATCTGACGAAGGTGAAACCTTATCATTTTCTATTCTGCTTAGAGTGCTTTTGGCTGTAGAAAGTATTGATGAAAGCTCATCTAAGGATAAGTTAGAATTAGTGCGTAAGAATTTTATTCTGCTGCCTAAAGTAAACATTTGTATCCCTCCTTTAACCAAATCTAATAGGATATTTTTGGATATAACTATAATAATTATAGA